>DASPUN010000068.1:0-32573 GCA_035622875.1 Candidatus Acidiferrales bacterium
GCAACTTCTTCGAAGTCGACGCGAGGTTCATCGCGCTTGCGACTCTTCGCGAGCTGCTGAGCGAAGGCAAGATTCAAGCCTCCGTCGTCCAGCAGGCCATCAAGGACCTCGCCATCGACGTCAAGAAACCCGACCCGCTCACGAGCTAGCGCTTCGCGCGCCGACGCAGCTGGCCGAGATCTGTACGAGGGTCCAGTTGATTCCAATATTGGAAACGTGTCACGCTGCGCCGAAGTGTACATCGAGGAGTTGAAAGAGGATGAAGAAGGGATCGCGAGAAGTTCAGTTGCTGCAAGCGAGGGGTGCCGTGCGCTCGTGGCTCCACGCGCCAACCGTCGCCCGCCTCAGAACACCTAATCGCCAAACTTTGCAGGTAGAATCGCTGCAACCCGCTGAAAACAAAGCGCGGAAAATTTCCTAATCGCCAAAAAATCGAGGTCCGCAGATCGTGAGCAACGAGACGTTCCACTTGACGGAGTCCCGCCGATTCCGCAACAATCGAGTCAGATGAAGTTTGGCCCGAGCGGTCCCTCGGGGCCGCGCGTTTGCAACGCGAAGATCGACTGAGACGCCTTCTTCGCAGACCAGAAATGAGGTAACCAAACATGGGAAAAATTGTTTCGGCGTTTGCGACAGTCCACGCACCGCAGCTTTTCGACTACCCGCCGAGCGAGGACCCGAAGCAACTGGATGCCGACATCGCCGCCATGCGGCAGATTGGCAGGGAACTCGAGGAGAGCAAGCCGGACGCGGTCATTGTCATCGCCAGCGATCACCTCGAGACTTTCTTCCTTAGCTCTGTTCCAACGTTTTGCATTCTCTCCGGCGAGTATTCCCACGCGGAATTTGCAGGCCGCAAGTACGAGCTGCCGATCCACCAGCCGTTCACCGAAGACCTTCTCGACAAGCTGATGAAGGCCGGATTCGACCTCGGATATTCGCAGGACGCCGTGCTCGGCCATGCGTTCGCGGCCGTGTACGAATGGGTGATTGAGAAGCGGCCGATTCCCGTTGTCCCGATTTTCGTCAACGCATATCTTCCGCCGCTGCCGACCGCGCAGCGCTGCGCGCAACTGGGCAAGGCTCTCGCGAAAGTCATTGCCGACCGCCCGGAAAATGTTGCGATCGTCGCGAGCGGCGGAATGTCCCACTATCCGGGCACGTGGAAATATCCGAAGCCCGCGTTCGATTTCGATTACTGGGCGATCGGCCAGATCGAAAAGGGCCATCTCGACGAGCTCATTAAGCTGACGAACGAGCAGTTGGACGAAGTCGGCAACACCGAGATGCTGTCGTGGATGATCATGTTCGGCGCGCTCGGCAACATCAAGGGCGAGCTGGTCACTTACCAGCCGACTTGGCACCACGGCCACGCTGTGTTTCGCTTCAAGCCGCTCAAGGGCACCGGACCTTCCAAGGAAGGAATGGGCGCGCCGCCGGATTACCATTTCCAGGGCGGCTACGAGTTCTACAAGCATCCAACTCCATCTGCGTACAAGCTGAACAAGGTCCTTTACGACAGCCGCTTCAAACGGGACCTGCGGCTGCGGCTGATCCAGGATTGGCCTTCCGTCGCGAAGGAATACGGCATGAGCGTGGAGGAAGGGAAAGTTCTCGAGACGCTGCAGGACGACGACATCGAGAAATTCCGCGACGGGCAGGTGCATCCGCTCGTCGAAGCCGGTGCGCACCCGCTCGGGATGTGGATGGCCGTCCTCAGAATTCATGGGGAACTGCGCAAGCTGCGCGCCGAAAAGGCCAAGCTGGAAAAAGAAAAGGCCGGCGCACCGCAGTAGTTGCTGGTCGACAAGCGAAGGTTTAGATGTAGCGCCGCGGTCTTTAGCGCGGCACGCCTGCTTCGCATTTGGCGGAATCCTCTATATCGAAATGAGGGCAAACACATGAAGGTCGGCGTTGCTGGACAAGGCGCGTTCGGCGTGAAGCACCTGGAAGCGCTGCAGAACATTCCGGGAATTGAAGTCATCACGCTCACCGGCGGAAACCAGGTGGCCACAGCGGAAGTGGCCAAGCGTTTCAAGATTCCTAACTTCACCGGCGACTTGGCCGATAGCCTGAAGCAGCCGGGCCTCGAGGCGATGATTCTCGCGACGCCGACCGGAATGCACGCCAAGCAAGGCGTGCAGTGCATGAGGGCGGGAAAGCACGTCCACATCGAAATTCCCATCGCCGATTCGCTGGCCGATTCCGAGATGCTCGTGAAGGTGCAGAAGGACACCGGTGTCGTCTGCATGGGCGGCCACACGCGGCGCTTCAATCCCAGCCATCAATACGTCCACAAAAAGATCAAGGCTGGCGAGCTGAAGGTTCAGCAAATGAACGTGCAGACCTACTTTTTCCGGCGCACGAACATGAACGCCGCGGGCAAGCCGCGCAGTTGGACGGATCACCTGCTCTGGCACCACGCTTGTCACACGGTCGATTTGTTCCAGTATCAGACTGGTCAGCTAGTGTCCGATTGCTACGCGGTGCAGGGTCCGTTCCATCCTGAGCTTAAAATCGCGATGGATATGGGGATCGTGATGAAGGTGCCGTCCGGCGCGATTTGCACGCTTTCGCTTTCGTTCAACAACAAAGGACCGCTCGGCACGCGCTTCCGCTACATCTGCGACAACGGCACCTACCAGGCGTACTACGACGATCTGGTCGATGGCGACGATAAGAAAATCGATCTCACCGGCGTGGCCGTCTCGATGAACGGAATCGAGCTGCAGGACCGCGAATTTTTCAGCGCGATTAACGAAAAGCGCGAGCCGAACGCCAGCGTCTCTCAGTGCTACACGGCAATGCAGGTGCTGGATCGCTTGGAAAAGATTCTTAACTCTGCGGCGAAAGCACAGTCGAAGAATTAGTTCTGTGCCACTACTTCCATTCTGCCCTCGAGGGCCGAATGGAGGCGTTTTTCATCCAGCGCGTTTTCCCACTTCGCGACCACAATCGTCGCGACCGCATTGCCCACCACGTTTGTCGGCGTCAGTCCTTCCGACATCAGTCGGTGAATTCCCAGCACGAGCGCGACGCTCGTGATCGGAATCGTTCCGGTGGACGCAATCGTTGCCGCTAGCACCACAAACGCAGCGCCAGTGACACCCGCGGCTCCTTTCGACGATAGTAACAGCACTGCAAGCAGTCCGAGCTGTTGCCCGATGCTCAGATGCGTGTTGGTGGCTTGCGCGAGAAATATAGTCGTCGTTGCGAGGTACAGGCAGGTGCCATCGAGGTTGAACGAATAGCCAGTGGGGACTACGAGACCCACAATTGTTTCGTCACAGCCAAGATCTTCGAGGCGTTTCATCAATTGCGGGAGAACCGTTTCGGAGGAAGTAGTTGCAAACACGATCAGGAGTTCTTCGCGGATGTAGCGGATCAGCCTAAAGATGCTGAATCCGCACCAGCTCGCGATCGGCCACAGGACTCCGAAGACGAAGATCAAGCACACGATGTAGAAACCGCCGAGCAGTTTGCCGAGTGACACGAGCGAGCCCGCGCCAAATTTGCCGACAGTAAACGCGATCGCGCCGAATGCTCCGATCGGCGCGGTCCACATCACAATTCCGACAATCGAGAAGAACATTTTCGAAGCCGATTCGATCAAGTCGACCACCGGCTTGCCGAGAGCACCGATGCTCGTGAGCGCGAACGCGGAGAGAACCGAAACGAGCAGTGCCTGCAGAACGTTGCCTTCGGTAAACGCCCCAACGAACGTCGTCGGAATGATATTCATTAGAAACTGGGTGACGCTCGCGTTTTCGGGATGTGCGATATACGTCTGAACGCCGGACGTATCAATGCGCGCCAGATCGATGTTCATCCCCGCGCCGGGCTTCCAAAGGTTGACCGCGACCAGCCCGATGATCAGCGCGACTGTGGTCAGCACTTCGAAATAGATGATCGCCTTGAGGGCGACGCGGCCTACGCGAGCTACGTCGACCATGCGTGCGATTCCGTGCACGACGGTGCAGAAAATAATCGGCGCGATGAGCATGCGGATCAGCTTTATGAAGCCCTCGCCAAGCGGCTGCATGCGCACGCCGAGGCCCGGATCGAACCGCCCGAGCAGAATTCCCAGGATCATCGCAACGAACACATACACCCACAGCTGGGCATACCAAGGCTTCGAGCGACGGCTGCTATGGGACGTCGCTCGCGCGGCATCAGAGGGCATCGTCAGCGTGAAACTCACGTAATATGTGCAAGGCTCAGTCCCTGAGTGGAGTTCAGTTGCGTTCGCGGCGGCGGTACTCTACTACAGGCGGTCACGACATATCTAGCGAAGTCCCGCAGCGACAGATCAATAGCGTGATGCGGATCACTCTGAATCGCGGAGTCTCTGCTATGCTTCGCGAAGGGATGCTATGACCCTTAGCGAAGTGGCGAATGAGGTCCTGAAAAAGCGGATTCTGCTGGCCGACGCCTCGGGCGAGCCGCGCGAAACGCCGGGCGAGATGTTTGCTCGCGTAGCGAACGCGGTCGCCAGCGTCGAGCGCAAATACGGCGGGTCGGCGGAAACTCGCGAAATCACGGACGCATTTTGCCGGCTGATGCAGTCACTCGATTTCCTGCCGAACTCACCGACGCTGGTGAATGCCGGCCTGCCAAATGGCCAACTCTCCGGTTGCTTCGTGCTGCCGATTGAAGATTCGATGGAATCGATCTTTGGCACGCTGCGCGACATGGCCTTGATTCAAAAAACCGGCGGCGGCACCGGGTTTTCGTTTTCCCATCTGCGGCCCCGAAACGATCCTGTGGGCACGGCGCGCGGTCGGTCGAGCGGCCCCGTCTCATTCATGAAGCTCTACGACTACGCGTCGGAGACGACACGCCTGGGCGGCGCGCGGCGCGGCGCGAATATGGGCGTGCTGCGTTTCGACCATCCCGACATTCTCGAATTCATCTCGTGCAAGAGCGATCCGGATGCGCTCCACACGTTCAACATTTCCGTCGCGGTGACAGACACATTCATGGAATGCGTGGTGCGCCGGGCCGACTACGCGCTTATCAATCCGCGAACGGGCCAGGAGGTGGGACGCCTGAACGCACGCCAGGTGTTCGACGCCATTGTCGACTCGGCATGGAAGACCGGCGACCCGGGCATTATTTTTCTCGACGCAATCAACAAAGAAAATCCGGTTCCTGCGATCGGCGAAATCGAGGCGACGAACCCTTGTGGCGAGCAGCCGTTGCTCGCGTACGAATCGTGCAATCTGGGATCGGTCAACGTCTCGCATTTCGTCGGGGACTCGAAGATCGATTTCACACGCCTCCGGTCGGTCGTTCGACTAGCCGTGCGATTCCTCGATGATGTTGTCGACGCCAACCATTACCCGCTGCCTCAGATCGAAGAGCAGACGCTGGCAAACCGCAAAATCGGCCTGGGAATCATGGGCTTTGCAGACATGCTATTTCTTTTGGGGATTCCGTACGACTCGCGGGATGCAATCAACATTGCCGGCGAACTGATGGGATTTGTGGCCAAGGAAGCGGAGGCGGAATCCTGCCGGCTGGCCGAACAGCGAGGAACTTTTCCCAGTTACGCGCGAAGCGTATTCCCGGCGCTGGGAGTGAAAAGGCGCAACGCGACGGTCACGACGAGCGCCCCGACCGGAACCATCAGTCTGATCGCGGGATGTTCGAGCGGCATCGAGCCGCTCTTCGCACTCTGTTTTGTGCGGCACGTCCTCGAAGAGCGCCGTGAGTTTCACATTCATCCGCTCTTCGAGAACGCGGCTGCCGCGTACCTCACCAGTGAAATTCGCAATCGAATTTTCGCGACAGGCAGCGCCAAGGAAGTGAAAGAAATTCCGGAACCGCTGCGGCGTGTATTCGTCACAGCGCACGACATCGAGCCGGAATGGCACGTCCGGATGCAGGCGGCATTTCAGAAGCGCGTGGAGAGCGCCGTGAGCAAGACCGTGAACCTCCGCCGAACGGCCACGCGGGAAGATATCGAAAAAGTCTTCCTACTGGCTCACGAGCTCGGCTGCAAGGGAATCACGGTCTTTCGGGACGGCTGCAAGCGTGAGCAGGTGCTGGAGGCAGGGAAGGCGGAGTTGCGTGGACCGGCGGGGGTGCAGCCGTGCCCGGAGTGCGGCGGCACGATGGCGGAAACGTCCGGATGCGTCACGTGCCTTTCGTGCGGCTACGCATTTTGCGCGATATAGAGGCCATGGCGAAACCAAAGACTCAGCAAAGCGAAATCGGCGCTGATGATCTGGCGAAGGCGGTCGTCGGATTGCCGCTCTGGCAACTGGACATCGTCGAATTGATCGGACACAACATCGAGTCGCGCGGCCGGGAGGACGTCAACCGGCTGCTGGAACAAGGGTGGCGGCTCCTGCACATCTACACTCTCCGATACCAGGAAGACGGAGTCTGGCGCGAACGTCCGATGGCAATTCTAGGCAGACCGCGGAACAAGGAAGGAAGCCAAAAACTGACCGGCGCTGACGGGAGCGGCGGCGCTTGAGGCACGCGTTCCGTTTTTGAAGACTCGCGAGGAGAACGGCAACATGGCATTTCAGATCACGACAACCGCATTTCGAGATAGCGCGGCCATTCCAAGAAAATTCACCTGCGACGGGCCGGACGTTTCTCCCGCGCTCGCGTGGAGCGATCCTCCTAGCGGAACGAAAAGTCTTGCCATCATTGTCGACGATCCAGACGCGCCCGCCGGCACGTGGGTTCATTGGGTGCTCTACGATCTGCCCGCCGATACTCGCAAGCTGCCAGAAGGTGTTGAAAAGGACCGCGAGCTGAAGAATGGAGCGCTGCAAGGCCGCAACGATTTCGGGAAGATCGGCTACAACGGGCCGTGTCCACCGCGAGGCTCCGAGCACCGCTATTTCTTCAAGCTTTATGCGCTTGATTCGAAGACTGGGCTAAAGGCTGGAGCCACGAAAAGCGATCTCGAACGCGCCATCAGCAGGCACGTTCTAGCCCAGGCGCAGTTCATCGGAACCTATAGGCACTAATCCGCCCAGCCCGATTGCAGGACCCGGCCGGCACGCGCCGTCGAATGCTCCTGTGATCTCTAAACGGTCTCCTGTGATGGCCGTCACTGTGAGCGCCGCCTCAACCTGAAATGTTATTGTTAGTGCGGGGCGTGTGAGAATAGCGCCGAAGGAGGAGTGAGATGCAGCTCCCACTACAAGTCACATTCCGAAACATGGCAGTGTCCCCTACGGTTCAGGAATGGATCGAGGAGCAGGCAACCAGACTGGAAAGCCTGTACCAACCGATCATGAGGTGCCGCGTGGCCGTGGACGCGCCGCACCGTCATCACAAGAAAGGCACGCAGTACCACGTACGCATCGACCTCACCCTGCCGGGCGGCGAAATCGTGATCAAGCGCCAGCCCAGTCTGAGAGGGCGAGCGCTACAGAGGGGCAAGGGGGAGATCACCAAGGTCCTTGAAGTCGGCGTTCCTCACAAGGACTTGCGGCAGGCCATTGATGACGCGTTCAAGGCCGCCGCGCGCCGCGTGCAGGACTACGCGCGCCGCCAGGGTGGGCGCATCAAGGCGCACGAACCGGCCCCGATTGCCCGCGTCAGCCGGATCCTCGCAGATGAAGGATACGGATTTCTCACTACGGTCGATGGGCGCGAAGTGTACTTCCATCGGGACAGCGTCTTGAACCGAGCCTTCAACCGGCTCAAAGTCGGAACGACTGTGTCCTTTGCGGAAGAGGCCGGGGAGAAAGGCCCGCAAGCGAGCACGGTTCGGATCGTGCGCAAGAGCGGCGTCAGGAGAGAAGTCGCTGCAGCCGCAGCGGCGTCCTAGGGAACGCGGAGAAGGAACGATCATGATATTTGGCGATCGAGTCGACGCAGGACGGCGCTTGGCGGAGAAGCTGCGCCCCTACGCGAATCGCGGCGACGTGATTGTGCTCGGGATTCCGCGCGGCGGCGTTCCGGTCGCATTCGAGGTAGCCACGGCGCTGAACGCGCCGCTGGACGTTTTCTTGTCGAGAAAACTGGGCGTTCCCGGGCAGGAGGAATTGGCGTTCGGGGCCGTGGCGACGGGCGGCGTGCGCGTGTTGGATGACGAGCTGATCGAAGCAGTGGGCATCTCGAAGCAGGAGATCGAGGAGATCACGCGCAAAGTGCGGGCGGAATTGGAAAGGCGCGAACGCGTCTTTCGAGGCGACCGGCCGCCGCTGGATCTGGAAGGGAAGATCGCGATACTGATCGACGACGGCATCGCCACAGGCTCGAGCATGCGAGCGGCGATCAAGGCGCTGCGCCTGCACAAGCCGGCAAAAGTCGTGGTGGCGATTCCGGTTGCGCCGCTATCGACTTGCCACCGTCTCAGGCCCGAAGTTGACGAGTTGGTCTGCGTTCACATGCCCGAATCTTTTTATGCTATCGGCCAGTTCTACGCTGATTTTTCGCAAGTGGCCGACGAGGAAGTGACTGAGCTGATCCGTAGCGCCGCGCAGAGGAAAGAGCCGGCAAAATCGCAAACGCAAGTCGCGCGAGGCGCTGAACAGCCCAAGTAGGAGGCGGCAGCCATGGCGTTGAGTCGAAAAATCCCGCAATCCAGCATAGAGCGCGAAATCACAATCGATGCAGGCAAGGTCAGGCTCAACGGCACTCTCGCTCTACCGGCCGGCGCCGCTGGGCTGGTTCTTTTTGCGCACGGCAGCGGAAGCAGCCGGCACAGCCCGAGGAACCGATATGTGGCGCAGGTCCTCCAGGCGGGCGGCATAGGCACTTTGCTGTTTGACCTGCTAACAAACGAAGAGGAAGCCGTCGATCAGTACAGTGCAGAGCTTCGCTTTGACATCGGCCTGCTTGCGGAGCGCCTTGTGGGCGCCACCCAATGGGTCAGGAATCAAGCGGAGCTGCGCGGCCTGAAGCTGGGCTATTTTGGCGCGAGCACCGGCGCGGCAGCGGCGCTCGTGGCGGCTGCCCAATTGCCCAAAGAGATTTCTGCCGTCGTTTCCCGAGGAGGCAGGCCGGATCTCGCCGAAGACGCGTTGGATGCCGTGCGTGCGCCGACGCTCTTGATTGTCGGCGGCGATGATGAACCGGTGATCGGCATGAACCGGCAAGCGATGGCGAGACTCCTGCACGCCGAAAAAGAGATTGTCATCATTCCGGGTGCCACGCATCTTTTCGAGGAACCCGGAAAATTGGAAGAGGTCGCCAGGATTGCAGCCGAATGGTTCACTCGCCACCTCGTACCAGCAGCGAAGTCTCGGACTCATACCTCTTCTCGCCGATAGTGTTCAGGCAGGGAGAAATCCGTGGAAATCACGGAAGCGATCAGGACGCGGCGCGCGGTTCGCGACTATTTGGACCGGCCGGTGGAGCGGGCAACAGTCGAACGGCTCATCAACGCGGCAATTCAAGCGCCGAGCGCGATGAATTTGCTACCTTGGGCGTTCGCGGTGATGCTTGGCCGCAAGCGCGTCGAGGATTGCGGCAAGCGCGCGAAGAGCTGGCTGCTCGAGCATTTCGAGGAGACCCCGTTTGCGCGGACTTCCGAGAGTTCGCGCATGCGCCAGATCCTGGAGGATCGGGAGCGACTGCTGTTTTACAATGCGCCGGCACTGGTGATTGTGCTCGCGAATTCGGAAGACTCTCAATCCGCAGAAGACTGCTGCCTCGCCGGGGAAAACTTCATGTTGGCGGCGCGCGGCGAAGGACTCGGCACTTGCTGGATCGGGTTCGCACGGCCGTGGCTGAATCTGCCGGAAACCAAGCGTGAATTTGGGCTGCCGGAAAAATTCGAAGTGGTCGCACCGATCCTGCTGGGTTACCCGAAAGAGTGGCCAGAGCCGCACGGAAGGAATCCTGCTGAAATACATTGGGTCGGATGAGGGCCAAAGCAAATTGGATATGGGAGGCCGTGATATTGCGCATCTCGTGCGCCAACCGGAAGTTACGGGACATCGAGCCGCCAGAACCTAATATGGAACCTTGTGACTCGGGTCACTCGACTGGGTGACGCCGGTCAGGGCATAATCTGCGCTAAGCATTGGAGAATGAGTGTGTGGGCAGGGCTTCTCGATGAGCGACGGCGCACAGAACTCCTCCATCACAGTCCGTCAGATGACGCGGAGCGACGTGGATGCGGTCGTCGCTTTGCAGCACCGAGTGTACCCCGAAGACTTGTGCTGGGCGGAAGAGGAACTTTTTCGTCACCTAGAGATCTTTCCGGAAGGCCAACTGGTTGCGGTCGATGCGTCCGGCCACGTCGTCGCATCCGCGAGCTCGCTCATCATCGACTGGGACGACTACGCCGAGTCCGCCCAATGGTCGGTAATCACGGGCCGCGGGACGTTCAGTACTCACAATCCGCTCGGCAAGACACTGTATGGGGCGGACATGTGCGTCGATCCGCTTGCGCGGCGATCGGGGATCGGCACTCTGTTTTACGATGCGCGGAAGCGGATGGTGCGCGAACGCGGCCTCAAGCGCATGCTCACCGGCGGGCGCATTCCCGGATACGCACAGGTGTCGCAGGAACTGAGTCCGCAAGAGTACGTGGAAGAAGTCGTAGCCGGCCGCCGGAAGGACCCGACTCTCAGCTTCCAACTTGCAAACGGGCTGGTCGTTCTCGATGTTGTGCCCGAGTATCTTGAGGATCGCGAATCGCGCCATTTCGCGACGCTCCTCGAGTGGCTGAATCCCGCCTACGTGACGAGCGTAAGCCTTCAGACCGGCGAAGAGCCCGAGGAAGTGAGCGAGCAGGAGCTTCGCGAGCATCCGCGGCCGGCTCGCATACGAATCGCTGCAATGCAGTATTTGCTCCGGCCCATCAACCGCTTCGAGGATTTTGCCACGCAGGTCGAATTCTTCGTGCGCAGCGCGCGGGACTACCGGAGCCACTTCGTCGTTTTTCCGGAATATTTCACGATGCAGCTGTTGAATTATTTGCGCGAGCCTTCCGGTGCAAAGGCCGTGCGGCGTCTCGCACAACTCGCGCCCGACTACGATATTCTTTTCCGGCGGCTCGCAGCCGAGAGCGGTATGTACATCATTGCGGGAACGCATCCCGTGATTCAGGAGGGGCAACTATTCAATGCGGCGCACCTGTTCACGCCGAATGGGCGAATCTTCCGTCAAAAGAAAGTCCATCTGACGGAGACGGAAAAGTCTTCCTACCAGATGAGCAGGGGCCACGGCTTCTACGTCTACCACACGGACTTTGGCAAGATCGCGATCCTCGTCTGCTACGACGTGGAATTTCCTGAGGCCGCGCGAGTGCTGGCGGAAAACGGAGCGCAAATCCTGTTTGTGCCATCGTGCACCGACGAGCGGCAGGGCTTTTGCAGAGTGCGCTACTCGTCGCAGGCGCGCGCCAGCGAAAATCAGATCTACGTCGCAATGGCGAGCACAGTAGGGAATCTACCGGACGTGCCTTCGATGGCTACGCACTACGGCCAGGCGGCCATCATGACGCCCTCCGACTATTTCTTCGCGCGCGACGGAATCGCCGCGGAAGGGAGCGTCAATCAAGAGCAGATGGTCATTGCCGATGTCGATTTGAATCTGCTGGAGGAGCAGAGGCTCAACGGCACGGTCCTTCCACTCAACGACCTGATCAAGGACGCCTACGATCGCGTAATTCACTGCACGGACCGCAAGGTCACGACGGGCGCCGTGCCTTCCGCCAGCTCTTCCTCGAAATCATAAGCGTCTTCATCGATTGCATCCAGGCAAGTCGCGGACGGTGATCCGCCGGCCCCATGCAAGCGGCTGCCAGCTAGGGGGCATCCTCGCGAAAACTTTCTGGCGAGAATTCGTAGCGCGACACGATCGCATTGATCAGTGCGGTCGAAAGGTTCTCCGTACGACCGAGCCTGCATCGCTGCTCGATTTGGCGAACGTCTGAGGCGAGCAGGTGGTCGTGGAATACGCCGCCCAACCAACTGGAAAAATCTCCTCTGCGAGCGTGCGCGGCCAGGACCGACACAGGGAGCGTTTTGAGTTGCTTGATGAAATCCTTGAGCGCTCTCACTGGGGGGGCCATCGGTTTACCGTTGTCCGTGAACAAGAATGCCTGTTCGCGCACAAGCTGGATATCGAGATACTTCGCTTTGTGACGGACATGAGAAGTTAGACGCGGCAGGAGTTCAAAGCGGCGCAGTTTGCCGCGCGCTTCTTCCGATCGTGGCAGCACCGCCGCCTCGCTGATCGTCAGGTTGGCAAGAATCATCCTCCATTCGGCTTCGAGGCTCGGATGGCCCGCCATGGAGATCAAAGCTTGTACCTCGTCAGGATCCGTGATTCGCTTTACGACGATTGCCTCGATCGCCTTTCGCACCTCTGGATGCAAATCCGACAAGCGATAGGTGACGAGGGTGTAGGCGCCGAGGTTCAAATCCAGCAAATCGTGGATGTTCGGCTCGTGTAGAAAGTAATGCGCCTCGTCGAGGACGATTCGGTGCGGCAGCCCCGAACTTCGCCTGAGCGCCGCGAGCATCGGCAGCAGCGTGTATAGATACTCGACTTTTTCGGAGTAGGCGATGTGCGAGAGATCGATTACAACGCTCATGTCCGGGTGGCGCAGCGCGCGCGCGACCGCGGGCAGCTCGGGCGGGGAGTCCTCCCCATTGAAAACGACGACCCCCGGCAGCGACTCCAGCGTGCGGTAATCTCCCTCGGGATCGATGACGCAGATCGAATAGCCCAGCAGGATCATTTGCTCGCAAGCCAGTCCCGCGACCCAAGACTTTCCCGACTGAATCTCGCCCGCGATCAATACGTTGCGACCACGAACAGCTACCGCCAGAGGCCATCCGTTTTCGTCCGTTCCCAGGTTGAGGCGATAGCGACCCATGCGCTCGGGCGGCAAGCGCAGCTCCTCAGCGACTTGTCGAATGTATCTCGCCACTGCTCGAGGGCCTTCACCTTCGAGTATTTCGTCGGCCTGATCCTTGAGCGCCTGGCTGCCCCATCCGACTGCGACACCTAGCTCGCAAGTCGAGAGCAAATCGTGGTCGTTTTCCGCGTCGCCAATTCCGATCGCGTTGTGGACAGAGAGGCGCAAGGTGGCAAGCGCCGTGCGCAGGCCGATTCCTTTGCTCACACTTTGCGGTAGCACCATAAGCCGGCCGCGATTGAACAGAATCAAGAGCGGCAGTTCGAGCTGCCGGATAGCGGCGAGCACCTGCGGCGCACAGTTCGCGTCGCATTCGACAATGGATTGGCCGACGAGAAACTCAAGCCCGCGCCTGCGAAGTTCGTCCTGAAACGCGGCGGGAGGTGTTTGGCCTATGACTCGGGAATGCCCGCTCAGGAACGAAAGGACGGCTCCATTTTCGGCAACGATGGCATCGAAGAAGCTCAGATCACCCATGAGCCTCTTCAAATCAGAGAGGATGCGGCCCGTGACGAGAACGACGACGATCCCGCGCGCACGCGCCTCCAGGATCGCGGACTTCACGTCGGGATCGAGAATTCCGTCTTGCGCGATGGTGCCGTCGTAATCGAGTGCCAGGACGCGAAATTTCATGTACGTTCGCCGCGGCGGGGATCATGCCGCTGCGCGTCTTCACTTATCTAGTCAATCACAAAGATTCGAAAAAGCAACTACCTGAGGAGCGCTCGTGAATCCGTGCGCAGGCTAGCTCGCGGTCTGGGTCGCTGGTATTTCGATGCCGAAAAACTTCGCGGCATTGTGCAGCAGGATTTTCGGGCGGACGGAATCCTTCAGCGGCAGCGCTGCAAACTCTTCGAGCCAACGCTCCGGTGTCATCATCGGGAAATCGGTGCCGAAGAAAGCCTTGTCCTGTACGAGCGTATTGATGTTGTGAACCGTTGACTGCGGCCAGTATTTCGGGGCCCAGCCGGAGAGGTCCATCCACGTGTTGCCTTTGTGGCGCAGGACAGCGAGCTGGTCGTCGTGCCACGGCCAGGATGGATGCGCCATGATGATGCGCATTTCGGGAAAGCGCGCCGCGAGATTATCCATGTAGGGAATCGGCTTACAGTATTCGAGGATGATCCCCTTGCCGCCGGGCGCGCCCGCTGCAACGGCCGTTGTGCCAGTGTGAAAAATCACCGGCAAATTCAGTTTGACGATTTCTTCGTAGATCGGAAAGAAGTGCTCGTCGTAGGGATTGAATCCCTGCGCGGCCTGCTGAAATTTCATCCCGCGCAGGCCCATATCGGCGCAGCGCTTCACTTCGTTGATAGCGATCTTTCCCTTCCAGGGATCAACGCTGCCGAAGCCGATGAACGTCTGCGGATATTTTTTCATCCAGGCGGCGGTTTCGGCGTTGTCGATTTTCACGCCGCTGCGCGTCTCGCCGTCGACGTCGAAAATCACAGCCATCATTTCATGGTGCTGGTACATCTCGGCCATGCCGTCGGGATCGGGACGCCACCTGCCGGTGCTGATCGGAAACCCGGCCTTTGCCGCTTGCGCCCAACCGTGTTTCGCGCGCTCGCCGGTCTGTATGTGGGCGTGCGTATCGATCGCTTTCAGCACGTCGCGGCCTCCAGCAATCAGCGGACGGGTTGCGCCGTCTGTTGGTAGTTGGCGGGAACGTCCATTTGCTTGCAGTTGGACGGAACGCGCAGGGGCGCTTCGGTGTGCGCCTGCACGGTCTTCGGATCAAGGCCCGGCGCGAACTCCCGGAGCACGAGCCCTTCCGGCGTGACGTCGATGACGGCCATGTCCGTGTAGATGTGCTTCGCGCAGCGCGGAGCCGTCAGCGGAAGCGTGCACTTGTTGAGAATCTTTGGCTTGCCCTTGTTGGTGACGTGGGTCATCGTCACGATGACCTGCTTGGCGCCAAATGCCAGATCCATCGCGCCGCCAACGCCCGGTACTTTCTCGCCGGGAGTGCGCCAGTTAGCCAGATCACCGTTGGCCGCGACTTCGAGCGCACCCAGTACCGCATAGTCGATATGCCCGCCGCGAATCATCGAGAAGGACGTCGGGTGGTCGAAAAAGCTCGCACCCGGAAGCAGGGTGACGTACTGCTTGCCGGCATTAATCAGGTCGCGATCTTCGTGCCCAGGCTGCGCCAGAGGGCCCATGCCGAGGATTCCATTCTCGCTGTGAAAGAAAATTTCCTTATCCTTGCCTATGAGGCTCGACACCAGCGTCGGGATGCCGATCCCAAGATTCACGTAGCTGCCATCCGGCAGATCGCACGCGACTCGATACGCGATACCTTCTCGTGTGAGAGACATGGCCTACCTACCCTCCGTGGTGATGATCAGATATTCAGGATGACGCTCGACTTCGATGACATGGTCGACAAAAATTCCGGGCGTGTGAACGTCCTCGGGATCGATCCCGCCGACGGGAACCAGCTCATCGATCTCGGCCACAACGTGCTTCGCTGCCGTGCACATCGGAACGTTGAAATTACGCATCGCCATTCGGTAATTCAGATTTCCAAGACGGTCGCCGCGGTACGCGCGCACGAACGCGAAATCGGCGTGCAGCGCCTTTTCGAACACCATCTCGCGCCCATCGAGCACGCGCGACTCTTTGCCAGCTGCGAGATCGGTTCCGGCGCCAGTCGGCGTGAAAAATCCGCCCAGGCCCGCGCCGGCCGCGCGAATCCGCTCTGCGAGCGTGCCCTGCGGCACGAGTTCCAGCTCGATTTCACCCTTCAGATATTTCTCCTGAAAGGATTGATTGCCCGGATTGCTGGGAAACGAAGCGATCAGCTTGCGGACTTTGCCGTCGTGAATCAGGCCGCCGAGCGCGTGCGTACCTCCGCCGGAGCCGTTGTGGACGACGGTAAGATTCTTCGCGCCCTGTCGGCGGAGCGCCTCGAGAATTTGCCCGGGCAAGCCGGGGTCACCGAACCCCCCCAGCAAGATCGTAGCGCCGTCGAACACGCCTGCGACGGCTTCTTCACAGCTCCCAAGAGTTTTGTCTACCATGGCTCCCCAAGCCCGTCGGGATGATGAGTGAAGTGAACGGGCAATCTAGCACGGACGTTGTGCAAACATCAATTCTACCGTGCGCGCAGGTTTTGCCGAAGTCCGATTTCAAGCTTGGCTGGCGCGGGCCATATCGCGCTCGAACGACCGTGCTGCGAGGCAAAACAGCAAGCCACCTATCAACGTGGTAAACGCCGCGGAGGAAATCGAATAGCGAATGACGTTGACTCCGAGAGTGTGAGTGAAGTGGTCGTTAAAGACCCCGATCAGAAAAGGTCCCAGGCCGAGCCCGAATAGCTCGGAAATGAGATAGATCACCGACGTCGCGAACGCGCGCATGCCGACTTTCACAACCGAATGCGATACCGCAACGATGGGACCCACGTGAACGGGCGATGCCGCCGAAAAAATCATGAATCCCACGCCGCACCAAAACAGGCTGTGCGACGCCGCAAAGAGTAGAACGCCCGGACACGCAAGGATCGAACAGATTCCCGAAACGTAGATCCGCCAACGTAGATTGCGGCGGCCAAGCAAGTCCGAGAGGTAGCCGCCCACAAGCGTCCCGACGAGCCCCGCGATGGCCTGGAGGGTGCCCGCATAGATTCCGATCTGTTTCGTGTTGAGGTGGTGGATGCGTCCGAAAAACGAGGGAGCCCACGTGCCGAGCCCGAATTGCGTAAACGTCGTGAAACAGAAGCCGATCAGCAGGATCATGTAGCACTTCTGGTTGAGCAGAAAATCCAAGGTCTTCCCAAAACCGTCCTGACGCGTGTCCACGCGCTTCACTTCGCTGATTCCGCGTGTCGGCTCTTTCACGGTGTACCGGAATATCAACGCGACCAGCAGGCCCGGAATTCCAGCGACCAAAAACGCAGCGTGCCAGCCGTAAGAATGGTTCACCCAGCCGCCAACGAAATATCCCAAGAAGCCGCCGATCACGGGGCCGAGCTGGTAAACCGCCATGGCGCTCGATCGCTGCGTGCCTGGGAAGAGGTCCGAGATCATCGAGCTGGAAGGCGCGGTGCCCGCCGCCTCGCCCACGCCGACGCCGAAACGCGAAAGCGTCAACTGCAGCGCGTTGCGCGCGACTCCGGCGAGCGCCGTCATACCGCTCCAAATCACCAGACCCCAGGTGATGATCGTGCGGCGATTCCCGCGATCGGACCAGCGCGCCACAGGGGCCGCGAGAATCGAATAGAAAATCACGAAGCCGAAGCCGGATATGAAGCCCATCATCTTGTCGGAGAGTTGATAATCGTGCTTGATGGGGTCGATGAGAATTGCGATGACGCGGCGATCGAGGAAGTTCAGGGAGTAAATGGCCGTTAGTACGAGGAGGGAGTAGATGGCGGCAGCGCGCGAAGGGGAGCCTACGTCTTTGGTGTCGTCCGCCACGGCACCTTTGGTTTGCATCGCCACCCCCGAGACCGCAGCACGCAAAGTGTAGGGAGCAGCCTATGCTCTGCGCATCACCGCGTCAACATTGAGATCGCTCTCTTGAGTGGCGCCGCATGCCTTGCGGCCGTCGAAAACATGCATTGACCTTCCCAGGGTTGACATCCGAGAGCTTAGGCGATAAGAACAGCGGTACGCTTGTCACGTCATAATTGTTGGGGGTGGAAGCAATGGTAATCGATGTTCACGGCCATCTGACCGCGCCGGATTCGCTTTACGTCTATAAAGCCAACGTTCTGTCGCATCGCGGCTCGCACGGGCGGGGCAAGGTCGAAGTCAGCGACGACGAGATGATCGCGTTTCTGAACCAGCCCACGTTCAACACGGGCAAATCTCATCTCGAGCTGCTCAAGGAAGTCGGCACGGACATACAGCTGCTCTCGCCGCGCCCCTACCAGATGATGCACGCGGAAAAGCCCGCGAAGGTCTCGCAATGGTTCATCGAGGAGTGCAACAACCTGGTCGCGCAGCAATGCCGCTTGTTCCCGAACGTCTTCAAAGGCGTCTGCGGCCTGCCGCAATCGCCCGACATCAGCCCGAAGAACTGCATCGCTGAGCTCGAACGCTGCGTGCAGGGATTCGGGTTCGTCGGCTGCTTGCTGAATCCTGATCCGAGCGAAGCCTCTCACTACAATGTCCCGCCTCTCGGCGACGAGTATTGGTATCCGCTGTACGAGAAACTCGTCGAGCTCGATGTGCCTGCCTACATTCACGGCGCGGGCTGCCGTTCGATGCGCCACAGTTACTCGACGCACTTCATCAACGAAGAGACGATCGCGGTCGTATCACTTGCGGGTTCGCGCGTGTTCAAGGATTTTCCGACGCTGAAAATCGTCTGCTCGCACGGCGGCGGAGCCGTGCCGTACCACGCCGGGCGCTTTCAAGCACCGTCGCTGCGCCGAGGCGGAGGCGAGACGTTCTACGACGGCATGCGCAAGCTCTATTACGACACGGTCCTCTACACGGCGCTCGGACTCGAGCTCTTGATCAAGACCGTCGGCGCGGATCGCTGCCTCTTTGGTTCCGAGCGTCCGGGCGTCGGTACGGCGAAGGACCCGAAGACAGGCAAATGGATGGACGACGTCAAGGGCTACATCGACGGCTTCAGCTGGCTCAGCGCCGACGACAGAAAATTGATCTTCGAAGATAACGCGAAAAAACTCTTCCGCTTGAATGTCGCAGCCAAAACCGAGAGAGCAAGCTGACCGGTCCACTGCGCGACTTCATTCATCGAGAACAGGGAACCAGCGAATGTCCATACCGTATCGTGCCGATCAGGTGGGAAGCTTTCTCCGGCCTCCGGAAATCTTAGAGGCGCGCCGCGAAGATTCTCCCAACCATAGCCGTCTAAGGGAGATCGAGGACCGCGCGATTCTGCGCGTGCTCACCAAACAGAAGGAACTGGGTTTCGAAATATTCACCGACGGCGAATTTCGCAGGACAAATTTCATGGGCGACTTCACGGAAGCAATCGAGGGAGTCGACTACAGCGAAGGCCTTGCGCGAACGTGGAAAACCGAACAGGAAGATAAACGCCCGCCGAACGCCCGCCTCGGGCCCGTGCGTGGAATCGTCGTAAAGAAACTGCGCCAGGTGCGCCCGCTCACCGGCCACGAGTTGCCGTTTATGAAGCAGCACAGCCCCGGCGATATCAAGATGACGCTGCCCAGCGCGACGCAGTTCCCCTCGATCATGTTCAAATGGGGCACGACGGACAAAATCTACAAGGATCACGCCGCGCTGCTCTGGGAGATCGTCGAAATCATTCGAGCGGAGATGGCGAAGCTGGCCGACGCAGGCGCGAAATACATCCAGATCGATGCGCCTCGCTACAGCTACTACATGGACCCGAAGTGGCGCGAATGGATTCGCGAAAATATGCGAATCGAGCCCGACGCTGCTCTGGATGAAGCAATCAAGGCGGACAACGCATGTTTCAAGGCCGCTCGGCGGCCGGGTGTCGTGCTCGGAATTCACCTTTGCCGCGGCAACAGCCGCAGCCACTGGTACGCAGAAGGCGGCTACGACCCGATCGCCGAGAAGCTGTTCGGGACGATGGATGTTGATCGCTTTCTGCTGGAATACGAAGATCCGCGCTCGGGCACGTTCACGCCGCTCCGGTTTGTCCCGAAGAATAGGACCGTCGTGTTGGGGTTGATCAGTTCGAAGGTTGCGAAACTTGAGAACGGCGACGAAGTTGTAAAGCGCATTCACGAGGCTGCGAAATACGTGCCGCTCGAAAATCTCGCGCTTAGCCCACAGTGCGGCTTCGCGTCGACGATGGAAGGGAATCTGCTCACCGAGGAAGATCAGTGGGCAAAGATGCAGCTCGTCGTGGAAACCGCCCGGCGGGTTTGGGGCTAGACTGCTTTTTGTGCGCGGCTGGCGTTAGGAGGTAACGACCATGGCGAAAATCGTGCTGGGCATCGGCTCATCGCATGGACCGATGCTCTCGACGCCGCCCGACATGTGGCACTTGCGAGCGGAGGCGGACCGAAAGAATCCGAAGCACTTCTATCGCGGAGAGGCATACGATTTCGCCAAGTTGCTCGCTGCGCGCCAGCCGGGCTTTGCGAGCGCCATCACGATTGAGGAGCGCAAGAAGCGACACGACGCCTGCCAGCGCGCGCTCGATAAACTCGCAGCAAAGTTCGCGGAGGTGAAGCCGGACGCCGTCGTGATAATCGGCAACGATCAGCGCGAGCTCTTCACAGACGAAAATACGCCTGCGTTTCTCGTCTACACGGGCGGCAAAATCGAAAATATTCCGGAGACCGAGGAGGCGAAGGCGAAGATGCCGCCCGGCATCGCCGTCGCAGAAATCGGTCACTGCCCGCCGGGTGGCGCGGTGTACAACGGGCAGACGGATCTCGCGCTGCACCTAGTGAGCGCACTGCTCGATCAGGAGTTCGACGTATCCGAATCATCCAAACTGCCGAAAGTAAACGGTCACGAGCACGGAATTCCGCACGCCTTCGGATTCCTTTATCGCCGCATCATGGTCGATAATCCTCCGCCGAGCGTTCCGGTTTTCTTGAATGCGGGCATTCCGCACAACCTGCCGCGCATTTCGCGCTGCTTGAAATTCGGGCGCGCGCTGATGAAAGCGATCGAAAGCTGGAAGGAAGATGCGAAGGTCGCCGTATTCGCGTCGGGCGGGCTGACGCATTTCGTGATCGACGAAGATCTCGATCGGCGCGTGTTGAAAGCCATGCAGTCGCAGGACGAGCCCGGTCTCGCCGCGATTCCCGAAAGCTATTTGCTCGGCAACACGTGCGAAATTCGAAATTGGATGCCGTTGTCGGTGGGAATGAATTCGCTCGGCAGGAAAATGAGCTTGGTTGATTATGTCCCGTGTTACCGGACCGAAGCGGGCACGGGCAATGCGATGGGATTCGTCTATTGGCAGTAGGGCGGGGAAGAGGGATGAGCGCAACCGCAACCGATTTCGTGGAGCGACTGAAGCGGCTCGATTGCTGCGCCGTTTCCGACGCTCTCGATAAGATCGGTCTCGCAGGCGCCGTTACCGGTATCGCACAGCTTTCCACTTCGCGACGAATCGCCGGCCGAATTCTTACCGTGAAGCTTGGTGTGGGCGAGCCTCCACCCGGAAAGCCGCGCCACGTGAGTACCACTGCGATCGAAGCGGCTCAGCCCGGCGATGTCATCGTGGTTGAACAGCACAGCGGCGTGAACGCCGCAAGCTGGGGCGGCATTTTGTCGCTAGGAGCGAAATTGCGCGGTGTCGCGGGCGCAATCGCCGATGGGCCCGTGCGTGACATCGACGAATCGCGCCAGCTCGATTTCCCGGTGTTCGGTACAAGCGTGACGACCTTCACTGCGCGCGGGCGCATCGTGGAATTGGCTACGGGCGAGCCAGTCACGATAAAGGGAATTTCAGTCAAGCCCGGCGACTACACGATCGCCGATGGCAGCGGAGTTGTTTTCGTCGCGGCCGAAAATATCGAGCGAGTCCTCGCCACTGCGGAAGAGATTTTCGCGCGCGAAGCGGCGATGGCAAAGGCATTGCGCGAAGGCAAGCCCATCACGGAAGTGATGGGAGCGAACTACGAAAACATGCTACGCCGTTGAGGAAGACCTTTGGCCAATTCAGATCCGCAAGTTGAACGCGCCAGCAAACTGGACACCTCGACCATCAGCGATGCTCTCGACCGTCTCGGCATCGCCGGGCAGTGCCTAAACATCAAGCCGCGCGATCCGCGGTTCCGCGTCACCGGCCGTGCGTTCACGCTTCTCTACGGGCCGGTCGGCAAGCCTGCCGGCACAGTAGGTGATTTCATCGATGATGTTCCGCCCGGCTCGGTGATCGTGATCGACAACGGCGGCCGCGAGAATGCGACCGTCTGGGGCGACATCCTCACGGAAATCGCCCACCGGCGCGGAATTGCCGGCACGGTGATCGACGGCTCCTGCCGCGATACCGCGCTCTGCCTCCAAATCGGCTATCCGGTCTACAGCCGCAGCTATTCGATGCGCACGGGAAAAGATCGCGTGCAGCTCGACGGGACGAACGTCGTGGTGAACATCGGCGACGCGCGCATCGCGCCCGGAGACATCCTGCGCGGTGATGCGGATGGAGTGGTCGTCATCCCGCAGCAGCATGAAGCAGAAGTGCTGGCCGTCTCGGAAGAAATCGATGCGGCGGAAGCCGCGATTCGAAAAAGCGTGCGCGAAGGAAAGCGACTCTCGGATGCACGCAAGGAATTCGGGTACCACAAGCTGCAGACGAAGCGTACCTAGTTTGCTGCTCGAAGGTTCTCGCCGCTACTCCGGCACCAGGTGAGGTTGTCTCGCGCCGGAAATTACTCCAGATACGATGCAGAAGATCGCGCCCGCCGCGAGGGCGACCCGCGCTGCCTGCGGCGTTGCACCGCCGTGCGCGATCAACATGAAGATCACAGCGACCACCGAAACGCCGATCGACTGTCCCAACAGGCGCGACATCGTGCTGATGCCCCCTGCTCCGCCGCTGCGCTCCCTGGGAGCGCTCGCGACCATCGCGCGGTTGTTGGGCGCGCCGAAAAATCCGAATCCGCAACCTCCGAGTGCGGCCCTCCACACGATTTCCCAAACTGTCGGATGCGCGGGGAGAGTTGCCAGCAGAACTAGGCCGATCGCCATCGCAGCCATTCCGACGGTTCCGAGAACTCGTATCGGATAGCGATCGGCCAGCCGGCCGGCAATGTGCGACATCACTCCTCCGGCCAGAGGCCACGGCGTCAGCAAGATTCCGGCCCATACCTGCGAAAATCCCAAACCATCGATGAAGAAGAATGGCAGAACGACGAACGCCAGGCCCTGAGAGATAAACGTGCAGAATGACGCGGCCACCGACAGCGCGAAAATCGGCCGCTCGAACAAATCGATCGCCAACATCGGAATCTCGAGACCCAGTTGACGCCGCACCAAGAGCACTCCGAGGACGGCCGCACCCGCCAGCTCGGCAGTTATGACTGAAATACTCCGCAGCGAGATTTTGTCAAGGTTTCCGACTCCGTCGATTCCGCGAACGAGCAGCGTCACCGTCACCGCATTCAGCACCGCACTCCAAATGTCCCATCGATGCCGCGTTCCCTTGGCAGGAGCGAGACACTTCTCCGACAGACCCAGCGACAACAGGCCGAACGGAATGTTGATCGCAAAAAGCCAGTGCCACGAAGCTACGGACAAGATTGCGGACGCGATACTAGGCCCGGCCGCCGCGGAAGTGAAAACGACCATTCCCCCCAGGCCGATGCCTTGCCCCAGCACCGCGCGCGGATAGGTGTAGCGCATGATCGCGGCAGACGTGCTCCAGATGCACGCCGCGCCGACGCCCTGAAAAATGCGCGCGAGCACCAGCGTGTTGAGCGAATGCGGCAGCGAGCATCCCACCGAAGCCAGTGTGAACAAGGCCAGGCCAGCCTGATACACGCGCTTGTAACCAATGATGTCGACGAGTGAAGACAGCGGCACGACGCAAACCGCCACCGCCAGCAGGAACGCGTTCACGACCCAGATGGACACTGCCGGGCTGGCGTTGAGCTGCACGGCGATGTTCGGCAGGGCGGTGTTCGCGATATTGCCATCGAGCACGGACATCGAAAGCCCAATGCAATATGTCAGCATCGCCCATCGGCGGCGCTCGGGCGGGAGGCCGTCTGTGAATTCCACACTGCTTGGAATGGCGATTTCTACTTCAGACATTTCGCTGATTCCGTTCCCGATTCCGCGTGGATGACCGAGGCGGAGGGTTCGACGCTCAATTTCTCTGTCCGCGAATCATTTGGATCGCTTCCGGCAGTGCGGCGCCACCGTTTCGCAAGGCCGAGTCCCCGCGAACGGCTTGCACGTCTTCGGGTACGCTGTCTCCCTCGCCTGGAGCGAGGAATAGGTTTGCCTCGAGGCCGTGCTGCCTGGTGTAGAGATCATAATAGCGACCCGAGGCCGCGAGAAGCGTCGCGTGGGTGCCGCGTTCGACGATTTGGCCTGCTTCAACGACGAGAATCTGATCCGCGCGCCGAATCGTCGAGAGCCGATGCGCGATCACAAACGTCGTGCGCCCCCGCATCAGATAGCCGAGACCTTCCTGTATCAGCGCCTCGGATTCGGAATCGAGGCTCGATGTCGCTTCGTCGAGAATCAGAATGCGCGGGTCGGCCAGTATCGCGCGCGCGATCGAGACGCGCTGCTTCTGTCCGCCAGAAAGCTTCACGCCGCGCTCGCCCACGACCGTGTCATATTTTTTCTCGAAGCCTTCTGCGAATTCGTCCACGCGAGCGATCCGGCACGCGGCCATGATTTGTTCTTCGCGGGCGTCAGGTCGCGCAAAAGCGACGTTCTCGCGAATTGTTCCGTCAAAGAGAAACGTTTCCTGCAGCACTACGCCCAGCTGAGTCCGATAGGAATCGAGCCGCACTTTCGCGAGATCGGTGCCGTCAACAAGTACGCAGCCCGACGTCGGCGTGTAGAACGCGGCGATCAGCCCGATAATCGTCGACTTTCCCGCGCCTGAAGGCCCCACAAACGCGGTCACCGCGCCTGGCTGTGAGTCGAACGAGACGCCGCGCAGCACTTCCTTGCCGGCGTCATAGGCGAAATGCACGTTATCGAATACGACGCGGCCCTCGATGCGATGCAGCGCGATCGTGCGAATCAGATCCTCATCTTCCGGCTTTTCATCGAGCACTTCGCGCGTCCGCTCAAGTCCTGCCAGTGCCTCCGTCATCAGCGGCCCGATGCCCACGATTTGCGCAACTGGCGCAATCAGCATCGCGAGAAAAGCCAGGTAGGCTACGAAATCGCCGGGCGACATCTTGCCGGCCAGGATTGTTCGCGCGCCCAGAAACATGATCGCAGCGCTGACGATTCCCATCAGAACCGTCGCCGAGGCGCTCATCAACGACGTGGCCGTCAGCGTTTGCAGCACGTTGTCGAGCAATCGCCGGACGCCGGTCTGAAATACCTGAGATTCCCGCTCTTCGGCGTGATATCCCTTCACGACGCGCACGCCGCCAAGCGATTCAGTCAGGCGGCCCGTCACTTCCGCGTTGATCTTTGGCCGCGCGCGATAGATCGGGCGAATCGTCTTGAATGCGCGGCTAAGGCTAAGTGCAAAGATCACCAGAAAAACGGCGGCCGTAGCCGTCATCGTCACGCTGACGCGCAAGAGATAGCCTAGTGCGAGAATCGCGGTCATGATTCCGCCCGCGAAATCGACCAAACCGGTGCCGACGAGGTTCCGCACGCCTTCCACGTCGCTCATGATCCGGGAAACAAGCGCGCCGCTCTTGTTCGCGTCGTAGTAGGCGACCGGAAGGCGGCCGATGTGTTCCTGCACTTTGATTCGAAGGTCGGTAATCATCCGCTGCGAAGACTTCGAGAGAAGCTGGGTCAGCGAATACGAAGTCACGGCCTGCACGATCGTCGCTGTCAGCACCGCCAGCACGAGCGGCATCAGAACGCGAGTCTGATGTTTCAGGATGACGTCGTCCAGCAAGTATTTCGACGACGCAGGCAGCACCAGTCCGCAGATGCGATTGATCGCCATCAGGGCGAACCCCGCGGCTAGAATCGCGCGCCGCGGTTTGATGAGTGCCCAAACGTGGGGCAGCATCTTCCACGGCGGATTCTTCGGGCGATTGGATGCCCCCGTGCTCGAGTGCCCGGACCGTTCGGCTCGCCGGGCCTCCTGTCCGGACTGATTGGAAGAAAATGCTCTCATCCGAGTTATTCAATCAATTTGCAATTTGTCGATTATAGCGGAAGCGACGGATGGGCGCGATGCCGCGTTGGCGGTCAAAATCGACGCGCCTAAAGCGTCGTGGTCATATCGCTCGAAGTGCCACCCGCTGCAGGGATGTAGCACTGGCGGGTGTAGTCCATCACCATGCGGTCGGCGTTGAAGCGCCAGCCCAGCGTGCGGATCGTGCGCTTCATGCGCTTGATCCACCCGCGCGGCAGGCCGTCGCGGTCGCGCTGGTAGTACAGAGGAATCACTTCTTCGCGGAGCACTCGGTACAAATCCTCGCCGTCGCGCGCGTCGTGGACATTGGTATCCGAGTGGGTTTTGCCCGAACCGATCGCAAACCCGTTCAGGCCGTCGTAGGCTTCCGCCCACCAGCCATCGAGAATCGAGAGATTAAGTCCGCCATTCAAGACGACCTTCTGACCGCTCGTGCCCGATGCCTCCAGCGGTTTCCTCGGATTGTTGAGCCAAACGTCGACACCTTGCACGAAGTGCCGTCCGACATCGATATCGTAGTCTTCGACGAAGACCAGCTTGTCGCGGAATTTCGGATCGCGCGCCAGTTGCGCGATCTGTTGCAGGACGCGCTTGCCGGGATCGTCGAGCGGGTGCGACTTTCCGGCGAATACGAATTGCACTGGGCGCTTCGCGTCGTTCATGATCGACGTCAACTTCTCCATGTCCATCAGGAACAGATTGGCGCGCTTGTAGGTCGCAAATCTGCGCGCAAATCCGATCGTGAGTGCGTCGAGGCTGAGGATTCGTTCGAGCGCTTGCAGGGTCTCGAGCGGCTCGCCCCGCAGCTCGGCCTGCTGAATCGCGCGGCGCCGCACGAATTCGAGCAGACGCGCTTTCAGGCTTAAGTGCGTTTCCCAGAGTTCACCATCGTCGACGTTCTCGATTCCTTCCCAAATCTTTGCCTCGCTGCTGTGCTCTTGCCAGCCCGCTCCCAGATGGCGGTCGTAGAGACGCGACATTTGCGGGGCCAGCCAGGTCGGAACGTGTACGCCGTTCGTGATGTGGCCGATTGGAACTGCGTCTTCGGCGCGTCCAGGGTAGAGGCCAGTCCACATCGCGCGCGAGACTTCACCGTGCAGCGTCGAAACAGCGTTCGCGCGACGCGATAGCTTCAGCCCCAACACCGTCATGCAGAATTCCTCGGAATAATTGCTCGGGTTCTCGCGTCCGAATGCGAGAAACGTATCCACCTGCAGCCCTAAAGACTCGCGGAGCCGGCCCAGATGCTCCTCGACCAATCCTGCGTCAAACCGATCGTGGCCGGCCGGCACGGGAGTGTGCGTCGTGAAGCAAACTTGGCGCGAGACGCGCGGCGCGGCCTGCGCAAACGACAGCCCTTCGTCGATCATCCGGCATCGAATCGCTTCGAGTACTCCGAACGCACTATGCCCTTCATTCAGATGAAGGACGCCCGGAGTGATTCCCATCGCTCTCAGCGCGCGATAGCCTCCTACGCCCAGCAGAAGCTCCTGCCGGATTCGCACGCGCCGGTCTCCGCCATACAGCCGCGAACTCAGTGCTCTATCCTCTGGAGCGTTTGCCTCGACGTTTGAATCAAGCAGGAACAAATCGCAGCGTCCAACGCGCACGCGAAGCACTTTTGCGCAAATGGTTCCGCTGCGCGTCTCTACCTGAACCATTACTGGCTCGCCGTTCGCGCCGATTGCCCGCTCTAGCGGCAGGTGATTGACGTCCGTTTCGAGATATTCCTCCTGCTGCCATCCGTTTCGATCGAGCCGCTGCCGGAAATATCCCTGCCCGTAAAACAACCCGACGCCCACGAGCGGAATATCGAGGTCGGAGGCGCTTTTCACATGGTCACCGGCCAAAATCCCGAGGCCGCCGGAATAGATCGGAATCGACTCATGCAGGCCAAATTCTGCTGAAAAATATCCCACCGGCCGTGGCCTCAAAATCCCCGCGTGGCGCGTGCCCCAGGTATGGTCGTTTTCGAGATATTCCCGCAGGCGGCGATACGCGTAGTTGATCCGACTGTGCAACACCTGCTCGGCTGCGCGACGCTCGATTTCTTCGAGCGGAATTTCCGCCAGCAAGGCGATGGGATTGTGGTTCAGCTCCCGCCAGCGGATGGGATCGAGATCGAGGAAAAGGCTCGTCGTGTCGGGGTCCCAGCTCCACCACAGATTTCGCGCCAGCGCCCAGAGCCGTTCTTGAATTGGGACAATGAAGCGGTCGACCGTCCTCGCTTCGCTCACTACAGGAGCCACCTCGGCCGATGCTTCCACGAGCATTTTGATCTCTTCCTCGCTGAATACGCGCGGTTCGGCCGTTTGAACCACCAGCACGCCCTGCAGAACGCCGCGATCGATCAGCGGCACGCCCAAAAACGAATGGTATTTCTCCTCGCCTGCGTTCGGGAAGTACTTGAATCGCGGGTGACTTTGCGCGTTTTCCACCGCTACCGGATGCACCTCCTCAGCCACCAGGCCTGCGAGGCCCTCATTCAGCGACATTCGCAGCGTGCCGACACACTGCGGCCGCAGCCCGAGCGTCGCCGCGAGCACGAGGTTGCTGCGGTCGGGCTCGAGCAGATACGCCGAGCAGACGTCTGTCTTGAACCGCTTGGCAATCAGCGCGACGACGTTGCTCAACGTCTCGGCCGGTTTGCCGCCTTCTTGCGTCAAGTTTGCGATTTCCTCCAGCGGCAGTACGTAACTGGGATTGGCAACCGGAGGTGTCGGCCCTGCCGCCGGCACTCCATCGCCCTTGGCCTTCAGTCGGGCCCCCGCGCTTCTCATTGCACCCATCTTTGTTTATCTCACACCTGGTGGAGTCGCAGACCGTTTCGTCGAAGTGGACGTCGCGGACATGCAACCCCCGCGCTTGTTGGCGCTGGTTCTGGTCCTCAACAGCTTCCCTCTTCCGCCGTCGCCGGTCAAAACTCTAGTTGCGTTCAATCCGGCAGGTCCAATCCAAATAGTTGATCGCGGGCATAACGCTCTTGCGGGACCGCCGTACTGCGGGTGAGCAGGCGAGTCGGCGCGTAGAAAGCGGTTTGCCCCTGTTGTATGCTGATCGGGACGCAATTGGAATCATTCCGAGGGATAGCAGAGCAATGGCGGAAAAGATCAGGAAATCCGACGCCGATTGGCGGTCAAAACTCACAGACGAGCAATATTCCGTCACTCGCAAGAAGGGAACTGAACCTCCCTTCACCGGCGAGTACGAAGATACAGAAACGCCGGGCACGTACGTCTGCGTCTGCTGCGGACAGCCTCTTTTCTCCTCGGAAGCCAAGTATCACTCCGGATCGGGCTGGCCGAGCTATTGGCAGCCGATCGCTGCTGAAAACATCGAGATGGAACGAGACGCTAGCCACGGTATGGTCCGCACCGAGGTGATGTGCAGTCGGTGCGATGCGCATCTCGGCCACGTTTTCGAAGATGGCCCGCAGCCGACGGGGCTGCGATTCTGCATCAATTCCGCCGCGCTCAAGTTGGTTGAAGACGACGGCAAGAAAGAAAGCTGAGCTCGATTCCGAGCTCAGGTCTGCCTCAGTGGTCGTCCGACGTGATCTGAAGTTAGTGGTTCAGGAAAAACAGATTGGGATGCTGGTCGCTAGTGTCCGTCGAGATCATGCGTATGCTTGACGGCGATACGACGTAGAAAACCGCCGTTGCAGGGAACCCGCTCGGGACCGGCGCTCCTGTCGTCAGCGTGCCGCGCCCGCTCGACGGCAAGCCCGCAAGAATCGCAGAGAGCGGCTGAGCCAGATTCGGAGCGCTCGTCGCCGGTGGATCGATTTCGTCGACCACGCTCACGGTATCGCCACTCGTGTCGGTCTGAATGAAATCCCCGCTGCCATCGCCGACGATCTGCCCAATCACGTTCTTCACTTGAGTCTCTGCGATCATCGACGCGCTCAGAGCATAACTCCCTACGACAGACTCGTCCGTGAAGTTCGGGCCTCCTGACTGCTGCTCCAGAAGCCCCGTTGTAACTGCCGCATCGCTACCCAGCACGAAGCCGGTTCCAAGGCCCGTGAGATACGCTGTCGCAACCTTTGCTTGCGCCGCCGCGAAGTTCGTGAACGAGAAGCTAACGCGGCCGTTACCGTTCAGCCCCATCGTACAAGTTCCTCCGGACGATGGGGCCGACAGAGTCCCGCCGCTGTCTTCGTCGTAGCTCAGGTTGATTTGCGTATTTCCATCGCAGCTGGATGCCGTCAAGAGCCCCGCGAACACGTCGGAGTTCGAGCCGGAACTTAATGCGATGCCACTCACGACGCTCGACCCGGCAAGCGCCGCGTTATTGAACACGGCGTTTGGCGACTGGAGAATCATTTCTCCGCCAAGCCGATATTGAGTCGGCGTTCCTGGCGCGCAGGTAGACGTACCGTTGCTGTCGCACTCGAGGAAGTACAAATCCGACGGCGAGACGAACGTGAAGACGAAATTCAGTGTCGCTTGGCCTTTCGGCAGAGGGAACGTCAACGCAGCGGATCCGCGATTGCCGGCAAGGATGCCGAAGGTCCCCGTCAGGGAACCAGAACTGAAGGTGCCCGCATCATTCAGATCGCTCGTGCCCGGCGTGATGGTAGCGGACGCGCCGTTCGCGTGTGCCACGCCGCCGAGTGCCGCAGGTTTCTTATCCAGGTCCTGTCCGGGGAAAAGGAATGCGTAATTGCCCGCGAAGCTTGCGTCGGTAAATCCCGAACCCTGGACGGGTTTTAGCACGCCCTCGCCGTGTGTTTGCAGTGCGTCCCCGTTAGTTTTTGCGGGCTGGTCCTCAAAGAAGTGCCCGCCTCCGGTAGAGTCCAACACGACGCGGTAGTCAACTGTAAGCGGAGCTTGGTTCGCGAATGTCGAAGTCAGTTCAAGCGTCCCTCTTCCGTCGGCGCCGATCGAATACGTGCCTGTGGATATAGTCGCGCCGGTCGCCACTCCTGAAATGCGGTTGCTGTCCTGCACGCCAGAAGTGATGTTCCCTTTGCCGTCCGCCGTAAACGTTCCGACGGCCATCACGCTTCCGTCTTTATCGAATCCGGTGAAGAAGAACGCGTACGATCCTTGCAGCAGCGCATCGTTCACCGTCGGACTAGTCGTGTTCGCAGCGATCGAGATCGAGTAGACCATTGTCTTCGTCGCCTGCACGACCTCTGAGTCCGCCACTTGCACCGTGAACGTGCTGTCGCCGGTAAGAATTGGCGTGCCCGAAATCGTCGCGGTGCTGTCCGCATTCGTCACAAGACTCAAGCCCGCTGGCAGTTGCCCCTGCGTGACACTCCACGTGTACGGCGCGACACCTCCGATCGCTTGCAATTGAGCGGCGTATCCCTGCGCCGTCAGCCCGCTCGTCAGCGGGCTCGGTGTTGTGATCTGCAGTGGCGGCGGTTTCTGGATCGTAATGCTCAGCGGCTCCGGCGCCGGCGGGGCTACTTGGTGCGTCGGCAGCGCGGAATCCTGCACTTGGACCGCAAAGCAGTATGTGCCCGCCACGGCGGGTGTGCAGGACGATCCTGTGGCTGCGCTTGCCTGCGGCACTCCGCTGAAAGCACCCGTCGCTGTATTGAACGCGATTCCCGGTGGCAGGCTCGTGGCCGGAGGAGGTGATAGCGTCCACGTGAGCGGCGGCACTCCGCCTTGCGCCACCACAGAAGCGCTGTATTGCGTATTGGTGAGGCCCGGGGGGAGCGGCGCAGCCACGACTGACAGCGGCGGCGCCGGACTGATCGAGATCGAATACAGCTGGCCGACGGGTGCCGCGCCTCCACTGTCAGTTACCGTCACCGTGAACTGCGTCGTGCCGGAACCGCAAGGTGTGCCCGTGATCGTGGCCGAAAGAACGGTGGTTGATACCGTCATCTTCAGGCCGCACGGAAGCACCGGTTGGTTGAAATTGTAGGGCGAGACTCCTCCGGTGAACGCAATCGTTACTGTCGATGTGCCGCTGGAGGTGTACGGCACGCCGTTCTTCCCATTTGGGAGCACGCAGGGAGTATTGATCGGCGGGCTGGGGGGATTACACGCAGTGAGAGTGAAAGTCGGCGGCAAAACCACGTTGATGGCTTGGGTTTTCGTAGTGTTTTGGTCACTGATGGACGTGGCCGTTATGGTTACGCTGAGTGCTGCGGAAAGATCGCTCGGCGGTGTGAAGGTAACCTGGAAGGGGCTGGAGTTGGTCAGAGTGCCGCATTGCCCCGGCCCCGTTCCTGTGCCTGAGCAACTGGAATTGTTCTTTTTCTCGATCGACCAGGTGACACCCTGATTCTTGGTGTCGCCGCCGACCGCGGCATTGATGATGATCGTTGGTTCCGGATTGACGCCGTTTTCGCTCTCGTCCACGGAAAACACGCCGGTCGGCGTGGTCAGCGTGATCGAAATTTGACCGCCACCGCCACCGCCGCATGCGGCGAGGAGTGCAAGGCAGACCACACTCAAAATCATAGCGGCGACGTTTCGAATACCCTTCATGCAGCCACCAGGTTTCCCGTCATTCAGTCCGCTCCGTCGCCGATCCAAAATCTCCGTCCGGGCATACGCCTCGCGCATCGCCTTGTCCTGTGTGGATTCCCGCGGGACACGCCGAAACGAGGCCGGGACGCCCCACTGTTGTCGTCCCGATGCTAATAGCGAAACGAGTTGAATAACAAAACGAATGGGGCGTGTCAACGCACATCTCCGGGCGCAGCGATCCGCCCGGGAAGGATCGTAAGAGGGCATACCTTCCCAATCTGCATCTTGGACACGGACATAAGTCAGGCATGTGGATGCGGCGGGCGCGGGCCTCGTTGCCTGCCGCTGGGCGGGCGGTCAGACCATACCCACGTTTCTGGCTGCAACGTTACGGCGTCCCTGCAGCATCTTACGGTAGGCAAGCGGATCAGTTCCGTTTGTCGTCTTCATCGGGTTGTTCGTCCTAGGCGGGTTTTGATATAACAGACCGTCCGGCGGGTTTCCGGATGGTTCAAGCTCTTCCCGTTCATCCATTTCATTCGGAGGAATGCCTTGAT
>DASPUN010000069.1:0-36233 GCA_035622875.1 Candidatus Acidiferrales bacterium
GTGAACATGCAAAACCAGGGTTCGAGCGGTTGGGTTGAAAAGAATCCGAAATACGATCCTAACAACCCTGCCGGCGGACTCGAGTATCACCGTCCCGCCAGCGGCCCGGGCAGCCAGTTCGGGATGTTTGCCGCCCAAGCAAAAGACGCCGACGGCAAAGTTCTGGGCAACTGGCCTTGCCAAAAACCGCCGTGGGAATCGCTTTCTGCCGTCAACGTGAACACTGGCGAGATCGTGTGGCAGGTTCCACTGGGAATCACGGAAGAATTGCCCGAGGCCAAGCAGCACACCGGTCGGCCGGGCGCCTTCGCAGGCCCGATTGCGACTGCCGGCGGTCTCGTCTTCATCGGCGCGACCAACGATAACCGCTTCCGTGCCTTCGATTCGAAAACCGGCAAGGAGCTATGGTCGATGAAGCTCGAATACACGGCGACCGCAGTGCCGATCACGTATGCGGGCAAGAGCGGAAAACAATACGTGGCCATCATGGCCGCCGGTGGCGGACAAGGGACCAATCAGGCCTTGCTCGTCTATGCGCTCCCTTAATGAAACTAGGCCTAAACCGATAGGTAACATCGAGCTTCTTTAATCTAAAGACCTGTGCCACGGGGTCGATTCCCTCTGTACTGCGCCGAAGTGCCTGGAGTCTCCTCGTCTTCGGCGAAGTCCAAGTGGTAAGCGCACTTTCGGGGGATGACCATGAGCAGCCGCAGGATCCGTCACGTTGGGCGTCGTGCACCGAATTCCTATCGGGTACGGCCCAAAGCATTTGTCTTTTTTGATCGGACGACAGGCACACAACGTTTCGAGGTTAAGGCCGGCCCGGATGGAAGACTGCCCGTAGAGGAAGCTACCAGCGTCCTAGCCACGCAGTGCGTGGTTCGCGGCCAAGCACCTGCGGATTTCCGGCTGATGGTCTCCATCGACGATCGGCTTCTGGATTGCCTAGCGCCGATCACCAAGCGCCTCATTAAAGCCTGTATGGCAACCGTCCTTCCGACGCACGTGAGCCAGCGTCAACAGGAAGTGCTTCGAGCAGTGCTCCAGAACCTCTCGAGCAAGGAGATTGCCGCCAAGCTGAATGTGTCCGAGAGAACCGTGAAATTTCACGTTTCCGAGCTGCTCAAGAAATTTCACGTGACAGGCCGCGTGGGCCTAGTGCAAAAAGCCTCCGATCTTTTCTCATCGGACTCATCCTTCGGCGTGAGCGTGCGGCCGCCAGTTTGCGCTGGCGATGTGACGAGGCCCGAGGCACAAGGCCGGGAAGCCCAAACCAAGCTTCTCCGAATGGCTACTTCGGAAAGAAGAACCAGGTGATCGCGAGTCCCCAGCTCTCCCTACGCTCGAGCGATGTTGGACTCGCCTGCTTCTCGAAGGATTAGAGGCAGCAGAAATTCCTGCAATCTCGCGCTTTCGGTTGGGGTCAAATGGTTCAACTGAATGCCCATCTGATTTCCGCTGAGCAGGCGAACCACGGTGCCGTGACCCAAAATCGGCTTTGCCTCGGGTGCAAGGTAGAGGCCGATGCGCACAGGCGATCCCGGCGGTAGCGAAACAGGACCCTGGACCAACATCCCGTTTAGGCTTACGTCTATCGTCTCGCACTGCCATTCTTCCTTGTCCGACCCGATCCGAACCTTAACTTTGAGAGGAACACGACGAAAACGTCGCCGCTCTTGCTCGATCACGCCCTGCGTGGCGCGGACCAGCGCCAGTAGACGGCTCTTGTCCACCGGCTTGTAGAGAAAGAAGCTCGCACCTGCGGCAAAACCTTGGGCCGTGGCAGAGGTGCTCTGATCGTCGCTCATCAGGATGATCGGCGTCATCTGGTTGATTCCGAGCTTGCGCGCGTGCCGCGCTAGCTCGAGCCCGTCTGGCGGAGGCATACGTAGGTCGAAGAGCGCCACCGCAAATTTCTCACGGCGGAGATGCTCCTCCACGCCCTCGCTCCTGCTGAGTACGAGCGCTTCCATTCCCGCGCCTACGAGAACGCTGTGAACGAGTCCACAAACACCCGTATCGTCGTCAACCACTAGAGCCCGGCTCGGCATTTGGACCTCCTGAGGCGTCGTATCGGCACACACCTGGAGTTTCTGCAGTCTTAGTCAAAGGCAGCGACTAGACGCCTTAGGTGAACGAGCTCTACGGGGACACTCGGCGGGTGAGAGAGATGCTCGCTCTCCGGCAATCGGTTGAATTTAATGAACTAAGCCGGAATCCGAAGAAATCCAGACTGCTGAGGAACCGTCTGGTGGCCTCCCTTAACGCAGGCCGGGTATGAGTCGCCGGGCGCTACCAGTCGATCCGCGTAATCTCAGCCGTTCGCAGCCCTCGAAAGCCCACGGGACTGTGCCCGAATCCCTTGAGAATGCCGGAGGATCGAGGGCCTCGGACGAGGCGCTCCCTCAAACTCGACTATATCCGATGACCGGTACGGCTTCTCGCGGCTACAGGCGCGGCAACGTAAGCTGAACACATGATCGTGCTGATCGGAAGCCGCCTCCGACGCTTTCACTTCAGAATGTACTTCCATTCGGATTACGATCTCGGGAAGTGGAATCGGCTGCCTGCACGACATGCACAACACACCGCGGTAGGACTGCTTTGCGATTTCTGCCACCATGCTAAGAATCTCCTCAGGGATTAGGGCCTCTTACTGAAGGGGAGCGGATAATACACGCCTGCGGCTCCCGTGTCCAGTCCACCCCTGTGGGTGCGCCAAATCAGCTTTCGGGAGGACCGATCACCTTTGCCGCCATCTTGGCGATGAAACTCCGCGGCGCCAGCCGCTCCGACCTGATCATCCAGCGGTTCCGCGTGCCCGAAATCACGCACGACTCTCCGCGAGCGAGACCTTCGAGCCCGACCCGCCCAACCTTTTCGGCGGTTTCCGCACCTCTAAAGGCGCGATCCGGCTGCTGCGCTACGTCTTGGAACTCGGTGGTGGTCGGACCGGGGCAGAGCGCCGAGACTCGAACGCCATACCGCCGGACCTCCTCGGCAAGCCCTTCCGCAAAACTTAGATCGAATGCTTTCGTGGCAGCGTAGGCCGAAAGAAAAGGCACCGGTTGGAACGCCGCGGTCGACGCCACAATCATGATGTCACCGTGCCGGCGCTGGACCATCGACGGCAGGTAGAGCCGGGTCAGCTCGACGACTGTCGAGCAGTTCAGCTGGATCATCTCAAGCAATCGGTCTTCGGGAATCTCGTGGGTGTACCCGTAGGCGCCAAAGCCGGCGTTGTTCACCAGCAGCTCAACTTCAATTCCCTTCCCGCTCGTGAAGGCGTAGATCTCACGTGCGGCGCCAGGATGCGCTAGATCGGCGGTGAAGACCTCCACTTTGGAGCCATTTTTCGCAGTCAGATCGGACGCAAGCACTCTCAGCTTTTCCGTTCGCCGAGACGTCACCACGAGGTGGACGCCCGCTGCCGCCAGCTGCTCCGCGATTGCCTTGCCGATGCCGGCGCTCGCGCCGGTTACCAGCGCCCACTTTCCAGCCCACCTGGTCGGTCCGGTGCCTGCCATCGAGTTGCCCTCCTTACAGCGAGGCATGAAAACACACTGAGGGGCCGTTCGAAAGCAAGAAAATTAGACCAAAGGATAAGAGGTGTGGATCAGGCGGCGCGATCAGCGCGCGGGAAAACCGAGTCGCGCAGCCGCGTGCTGTGCTCTTTCATGCGATCGAGCAGCGTCCGCGCCCAAACAAATTCGGCCGCGAGCACGCCAAGCGCGAGAGCAATCGTCAGCAGGCCGGGTCCCGGCGCCACGATCATGACGATTCCGATCCCGAGCAGCGTGAACCCAAACAGGATTCGGAGGAATCGCCTGGCCTGTTGTAGCGTTCTGATTATCATCGCGCGTCTCTAGAAACTTAGATGCACACACCGCGGCTTCCGCGTCGAAATTTAGCCGAGCACGTCGACTGCCATCGCGCCCTGCTCTTGTGCGGCGATAGCGCACTGCTGATAATGGACTTTGCTTGAACGAGCATTCGAAATTCATTCGCCAAATTCCAAATGTGGAAATTTTTTCCAAACGGGGGATGAAAATATGGAGCTCTTGAGCGTTCGTCTCGAAATTCCCGACGGCACGAATTTGATTTTGGGACAATCGCACTTCATCAAGACTGCGGAGGACCTCTACGAAGTCGTCGTCAACACCGTACCCGGGGCAAAATTTGCCGTGGCGTTTAACGAGGCGTCAGGCCCTTGCCTCACGCGCGTCGAATCCAACGACGACGATCTGCGTCGCGTAGCGATCGCAAACGCCCAGCGAATCGCCGCGGGCCACGTCTTCGTTCTCCTTATCCGGCAAGCGTATCCGATTAATTTGCTAGGCAGGGTCCGCGATTGCTTCGAGGTATGCACCATCTTTTGCGCTACCGCAAACCCGGTCGAAGCGATCATCGCTCAAACGGATCAGGGCCGCGGCGTCTTGGGCGTGGTCGATGGCAGCTCGCCGAAAGGGGTCGAAGGCCCCGAAGACGCGAAGTACAGGCACGAATTCGTGCGCAAGATCGGCTACAAGCTCTGAATACTGCGGGATGGCAGCGCTGCGGTCCGCTAGAACTTGTATACGATCCCGACGGACACGCTGGGGCTGTACTGGTAGGTTCCGAAGAAGAATGTTCCGAAGACGTCACCCTCGACGCGATAGGCCAACCGTCCGTTCCGCTTCGGCGCAATGTCGAGCCCCCCGCCAGCCTCGAAGGCAAACGCATTATCGCCTCCGTACGGCGTTAATGGGACGAAGTGCGCTACTCCAGCCAACGCGTGTACCCAAAGTTCATCGCCGCGGTGGTTCGAAAACCTGTAACGCGCTCCACCCAGTCCCGCGTCGAGCACCGTGAGAATGCCGTCTTGCGGAGCGAATCCGACCGCATACTCGGCATCCAATCCGAGATGTCCTGCCTTCGGGAAGTAGCTCATCCCGACGTTAAATCCGTCCAAATTGCCCGTCGTGCCGGGGAGCTCGTAGAAGTGAAAATACGTGAATCCGCCGTAGATCTGGAAGTCATAGCTCTGGACGACTCCGTAAACGCCCTGCGGCTCCGCAGGCTTTGCCGGAAGCGCGGCCAACACCCCAGGACTAGGCGAAGCAAAGGCCGCTGTCAGGGTGGGAAACGAGGAACCGAAGAAGAGGGAGTTTCCCGAATGAGTCTGCGCGCTGGCTCCAAAAGCGAAAACCAGAATCGCTCCCCACAAAACGGCTGCACGCCGCATCGTCAATCTCCCACACTCCTGCCTTGCCCCATTTACCGCTCATTCAATTAAAGCGGGCTAGATAAGGGGTGTCCACTGGTTTGACGAGGGTGCGACGCGAGGATATTACTGGCGGATTGGTCCGCCTTTCCCGGTACGATTCGGGCTCAGGACGGCCGCCCGCGGTAGCGCAGCAGCATGAGGGTGATGTCGTCTGCCTGACCAGCGCCCTTCGCAAATTCGTCCACCGCGCGGAGAACCTGGTTCTGAATATGCTCGATGGGAGCATCGTGCCTGCCCTTGAGGATCGATCGAAGACGCTGTGAACCGAAAAGCTGCAGTTCGGAGTTAGCCGCCTCCGTGACCCCATCACTGAAGAGCACGAGCGTGTCCCCGGCTTGCAGTTGCAGGCGCGCTGCGCAGTACTTCGCCTCTGGCATCATGCCCACGGGAAACGAACCTTCCCCAAAAGGTTCCGAGACGTCGCCGCGGCGAATCAAAATGGGCGACGGATGCCCCGCGTTAACGTAGGCAACCGCACCATCCCGGCCGACAACTCCGAGGAACAGCGTTGCATAGCGATCCACTTCCGGGTGCTCGCAAAGGAACCGATTCATGTGTGCGACCACGCCGGCGGGATCGGACCCGATGGTCATGCCCAGAAGCGCTCCCCGTAGCATGGTCGCCAGTAGTGCCGCTCCCAGCCCCTTTCCGGCGACGTCCGCGATCAGAAAAGCCGTGCGCTGTTCGTCCATGGCGAACACGTCGAAATAGTCGCCACCGATTGCCAAGCACGGAATGTTGATTCCGCTCGCTTCGAGATGGGGAAAGTCTTGCAGTTTTCGCGGTAGCAGCGCCAGTTGGATGTCGCGTGCGATGGCGATTTGTTCCTCCAGACGCCTGCGCTCGCGATCGCGCTCCACCAGACTCGCGTTTTCGAGGATGCTGGCGGCTTCCACGCCGAGAGCATCCAGGATGCGCTTATCCAGACTCGAGGGTGAAGCCGGCCGGGACGAATCCACATAAATTGCGCCCAGAAGCTCACCTTTCTTCAGGTTTGCGGCCGACTCGTGTGAACTCGCTCGAACCATGGCATAAAGCGGGATCACGACGATCGCTCGCAATCGTTGCTCCGCTACGCTGGGCGCTTCTCGAAGATCGAGCCCCGCCAGAGCGATGTCCCCGGTTACGAAACTCGATTGTTGCTCAAGGGCCATTCCCAGCGCCGTGTCGCTTGGTCTTATCTGGTCCGTTGACAACGGCCTGCCCGCACTTCGGCGAGCCAGCCGCGGCTTCAACTGGCCCGACGCGTTCGCCTCGAGCAGCAATCCGCGGTCGGCATCGGTAATGGCGATGGCGTGGTCCAGCACGTTGCTCAAGACCGCGTCCAGTGGCAACCGCGAATGGAGCAGCGCCGTTGCTTCCAGCAGCAGATTCAATTTGTGCAGCCCGCCGGGAGAAGCGTCGCTCGACGAGATGCCTTCGATCTTGTTGAGCAGATCCGGTATCGACGTATCCTGCTCGGCGTTCCGGAACGTAAGCTCGTAGAAGTGATCCAGCCCGAAAGTGATGACATCGCCCTGCTGCAGCTTGCACCGCGTGATCTTGTCGCCGTTGACAAATACTCCGCTTCGTTGTCCCCGGTCTTCCAGAAAGTATTCGCCGTCCTCAAAGACGATCGCGGCGCAGTGGCGTGACACCCGAGGCTCTGTCAGTTGGAGATGTCTTCCCGATTCGCTGCCTCGGCCGATCAGGAAAGGCGACTCGTCGATGCGCACGAAGCGGCGCGTCCGGTCCGGGGCGAGGACCTCAAGGCCGATATCGCTGCTGCCTGCGGCGCCAGAGATCATGGTGCAAACTGGGCCGGATTGTAGCACGTGCCGTTAGACACAATATCACTCGTGTCTCATCGCCGTCTGACAATGGCGGTCTGCATTGTTCGGCTTCGTTGACTTGAGGGTAAACGCTCCCTAAGATGTATCGCCATGCCGGATCCCGATCCCCTCGTCGGGCAGCTCGTGTCTCGCTATCGTGTCGTAGAACGCTTGGGCGGCGGGGGCATGGGCGTCGTCTTCCGCGCGGAAGACTCCACGCTCGGCCGCTTCGTCGCGCTGAAATTCCTGCCGGAAGCTCTTTCCCGCGAGAAGCAGATGATGGAGCGTTTCCTCCGCGAGGCCCGTGCCGCAGCTGCGCTAAACCACGCGAATATCTGCACCATCTACGAAATCGGCGAACACCAGGGCCGCCGCTTCATCGCAATGGAATTGCTGCAAGGACAGACGCTCAAGCACCGCATTGTCGGCGGGACAGTGGACGTCAACACGCTGCTCGAGCTCGGCGCTCAAATCGCCGACGCGCTCGATGCCGCACATTCGAGTGGCATCATCCACCGCGACATCAAGCCGGCGAATATCTTTGTCACGCAACGCGGTCAGGCAAAGATTCTGGATTTCGGCTTGGCCAAGCATCTTCCCTCGCGCGGAGCCGTGCACACCCAGGCCCCGACTCTAGACGCGGCCGACGACCAGGATCCGCATTTGACAAGTCCTGGAATCGCGCTCGGAACCGTGGCCTACATGTCGCCCGAACAGGCGCTCGGACAGGAAGTCGACGCACGCACTGATCTTTTCAGTTTCGGCGTAGTCCTGTACGAGATGGCCACCGGCAGGCAGGCTTTTGGTGGCCCGACGTCTGCCGCGGTCTTCGACGCGATCCTGCACAAAGCGCCCACCTCGCCCGTCCGCTTGAATCCAGATACCCCGCAGGAGTTGGAACGAATTCTCAACAAGGCGCTCGAAAAGGACCGCAATCTTCGCTACCAGCACGCCTCGGAGATGCGGACGGATTTGAAGCGCCTTCAGCGCGATAGCGATTCGGGCAGGTCCGCCTCAGCGTTTTCTCAACCGGCGGCGCCGGTTGAGGCCGCCCCGCGAGGCTCGTCCGCTCACGTTACCGCTGCCGTGGTGCCGGCAAGATCCGCGCTGCGCCGTTGGCTGCTGCCCGCTGTCGCGGCGGTACTCGTAATCGGGCTCGCAGTGGGCGGGTACTTTTTCTTCCACCCGTCGCCGAAGATCAACGAAAAAGACTCAATCGTCATCGGCGATTTTACGAACACAACGGGCGACCCTGTTTTCGATGGCACCCTCCGCCAGGGCCTCTCCGCGCAGCTCGAGCAGACCCCGTTTCTGACCACAGTGTCCGCGAGCCAGATCGCGGACACGCTTCGCCTGATGGAGAAACCGCTCGACACGCGGTTGACTCAGGACATCACTCGCGAAATCTGCCAGCGCGTGAACGCGACGGCGGCAATCGAAGGTTCGATCGCGGCCCTCGGAAACCAATATGTCATTGGCCTCAATGCCGTGAACTGCCGCACGGGCGAAACTCTCGCCGAAGAACAAGTCACAGCCGATGGCAAGGAAAAGGTGATCGGGGCTCTGGGAAAAGGAGCCTCTGACCTCCGCTCGAAGCTCGGTGAGTCCGCCGCATCGCTCCAGGCTTACGACACACCGCTTGATAAGATCACCACTTCGTCGCTCGATGCGCTGCAAGCCTATACGGTCGGTACGAAAGCTGCGATCAGCGTAGATCCAGGCACCGCAATTTCGTCCCTCCAGCGGGCCGTGGCGCTGGATCCGAACTTCGCTCAAGCCTACGCCAACCTTGGATTGGCCTACTCGATGCTTGGCCAAACCGGTCCGTCCATGGAGAACGCCGCCAAGGCGTACGCATTGCGAGACCGCGCCAGCGAGCGCGAACAGTTCTCGATCTCGGGGAACTACAATTTCTTCGTCACGGGAAACATGGAGAAAACCGCCGACATCTCCCAACAATGGCTGAAAATCTTTCCCCGTGACTATCCTGCTTACTACGCTCTCGGCGGCGCGGATCAAGTGTGGGGCCGGCTCGATGACGAGCTCGCAGCGATGCAACAGGTCCTTCAGCTCAGTCCGAATCCTCAAGTCTTCGATTATCACGGTGCTGCCGGGCTCTTTTTGGAGCTTGGACGCTTGGATGAAGCGCGAGCAACCATCCAGCAGGCGGAGGCGCGCCATCTTCCGCCGGCAGGGTTCGCCGATATTCGCTACCTGATCGCTTTCCTTCAAGGCGATTCAGCAGAAATGGATCGGCAATTGGCGGTGCCCTGGGTGGGTTCCTCTTCGGCGCACGAAGCCGCCCAGTTTTATACCAGCAGCCATTACGGTCGCCTCGCCACCGCACGCGATTGGAATAAGCGCGCCGTCGCGGCAGCGAAGCGTGAAGGGGGTAACGACTTGGCCGAGGCGTACCAAGCCGCTCTCGCCACCGCAGAAGCCATGTACGGCGATTCTGGAATGGCAAAAGAGGACTTGAAATCACTGCCGGCATCTATGCCCGATAAGGAGGTCGAGGGAAACATCGGAGTCGTCTTTGCGATGATCGGAGACAGCAGCGAGGCGCAGACGGCCATCGCAGATCTGAACAAGCGGTTTCCCGATTCCACATTCCTTCGTATTTGGGCCGTGCCTGCCGTCCAAGCTCTTCTGGCGCTACGAAGTGGGAAGCCGGACGACGCGGTCGAGGCGCTGAACCCGATTTCCTCTCACGAACTGTGCCTGCCACTCAATGGTACCCTCTTCACGATGTTGCCGGTTTACATTCGCGGCCAGGCTTACCTCGCCGCGCATCGCCCGGCAGACGCCGCCGCACAGTTTCAAATGATCCTCGACCATGCTGCCGTTGTCGCAAACACGCCCGTTGCTTCGCTTTCACATCTCGGTCTCGCCCGCGCATACGCACTCGAAGGTGACACGGCCAAGGCGAAAACGGCCTATCAGGATTTCCTTGCGCTGTGGAAGGACGCCGACTCCGACATCCCCATCCTCAAGCAGGCCAAAGCCGAATACGCCAAACTTCAGTAGAGCCTCATTGCACTCGTCCAGCGCGCCGTTGACTGCCGGAAGACGTTACCCTTAATATGACCCCACCATCATGGAACCCGATCCCCTCATCGGGCGCAGCGTATCCCACTACCAGATCGTGGCGCGGCTGGGCGGCGGAGGGATGGGCATCGTTTATCGGGCCGAAGACATCAAGCTGCATCGCCACGTTGCGCTGAAGTTTCTTCCCGAGGAACTAGCCAAAGACCGCGCTGCTCGCGAACGCTTCCAGCGCGAGGCCTTCGCTGCGTCCGCACTGAACCACCCGAACATTTGTACAATCCACGAAGTCGACGAATCGGATGGCAAACCCTTCATTGCGATGGAAATGCTCGAGGGGCAAACCCTGAAGCATCTGATCCGGGGCAAGCCGCTGGATGTCGAAGAAATCCTTGACCTCGGCTTACAAGTGACAGACGCACTCGATGTCGCGCACGCGAAGGGAATCATCCACCGCGATATCAAGCCCGCCAACATTTTCGTCACCAAGCGGGGACACGCCAAAATTCTGGATTTCGGTTTGGCCAAGCAACTAACAGCACCGGTCGCGATCGCGGCGGCTGCCTCGGACATGCCGACCTTGGAGCAAGAACCGCACTTGACCAGCCCCGGCTCGGCGTTGGGAACGGTCGCGTACATGTCGCCCGAGCAAGCCCGAGGAAAAGAGCTGGACGCGCGAACAGATCTTTTCTCTTTTGGTGTGGTGCTGTATGAAATGGCCACCGGATCGCTCCCGTTTCGTGGCGATACTTCCGCAATAATTTTCGAGGCCATCCTAAACCGCGCGCCAGTGGCTCCGGTTCGTTTGAATCCGGACCTCCCGCCGCAGCTCGAAGCAATCATCAACAAGGCGCTCGAGAAAAGCCGGGACTTGCGCTGTCAGAGTGCGGCGGAGCTTCGAGCAGATCTCAAGCGATTGAAGCGCGAGCTTGATTCGGGGCGCTCCGCCGTCACCGTGGAGGCTCCGCCCGCATCCGCGACGGAACTTATGCCAACTCCGTCTTCGGCGCGCACGGTTGCAGTATCCGACCGGTCACAATTCGAATTGCGCCGCTGGGCGATTCCGGCCGCGGCCGCCGTGGTTGTTTTGGGACTGGTAGCCGGCGCGTACTTCTACTTTCATCGGTCGCCCGCGCTGACAGAGAAAGACTCTATCGTGCTCGAAGACTTCACCAACACGACCGGCGATCCCGTCTTCGACGGCACGCTTCGCGAAGGTCTTTCCGCGCAGCTCGAACAAACACCCTTCTTGCGATTAGTTTCGGGAGACCAAATCGCTGGAACTTTGCGCTTGATGGAGAAGCCTCCCAACACCCGGCTGACCCACGATATCGGGCGCGAAGTATGCCAGCGCGCCAACGCCACGGTGACCATCGAAGGCTCGATCGCGGCCCTCGGCAATCAATACGTCCTCGGGCTCGACGCCATCAACTGCCGCACAGGAGACTCGGTCGCGCAAGAGCAAGTGACCGCAGATGGCAAGGAAAAAGTGCTCGACGCCCTCGGACGCGCGTCCTCCGAACTCCGCACGAAACTCGGCGAATCGGCCGCCTCGCTCCAGGCGCATGACGTGCCGCTCGGCCAGTTCACCACGTCCTCCCTCGAAGCCTTGCAAGCGTTTAGCAGTGGCAGCCAGGCGTTTTGGAATTACGACATGCCTAACGCAGCCTCGTTCTTTCAGCGCGCCGTGACCATCGATCCGAATTTCGCCACGGCGTATTCCCTGCTGGGAGCAACGCAGTGGCTCATGGGCGACCCACGGGCCGTGGCAAACACCCAGAAAGCCTATGAGCTGCGCGGCAGGGTCAGCGAGTTCGAGAATTTCGCCATATCCAAAAACTACCACGCCATTGTCACTGGAAACTGGGAAAAGGAGCTACAGATACTTCAGCAGTGGAATCAGGAATACCCGCACAACCCGCTGGTTCTCTCTGCGATGGGAAGCTGTTACATCAGGCTCGGGCGATACAATGAATTGCGGTCCGTGATAACAGAGTCCGGCCAATCGAGCCTGACGGCCATCGACTATGTTGGCCTCGCCCAAGCGTACTTCCACCTTAGCCGCTTCGATGAATTGAAGGCGACCATACAGGAAGCCCGCGCCAAGCACGATGACAGTCCCGTTTTCGCGCTTTACTTGTGGGACGCCGCGTACTTGCAAGGCGACCAAGCCGGAATGGCAGCAAATGAGGCCTTAGCTCGCCGCCTTTCGTCCGACATCGAGCTCACCCCGCCGATGGATCGCGGCCAGTGGGGCCAAGCACGCGAAGTCGCGGAGCGCGTGGTTACCTCTTACGTTCGGGCGGGTCGGAAAGCGGATGCTGGCTATTCGCAGGCGTTCGTCGCGCTGAATGAAGCCTTTGCCGGCGATTTTGCCCACGCGCGCACCGCTGCGCAAAAGGGTAGCCAGATTTCGGACGACGTTGACACGCGCGGCCTCGCAGCGGTGGCTCTCGCCCTGGCGGGCGATGCAGCGGAGGCGCAGAAGCTGGCCGCCGATTTGAATCACCGTTTCCCGGAAGCCACAGTCGTTCAATGCTGCTACCTTGCCGCGATGCGAGCCGCTCTCGCGCTCAACCAGCGCAGACCGCAGGACGCCATCCAGGATTTGACCGCCGCGCTGCCCTACGACACAATCGTCGGCGGCAGGGATGTGACGGTCCGCCTTCGTGGCCAGGCTTACCTCGGCGCGCATCAGGGCGCACTGGCCGCTGCGGAGTTCCAGAAAATCCTCGATGCTCCCGCCGTGTTTGGAACCGAGGGCGCGCTGGCGCATCTGGGCCTCGCCCGCGCCTACGCGCTGCAAGGCGACACCGCCAAAGCCAAGACCGAGTACCAGAATTTCCTCGCGCTGTGGAAAGATGCCGACCCCGACATCCCCCTCCTCAAGCAAGCCAAAGCCGAATACACAAAACTTCAGTAGCTCCTCGCCATTTTACGATCGATTTTCATTAACTACTCTGTTAACATTAGTCGGGCGCTGTGATTGGCCCTGCATCCGCGCGAATCCGTGCGGCCGCCCTGCTCGCCAGGGCCGGATAGCTCTTTGACATATGAATGGAACCACGCGACAACGAAGGCCCTTCTCTCGCGGTGGCCCGTTATGAGCCCCTAAATTAAGTGGGACACCATCGCACTTAATTTTCGACGTAAATCGCTGAAAACAAACGACGGCGGCACCCATAAAGTGGGACACTTTTTCGATTGGCCCCTAAGCCTCTGCAAGCCACCGGGAAGTCACAGCTTGACTCGATCGCTTGCCGTTGCTAGGATTCCGTTGCTGCCGATCTCTGATCCGGCAGCGCTTATCCAGAGTGGCTGAGGGTACAGGCCCTAGGACGCCACAGCAACCTGGTGAAATGCCAAGGTGCTAATTCCTGCCCATAACAGGGCTCCCGAGTCGACCGCAAGTCGATCTTGGGAGATTGGGGAGAGATAAGATCCTCAACTGATTGCGCCTACGGCGGATCGATTGAAGATTCAACTCCCAAACTGTACGACGAACGTCATCGGTGTTCGCCTCGCGGACGCCGCTTGATCGTTTAATTCGGCCTTTGGTCGCAGGCTTCGGCTCAGTTGCTCTCGCCGGGCGGCTGCGCCACAGGCAAAAAGGGAGTTACAAAAATGAAATTCGCAACAAAGACGATTCACGCGGGCCAGCCCTCCGAGCCGGAAACCGGTGCGCTCGTCGCTCCGATTTTCCAGACCTCAACCTACGAGCAGGATGCCCCCGGCCACGACAAGGGCTTCTCCTACTCGCGCACGAACAATCCCACGCGTCAGCGCCTCGAAACGGTCCTCGCGGCGCTCGAAGGCGTCGAATATTGCGCCGCGTTTGCCTCGGGCTTGGCCGCTGAAAACGCCGTGCTTCAGGCGTATCTTCGCCCGGGCGATGAGATCATCATCCCGCGCGACGTCTACGGCGGCACGTACCGGATTCTCAACCGCGTCTATCAAGGTTTCGGTGTGGTCACCAAGCAGATTGATACGGGCTACCTCAAGGCCGTCGAAGCGGCGCTTTCGCCGCGGACTCGCATCGTCTGGATCGAGACGCCGACCAATCCGCGCTTGCTCATCACCGACATCGCCGCAGTCGCCACGCTCGCCCATGCGCGCGGAGCGCTGGTGGTCGTCGACAACACGTTCGCGACCCCTTGTTTCCAGCAACCCTTTGAGCTCGGTGCCGACATCGTCGTCCACAGCGTCACCAAATATCTCGCCGGCCACTCCGACACCGTTCAGGGCGCTGCGCTCGCGAAAGACGCCGCCGTCTTCGAGCCGGTCAAGTTTCTCCAGAACGCCACCGGCGGCGTTCCTTCGCCGTTCGACTGTTGGCTCACAATGCGCGGTCTCAAGACTCTCGAGCTGAGAATGCAACGCCACGAACAAAACGCCAACGCAATCGCCAACGCGCTCAGCGGCCATCCGCTTGTCCGCACGGTCTATTACCCGGGCTTGAAGAGCCATCCGGGGCACGATATCGCGCGTCGCCAGATGACCGGGTTCGGCGGCATGGTTTCTTTCGAACTTGATGGAAGCCTTGGCGAAGTGGTCGCGTTCGCGTCCTCGCGGCGCTACTTCGCGCTGGGTGAAAGCCTCGGCGGCGTCAAAGCTCTCATCTGCCATCCCGCCACGATGACGCACGCTTCGATTCCTGCCGAAGCGCGCGCGGAGGTTGGTCTCTCCGACACTTGTCTTCGCCTTTCGCCCGGATGCGAGAACGCCGAAGACCTGGTCGAGGACCTGCTCGAAGGCCTTTCGCAAATCGCGGACGCGCGTTCGGCCCGCAAGCCGGTTAGCGCGTCCGCGCGGTAACTGCTAGCAGCGCCGTGCCGCCGCGAAAAATCCGCTGGGGAGTGCTGGGCGTCGCATCGATCGCCGTCCGGCGCGTAATTCCCGCGATGCAAAAGTGCGAGTGGGGCGAGATCGCGGCAATCGCCTCACGCGACGACCGCAAGGCTGAAGAAGCAGCCCGCACGCTGGGCATCGCCAAACCGTACGGTTCGTACGACGCGCTTCTCGCCGACCCCGAAATCGACGCGATCTACATTCCCCTGCCCAACCACCTGCACGTCGCTTGGTCGATCCGCGCGGCCGAAGCCGGCAAGCACGTTTTGTGCGAAAAGCCGCTTGGCATCAACGCCGCTGAAGTGCGGCGGCTGATCGAAGCGCGCGATCGCGCGGGCGTCAAGATCGGCGAGGCGTTCATGGTACGCACGCACCCACGCTGGTTGCGCGTTCTCGAGCTGATCCGCTCAGGCCGGATTGGTGAATTGCGTTTGATCCATGGCTTCTTCGGCTACTTCAATCGCAATTTGCAGGATGTCCGCAATATCGCTGAATTCGGTGGCGGCGCGCTGCTCGATATCGGCTGCTACGGCGTCACGCTTTCGCGATTCCTCTTTGGTGAAGAGCCCTCGCGCGCGATGGGCCTCCTCGAACGCGATCGCGAAATGAAAACCGATCGCCTGGCTTCGACGATGTTCGAGTTTCCCTCCGGCCAGTCGACATTCAGCTGCACGACCCAGCTCGCCTATCACCAGCGCATGATTCTCTTCGGCACCAAAGGCCGCATCGAGATTGACCGGCCGATCAATCCTCCCATCGACCAGCCGTCCCGCATCGTGATCGACGACAATCCGAGCGATCCCACAGGCAGCGGCATCGCATCCGAGACCATCGACATCTGCAATCAGTTCACGATTCAGGGCGATCTTTTCGCGCGCGCGATTCTCGAAGGCGCCGAAGTCCCGGTGCCGCTCGAAGATTCCCTTCGCAACATGTCTGCGATCGACGCGATCTTCCGCTCAGCTGAGTCGGGCAAGTGGGAAAAACCATAGACGCCGAGTTTTTGCGCCCTGCTCCTCGCGATTTTGATATCTTTGAAACACGAAGCGAGGCCACTTGCCCATCGAAATCCGTCACGATTGGACGCGCGACGAAATCCGAAAAATCCATTCGCTGCCGCTACCCGAATTGATTTTCCGTGCGCAGCTCGCGCACCGCGATTTTCACCGCCCCGAAGAGGTCCAGCTCTGCCGCCTGCTTTCGATCAAGACCGGCGGCTGCCCCGAAGACTGCAAATATTGCTCCCAGAGCGCGCACTACGATACTGGCGTCGCGCGCGAGCCGCTGATGAACCCGCGCGACGTCCTTGCCGCTGCCCATCGCGCCAAAGCGGAAGGCGCAACGCGCTTTTGCATGGGTGCCGCTTGGCGGCAGGTTTCCGACGGCAAAGAGTTTGATCGCGTTCTCGAAATGGTTCGCGGCGTTTCAGCACTTGGCATGGAAGTTTGTTGCACTCTCGGCATGCTGACCGAGTTGCAGGCACAGCGCCTCAAAGAAGCGGGCCTCACCGCCTACAATCACAATCTCGACACGTCGCCCGAATTCTACGGGCAGATTATCACCACGCGCGTCTACGAAGATCGCCTGCAAACGATCGCGCACGTCCGCAAAGCCGGCATTACGGTCTGCTGCGGCGGCATTCTCGGCATGGGCGAATCGGACGAAGACCGCATCAGCCTGCTCGAACAGCTCGCGCGCCTCGATCCACATCCCGAGAGCGTTCCGATCAACATGCTCGTCCCGAACGAAGGCACGCCTCTCGGAAACGCCGAAGAACTCGATCCGCTCGTGATGGTGCGCATGATTGCGACCGCGCGAATTCTCATGCCGGCTTCGCGCGTGCGTCTCGCCGCGGGTCGCCGAGGACTTTCGCAGGAAGCGGTTGCGCTCTGTTTTCTCGCCGGCGCGAATTCCATTTTCACCGGCGAAAAATTGCTAACCACGCCGAACCCCAGCGCCGATGCGGATCATCGCATGCTCGAAACGCTCGGCATGAAAGCGATGCAGAGCGCCTGACGCGAATCGCATGGCCGCAGGCGTCGAAATCTCGTTGTCCTTCTTCGTTTGACACTCTGTCGCATCCAGAGTAGAAACACACGACACCGAACATGACGGAATTTTCGTTCAAGCCCCTCATCGTCGGCATCGGCGGAACGACGCGCGCGATCTCTTCCACCGATCGCGCACTTCGCGCCGCACTGCTCGCGGCGGAGGATGCAGGTGCGCGAACGTTCGGTTTCGGCGGGGCGTTCCTGTCCCACTTGCCTCACTTTGCTCCCGAAAACCGCGAGCGGAATGAAAAGCAGCGCGAATTTGTAGAGATGGTCCGCAAGGCGGATGGCGTGATCGTCGCCAGCCCGGGCTATCACGGCGGCGTTTCAGGACTGGTGAAAAACGCGCTCGATCTGCTCGAAGATTTGCGCGAGGACGAGCGCCCCTACCTCGACGGCCGGGCCGTTGGTTGTATTGTGACCGCTGCCGGATGGCAGTCCGCCGGCAGCACGCTTGCGGCGTTGCGTTCGATTGTGCACGCCCTGCGCGGCTGGCCGACTCCCTTCGGTGCCGCGATCAACACGGCGCAGCCCGTCTTCGACGCCAGCGGCGCCTGCACCGATCCGAAAATTCTCGAACAGCTCGCCATGGTGGCGCGCCAGGTAGTCGACTTCGCCCGCCTTCATCATCGCTAGCGCGCAAAGTGGCGGAGAGGGTGGGATTCGAACCCACGGTTGAGTTTCCCCAACACACGCTTTCCAAGCGTGCTCCTTAAACCGCTCGGACACCTCTCCGCGTGGAGTGTGTTCAGAAGCCTAGCAAATTGATTGCAGTGCGGCAAACGATGCGCGGCGCGTGCGAACCCACGCGATCAATTCCCTGCGAGGTCTGTTACACTTTCTTACGCTACTCCGGGGTAGTGCAATTGGTAGCACGCCAGCCTTTGGAGCTGGTTATCCTGGTTCGAGTCCAGGCCCCGGAGCCACTCCTGCTGCGAACACACCCCCTCCCGCTTCGATCAAGCCATTGGGTCGATTCCGACGAATGACTCGCGCCCGCCTACGAAGCGCGCCTTCCGTGTACGGGGACCACTTTTTTGAGCAAGCGCGGCTGCTCCGCCTTCGCAAATTCTGCTGCGCGGCTAAGCAGTTTCTCGAATTCCCTGTCGGAGACAGGCCTTGGGATCACCGAAAGCTTTGGGTTGGCCGCCATGCCACCCTCCCGCCCGCAAAGTTCAATCAAAAGACTGCCTTGTGACGCGGCAGGGTAGTCCCGCTCGGTCGCTCTGTCAAGCAATTTACGATTGATGAAACCCCCATGTCAGGCCAGTGTCAGGCGGGCCGCCGGCCATTCGCTGGGAACCCACGGGTTGCCGCAAATGCAACTCACCCCCGCATTTTCCTGAACAACCCCTCGCCGCTTTGGTGTATCTTATCGCCCGGGTGCAACTTCGCACCCGCACCGCTGCGCCAGCGGCAATTCCCCACGACACGGGGCGTCCGTCGACGACCCGCTTTTCTCCTCGCGGCATCGTCTCGGATCTTCACCCCAGCGACGGCGATCAACTTTCCCTCGCGCGGGTCCATTTCTCGCGAAAGCCATTGCGCTTTCGCTCGGGACACAGGAGGACACCATGAAGCGCTTCACCCTGATTTGCGCCGCGATGCTGCTGGCACTGTTGCTCGTCCCGGCCTCGGCGGTCTACGCCCAGTCCAATCAAATCGTTCCAGGCACTCAAATTCGCCTTACCTTGCTCAACGGCCTCAGCACCAGCGTGGCCCACAACGGAGATCCCTTCACGGCCGTCGTAGCCGAGCCCGTATTCTCCGGCACGCAGCTGGTTCTTCCGGCCGGCGCGAAGGTTCACGGCACGGTCACCGAGGTGACGCGCCCGAAGTTTTTCTCGATGTTTCGCGGCGGCGCGTCGATGAACTTGTCTTTCACTTCGATCGAAGTCGAGAGCCGCATCTTCCCCGCTCGCATGAGCATTCTTACGCTCTACACCGGCCAGGCCGACAACACCAAGCGCCGGAAGGATGTCAAGACGGTCGAAGGCGAAGTCGTCGAAGAGAATCACAATGTCAAGGGCGACGTCGAAGATGTCGCGATCGGAACGGCGGGCGGCTCGACCGTGGGATTGATCTTCAGCCACGTATTGCGGGGCAGCGTCATCGGTCTCGCTGGCAGCGGCGCGTACATTGTCGCGAAGAAGGGCAAAGACGTGGAACTGCCGGCGCAATCGGGAATGCTCGTTCGAATGGATTCGACCGTATCGCTCCCCGACGTCTTGCTTCACAACGCGTCATACGTGTCCGGCGGCAACTGAATTTCGCGGTACGAGAAACAGTTCGCGGAATCAGCTGAAGCTCGCTTTACGCAGCCGACCGCGCGCGGCGCAGAATCGCGAGTCTATGCGGGTAGTGGCTCGGTCAGCTGAAGTTGGGTCTGTGGGTGCTAGTGTCCGGCTCGTGCGACTGCTGCCTGATTGTCTGCGCGCTTAAGAAACCGGTAGAGGCTCGTTCGCCCAATGCCAAGCATCTGCGCGGCCCTCACCCGGTTGCCATTGCAAGATTCCAACACGCGCTGGATGTGAATCCGGCGCACTTCTTCGAGCGGCTGCGGCCGCCAGTCGCTTGGAGCCGTCGTGCCGTGCCGCGCGGGCTTTTGCAGATGTGCCGGAAGATCGCTCACATCAAGAAAATCTCCGGCCGCCGATATCGCGGCGCCTGAAATCACGTTCTCGAGTTCCCGGACGTTTCCGGGCCAGTCATGCTGCAGCAGAGCGATCTGTGCCCGTCGCGTGAGTCCTTTGAACTGCTTTCCGTACGCCTGGCCATACTTCTTCAGGAAATGCTGCACCAGAATCGGAATGTCGTCTCTCCGTTCGCTGAGGCCGGGCACGCGTATCTCGATGCTGCTAAGCCGGTAAAACAGATCCTCGCGGAAGCGACCTGCCGAAACCTCGCTTCTGAGATCGCGATTTGTGGCCGCAATGATCCTCACATTTATGGTCTTGATCTCTGGCGAACCGACTCTCTGAATCTCCCGATGCTGAATCAGGCGCAGCAGTTTCGCCTGCATGCTTGGAGACGTCTCGCCGATCTCGTCGAGAAACACCGTTCCGCCGTTGGCGTATTCGAAGAGTCCTGCGCGCGTGTCGGTCGCGCCCGTAAACGAGCCGCGAATGTGACCGAAGAGCTGGCTTTCGAGCAACGTGTCGACGATCGCGGAACAATTGCACACGGCAAACCGTTCCTGCGCCACGGGACTCAGTTGGTGAAGCGCGCGAGCGACGAGCTCCTTGCCGGCGCCCGTCGGCCCCGTGATCAGCACGTTTGAAAAGTGCCGCGCGACCTTCCTCGCAAGCTCGAGTACTTCGACCATCGCCGCGCTTTTTCCCACGATGCCGTGGAATTGCAAATTTTCGAGAAGCTTGTCTTCAAGATGCCTGATCTCGAGGCGGCGGGAAAAAGCTGTCGCAAGTTCATCGAGCGTTTTCGCCAAGCGTGGAAAATCAAGTGGCTTGCAGAGATAATCGTAGGCCCCTTGCTTGATGGCCTCGGTCGCCGAGTCAACCGAATAAAAGCCCGTCAGCAGAATCACGTACATCCCGGGATCGAGCTGGAGAGCCTTTTCGAGAAATGCGAACCCGTCCATCTGCGGCATCTTCAGATCGACAAGCGCAACGCGGCAGCCGCCGAGTTCGATTTTTCTAAGTGCTTCCTGAGGATCGGTGGTGCCGACGACTGTGAACCCCGCCTTCTCGAGCAGTGCGACTGACAATTCCACCTGATTCGAATCGTCGTCCAACACGCAGATGGAAAGATTTTTTCGCGCGAGCGCGCTCGCCGGCTGTTCCACGAGAAGTCCCGTCCACGGGTTTCTCAGGCACGGCCCGTGCCACAGCGATTTGTGAACGGCGCAATCGCCGATTCTCTTTGCCTAACCTCGGGAATTCGGCCGCGGCCTTCAGTTAACGCTCTTGAATTCTGAGTCTTAGTCCAGACGGACAAATTTGGTCCGCGCAATGTGATTCATGAAACTCGTTGTGCAATTTGTACGACTAATCGCGGCACGTCCTGAAGCGGTATTGCAGTTTCAATCTGGAACCGGTCTCACGCCGTCTTGAAGGCGACCGCCTCCGTCGCATGTGCGGTGCTCTCCACCGAACCGCGCGGGTGCAACTGCACGAGATGAACCACGCCCCGGCCGTCGCCGCTTCGTCCGAGCACCTTTACCACACGGCATGCAACTGGAAGGCTGGTGCCGTCACCAAACGGCTGAAGTAGTCGCATGAAAACCACTGAACCTTCTCGAATCGCTGCTCGCAGCGGGACCTGCTTGGTTTCGTTCTCGTCCCAATCCAGCGCCGTGCGCTCGACGAAAAAATTTTGCGATGCGTCCCATCCCGAAATTTCGACGTTATAACTACTGACCGGATACGACGACAGATTCATGTCTTTGGCCTCTATGAAAGCGGGTGCAGAAGCGCTGCCAAATCCTCGGCGTCGCCTCGCACTCAAGGATAACGACTTCACTCAAGGTTGGACGACGAAACTGCGGCCGCGGTTGTGCCGTTTCTGAAGATTGTTCGCATCTGAATCACGTTGATTGCGCCGTCGCCGGCTTTCACGCTGCAATGCGCTGTGCTAGACTCCGCGAAGCAGTCGCGCCGCGCGAAAAATTTCACGCGCGGCATTCGGTGGAACTTCGGGCTCTGTGCAACGATTCCCCGCAAACCCCGCCAGGCCCGGAAGGGAGCAACGGTAGCGGATCAGCTTCGTGTGCCGCGGAGTACCCGAAGTTCCTTCACCCTGAGAAGGCTCCAGCGGAGCGTTCGGAGGGTTAGCCCTGAGTCGGCTGTTGCGGACGAAGGGTTACCCGAATTCTTGGGGCGCGGCGCAAGGTTTCAATGTAGCGCCGCGGTCTTTAGCGCGGCAGCGATGAAAGAGTTTTCATGAGCTACAAAGTCATCGCGAGAAAATATCGGCCGCAGACGTTCTCCGAAATCATCGGACAGGAGCACGTCACGCGCACGCTCGCCAACGCGATCGAGACGAACCGCGTCGCGCACGCGTACATCTTTTCCGGCGTCCGCGGCGTCGGCAAAACAACTGCTGCGCGAATTCTCGCGAAGGCGCTCAACTGCGCGAAGGGCCCGACGGCCGAGCCGGACAACAGCTGCGACTCCTGCCGCGAAATTTCCGCCGGCACTTCGCTCGACGTTCTCGAAATCGACGCCGCGTCGAACCGCGGCATCGACCAGATCCGCGAGCTGCGCGAAATGGTCCGCTACGCACCCGCCACGAGCCGCTACAAGATCGTTATCCTCGACGAAGCGCATCAACTCACCGACGAAGCCTCGAACGCGCTGCTGAAAACGCTCGAAGAGCCGCCCGAGCGCGTCGTCTTCATCCTTGCGACCACTCGCGCGGAGGATTTGGTCGAGACGATCAAATCGCGAGCGCAGCTTTTCCAATTCCGCTCCCTCACATTCCGCGAAATCTCGGGGCAGATCGAGAAAATCGCGAAAGCGGAAAATCTGAAGATCGATTCCGGCGCGGTGGCAGTTCTTGCGCGCGCGGCGGAGGGAAGCCTCCGCGACGGCCTTTCGCTTCTCGAACAGGCCATCGCGTACGCGGGCGACACGATCACCGACGCGCAGGTCCGCGAACTGCTCGGCGTGGTCGCCGAAAGCACGCTCGATGAACTGATGGCCGCGATCGAGGCGCAATCGGCCGAGCGCGCGTTCAGCCTCGTCCATCGCCTTATCGCCGATGGCCAGAACCTCCAGCATTTTTGTCGCGAAGCGATCCGCCACTGCCGCAATCTGCTCGTCACGCGGGTTTGCGGGGCCGATTCCGAACTTGTCGCCGCACTCGAAGACGAGCGTCCACGCCTCGCCGAACAAACCGCCCACTTCAGCGAAGAAGATCTCACACGCTTCTTCAACATCCTGCTCGCAACGGACGACGATCTGCGGCGCAAGCCCGACCCGCGACTGCATCTCGAGCTCGGCTTGTTGCGAATGATCAACGCGCAGCGGCTCGTGCCGCTGGAAGAAGCGATCAGCGAGCTTCGCAGCGAGCGCACCGGCGATGCGCACGAGAAACGTCGCGCAGCGCAAGCGGCTCCTGCTTCGAGCACTCCTGTTCGCTCGGCAGTTGCGGCGCCCGCGCAATCGGTCTCGTCACATTCCGTAGCGGCGGCCGCTGTTCGCATGGCGCCCAGTCCCGAAGCGAGCGCGCCAGCTACTGCGCCGTCGGCGCCGCCCGAACGCATGTCATCTGCGACGCCGATTCCTGCATCTCCGCCGCGAGTCGTGGCGCGCGCCGCGGAAGAATCCACCGGCGGTTTGGCTTCCGCGCAGGTGGACGCGATCAAAGCAGCGTTGCAAGGACAGAAATTTTTGTGGTCGATGGTCGAACACGCAACGCGTTGGGAGATCGAAGGCGGCGAGCTGCGACTATTTTTCCCGTCATCGAGCCGCGCGCTTGCGGAAATGTTGCAGGCGCGCGATCCAATGGAACGTTTGCGCACAGTCTTGAACCAAGTGGTGGGCCAGCCGCTGCGCGTCTGTGTTAAACTTGAGCCAAATCGGGCGGCCACGACCCGAGGTTCTGAGTTGCGCGCTCGATTCGAAGAAGATCCCGTCATCAGGGCGATGCTTGATCGATTCGGTGGCAGAATTTCCAAGGTCAAGTACCCGGGCGAGGAATAGGGCATGGAAGTAAAAGCACTGCAGCAAATGCTCGCGCAGTTCCGGCAGGTGCAGGAGACGCTCGAGAAGCGCATCGGCGAAATCAGCGTCGAAGCATCGGCTGGCGGCGGCATGGTCAGCGTGAGGATGAACGGCCAGAAGCAACTGACCGACGTGCGCATCGAGCCGGAAGTCTTCAAGTCGAAGGACCAGGAAATGTTGCAGGAGCTTGTACTCGCCGCAGTGAACGAAGCCGCGCGGCGCGTCGATGAAGAGCTTTCTAAGCAGATGAAAGACCTCACCGGCGGAATGACCTCCGGCATCATGGGTCTGAAAATCCCCGGCCTGTTCTGATCCTCAAGCGTCATCCAGTTCTCTCCCGTACTTTCCCTTTTTGCCGTCGCGATCCGATCGAATTCCTTCTCCCAAAATGAAGAGGGCGGAACGTGCGTTCCGCCCTCTCGACGTTCAATTAGTTTTTCCTGCCGATTCGTTTATCGCGGAGGCGGCCCCATCTGGAAGCCAGGCTGGTGGCTGAACAGTCCGATCAGCTCGGCGGCCCCGAGGACATGGCCGTCCATGGCTTTCGTTACGTCGTCCCGGCTCGCGCCTTCTTTGAGATCCAGTTTCGTGTCCAGCGCGAACAACTCGAACGTGTAGTGGTGAACCGGTCCCGCAGGCGCGCAAGGCCCGAAGTACGAAGGCTGGCGCATGGAATTGTTGCCCTGCGGCGCGATCGTTGAACCCGCCTTGACGCCCTCGGGAAGCGACGTCACATCCGCCGGAATGTTGAAGATCAGCCAGTGGGTAACGTCGTATATGGACTTCCCGGGATGCGGCTCGGGATCGTGAAGCAACAGTACGAAGCTCTGCGTGCCGGCCGGCGCGTTCTTCCAGGACAGCGGAGGCGAGGTCATGTTAGCCGGCTGCGTCATGGTTTTGCCGTCCGGCGAGCAGGTGTATTTGTCAGGAATCGTCGTACCGTCGCCAAGCGCAGAGCTGGATAACTGCAGCGGCGGTCCCATCATCGGGCGTCCGCCACCGCCTCCACCGGGGCCTCCGCCGCCGGGCGGCGGGCCCTGCTGAGCGAGAGCGGGACACATGGCGGCTGTAAACAAGAGTGTCAAAATTGAGAGCGGTCGCGCGATTCTCATTCCGTCTTTCCTCCCTTTCCGCTGCTGGAAGATTTCCAGAGTCGGTCCCCAAATCCTTCCCACGAGGCGCCCGATTGTAACTCGCATGGAGTTTCCCGTGCAATCAAGCGGCTGCGAAGTGAGACGGCTTTCCACCACATTGCGTTTCAGGGTGCGTTTCACGGGTGGCGAGACCGGCACACATCTGCAATAATCTAATCCGCGACGAATTTCATGCCTGACTTTGCTCCGACCGTCGATCGTCTGATCAACGAACTCAAGCGCCTGCCCGGCATCGGGCAAAAGACGGCGCAGCGCCTCGCGTTCTTCTTGCTGCGCGCGGAACGCGCGCAAGCGCTTGCTCTTTCCGACGCGATCCGCGAGGCCAAGGAAAGGGTGCGCGAATGCTCGATCTGCAACAACATCACCGATAGTGATCCGTGCATTTTCTGCGCGAGCGCGACGCGCGACAAGAAAGTGATCTGCGTCGTCGAAGAGGCGACGAACATTCAGTCGATCGAAAAGACGCGGCAGTTCAACGGCGTCTATCACGTGCTGGGCGGCGCGCTGTCGCCGCTGCAAGGCATCGGCCCCGATCAACTGCACATCAAGAGCCTGGTCGAGCGGCTCAAGGGCGGCACGGTCGAAGAGATCATCGTCGCGACGAATCCGACGGCAGAGGGCGAAGCGACGTCCGTTTATCTCTCGAAGCTGATCAAGCCGCTGGGCGTCCGCGTGACGCGCATCGCCATGGGCATCCCGGTTGGCTCGGATCTTGAGTACGCCGACGAAGTGACGATGCTCAAGGCCATGGAAGGCCGCCGCGAGCTGTAGTTTTTCCCCGCCGAAAAGCGCAATCTTGCACATCGCAATTTCTTGACACCCGTTTTGCGCCGCTGTCGTTTGTTTTCTGCGAGTTAGACTGCAAAACACTTGGTTTGGCTTGACACCCTTTTCGGGCCAGAGAAACCGAGATTTGAACCAGGAAATTCGAAAATCGTGCTCGGAGACCCCCCGTTTTGTTTTCGAGTAGCCGAAGCGTCGATCGTTTGTTTTCAGCGAGTTACGGCGACTTCTACTTGTTTTCATTTTCGAGTAGATGTGAAGAAAGTGGCGAGTGGTTAGTGGCAAGTGGCTGGACAGCGAAAGCGCAGACACATTCAGTCGACGCGGCGACCTCAGCGGAAGCGAGAGGTGGGCGAGGAAAACCGCCGATCGCAGATCGGCGCTCCCAGGAACGGCGAAACCCGTCCCTGCTCCTGCCGGAGCGTCGAGCTGCGCGACGACCGCGGTCTCGTGGACCATGCGTCCATGGTTGTAGGCGGGAGGCGACGTGTCAAGCGCGAGAGTCTGTGGACTTTTGTGCGCTCATCACACGGAGCTGCGAAATCGAAGATTTGAGACAAACAACGAAGAAAAGCGATTGGGATTCGTCGCGCCGCTAAAAGCAGATCCCTCGTCGGCCAAACTGCGGCCTCACTCGGGATGACAATCCTGGTCGGATTGTCAGACCACGGGCACCTGTGCCACGCGATCAGGGCTTCGCGAAGAGGGTGTCGTCGACGGGAATGTTGTTGCGAATCTGGGTGACGCGGATGGTGTAGATGTTGCCGTGCTCGGCGTGGCGAATCTTGAAGGGGAAATAGGCGCCGTCGACGGGCCGGTAGTCGTCCACGTCCGTTTCAACGGTGTAGTCGCCGTCGTCGCGCTGAAACGTATCATCGACGCGCACGACAAAGCCGCTGTCCGTATCGAAATAAACCTTGGAGCTTGTCTTCTTATCGGGCGTGAAGCTGACGACGTAGGTGTTGTGTGCCCCCACCCGCTGCGTTCCCAACACGCGGCCCGGCGAGGAGCGCGCCAGAAAATCAGCACGATTTCCGAAAACGGCGGAGTGCAGGCGGCTGTCGAGCGCCGCTCCGGTGATATCGGCTCTGTTGCCGGCCGGATCTTCGAGCCAGGCGGATTTGCCGTCGCAGATTTCGAGGACTGAATTTCCGTTGGAGAATGTGGTCTTCGTGTAGCTCAGATTCGGAGCCTTATTGATGATTTCTATTCCCGCGAAGCCGGAGAGGTCTTCGGTCTGGTAGATGCCTTTGGTCGAGCGTGTGGTGAATTTGGACCAGACTTCGCGTCCGCCGGTGGCGGTGCGATAGTGCTCGAGAATCTCGTCGGTTGTGGGGAGTGGCTTGTCCGCCGAAGCGGCGGGCGCGGCGGCGCTAGCGACCAGCGCCGGCTGCGCGGACGATTGGGCGATCGCCGGATTTGCGCCGAACCACAGAGAAAGAATCAGGACAGAAAGGATCGACATGGGCCCGATGCGCATGGAGTCCTCCCGGAACTGCACGGATGCTTTCTTCATCGCAGTATCGGGCGCGCAGCGAGAAAGAGGAAATTTCTCGCGAGCAGCGATGGCGCATCGGGAAACTGTACGAGAGGACAGGGCGACCAACCACCTGCCGCCGCACTTCCTCTGTGATTTGACTGACGAACGCCAAGGAAATTTGCCGGGCACAGCATGCTGTGCCCCTACAGAGAACTGGCGGCGAAATCGGAAGCAGATTTCTCACCGACATCCCAGACTGACTGAGAGCGTCGGGGCTGGGTTCCCTTCCTTCGTCAGGGCGGGCGGGATGACAAGCGTTGCCGGATTGGTGCGATTACCCTTACGCACAGGGGGGATAGCGGCGGGAGCGGCGTGGTGAGGCGAGTGCTACCCTTGAACTTCAGCCTCTAGGGGAGCTGCCGGGCGGCTTTTCGTCCGCGACAACGGACTTCGGCGCAAACCGGCGCTGCAAAGGGGAAGACGTGGGCGGATCGATGCCATCGGAAGACGCAGGAACACAAAAGCGCCGCAGTACGCGAATCGCGCAGGCGATCCCGATCACCGTGTCGGGAGTCGACGCGCTCGGACAGCCGTTCAAAGAGCGCACGACGACGGTGATGGTCAACGTCCACGGGTGCAAATATCAGTCGAAGCATTACGTCCCCAAGAACTCTATCGTAACGCTGGAAATTCCGCGGCCTGAACCTACGCTGCCTCAGCGGACGATTACCGGGCGCGTCATCTGGGTGCAGAGGCCGCGCGCGGTTCGTGAATTGTTTCAGATCGGGCTTGAATTTGAGATCGCCGGCAACGTGTGGGGCATCGCTTTCCCACCGGAAGATTGGTTTCCGGTGCCCGGGGAAGAAGCACCCGTGATTCCGGCGCCGACTCAGGCCGCAGCGCCAGCTACAGTCCAGCCGACCACCCCAGCGCCGGCTGCGCCGCATGCCGCCGCACCACAGGCCGCTCCGCACGAAGCGCCAGCCGAAGGCAAGATCCACGTTGTCCCGCCTGCTGGTTCGACGCAGGAAGCACAGCTCGCCGCCGCACGGCAAGTAGCGAAGATGGTTGCCGACGCGAAGGATGCGCTCGACAAAAGCGTGCGGCACGGCGCGCAAACGGCGATCAACGAGGAAATGACGGTCGTGCGGCAGCAGCTCGACGCACAGTTGCACGAGGCGGTCGAGCGCGCGATCAAGGTGTCGATGGAGCGGGTGACGGAATCGGCCGCGAAAAGAGTCGTGCAGCAGGCAGCGGAGCGAACGGCGGCGATTGTCGAAGAGGCGCGCCGTTCGAGCGACGCAAGTGCCGCGCAACTCGACGCGAAAATCCGGCAGGCCGTCGACAGCGCCGTAAACCAGGCGGCGGAGCAGGCCGCGCAGCAGGCGGCGCAACAAGCGACCGCGCAGAACTTGAAGCTGGCAGTCGAGGAGGCGGTCGAGCGCGTGATTGCGCAACGCGAGGCGGCCACGCCGTCGCTCAGCATCCTTTCCTCGCCCGAAGCGGCGCAACAGCATCTCGAAACCTGGGAAAAGAATCTCGAGGACGCAGCGCAGAGCGTCCGCAGCCAGACGATCGAACAGGCACAGGCCGACGCGGCGGCTGCAAAGCAGCGCTGGCAGCAGGAGTTCGACGCGACGGTAGCGGGCGCGTCGCACAATCTCGGCCAAAAGCTTGCAGAGGCTTCGCGCGCGGCGCTCGAACAGGCTGAGCGCGATCTGGCGGCGCGGCAAGCGGGAATGGGCCAGTCGCTCAACGCCGCGATTTCAGAGGCGCAGGCGAAGATCGAGTCGCTCGGCGCGGGCATCGAGCAGCAGCGGGCGCGCGCGCAAGAAACGCAGGCGGAGATCCAACAAGCGAGCCAGGCGGCACTCGAACAGACGCGCGCGACACTGGACGAAATGATTTCCGCGCAGCAGGCCGAAATGGGCCGACGCGCGGACCAAGCGATCGCGGACCGGTTGCAAAGTCTCGAGCCGATGCTGCAGAACTCGGCGCAAAAGGTGGCCGAGCGACTTTCGAGCGAGATCGACCAAACGATCGCGCCAAAATTGGACGCGGCGCGCCAGGCCGCTTCCGAGCTAACCGCGATCCGCGAGGCGACAGGGAATTTGCAGGATCAGATTCGCTCGCAAGTGCAGCAGGCGCTCGATCAGGCGGCGCAGGCGGAAGCCAAGGTTCGCGAGCACGCGCGGATTGCCGCGGAGCAGGCGGCACAGGCGCAGGCAAACGTGCGGGAGCAGGTGCAGCAAGCTTCGCAACTCGCGCTACAGGAGTCGCTCGAGCGGCTGAGGATGGAATCAGGCAAGCTGCCTGAGGAATTCGAGCAGTCATGCCGTGCCGCGATGACGAAGCTCGAAAGCGAGCTCGAACAGAAGAGCACCGAAGCACAGCACGAAACGTACGAGGCGCTTTCGAAGGCTGCGGACTGGTATCAGAAAAAGGCGCAGACGACGATGCAGACCGCGCTCGAGAAGGCAGTCGAGCAATCGACGGCGTCGCTGCGCGGACGCGCGGCGGAGATTTCGAGCCTGGTTGCGTCAGAGCTCGATCACTACCGACGATCGTACGTCGAGCACAGCCAGGCGGAGATCGACGAGGCGGCAAAGAGCGTGGTCGAGCGCGAGCGAACGCGCATGGCTGAGTCCGCCGAGACCGCGCATGCGACCTTCGCCGATCGCGTCCACAAAGTCGCCGGCGATTCGCTGCGGCGATTCGAGGAAGCGTCGCGACAAGCGCAGGAGAAGGCGCGCTCGGACATGGAGTACGTGCGCGAGCAGTCGCTCGGCGACTACGAGAAAGCCCTGGAAGAGCGGATGGCGCAGAACGTCGAGCACGCGCACATGCTGCTGCAAAATCAGCTGGGACCGCTCGTAGAGGCGTGGGAAACGAAGCGATCACAAGAACAGCGCGAGTGGATAGAGAAAGTGAAGAAATCGGCGGACGAATCGATCGAGCAGTACAAGGCGCGGCTCGAAAACGCGTCGAATTCGTGGCTACTCGCCTCGGCGACGACGCTCGGGCAGCACTCGCAGGCCGTGCTCGACACGCTGGCGAAGGCGGCCGAAAAGCGGATGCGCGAGACCATTGCGGAGGTGCTCGCCGGAATGGGCGACACGCTCAAGGACCGGCTGCTCGGCCTTTCCACGAATTTCAGCCCTGAGGATGAGGACGAAGTTCCTCCGAAGAAGAAGTAGGCTCCGCCGAAGATAAAGAGAGATTCTTCGACCCTGTGACCGGACGTCCCGCTGTTGCGGGACGAGGCTAAACGCGTCCGGCCACTCCGCTCAGAATGACGATGCGCTTACGGTGTGCCATCGCGGGGACATGTCGTCCCAATTTCCGGTTGTGCCACTGAAGCCGGTATAATGGCGCGCGTGGCAAATCAGGCCTATCTAAGCGTCATCTGCAGGAATTTTCCGGAACATCGCATTCTCGATTATTTCGGTGCGTTCCTCGGCACAGTTCCCTTCTCGGCGTCGAGACCCGGCTTTCACTTTCTGACGATCCGGGCGGTGGATGCGTCGCAATCGCCGATTCTGGAGCATGATCTGCGGATGTCGCCACTCGATGCGGCGGGAATCGCCGCGCTATCAGCTGAACAGTGCCACGGCGACTGTGCGTACGAGGTCGGTTGTTTCTGGGATCTGGCAACGATCGATGTCACTTCCGGGAAATCGAAGGTCGAGCCGCAGGCCCTCGAGGTAGTCTGCCGTGGCGAGAAATACGACGACGAAGAGTGGCGTGATCGCGGCCACTTTGAGGTAACGCTCGGGTTCGAGCATCTCTTCACCGGCCACGCGGGGCTGCTCGGTTCGCGCAACGGGAAAAAAGCGGCCGCGCAAAGCCCCGAGGAGGCTCGCTTTCTCGAAGTAATGGCCTGGCCCGAAAACCTCGACAAATATCAGGAACAGACGCGCGAAAACATACGCAAGCTGCTCGGCTGGATGCGCGCCATCGAGAAGGCGGTGCCGGTCGAGCGGGCGTGGCTGTGGTCCGAGGGCGAAGAGAATTTCGAGGCGCGCATCGAAGAGATCGTGGCTGCACGCTAGCGCACAACGCCCCTTTCGCGCCCGTTTTCGGCGCGATAAAATCAAACTCATTCAAACTGTGGTGGGTGGGTTCGAGGTGCATCGCGGGATGCAGTTTGCCTGTAAAAGCTGGAACAATCCGGTAGCCGGAATGAGGCCCTCGGCGTCTAATAGTCTCCAATGAGCGCCATCGCCCAACCTGCTGCCACTGCGTCTGTTCGCCCGCAGCGCAAATCCTCTGGTTGGCAACACCTGAAGCCGCTGCTTCCCTACGTCGCCCGGTACAAGGGCATGGTTGCGCTGGGTTTGGTCTTCGACATGTTGATGGGAATCACCGGGTCGCTCCCGCAGCTGATTCAGGGCATCATCACGGATTCGCTGACGGGCCTACCGCAACCGCTGGGAACGCTCGGCGGAGTCGCGCGCCGGGCGCTGTGGCCACTTCTGAAGTACTACGCACCGCGGAATACTCATGCGCTCGGGATTTACTGCATCACGATCGTCGCACTGATGCTAGCCAAGGGCATTTTTTCGTTTTGGACGCGGTGGATCCTGATCGGCGTCTCGCGCGAAATCGAATTCGACCTGAGAAACGACCTGTTCCACAAGCTGGCGTGCCTCGATCCCGAATTTTACGTAAGGAATCGCACGGGCGACTTGATGTCGCGCGCGACGAACGATTTGAACGCGGTGCGCATGGTCCTTGGGCCGGGGATCATGTACACGGCAACGACGATTGCGACATCGATCATGGCGCTGTTTTTCATGCTGAAGCTTTCGGCGAGCCTTACGTTCTGGGTGCTGCTGCCCGTGCCGTTCGTTGTCTTCGCGGTGTATTTCTTCGGCAGAATCATTCACCGCCTATCCGAGCGGATTCAAGCGGCGCTCGGTGCGCTTTCAACCCGCGCGCAGGAAAATTTGACGGGCGTTCGGGTGATTCGCGCCTATGCGCAGGAAGAGTCGGAAATCGCGTTGTTCGATCAGACGAATCGCGAGTACGTGGACCGCAACATCCAGTTCATCGGCTCGTGGAGCTTGTTTTTCCCCGCGCTCACGGCACTGATCGGTCTGAGCCTCGTGATCCTGCTCGCCAAAGGAGGCGTGCAGGTGATCGACACCGGAAGGACGCATGTTTCGCTCGGCACGCTGTGGTCTTTCTATTCGTACGTTGGAATCCTTACGTTCCCCATCATCGCCCTGGGTTGGGTGACGAATATTTTTCAGCGCGGGGCGGCATCGATGGGCCGTCTCGGCTACATCATGGAGGCCCAGCCCAACATCGCCGATACAGCCGAGGGTGAATCCGCAGCCGAATCGACCGCCGGCCAGCGGAATGGCGACATGCCGATTCGCGGCGAAATCGAATTTCGGCACCTGACTTTCGCCTATCCGACAGGTCCCGATGGAATGTCCGGGCCGCCTGTGCTGCAGGACATCAATTTGAAGGTCGCGGCCGGTTCGACGCTAGCGATTATCGGGCCGACCGGCAGTGGCAAGTCGACGTTGGCGGCGCTAGTTGCGCGCCTATGGGACGCGCCGAATGGGACTTTGTTGATTGACGGCCGGTCGATCCGCGACTATCCACTCGCGAAGATCCGCCGCGCGATCGGATTTGTGCCGCAGGACACATTTCTCTTCAGCGAAACGCTCGCCGAAAACATCGCCTTCGGGCTGGATGAAGCGACGGAGGACATCATTGCGGCCGCTGCAGATGTCGCCTGCATCTCGGGCGACATCGCCGCGTTTCCGCAGCGCTATGCCACGATGGTCGGCGAACGCGGGATCACCCTTTCTGGCGGCCAGAAGCAGCGCACTTCGATCGCACGGGCGGTGGCTCGCAAGCCCAACATTTTGATCCTCGACGATTCCCTTTCGAGCGTGGACACAGAAACCGAGGAACGCGTCTTGCGCGGATTGCGAGACGTGATTCGCGGAAGAACGACGATCCTCGTGGCCCACAGGATATCGACCGTCAAGGACGCCGACCAGATCGTCGTTTTGCGCGGCGGCCGGATCACCGAGCGCGGGACGCACGACGAGCTTCTCGCGCTCGGCGGCTACTACGCCGATCTGCATCAGAAGCAGCTGCTCGAAGAAGAGCTGGAACGCGAATGAGCGATTTCCGCGAAGAAGAGAAGCTCGGAAAGCTCTACGACACCCGGCTGACGCACCGGCTGACGAAATATCTGCGCCCGTACCGCTGGCCCGTAATTTCCGCCGTGGCGATGAGCCTTGCGGTCGCGGGCGTGGACATTTTGGGACCATTCCTTTTCGGCCGCGGCATTGACAAGTACGTGGTTCCGGGAATGGAAGGTCGAGTGGAACGCCACGCGGCGATCTACGGCCTGACGGCGATCGCATTGATCTATTTGGGATCGATTGTTGCGAGCTTTGGTCTGCAATACCTTCAGATGCGCATCATGCAGTGGGTCGGGCAGCAAACCATGTACGACCTTCGCCGCGAGATATTTGCACATTTGCAACGCCTGCCGATGAGCTTTTTTGACCGGAGCCCCGTCGGCCGCCTCGTGACGCGGTGCACCACCGACGTGGACGCGCTGAACGATCTTTTCGCCACGGGTGTTGCGGCAATGCTCAACGATTTTGTCTTTATCTTTGGGCTGGCGATTTTCCTGGTCGCAAGATGGCATTTCTTGGGTGTAGTTACGCTTTCGCCTTTGCCGTTCATGGTCGTCGTGACGTATTTCTTCCGAAACCACGTGCGCGAGGCCAACCGCCGGATTCGCACGGCCATCGCGCGCATCAACGGATTCCTGCAAGAACACATCAGCGGAATGACGGTGGTGCAGCTCTTCAACCGCGAACGGAAGGCACGAGCCCAGTTCGCCGAGCTGAATCGCATCCACATGGAAGCTTACAAGGACGCGATCGACGCGTTCGCTTATTTCTATCCATCAGTGGAATTCCTGAGCATGTCCGGCGTGGCGCTCCTCTATTGGACAGGCGGCCTGCGCGTGATCACCGGCGTGATTACGATCGGCGTATTGATTTCGTTCATTCAATGGGCGGTGCGATTCTTCCGGCCGATTCAAGATTTGAGCGACAAGTTCAATATTCTTCAGCAGGCCATGGCTGCTTCGGAGCGCATTTTTACGCTGCTCGATGAGCCCGTGGCGGTTCCGGAGACTCCGGCGAGGCCTGCACTTCCCTCACCAAAGGGTGCGATCGAATTCCGCAACGTGTGGTTCGCGTATCGCGGCGGCGCAAATCCGAAGGATGAGGACTGGGTGTTGCGCGATGTTTCGTTTCGCGCGGAGCCGGGACAAACGCTTGCGATCGTCGGCCACACCGGCGCGGGTAAGACGACGATTATCCAACTGTTGCTGCGGTTCTACGAAATTCAGCGCGGGCAGATCTTGATCGATGGCGTCGACATCCGCGAAATGGATTTGCAGAACCTGCGGCGCCTGTTCGGCATCGTGCTGCAGGATCCGTTCCTATTTACAGGCACGCTTGAGTCGAACGTGAAATTGGGAACCGAATGGATCGAGCGCCCGGTGACGGAGCGCGCGCTTCGCGAAGTTGGACTGGGCGAGTTCATCGATTTGCAGCCAAAGGGCGTCGAGACGCCGGTCACTGAGCGCGGCGGAACGCTCTCGATCGGTCAGCGCCAGCTCGTGAGCTTCGCCCGAGCGCTTGCGCACAATCCGAAGTTGCTGATTCTCGACGAAGCGACTTCGAGCGTCGATACGAAGACCGAGCTGATGATCCGCGATGCGCTCGACCGGCTGCTCACGGGACGCACTGCGATCGTGATCGCGCATCGCCTGAGCACGATTCAACACGCGAACCGCATTCTTGTGTTCCACAAAGGCCGCTTGCGCGAGCAAGGTTCCCATCAGGAGCTTCTCGCGATGCGCGGCATTTACTACCGTCTGTACCAGCTTCAGTACAAGGAACAGGAGCTGCCGATGCCGCCTCCCGGCGCCCTGCCCGGCGTTTCTCAGTCGATGCCGGCCGATGACTGATCGGCGGACGTTTGCGCGCTCCAGTTGTCGAACGCTCGAGCTCCGCGAATCGCCAGCATGACTCCACCTGAAATACTGATCTCCGCCGGAGAGGCGTCGAGCGACATGTATGGCGCCCGCCTCGCGAAAGACCTGCGCGAACGGACAGGCGCCCGATTTTTCGGCATGGGTGGGCCGCGCATGGCCGAAGCGGGTGTCGAACTGATCGCGGATTATCACGAAGTCGCCGTTGTGGGCATCACCGAAGTGCTCCACAAGATTCCCACCGTCGTTGGCGTGCAGAGGCGGCTGGCAAGGGAAGCTGTTCGCCGGCGGGCCTCGCTTGCCATCTTGATCGATTCGCCCGGCACACATCTAGGCGTCGCACGGCGGCTCAAAAGGCATCGCATTCCGGTCGGATATTTCATCGGCCCACAGGTTTGGGCGTGGCGAGCCGGGCGCGTTCGCGTGGTCCGGCGGCGCGTGAACAGAATGGTCGTGATCTTCCCGTTCGAAAAGAAGATTTACCGCGATGCAGGCGTGCCATGCGATTTTGTCGGGCATCCGCTGGTGGATGTCGTTCACCCAACGATGTCGCGCGATGAATTTGCGCGGCGGCACGGCCTCAATCCGGAGCGGCTGATCGTGACGCTGTTGCCGGGCAGCCGGCGCGGCGAAATTGCCCGGCACTATTCGCGCGTTCTCGATTCATGCGAACTGCTGTCGCGCGGCTCGAAGGCGCTCGGCGAGCTGCAATTTGTGCACGTGGCAGCGCCCGGGCTGGGAGCCGACTTATTCGCGCCCTATGGCGAGCGCCCGGGTGTGAAAATCACGCGCGTTGAAGGAGGCGTTTACGACGCGCTGGCGGCGGCCGATTGCGCGATCGTCGCGAGCGGTACGGCAACGATCGAAGCGGCGCTGCTGGGCACGCCGATGGTGGTGATCTATCGCGTCGCGCCGTTGACGGCGGCGATTCTGCGGCACATGGTGCATGCGCCATTCATCAGCATGGTGAACCTTGTGGCGGGAAGGCGCGTGGTGCCCGAGCTGATTCAGGATCATTTCACGCCCGAGGCGGTCGCCGCGCAGGTCCGGGATCTGCTGGAATCTTCC
>DASPUN010000070.1:0-33277 GCA_035622875.1 Candidatus Acidiferrales bacterium
GGCATCGGCGGACATCTTTTCGACAGCTTGTTCAGACGTAAGTCCCGAATACGGCCCCGAATCGGCAAGCCGCCCGTAGTCGGTGGCGGCTTCTGTCATCCGATCCGCACGAAGCGGTGTTCCATTCAGCGGCTGAATGACAACCTTTATCGGCAGGTGGTATTTCTCGGCGAACTCGTAATCGCGCTGATCGTGTGCCGGCACAGCCATCACGGCACCCGTCCCATACTCGGCTAGAACGAAGTTGGCGACCCAAATCGGCACACGTTCGCCTGAAAACGGATTCAGCGCGAAGCGTCCGGTGAAAAATCCGACCTTCTCGGCGGTTGCAATCTCTTCTGCTTTTACGCTGCGCTGCTGCATCGCCCTCAGTTGCTGCTCAAGGGCGTTGCTGCCAGGAACTCCATCGAGAAGTTGCGGCACGACAGCGTGCGCGGGCGAAAGCAGCACGGCCGAGACGCCGTAGATGGTGTCCACGCGGGTCGTGAACACCTCGAGCGGCGCGATCTTCATGTCGGCAATCGCAAACTGCACGCGAGTGCCGCGCGATTTGCCAATCCAATTCTGCTGCATGACGAGAACTCGCTCCGGCCATCCGCTCGCCAGTTGATTCATGTCCTCCAGCAGCTCATCCGAATATTGCGTAATGCGCAGGAACCATTGCTCGAGTTCCTTCTGTTCGACCTGGGTCGTTTCGTGCCGCCAGCAGAAGCCATCGATCACCTGTTCATTGGCCAGCACGGTCAAACACTCGGGGCACCAATTGACTTTGCTTTTCTTTCTGTAAGCGATTCCCTTCTCGAGCATCCGAAGGAAAAACCACTGGTTCCACTTGTAGTATTCCGCCTCGCAGGTGGAAATTTCGCGGCGCCAGTCGTAGCTGAAGCCAAACCTCCGCAGCACACGCCTGAATTCCTCGATGTTCGCGTTGGTCCAGTCGCGGGGATGAGTTCCGTTCTTGATTGCTGCGTTTTCCGCAGGCAGGCCAAAGGCGTCCCATCCCATGGGATGCAGCACGTTGTATCCGCACATCCACTTGTAGCGCGCCACTGCGTCGCCGATCGTGTAGTTCCGCATGTGGCCCATGTGGAGCGTACCGGACGGATACGGCAACATCTCGAGGAGGTAATACTTCGGCCGCGAGGAGTCGTTATCGATCGCGCGGAAAGTCCCCTGTTCTTCCCAGACCTTCTGCCATTTCGCTTCGATTCGCTGCGGATCGTACTCGGCCAATTTCACTTCCCCCGTGATTTTCTTCGCACCCGCCCGCGCCGCACTTTTGCCGCGGCCGGCCGCGCCCGCTTTCTGCGAGGCCGCATGCCGTCGCGGCTTCCCGTCGCCTTCACGATTCGGCCGACCAGCTTCCATAGCGCCGCGACGTTCCGCCGGTCGTCGCCGGGCTTGTCAATCGGCGTCTCCAGAACGAAGGCGCAGTGCGCCAGCAGTCGATGATTCAAGATTCTGCGAAAAGCGTCGATCCCGATCTTGCCCTTGCCGATATGTTCGTGCCGATCGACGCGCGAGCCGAGCGGCGTTTTCGAGTCGTTGACGTGCACAACAGCCACGCGTTTGAGCCCAATGACGCGCTCGATTTCGCGCAGTGTCTCTTCGAGGCCCGCATCGGTGCGAATGTCTGATCCGCACGCCAGCAGGTGCGCCGTATCGATGCAAACGCCGACCGACAGTTCAGGAATGGCATTCAGAATTGCCTTCAGCTCGCCGAATTTCGAACCCAGGGAACTGCCCTGCCCTGCGGTGTTCTCCAGCAGGATTCGCAAGTCGCCTAACCTCACGCCGCGCGCCGCTTGCCTGAGGCCTTGCCCCACCGCGGCAATCGCCGATTCCGGATGTGCGCCGAGCGCGCTGCCCGGGTGAAGCACCAGAAAATCCGCGCCCAGCGCCATCGCCCGCACAATCTCTTGATGGAAGGCCTGCACGGACCGCGCCCGCAGCACAGGATTTGGCGAAGCGAGATTGATCAGATAGTTCGAATGGATTACGAGCGGCCCAAGCGCCAGCTCCTTGCGGCGCAGGCGAAATCTCTCCGCGTCCGCGTCCGAAATTCTTACGGTTCCGCGGTCCCACATCCGGGGACTTGAGGAGAATATTTGCAGCGCATTGGCTCCCAGCCCGGCGGCGAGGTCGAGTGCCCGCGTTATATCGCCGGAAATCGAGGTATGAATGCCGATGCGGATGCTGCCGTCTTTCCACGGCGGAATTTCGGGCGCGGGAAGGGGTTCGGGACGATATTCGTCTGAGGCGTCGTAAGTTAAGGTAGCTCTGTAGTTTTCGTCCGCCATTCCCTCAGATTGTCCAGGAGATCGAGAACTTATTTTATAGGATTCATCACAGGCGCGCAAACGCCCATCCGATCAGGATGGGCGTCCCGCTTGCCCAGACAGCGGAAGGGAGCGAAGCATCGCGGAGCAAGGGACCTGCTTTTTTGCTCTTGGCGCTGTTCAAATTGCAGCTTAATGCGTACGACGATCCGATGTTTAGGGGGTCGGAGCTTTAGCTCCGACATGACAGGCCGGCGCGACGCGCCGAACCGATGCGCAGTTTCACCCGCAGCAAGTAGTGGGGTCAGTAGGCGTTCTCGACTCAATCGAAATCAGTGCACCACCGGATAGACGTGCGGCTAAGCAATTTCTCGCGCCGAAAACTGGCGGGCCAAAGACCGCGAATGCTATGATCCACTTACCGCACGGCGCGGTAGCCAAGTGGTAAGGCAAAGGTCTGCAAAACCTTCATCGGCGGTTCGATCCCGCCCCGCGCCTCCATTCACCCATCCACACAACCAAGCGCTTGCAAACTTCTCCGCACCGTGCCAGTCTATTTTCGGACGTTTTGGAGTCTTGTTAGCATGGCCGTAGCAACATTGACCGGGTCTCACGCAGTTCGCCGGGGCGATCACACGCCCGGCCCGCGATGGACTTCTCCGCTTCACCTCTGGCGACTGTCGCCAGACGCCACTTGGCTCCGCATCTGCAGCTGATTTCGCTGTAAGCAAATAGCTTCATAGCTAGAACGAAGGGAGGCCGAAATGGCCACGACGCGTCATCGTCGAACCCGCAACCTGCGGTGCCGCCAAATTTCTAATCGCCAAAACCGTTTAGTAGATTCTTTGCAACTCGCTGAAAACACAGGGGGCGACACAGTTCTAATCGCCAAAAACTCGGGCTTTTCGTTTCTGCGCTCTGCACGCATCTTTGGCATCTTGCTCGACAAATCGGCCGCGAATCGCCCGGCATACTTTTGCGCCGCAAACGACCCGTGCGCTACACTTCGCGCGTCGCGTACGCTGTCTGGGAGCCACAGATGCTTGTCGTAATGCAGTCTCATGCGACCGAGGACCAGGTCCGCGCCGTGTGCGAGCGCATCGAGTCGCTCGGGCTGCGCGCGCACCCGATTCCCGGAGCAGCGCGCACCGCCATCGGCATCACCGGTAATCGCGGGGAAGTCGATACGGGCGCGCTCGAATCGATGCCGGGGGTGATCGAATGCATCCCGGTCAGCAAGCCTTACAAGCTCGTCAGCCGCGACGTCAAAGAGGAAAACACCGTCGTGCGGGTTCCGACGCCGTCCGGGGAAGTTACCTTTGGCGGCAAGGCGGTCGGGATCGTCGCAGGCCCCTGCGCAGTCGAGAGCCGCCAGCAGTGCTTCGCGATTGCCGAGCGAGTCAAAGCCGCCGGCACGCGCCTTTTCCGCGGAGGCGCGTTCAAGCCGCGCACTTCTCCATATAGCTTTCAGGGCTTGTGCGAAGAGGGTCTAAAGATTCTGGCGGAAGTGCGCGATCGATACGGCCTCGGTATCGTCACAGAAGCGATCGACAATGAATCGCTCGACCTGGTCGAAAAGTACGCGGACGTAATTCAGATCGGCGCGCGTAACATGCAGAATTTTTCGCTGCTCAAACGAGCCGGTCACGCGCGGAAACCCGTTCTGCTGAAGCGCGGCATGTCCGCCACGCTCGACGAATTTCTGATGGCCGCCGAATATGTCCTGTCGGAAGGCAACTACGACGTGATCCTTTGCGAGCGAGGCGTGCGCACTTTTGCCGACCATACGCGCAACACGCTTGACCTGAGCGTCATCCCGGCGGTGCAACGCCTGAGCCATCTGCCGATCGTCGTCGATCCCTCGCACGGCACAGGGCGCCGCAACAAAGTGCTGCCGCTTTCCCGCGCCGCCGTAGCCGTGGGCGCGGACGGCCTTCTCGTGGAAGTCCACAACGATCCCGCCCACGCACTTTCCGACGGCCCTCAATCGATTCTGCCCGACGAGTTTGATCAGCTGATTCGCGAGGCCCGCGCCATCGCAGCTGTGGTCGGCCGCACACTAAATTGAAAATTCGCCTCAACTATCGTCTGGTCGCGCTGATTGTCGTTCTGTCGGTGCTGGCCATCCGCGAGGCGGCACTGGAAATTCGGCCGTCATTCCTCCGTCCCGGACTGCATCTCTTCGCCTACGTTGGCAACACGGCGGACGGCACCGTCAGCGCTATCGACCTCGTCAAACTCGCCCCGGCGGCAACCATTCCCGTCGGATCCGGGCCCAGTGGAATCCGCGCTCACCCCACACGCAAGGAAATCTGGGGCCTGAGTTCGAGTGGCGGATACGCCTGGGTGCTCGACGTTACGCGGAATCAGATCGTGGCGCGGATTCCCGTGGGCGATGCGCCCTATGCGCTCGACTTTTCGCCCGACGGAGCGCGCGCCTACGTAGCTGCCTCGGGCTCGAATTCCGTTGTTGCAATCGATTGCACCACGCGTCAAGTTGTTGCGCGCGCCCATACGGGGCGCCGCCCTTGGCTCGCGCGCGTTTCGCCAGATGGCAAACTTGTGGTCGTGTCGAATCGAGATGACGCGACCGTATCCATCCTCGATGCGAATTCTCTCTCTTCGAAAGGTGTGGTCGGCGTCGCGCCGGATCCCGAGCAAATCGCCATTCTGCCGGACAGCTCCAAAGCATTCATTACCTCGGGCTCGCGGGATGAAATCTCGGCAGTCGATCTGAAGCGTGCCGTTCTCCTCGCCGACATTGCGCTCGGCGGCAAACCCGATGGCGCCGTGCTGAAGCCCGACGGCGGAGAACTCTATATCCCGTCGGCCAGTACCCACGGACTTTTGATTGTGAACACACAGACCAACGAAGTCGGTGATTTTCTTCTGCTCGGAATGTCGCCGACTACGGCGGCCCTGACACCGGATGCGCAAACACTTTACGTCGCCGATTCAGCCGCCGGACGCATCCTGCCAGTCACTATCAACCAGCGCCGAGTCGCTCCCACAATCGCTGCCGGTCAAGCGCCGCATGCCTGCCAGTTGACTCCGGGCGGAGATATGTTGGTTGCGGTCGACACAGTGGGCGATGAAGTTGCGATCATTCGAGCGAATACGTCGAGCCTCATCACTCTCATTCCGACGGGCTCGCATCCCCGTGACCTTGCAATCAAGGTCTTCTAGGACCAACCGCCAACTGCGGTCCTACATTCGCGAGACGAAGGACCATAGCGACTACGGCGTCTGGATCGTGACGCTCTCGCTGAATGTCCGCGTCACGCTGGACTGCCCGGCGGTAATTGTCGCGGTAGCTGTCACTTGGTATGTTGCTGACTGCGGCGGAGCCGGCAACGGGTCAGGCGTGGCGCTGTTGCCTCCGCAAGCCGCAAAGCAGACGGCTACGGCAAACAGGACGACGCTAGCCGCAACTGATGCAATCGACGTCGCCGTCCGTCTTCCGTAATTTCGGTCCTGTTCCCATCTCCGGATAGCGATTACCGTCATCAGAATCACTGCGAGACAAGTCGCAAGGTCGACGACTTGCCAGCGTGGCGCGCCCCGCAGCCGGCTCAGGTCATTCAAAACGCTTGCTGATGCGTTCGAATTCACGACCATTTGAAACAGCCCAGGGTTCGTCTGCATAACCTGAACGACAGGGGGATTCGTCGCGGGTGTCGTCGAGACCGTGCAGCCGCCCGGCGTGCCAGACTGCACCGCGCAGGTCAACTGGCCCGAGCCCGCCGTTGGGTCCGACGACTGGACCTCCAAATTGAAAGTTTCCGATTGCCCGGCTCTAATCGGCTGGGCCGGACCCTGCCCGGGCTGAATTGTGACGCAGAAATCCACCGCGCTCCCAGCAAGCGTGACGGTGTGCGGGCTACCCGGGGCGTTGTCATTGATCGTCAGCGTGGCGTTGCGAGTCCCCGAGAGCGTCGGACAGAGCGACGCCGGTTGAAACGCCACCTGGATCGCGCACGTTCCTCCCGGCGCAGTGGCTGGCCCGGTGCAGGAATCGGCTGTGATCGAAAAATCGGTCGTGCTTGCGCCACTCTCGCTTAGCGACACCGACGACACAGACAGCGCGCCCGCGAATGCCCCGCTGCTGTTGTTCTTGACGACCACGGGAACGGGAGTTCCCGCGGTTCCGGCAAGTTGATTCGAAAAATTCGCACTGGGCGGCACCGAAATCGAGGCCTGTGTCGCGACACCGGATAACCCAACAGTTGACGGACTGCCCCCGCCGACGTTCAAGGTTGCAGAGCGCGAACCGGGGGTCGGGCCGGCCGCGGGTTTAAACGTCACCGCAATTTGGCAGCTCTTGCCGGCTGCAAGGCTGGGAGCGCAGGGGTTTTCTGCCGTGAAATCCGACGCGTTCGTGCCCGAAAGGCTCACGGGCCCGACTCCGGCGGAAGAGCTACTCATGTTTGAAACGTTGACGATCTGTGCGGCGCTCGACGTGCCCTCGCTCTGAGCGCCAAACATCAAGTTGGGCGGCGAAACCGCTACCGAAACCGCTGCGGTTGCCGTAGCGCTCAAAGCTACCTGCTGAGGGCTTCCGGTTGCATTGTCGGTAAAACTCAAGCTTGCGTTCATTGAGCCGACGTCTTGTGGCGTGAATTGAACGGCTACGATGCAGCTCGCCTTAATCGCGATTGAACCGCTCGCGAGCGGGCACGTCGTGCCGGACGCCTGGATCGCAAACTCCGAGGCATTCGCTCCTGTAAGCCCGATGGCCGAAACGTTCAGAGCGGCGCTCCCGTTGTTCGTCAGCGTGACGGTCTGCGCTGCGCTCACGCCTCCCACGGTTAAGCTGCCGTACGCAAGCGACGTAGGAGCTACATTCGCGATCGGCGCCGTCGCGACTCCCGCGCCGCTGATTGGCACCACCTGTTCCGCACTCGTCGAATTGCCGGAGTTGTCGACGAAATTCAGTTCGGCGTGAAACGAGCCCTGACTCGTCGGCGTGAAGCTGACCTGCACAACGCAGGTTCCACCCGGTGGGATCAAGCCTTGCCGCTGGCACCCTGCAAATCCATTCGCACCGCCGGGATCGATTGTGAATTGCGAGACGTCCGTGCCGCCTAAGCCGACACTCGTTAAAGTCATCGCCTGACTACCGATGTTTTGGAGGTACGCAACAGCCGGGCTAGGACTGGCAGTGTTTTCAGGCTGGCTTCCAAAACTCACGCTCGGGGGTGAGACTGCGGCGAGCGGCCCGGCACCTCCTGTACCGGTGAGCTCAAGCACTTGCGGGCTTCCGGGAGCGTTGTCAGTAACCGCGACTGCTGCGGCCTCCGGTCCCACCATCGTGGGTGAGAAGCCGATTTCGAACGAACACTGAGCTTTTATTCCCGGCGTGATCGTAGACCCCACGCAAGCGGCTTGCCCGGTGATCGGAAAATCCGCTGCGTCGGGACCGGTTACCGAGATATTCGAAATCGTCAGCCCGGACTCACCTGAGTTCAGGACGCCGACAAATTGCGGCCCGCTCCCTCCGCTAGAAAAGTTGAGGTGAGGCAGAGTAAATAACACGCTCGGGGACTGGCCCGAACTTTCCGCAATTTCTGCGACAAAAGCATCGCTCGCAGGACCGACCGTTGTACAACTCGTGCAGTCTTGTTGAAAACCGTTGATTCCCGAGTTCGTAGAAAGCGCCGTCGGGAAATCGCCCGAAGTCGTGATACCCGCGACATAGGAATGCCCTGCTCCGTCTGTGACGATAGCGTTTCCGCTGGCGCTGGCTGTGCCGCCGGGGGGCGACGTTCCCGCGAGCGGCGTAGCAAAGATAAGCGAAGCGGCCCCGGGCGAAGTCGCATCGAGCTTGGCTACGAATGCCTCCCCAGCGCTATTAAATGGCTGGAGATTATCCTTCCACGGAAAATCAAACGACGTCGTGTTTCCTGTGACGTAGACCGCGTTTGCCGAGCCGACCGCGATCCCCTGCCCGGAGTCTGCGGATGACCCTCCGAGGTACGTTGCATACGCGAGTGAGGTCTGGCCGGTGCTCGGATTTTCGGAGACCACCGCCAAGAAGGCATTCGATGTCGCGTTGACGTGAAGCGCCGTTTGGAAGCCGGCCACCGCGCTCTTCATCGGAAAGTCCGAAGACTCAGTCACCCCGGTCACGTACGCATTCGGCGGGTTCGCTGAATCCACCGCGACGGCGAGCGCTTCGTCTTCCTCCGAACCGCCCAGTTCCGTGGCATAAACCACGTCCTGTGAGCCTTGCCCCAAAGGCGAAATTTTCATCAAGAATCCGTCGGCCGTCCCGCCGCCGTAGGAGGTCTGCAGCGCGTTCTTGACCGGAAATCCGCTCACGCTGTTTGCGGCAAAGCCGGCGATGTATGCGTTGCCGGACGAATCCACGGCGACGCCTCCGACGCCGGGTAATCCGATGGCATTGGTGCCGAGGTATGAGCAGTACTTCAGCGTGGCCGTACCTCCGGCCTGCGGAGGGGGCGTGAAGATCGCGAAGAAGCCATCACTCGGCTCGCCGTCCCACACGGTCTGGAACGCGTTGTTGGTGACCGGCAGATCCGGCGTGTTCGTGTTGGCAGGAGTCGTGCTTACGTCAGCCGCGATGTAAACCTCGCCTGAAGAATCAAGCGCGATACCGCCCGCGCTGTCGAGCGATTCCGCCCCGCTTCCACCGAACAGCGTCGAAAACAGAAGCTTGGAACCCGTAGGGTCAAGTTCACTCACGATCACGTCGTTGCCGTAACCACTGGTCAGCCCGATTGTGGGCTGGCTTGTGTCTGTCACCGGAAAATCTGACGAAGTCGTGGTGCCGGTGATTGCAACATTTCCCGAACCATCGACGGCGATCAGTCCGCCGGACTGCTTTCCGCTGCCGCCGAGGAAGGTAAGGTATATGAGGGAATTGGGACCAGTTGCAGTCGGGTCGATCTTTGCGACGAAGAACTGGCTCGGACCATCATCAGTTCCGGATCGATTACCCAGCCCTTCAGGAAACGAAGTGCTCGAAGTTGTCGTGCCGCTGACGTAGATCTTCCCTGAAGAATCAAGGGCCACACTCGAAGCTATGTCCGTTCCCGAGCCCCCGAGGAAGCTCGCGTAAGCGACCGAGAGAATCGGGTCGATCACCAGCGCTTCTCGGGCATCGTGCGGCCCAACGCGGAATCCGATCGATCCATCGACCTCGAGAACATACGCTGCATCTACGGGCCGGCGGCGCACGTGCTTCCCGCGGTTATCCGTCGATTTTTTTCGCCGCCTACGCGGAGGCGTGAGCGTCCCGTGGTGCGTCCGATGAGAGCGGTGCTTAGCGGCCGGCCCCTTCTGGTAGGCACGAGGCTTCTTCATTTTCACGACTTCGGTTCCAACGGTCACAAGGAGATCGCCCTCCGGACTCAAACGAACGTTTGTCGCGCCCTCCAGCGTGAGACGCAGATTCGAAGCGTCCGCGCCGGGCGCCAGCCTCAAGTCGTATTCCAAGCCTTCCTCGCCGCCATACACGGCCCCGCTCACTCCCGGGATTAGTTCGGACGAGCTCACGCGTGCAAAATGCGGCACGCCGGTGCTCCATTTGCGGGAATCGTTGCCGATCAAGTAGTTGCTCTGTCCGCGGAGCGGCTGCTCTCCGCGCCAAGCGATTCCGCCGCCAGCGCGTCCCCTCCGAGCCTTGGCTCTTGAGCTCCGCGCTTCCACGAAGCGAATCCCGAGCGTGTCGTTGTGACCCGGACGCAACAATATTTCATCGTCAGTAAGAAATACCGTCGCTCCCTTTCCCCGCCCGACAAACCTTATTCGTGAAGCCGTCTGACGAACGTTTGGTTCGAATGCAATCGGCAGCGATAGATTCCCAGCTTGTTTCTTTGCCTGTAGGGCCGAGGCTGCATCTGCAACGATCGCTGGAGCTTGGCGAGCGAAAGCAAGCGGCACAGCTGAACCGTGAATCGCACCTTCCTGAGTTGGCTTTGGAGATTGAGCGGCGTCGGCGGCTTGCGAACGGGGACTCACACGACGATATCCGTATTTGGCGGCCAAGAAACTTGCGCTTCCGGCGAGCGCCAGAAGGCACACTGCAAACTGCTTTCTGCTCATTAGGCCCTCCTCCAGACGCGAGAATCAGTTCCCGCTTCCAGGTTGGGCGGCTCAAATACCGCCGAGCCAAATGCGATTAGTTGTAAAGCTCAGGCTTCTCCGAACGATGCCCGCTGAATATGGCTTCGTCTGCCGCGCTTGTCCATCCGTATTAGTGCGGTGTGCGAGTGCGTAGAACGACGCATTCGGAGATGTAACTTGGAAGATCGAACGAGACTTATTCGGCGGGCCAAGCGAAATATTCTTCGCCGAGAGAAACTTCCAGCATCCCCTCCAGAGGCAGGACGTCCACCGGCAGTCCGGCTTGCCAGAGCGCTACGCTCAGCAGCAATCCTCGCCTGCCGCGCAGGTCGAACAGCTCTCGAGAGATGCCCAATTCCAATATTTTTCCGTAAGCCGCCGTCACAAGCGCTTCGGGTTCCAGTGGGCAAAGTCCGCCATGTTCTACAACGCGCTTTCCTATCTTCCCGTCTTTGACATGCAGTGTGACGCGAGTTTCTCGAGAGTCCCACATGATCACCCGCAGCTGAAACTCCGGAATTTCGGCGATGGCTTCCGGAATCGGGTCCACGCGCAGCCAAAAGCGGTCCGGGCCGAACCCGTAGTAAAACTCGCCAAGTACGCAACGGCGTCCGTGCATCGCGCCTCCGCTGCGGTCGGTGGCGTAAAGCCCCGCGCCCAGCCACTCGAAATAGCTGCTCTCGCACCCGTCGATTTCGACATCAAGGTAGGCCGATGGAGGCTCCCGACGGCCGCGCTCCGGCGCTCGCCTTATGGGTTGGGAGAGAGCGAGCGGCGGCGGTTCTCCCAGCGCATCGTAAATGTCGGTCAGATGTTTCCGGTAGAGCGCGTCGAATTCGGCGTCGTTCGCCGAGGCGTGCTCCGGGCCGTACCACCAGCACCAGTCACTTCCTTCGGCCGCAAGCACCGCGTCATACGCGCGTTGACCTTGGACTGTCCAGTCGCCTGGTCGCGAAGAATTGGTCAGCGTGCCTCGCATTTTCGCGCGTTCGAACGCCTCTCGCGCGTCGCGGAGCAGATCCCAAGCGCGGACATCCTCAGCGTGGCCGATCCAAACGTCAAAGTTCGCGTTGATCCATGACGCCGGGAATATTCCATCGAGAACTGGCGGATCAGCAGCGGACTCCACGGCCTCGCTCATCGTGAGGGCACAAATCTCAGGGTCTCGTTGGACTAGATCGTAGAAGTACCGCAGAAAATCCCTGCCGTTCCCCGGGTAGTATTCCCACGCGTTCTCTCCGTCCAGAATGAGGCTCACCATAGCCGTTCGCCCCGACGGCTCGCAATCTCCAATGGCGCGGATTCGCTTATGCAGATCCTCCGCTGCCGATTCCGCGCTCATCCGGCTGTATACGAAACCGACCAGATCCGAAATGTAGTGATCGCGGAAAAACCCGTACATCTCTTTGTTTGCTGTGGTCACGCGCCAGGGCGTGTACAGCTCAGGGCCGTTTTCCGGGTAACCTGCGGCGTCGCGCCAGAACCCGATGTTTCGCGTGCGCCCGAGCACTCCTTCATCGGTGGCAAACCACCGGAAACCCAGTTCTGCCGCGATCTCGAGCGCCTCGTTTGACACTGAGCCCTCCGACGGCCAAAGGCCGGCCGGCGGCTTTCCGAAGAGCCACTCGTGATATTTGCGCGCCCGAACCAATTGCTCGCGCGCGTCTTCCGGGTATCGAAACGGCGGCTGTGGCACGGGAGAGTGTGCGTTCGCGACCCGTGCAATCTCGGTATCGCACAGTAATGGAAGAATCGGGTGGTAATACGGCGTTGTCGAGATTTCGATCTGACCTCGCGCGGCAGCAAGACGATATTCCGGCAGCACGGCGGCCAACAACTCCCGTTGTTTGTCGAGTAGCGCCGCTTTATCGTCTTCGGTGAAATCCTGTCCCCGATCGGAGAGGCGCTTCACGACCGGATCTTTTGCCAGATACTCCTCGTCCATCCACGCCAGTTGCGACAGCACTTGCAGGTCGCGCCAATCGCGCGTGCTCCAGCTCAGGACGCACGCTTCCGCGCCACCCGACCGCATCTGCGCGGCAAGTTCGCCGAATCGGGGCCAGCGCATAAGGAAATTTTCGTTCACCTGGAATGCGCGCTCAATCGCCTGGCGCTTTGCATCGGGTCCAAGCTTTTCGGCAGGCGTGAAGGCCACATCGAACCACGGTTCCTGGAACTGTCCACTCGCATACTCCTGAATTTGCGCGGCAACGAGCGGCACGACGTTAAACGTGGCGTGCACGCGAGGAAATTCCTCGAGAATCTTGACCATGCCCCAGTAGTCTTTAAGCGCGTGCAGCCGAGTCCAGGGAAGCAAGTATCGCCCCGTCGCCGGATCGCGGTATTGTGGCTGGTGCATGTGCCACAAAATGGCTAGGTTTACTCGGCTCAATCGGCGTCCCCGGATGCTAGAATGTGCGCCGCGCTGATATGCGCCTGCTCGACCGATACATTGCCCGGGAAGTGATATCGCACTCCGCGCTGGGCCTCGCGGTCTTCACCTTCGTCTTCTTCGTGCCTCAGCTGGTTCGGTTGATGGAGCTGATCGTCCGACATTCGGGCGGAACGTGGACAGTGACCCTGCTGTTCCTCTGCACGCTTCCGCCGGTCCTAGGATTTACGCTTCCCATGGCTGTGCTGGTCGGCGTGCTCATCGGGCTCGGCCGGCTTTCTGCGGACAGCGAAATCGTTGCGCTGCACGCATCCGGCATCAGCCTGCGTCGCCTGCTGCTCCCGATCGGGATCGTGGCACTGGCTGCCGCCGTCGGAACGTTGTTAACGACGTTTTGGCTCAGCCCCGCGTCGCTACGAACGGTGCGCCGGCTGGAAACCAAGCTGCTCTCGTCGCAAGCGCCCTTCTCGGTGCAGCCGCGCGTCTTCGACGAGCGATTTCCGCATCTCGTATTATACGTACAAGACGTGGAGGCCGCAGCCACGCGATGGCGTGGAGTTTTCCTGGCATCCACGGGGGGTTCGTCGAGCGTAATATCGCCGCGATCGGGCGGGCAGTCGCAGCAATCCGCAATCACCACGGCAGAAGACGCACTCATCATCCTCGATCCATCCAAGGGGCAGATCGAGCTCCACCTCGGCAGCGGCAGCACGCACGAATACGACCCTCATTCCCCGGATCAATACAACGTCACCACGTTCGGCGAGTCGGATATCCCGATTGAGGTTTCGACCGCGGCAGCGTCTCAACAGGCGACGGCGCTCACGGTCGGCGAGCAGCCGTTGAAGGCGCTTCTCGCCAAACGCGGCCCCGGATGGCGCGAGGCTCGCGTCGAATTTCAGCGGCGAATCGCATTTCCCGCGGCTTGCATTGTCTTCGCGCTCCTCGGTGTGCCGATCGGCGTCCGGCCCCGACGAGGCGGCCGTGCCGCTGGGTTGATCCTCACTCTAGTGCTGATCGGCGGTTACTACTTTCTGTTCGTCTCCGGCGACCACTTTGCCGCGCAGGGCCGCATCCCGCCATGGGTAGGAGTCTGGGCAGCCAATATCGTGGGTGCAATCGTCGGGCTTTTCTTTCTGCGCCGTGTCGAAAGCATCCGCAAGCCCAGCCGCATATTGGAGTGGCTCGAAGTGTGGTGGTCGCGCCGCCGCGCCGCCGCAACTGGCGCCGCTGCCGCACCCGTTCGCAATGGCACGCGTCCACCGGCCGCTGCGCCTGGAATACGCCATGGCATGCGCATCGGCCGCACGATGGCGTTCCCGATGCTCCTTGACGTCTATCTGCTGAAGCAGTTTTTCTATTTTCTGTTGGTCTTGCTCGCGGCGTTCGTCTTGATCTTCGACGCCTTCACGCTATTCGATCTCCTCGGCGACATCGCGCGCAATCACATTCCCGTTCTGACCGTGCTGAGCTACTTTCGCTACCTCATTCCGCTGATGATCTATCAGCTCACGCCGCTTGCGACGCTCGTCGCCACGCTTGTGACTATCGCTGTGCTTGCCAAGAACAACGAAGTGACTGCGCTCAAGGCCAGCGGCATCAGCCTCTATCGCGTTGTGCTTCCTCTGCTGTTGGCCGGGTGTCTGGTTGCCGCAGGCATGTTCGTGCTCGACGACACCTTCCTCCCCTACGCCAATCAGCGGCAGGACGCTCTGCGCAACGAGATCAAGGGCCGGCCGGCACAGACCTACATCGAACCCGCGCACCAGTGGATCTTCGGCGAAAACGCGAAGATTTATAACTACGAGCTTTTCGATTTCGATCGCCAGCTGTTCGGAGGATTGAACGTCTTCGAGCTGGATCCCGCCACGTTCCAGATGCGCCGACGTGTATTTGCGACCCGCGCCGCGTGGGACCCCACAGTCAGCGCTTGGATTCTCACCGGTGGCTGGGTGCGAGATTTCGGCGAGGATGGCCAGGTGACGCGCTACCAACCTTTCACGGCCACGTCACTTCCCGAATTGACGGAACCTCCGGGCTATTTCCGGCGTGAGGTTCGTCAGTATTACCAAATGAACTGGCGGCAGCTTGACGCGTACATCACCAGTCTTCGTCAGGCGGGATTCGATACCGCCCGCCTCTCCGTCCAGTGGCACAAGAAATTCGCATTCCCCCTGATCGCGGCGGTGATCGTTTTCCTGAGCGCGCCGTTCGCATTTCTGGTCGGCACGCGCGGCGCCATAGGTGGACTGGCGCTGGCGGTCGGCATCGGGATTACTTACTGGGCGGCAGCAGCGCTGTTTGAGGCCATGGGTTCGGTCGGTCAACTTCCGCCGGTCGTCGCGGGATGGGCTCCGGACGCCATATTCGGCTTTCTCGCGGTGTACTTCTTCCTCAGGATTCCCACCTGATTCCGCGCAGCCTCGTCGCTATTAAGCGATTGACCACGCCGCCCCCTACCCAATCACTGGGCCGCCCAATCCTCGCCTAGACTATTCATAACCTCTCGAATCGGAGTCGCTACCCGGCATGTTCCTCGGCTTACTTGCATCAGCGGGCACCCTGACGGTCTCCACCGACACGGGAAAGCTCGAGTTCTGGGCCGCGGTCGGCGCCGTGGCGGGAGTCGTACTCTTTATCCGCGGCTTCATGATGCTTCGCGAGAAACGCATCATCATGAACACGCCTTCCTCCAAGATCCGCAGCGCCGCAATGGGCCTAGTCGAAGTCAGTGGTATGGCGCGCGGCCCTCAGACGATTCCCGCTGGTATTACCGGAGAACCTTGCTACTACTATCGCGCGATAGCTTGGCAACTTCGGCAGAACGGCAGAAACCAATCGTGGAAAAAAGTTGCGGACGAGAGCCTCTACGTGCCCTTCTTCGTAGACGACTCGACCGGCCGTTTGCTCGTCGACCCGCAGGGCGCTGAACTCGATGTCCACTGCAACTTCAAGGACGAAATCGGCAGCTCGTTTTTCCGAACCAATGAACTGATGCCCGCTGACGTGAACGGCTTTCTGGTTCGGAACGGCCTCATACTTTCGGAGCGAACGCGCCTGGAAGAATATTGCATTAAGCCCGACTATCCGCTCTTCGTCCTTGGAACATTGAGTCAAACATCCGGCAACCCAGAATGGACTGCGGGGCTTCATGTGCCGTCTAATCGCACGTCCCTCGCATCCCGCGTGAGCTTTTTCGGGCCAACCGGAATCGATGCGTTTCGCTCGCTTGGTCTACTGCCTGGGCTCAAAATAGAAGCCTCAACTTCTCGGGGGACCTCTGCTCAGATTGCGGCTATCGCGGTCGCAAACCGCATGTCGACTCCGGCGGCCGAAGCGCCACAGGCGAAATCGAGCTGGTCTTCAATTTCAATGGACGACCATTTCGGCTCGAAGCTGGCGGTAGTTCCCGCGCCGGCGCAGGCCGTCACATCGCCAAGCGCGCCCAGCCAGGTCGCAATTGCCGAGCCTGACCCCCGGCCCGCGGATGCCGCTGCTCCGCAGTCGTCAAACGTAAACGGTTTCGACCTGCGTCCGCCTGTGTTCCTCTGCAAGGGCGCGAATCACGATCCATTTATGATCTCTTCCCGCAGCCAGCGGGAAATCGTGCAGTCGATGGCGTGGAAATCGACGCTGTGCATTTGGGGCGGGCCGATTCTCACTCTGGTCTGCCTCTATTTCTTGGCACTCACTTTGGGATGGACCTAACGCGACTATGAAGGAGACGCTATGAGCTGGATTCCAGTTCTTCTTGTGCTGTTTATCGTGGGCGGAGCGATCGCGTACCTCGTGACGCTCTACAACGGCCTAGTCTCGGTCAAGTACAATGTCGACAAAGCCTGGGCCAACATCGACGTGCTCCTCAAGCAGCGGCACGACGAGCTGCCGAATTTGATCGAAGTCTGTAAAGGCTACATGAAGTACGAAAGCGAGACGCTTCAGCGCGTCACCGCAGCGCGAGCCGCCTATGCTCAAGCCGCGACGCCCGATCAAAAGGTCCAAGCCAGCGCCGAGATGACGGCTGCGCTCGGTCGCCTGATCGCCGTGGCAGAGAATTATCCCGACCTAAAGGCCAACGCCAACTTCGCGCACCTGCAGGCGCGCGTCACCGAACTCGAAAGCGAAATCGCCGATCGCCGCGAGTTCTACAACGACTCCGTGAACACGTTTAACATTCGCATTCAGGAGATGCCCGACGCGGTTCTGGCAGGCATGATGAACCTTCATCCGCGCACCATGTTCCAGGTTGCAGCCGAAGACAAGGAGCCTGTTAAGGTTTCCTTCGCCGATGTTTCCCACTAGTTAGGGCAAGGCGAACGGCGTCTCAGCAGGGACTGGCTTAGTTTCCGGAATCGATTTGATCTGGGCGATTCTCTCTTCGAGTCTCGCTCGCGCTTCAATCGAACCGTTTGGCTCCTGCTTGCCCAAAAGCATGAAGGTTTGCAGCAGCCGGATAAACGCTTGCTTTGAATAGCCCGCCCTCATCGCCAGTCTGACGCCTTCTCGGTCCGCCGCAAGTTCCTTGTCGTGCCCGTAGCTTTCGAAAAATACCTCGACTTTGATTTTGTTTACATCGCTCGCCGAAACATGCTGCTCCGACATCGCCTCGACCAGCCGATCCCGACAGTGATCTAGAGCAGCATGCTCGATCTCATGGCCTAGTACAGACGCGAGCTGATCCTCCGTGCCCATATAGGCGAGGATGCCCGCGCCAACGAAAATCTGCCCTCCGGGAAGTGCGACAGCACTCTTAAAGTTCGGATCCGGGTCAAAGTGAAAGCGATAACGAAGATGGCGTTGAGCATTGATCGCAACTCTGTCGCCGACTTTCTGGAGGTGTTCGTCGATGCGCCGGGTTTGAGGCGTCGGTTCAATGCCTCTGGTCTGCTCATACTTCATCGCAAAGATCTCTCCCGCGTGAACTTCTTCAGCTTCGCTAATTGACGGTTGCGGTTTGGAATTCTGTGCGGCTAGCGGCCCAGTCAAAACGAAGATCAGTAACAGAGCTTTCGTTTCCATAAGCTTCAATTTCATCGGCACTCGCGTTTTACTTAAGATTCTTGAGCGCCTCGCGCTTGCTCAACCCGCTCAGCCTCGGCTCATTTCGCCGCACGTATCGCTTCACTTCCGCCGGATCGGTCCACGCATACTGCCGCAGCGCCCATCCGATCGCCTTGCGCAAGAAAAATTCGTCGGAAGCGAGCGACGGCTCGATGCATTCGTAGAGCAGATCGAGATCGGTTTCCTTCTCGAACCCGAGCTGGCAAATGATCGACGTGCGCCGCTTCCACATGTTCGGCGATTTGCTCCACGCCAGCATCATTTTCCGCATGGGGTTCCGATGAATGCGCAGAATCGGCCCGACCCTCTGTGACGCGACGGCGTCGACATAGTCCCACCACGCGCCCGTCACGATGATTTCCTCGTAAAGCGGCATCGCCGCCGGCGTTTGAAATGGCATCGCCCGCTTGTGCCCGGTCAATTCGATTGCCGCGTAGCGTTCCTCGCGGTGCGTCGCTCCGCGCCAAATTTCGAGCACGTATGTGTGCCAAACTTTTTCGGTCGAAAATTCCAGGTCCGCGAATAATCGCCGGCAGGTACTGCGCATCAGCGGCGCATTCACGCCGTGATACGGCATCGCCGACTTCATGTAGGCCTGCATCATCGGCGCCTTACGCGGATCGGCGATACGCGCGAGTTCTTTTCTGACTCCTAGCAGAAGCGGAGCGCGGCCGATCCCAGCGGCGGTCCGTCCTTGGTGGCTCGAGCTTTTCTCAGGCACGGCGGGTCGAATCAATCGGTGGAGGCGTCAATTGCCCGCGAGCGACTTCTCGCGGATTGCTTTGAATTCCGCGCCCGGTTTCCATTCGGGCATTTTCGCAGCATTCGCGACGCGATAGCCAACCGCAAAGAAGAGCTGACAATCCTGCACAGTGCCGCTCAAATCCCAGTACGGCTTAATCACGTCGCTTGGCTTGTGATAGTCGTTGGCGGTGTACTCGTCACGCATCTTCATGCCCCACCCTGCGGGCTTGCCCACGTAATCGACGCCGCTATCTGGATCAAACGCCGGAACCCCGACCTTGGCGAAACTGAAGTGATCCGATCTGTAATAAAACCCCTTCTCCGGCTCTGGGTCGGGGCGAACCACGCGGCCTTGTTCCTTCGCAGCGGCAGCGACAACTTCGTCGAGCGTCGACTTCCCCATTCCGATCTCGGTGATGTCGCGCGTCTTCCCGAGCACGTTCATTCCGTCCATGTTGATGTTCGCGGCCGTTCGCGCCAATGAATACAGGGGATGCTCGGTGTAGTACTCTGATCCCAACAGACCTTGCTCTTCGCCAGTCACGGACAAGAACAAGATGCTGCGCTTCGGCCGCACTTTCAAACTCGCGAACGCGCGGCCCAACTCTATCAGCGCTGCCGAGCCTGACCCATTGTCGAGCGCGCCGTGATAGATATTCTGCCCGTTCACTTCCGGTCCGATCCCGAAGTGATCCCAGTGGGCGCTGTAGATCACGTACTCGTTCTTCAGAACCGGATCGCTTCCTGTCAGCTTGGCGATCACATTGTGGGACTCGATCGACCTCAACGAATTGTGAATTTCGATTTGCGCCCGCATCCCGAGCGGTATCGGCCGGAAATCGCGGCTCACCGCCTGCTCTTTGAGCGTTTGGAAATTGTAGCCGGCCGCCTTGAAGAGCGACTGCGCCGTTTCCAACGAAATCCACGACTGCACCATCCCCGCGTGCGCATTCGCATCGACCGAGCCCAATTCGAACCGCTCCGCGCCAAAGCTGTTCCGCACCACTTCCCACGGATATCCTGCCGGCCCCGTTTCGTGGACGATGATGCATCCCGCCGCGCCCAGTCTTTCGGCCTCTTCGTACTTGTAGGTCCAGCGGCCGTAATACGTCATCGCTTTGCCGCCGAAAACGTCCGGATCGAGTTCGTCGCCCTTCTTCACTGGCGGATCGTTGATCAGCACGACGATCACTTTGCCCTTCACATCGACGCCTTTGAAATCGTCCCATTTGTATTCGGGCGCCTGCACGCCGTAGCCGACGAAAATCATTTCGGCGTCGAGCTTCTGCGCCGCCACCGGAATTCTGCTCTGCGCGACGAAATCTTTCTGAAACGTTGTGTGAACCGTCGTCCCGTGACCCGTGAATGTCAACTCCATGTTCGGATCAGGGCGTATGCCCTCGAATGGAACCGCCTGGAAGTAGGTGCCGTTTGGATTGCCCGGTTCAAGTCCCGCATCGCGAAACTGTTTCTCGACGTAGGCGATCGTCAATTCCTCGCCCTTGGTACCCGGGCCGCGCCCTTGAAACTCATCCGACGAAAGCACACGGATGTCGGCCAACATTCGATCGGCGGAAAAAGTGGCAAGTGTTAGGTCGCTCGCGCCCTGCCCACGCGACGGCGCCGCAAGCACCGTGGCTCCCGCGATTGCCGCAACCAACACCGATAAGGCGCAGACACGCCTCGCCCCCAAACCCGTTTTCATCTTCACCGCCCCCCAAGCGAACTACTTTTTCCGCTTGCCCCGTTTCTTCTCTTCGATCACAGCCTGCGCGGCCGCCAGCCGCGAGATCGGTACGCGGAACGGCGAAGCGCTCACATAGTTCATTCCCACCTGATGGCAAAACTTGACGCTTTCGGCATCCCCTCCGTGCTCGCCACAGATGCCGATCTTCAGCTTTGGCCGCGTCTCGCGCCCGCGCTCGATCGCCCACTTGATCAGCATCCCGACGCCGGATGTGTCGAGTGTTTGGAACGGATCCTCCTTGAATATTCCCGCCTTGTCCTGGTCCACGTAGACTGGAAGGAACCGGCCTGCGTCGTCGCGCGAAAGCCCCATCGTGGTTTGGGTCAGATCGTTTGTGCCGAAGGAGAAAAACTCCGCTACTTCAGCAAGCTCCGCCGCCATCAACGCCGCACGCGGCAGCTCGATCATCGTCCCGACCAAATACTCAAGTTTCACTTTTGCTTCCGCGATGATCGCATCCGCCACACGCCGCGTAATTGTTTCCAAAATTTTCAGCTCTTTTTTGTCGAGCGTGAGCGGATGCATGATCTCAGGTAACACTTTAACTCCGCGTTTCCGGCAATCGATCGCCGCTTCGATGATCGCTCGCACCTGCATCTCCGGAATCTCCGGGTACGTGATAGAAAGCCGGCAGCCGCGATGGCCCAACATTGGGTTCGCTTCCTTCAATTGCTCGACGCGCCGCTCCACCGCCTCCACAGAAATCCCGATCTTTTTCGCGAGCTCGGCCTGCTTGGCGTGATCGTGCGGGACGAACTCATGCAGCGGCGGATCGATCAGGCGGATCGTCACCGGTAAGCCGTTCATCGCCTCGAAAATTCCTATGAAGTCGCGCCGCTGGAACGGCAGCAGCTTGTCGAGCGCCTTGCGGCGCGCTTCGGACGTGTCCGCGAGAATCATTTCTTGAATCGCGTCCTGCCGCTCGATGCTCTTTTCGGGCTGCTCGAAGTCCTTGAAGAACATGTGCTCGGTGCGGCACAACCCGATGCCCTCCGCGCCCATCTCGCGCGCCAAGCGTGCGTCGCGTGGAGTGTCGGCATTGGTTCGAACTCCGAGCTTTCGCGTCTTATCCGCCCATTTCAAAAGCGTTTCGTAAGCTTGCGGAGGCTCCGGGCGCACCAACTCGATCTGGCCGGTGTAAACAGAACCGTCACCGCCATCCAGGGTGATCCACTCGCCCTCTTTCACGGAGCGCCCGTTTACGCTCATTTTCTTGGCTTCCGCTTCGATGTCGATGCTTTCGGCGCCCACGATGCAACACTTCCCCCACCCGCGCGCCACAACCGCCGCGTGGCTCGTCTTTCCGCCCGTCGCGGTGAGAATTCCTTGCGCGACGTACATACCCCCCACGTCTTCCGGACTCGTTTCGCGGCGCACCAGAATCACCTTCTCGCCGCGAGACGCCCACTCCTCCGCCTCATGCGCGGTGAAAACGACTTTGCCCACCGCTGCGCCCGGCACTGCATTGATTCCCTCGGCGAGCTTGCGATGTAGAAGTTCGGTGCGCTCAAGCTTGGGGTCGAGCACTGGATAGAAGAGCCGCTCAATATCTTCGGGCTTGATGCGTTCAAGTGCTTCTTCAGTCTTGATCAGCTTCTCGTTCACCATGTCGACGGCGATTCGAAACGCTGCAGCCGGCGAACGCTTTCCGGTTCGCGTCTGAAGCATGTACAGCTTCCCCGCTTCGACGGTGAACTCCATGTCCTGCATGTCGCGATAATGCCGCTCGAGTTTTTCTCGAACCTTCTCGAGTTGCTGATACACCTTCGGCATCTTGGTTCTCAATTCGCTCAAGTGCATCGGCGTTCGAATCCCAGCGACCACATCTTCGCCCTGCGCGTTGAGGAGGAAGTCGCCAAAGAACGTCCTCTCGCCCGTCGAGGGATCGCGCGTGAAGCAGACACCCGTCCCGGACTCATCGCCCGTGTTGCCGAAAACCATCTGCACGACGTTCACAGCCGTGCCGAGCAGTCCCGTGATTTTCTCGACGCGCCGGTAAGTGACCGCCTTCTCTCCCATCCACGACTCGAACACTGCGCCAATCGCGCCCCAAAGCTGTTCGACCGGATCTTCGGGAAAATCTTTTCCCGTCTTTTGCTTGAAGTGCGCCTTGTACTCACCAACGAGCTGCTTCCATCCCTCACCGCTTACCTGCGTGTCATCTTTCACGCCGAGCTTCGTCTTCATCGCGCGCAGCCGAGCTTCGAGATCCTCTTTCGATAGTCCAATGACCACCGTCGAATACATCTGTACGAATCGGCGGTACGCATCCCATGCGAAGCGATCATTCTTTGTTGCTTTGGCGAGCCCTTCGACCGATTTCTGATTCAGGCCGAGGTTGAGGATCGTCTCCATCATTCCCGGCATCGACCGCGCCGAGCCCGACCGCACGCTGACGAGCAGCGGATCGGTCGCATTCCCGAGCTTTTTCTTCGTGAGCTTCTCGAGCCGCGCGAGGTGGTTCGCCACTTCTGCGCGCAGCTCTTTCGGATATTTGCGCCCGTGCTTGAAGTAGTAGTCGCACGCTTCTGTCGTAATCGTGAAGCCTGCTGGAACGGGGAGTCCGATGCGCGTCATCTCCGCCAAGCCGGCGCCCTTGCCGCCGAGCAAATCTCGCTGCTCGCCCGTGCCGTCCGCTTTTCCCGCAGCAAAAAAATAGACGTATTTCATCGTTGTCCCTCAGCTCTCACTTCAAATTACTCAACGTCTTGAATTTCTTGTCGGCTCGCCGATATATGAAGTAATTGTTTACGGTGGACTATTTGGTTTCTTCTGCGCCCAACTCAGAGAAATCGGCAATCGTCGAGAATTCCTTGAGCAATGTTCCGAGCAGCGCGATGCGATTGCGCCGCACCTGCTCGTCTTCAACCATCACTAGAACTTTGTCGAAGAAGAAATCGACCGCAGGCCGCAGCTCGGAAATTTTCTCAAGCGCCTTCCGATACTTCTTCTCTTTCTTCAGCCGCGTCGCTTCCTGCCCGATTTGCTGGGCGATGGTATGAAGCTGCAGTTCGCCCGCTTCCTTTAGCAGTCCGGCGTTCACGATCTCCTGCGTCTTGTCTCCCTTGCCGGCGGACTTCTCCAAAATGTTTCGAATCCGCTTGAAGCTCGCGGCCAACGGAGCGAAATCCTTCGTGTTCCGGATCGCCTTCACGGCGGCCACGCGCTCGACGGCGTCCCCCAAATCGTCTGCGCCCGCCGCGAACGCTGCATTGATCTCGTCGTATGCGAACCCACGGCGCTCCCTCAAGATATATCTTGCGCGCTCAAGCAGAAATTCCAGCACCTGTTTCTGCACCGCTTCGTTTGCATCGATTTTCGGTGCATGCTCCTTAAGCGACTTCGCCGCCGCCGAAATCGCCGCCGAAAGCGAGAGCGGCAGCTTCTTCTCCAGGATGATCTTCACGATCCCCAGCGCCGCGCGGCGTAATGCGAAAGGATCACTTGAACCCGTCGGGACCGCGCCGACCGCAAAGCACGCAACCAGCGAATCGAGCTTGTCCGCGAGCGCAACCGCGCAGCCGATCAGATTCCGGGGCAGCGGATCGTCCAGACCCAGCGGCTTGTATTGATCGTAGACCGCCCACGCGATTTCCTCGGGCTCTCCCTGTGCGATTGAATAGAGGCCGCCAACCACTCCCTGCAGCTCGGTGAATTCGCGGACCATGTCCGTTACGAGATCGCACTTCGCGAGTTCCGCTGCGCGATCGGCTCCTGCTACATCCGCCTGCGCAACTCCGCCAGCGACCCACTGCTCCGAAAGCCAGCGCGCGAGCCAGCGAATCCTCTCGACTTTATCGCCGTAACTTCCAAGGCGCCGCTCGTACGTGACGGCCGCGAGTTTCGGCAAATATTCGCCCAAGCGAATCTTCTGATCGTTCTTCCAGAAGAACTGCGCATCGGCGAAACGTGCCCTCAGCACGCGCTCGTGCCCTTCCCGCACCAGCCCTTTGGGATCGCGCGGCAAGTTGATGACTGCCAGGAAATGCGGAGCAAGTTCGCCCGCGCGGTTCTCGACCGCGAAATATTTCTGATGCCCGCGCATGACTGTAATCAGGATCTCTTCGGGCAGAGCGAGAAATGAAGGATCGAAGTTGCCCAATATTGCGGTCGGATATTCGTTGAGGTAGGTGACCAGATCCAGCAGCGAAGCATCTTCATGCGGCCGCAGGCCCTTGCGGCCCGCGACAGACTTGAGTTCCGCCTCAATCTTTTTCCGCCGCGCTTCCGGCCTGCACAACACGAAATTCTGCTTCAGCCGAGATTCGTAATCCTTCGGCCCGGTTACGCCGACCTTCCTCTTGCCCAGAAATCGGTGCCCATCGGTGTGATCCCCGGCCCGCACATCGGCATAAGAAAAAGGAACAACCTTCCCGCCCAGCGTCGCGACGATCCAACGAATCGGCCGAATGAATCGCGGCCCGTGAACGCCGCTCCACACCATCGACCGCGGCCAGGCAATCTCTCGGATTGCTTCGGGTAGTGTTTCGCTCAGGATTTCCGGTGCCTGCTTTCCCGCGATTGTCAGCTTGGCGGCCACATACTCGCCTTTCGTGGTATTGACGATTGTCAACTTCGAAAGGGGGATTCCCTGCTTCTCCGCAAAGCTTTGCGCCGCGCGTGTCGGTTCGCCCGTACCGCCGTACGCAACCGACTTCGGCGGTCCCATCACTTCGCGAGTCACATCTTCCTGTTTTACTCGAACATTTCGCGCAATCGCGACGAGCCTTCTCGGCGCCCCAAATGTTTCAATCGATTCTTCAACTGTCGGCTCGTCGACCAGGCTACTCGCCGACAACTGCCTCGCAAGTATCGCTTTAAGTTCCTGTGATGCTTTGAAAATCATCCCCGCGGGAATTTCCTCGCAGCCGATTTCGAAAAGCAAATCAGCCGTGGCGATTCGCGGCGACGACTTGGCTCGCGCGCTCATGCGCCCACCTTCGCCGCGGCAGCCGCTTGATCTTGATCTCTCAGCAATCCTCGTTGTTCTAACCATGCACGGGCCACTTGTGTGGCGAGCTTGCGAACGCGACCGATCATCGCCGCACGCTCTGTTACGGAGATCGCGCCGCGCGAGTCAAGTACATTGAACAAGTGAGAACATTTCAAGCAAAGGTCATACGCGGCGAGAACTGGGAAGCGCAACTTTTCGGGCGTTGTCCACGGTCGACCGAGTTCCGAACTGCGCATTGCGCTGGTGAAGTCGCTGAACAGCCGGTCCGCTTCTTTCTCATGTAGGTCAAACTCCGCTCTAATTGACTTCACGTCAGCCCAATCAAAGCTGTAGGCCGAAAATTGCTGCTCCTCCGCCAGTCGCACCTGGCCGTAGGTCATCGAATCCGACCATCGCACATCGAACACGTTGTCAACGCCCTGCAGATACGCTGCGATGCGATCGAGCCCATACGTCAGCTCAACCGAAGTCGGATCAAGATCGACCCCGCCGCACTGCTGAAAGTATGTGAACTGTGTGATCTCGAGCCCATCGAGAAGCACTTGCCAGCCGATTCCCCATGCGCCGAGTGTTGGCGACTCCCAATTGTCTTCCTCGAAGCGGATATCGTGCTCCTTCAGATCGATTCCAACGGCGGCGAGGCTATCGAGATATATGTCCTGAATGTTCGCAGGTGAAGGCTTGAGTACCACCTGAAGCTGCGTGTGTTTGTAGAGCCGATTTGGATTTTCACCGTAGCGGCCATCGGCGGGGCGCCGGCTCGGTTGGACGTAGACGACTCGATACGGCTCCGGACCGAGCACGCGCAAGAATGTTTCGGGATGCATCGTGCCCGCACCGACTTCGATGTCGTAGGGTTGCTGGAGCACACAGTCCTTGCGCGCCCAATATTCTTCAAGCTTTAGTAGAAGATCCTGAAATGTCAGCCCCTGCGGCTTCGCATGTGTAACTTTCGCTTTCGATCTGAGGGCGTGACGCTTCACGCTGGCTGCTCCAGTAACTCTCGAGATTTAAGTTTGCGGTCGATCTGATGCTCGATCACGTCCAGCATCGCGTCCGTCAATTCCCTGGCGGATCGAGCCGAAGAACTTGCCGCTGTGCCGGCCACGACACGATCGAGCCTTTCAGCAAGCATCTTTCGCGCCAGTGATAACGCCGGTGCCGATATCACTCGCATCCCAGGCGTCCTGCACTTGCCGCACGCGAGCACCGAGCCGCTCGGCGAAAAATACGCGGGCGCCTCTTCAACCAAAACGCTCCCGCATCTGCCGCAGCGCTCAAGCGACGGAAGCCAGCCCCCAAGCTTCACGGTCCAAAGTGCGAAGTACGCTAGCGGCAGCTCTGGCTTTCCCGTCCTCTTCACCGTCTGCGCTGCAAGCAAAAGCAATCGAAAATTTGCGTCCGAGGCCTCGTGCTCCGGCAGCACCGCTTCCGTCACTTCGCTAAAAATCCCCAGCGCCACGCTCGACGCATACTCGCGAAACGCGTCGATGAACGACTCGATCATTTCGCATTGGCTGACGCGCACCAGCTCGCGGTTTTCGCGCTCGAAAAACCAGATGCGCACGTGCGAGAGCCTTTCGAGCGTCGACCCGAAGCGGCTCTTCGGCCGCCGCGCCCCCGCTGCAACGCCGCGCACACGGCCCATCGTGCGCGTCAAAAAGCTGACGAGCCAGTCTGCTTCACCGAGCGCGTAATGCTGCAGGATGATTGCCTCGGAGTCGCGGAGTGGCATCGGCGTGTCGGCGGGCCGACCTGCTAACAGCTCGCTCCTTCGCGAGCCGCACATCGGGACAAATTTTTCTACCACAGGCATGCAGGTCGCGCAATTGCTAAACCGTATTTCTCCAATTTTCGCGCGCCCGTTTGAAAAATTCACAAGCTCGGCTAGAGTGTTTCTCGCATGAATCCCGCGCGCAAATCTTCGACTGTCGATGTCGTCGGTATCGGCATCAACGCCACCGATACGATCCTTCGTCTTCCGCGCTTCCCTGCCTCGGATTCGAAGATCGAGATCCTGTCGGCAGAAGTCGCACCCGGAGGCCAGGTTGCGAGCGCCATCGTCGCATGTCAGCGCTGGGGCCTTGCCACGCGCTACGTCGGCAAGATTGGAGATGACGACGCGGGTAAGCTTCAGCGGCGCGAAATGGAACGCGCCGGCGTCGACGTGCATTGGATTGTCGCGCAAAGCTGTTCAAGTCAGATCGCATATATCCTAGTCGACGAATCTTCCGGTGAGCGCACGGTGCTTTGGAAGCGCGATTCCTCGATCGCTCTGCGCCCAAGCGATCTCAAGCGTGACTTCATATTCGGCGCGCGCGCGTTGCTGATCGATGGGCACGATACCGCGGCAGCCGCCCAGGCCGCTCGCTGGGCTCGCGAAGAACATGTTCCCGTCGTCGGCGATTTCGACAATCTTTATCCAGGTGTTCAAGATTTACTTCAATATGTCGACTTTCCCATCGCGTCGAAAGATTTTCCTGAAAGGCTGACTGGCGAGGCCAGTCTGCTCAAGTCGCTTCCGAAAATTTCCACGCAATTCAAGTGTCGCTTGACCGCGGCAACCCTCGGCCGTCTCGGTGTCCTCGGATGGGACCGTGAGCAATTCATTCTGTGCCCTGGTTATCGCGTGCAGGCCGTCGACACGACTGGCGCGGGTGACATCTTTCACGGTGCGTTCGTCTTTGGTCTGAACCGCGGCTGGCCTGTCGCTAAGATTCTCGAATTCAGTTGTGCAGCCGCTGCTCTCAATTGCACTGCGCCGGGCGCGCGCGGCCGAATCGCTTCTCTCGATGAAATTGAACACCTGCGGCATTCCGGCAATCGGTCGGAGCCAGCCTACTCGGATGCCGAGTTGCAGCAGGCCGCTCGTGCGGCGGTGACGCAAGGAGTCCGCGCATGATCCCGCTCAAGGACATGACGCCACGCCGCTCGTTCCCCATCATCACGTTGCTGTTGATCCTCGTGAACATCCTCGTTTTCTTTCATCAAGAACTGTTGCCGCCTGCCGCTCAGGAAACTTTTATCAAAACGTACGGGCTCATTCCGGCGAAAATGTCTCTGGCGCTGACAGGCAAGCGATACACACCGGAGCAGGCGTTTTTGCCTCTCTTCACTTGCATGTTCCTCCATGGTGGATGGCTTCACATCATCGGCAATATGTGGTTTCTCTGGATCTTCGGCGCGAATGTGGAAGATCGCCTCAGGTCTCTGCCTTACTTGCTTTTTTATCTCGTTTGCGGACTCGGTTCCGGAGTGTCTCAAGCGCTCTTCTCGTGGGGCTCGCACGTGCCCTCGATCGGCGCCAGCGGCGCCATCTCGGGCGTGCTCGGTGCCTACATCGTCTTCTTCCCTGGCTCGCGCATTCTGACGCTCGTTCCGATCATCGTTATTTGGTTCACCTGGAGAATTCCCGCTGTGATTTTCATCGGCCTCTGGTTCGTCGTGCAGTTTCTGAGCGGCCTCAGTTCACTCGGTTCGGCCGCAACAGGTGGAGTCGCTTGGTGGGCGCACGTAGGCGGATTCCTCATGGGCGTCGTGATCGCTCTGATAGTGCGGTCCACCGGCGGCGCGAGGCAGCGTGCGGCGCCTTCATATTATTCTTGAAATACTCTCGTCGGTCTGCCGACATCTCCAGTTCGAGTTGAATAATCCCGAACGTATCTCGAATCTCCAAACCCGAGATTTTTCTCAACCGATACTTCATCATCCGAGACGCTCGGCAAGAATTTCCTCGGCCGCCCCGAAATGAATGTATTTGCTCAAAAATTTCGAGCTTCGCTGCACGTCTCATCAACGCAAACTTGTGCTAAGGTATTCGGTTCGATTGCAAGTTTCGCAATTGTCAGTCCGTGCGCTCGGGCACGTTCGGGGGTGAGTGGATTCAATGAAGAGTTCCTATAGCGGCATTGCAGTTCCGTCCGATGGCAAGCCCATCGACTGCGTCGGCGGCGAATTTCGCGTCCCGGATCGGCCGATTATTCCGTATATCGAAGGCGACGGCACCGGCCGCGACATCTGGCGCGCTTCGCGCCGCGTCTTCGACGCAGCCGTCGAAAAAGCCTACGGCGGAAAACGCAAGATCGCCTGGCTCAAAATTTACGCCGGCGAAGAGTCATTCAATCTCTTCAAGGACTGGCTGCCTCAAGACACCGTCGACGCGATCCGCGACTTCCGCATTGCGATCAAGGGTCCGCTGACCACTCCTGTCGGTGGCGGCATTCGCTCGCTCAACGTGACCCTTCGCCAACTGCTCGATCTCTACGCCTGCGTCCGTCCGGTTCGCTATTTCGAAGGCGTGCCGACGCCAATGAAGCATCCCGAGCGCATGAACGTCGTCATCTACCGCGAAAACACCGAGGACGTTTACGCGGGTATCGAGTGGAAATCCGGCACGCCGGAAGCCGAGAAGATCGCCGCCTTTATCAATGACGAAATGCTGAAAGGCGCCAAGAAGAAACTGCCTCCGCTCGCCGGCATCGGCATCAAACCGATTTCACCGGGCAATACCAAGCGCCTCGTGCGTCGCGCAATTCAGTACGCTCTTGAAAATAACCGCCGCGTGGTCACGCTCGTCCATAAGGGCAACATCATGAAGTTCACGGAAGGCGCGTTCCGCGATTGGGGCTACGAGCTCGCCGTCGAGGAATTCCGCAGCCAGATCGTCACCGAGCGCGAAAGCTGGATTATCGGTAACAAAGACAGCGACCCGAACATCTCGGTCGAGAAAAACGCCGAGCTGATCGAGCCCGGCCTCGAACACGCTACAGCGGATTTTCGAAAAAAGGTTGCCGCAGAAGTTCAACAAACACTTGATGCCATCTACGCCACGCACGGCCGCGGCCAGTGGAAGAAAAAGCTGCTGATCAACGACCGCATTGCCGATTCCGTCTTCCAGCAGGTGCTCACGCGCGCCGACGAGTATCAAGTTTTCGCCACGCCGAATTTGAATGGCGACTATATCTCGGACGCCTGCGCTGCACAGGTCGGCGGCTTGGGCATGGCGCCCGGCGCGAATATCGGCGATGGCTACGGCTGTTTCGAGGCCACGCACGGCACGGCGCCGAAATACGCCGACAAGGACGTGATCAATCCGAGTTCGGTGATGCTCTCGGGCGTGATGATGTTTGATTTTATGGGATGGAAGGAGGTCGGCCGCCTGATCGAGTCCGGCATCGAGCGGACGATTCAGCAAAAGCGCGTGACCTACGATCTCGAGCGCCTCATGACCGGCGCGACCAAAGTCAGCACCACCGACTTTGCCACTTCGATCATCGAGAACATGAGCGCGCCCGTTCCGGCCGTGCGATAGCGTTCAATCTGTCATTCCGAGCGAAGCAAGGAATTTGGCTTTGAATTTGAGTGCCGCAATGCAGCACTCTGCGTCGCGTAAAACCTCAAGTCTTACAGGAGCCTGGAATGCGTAAGAAAGTCACCGTCGTCGGCGGCGGTTTCGTCGGCTCGACGACAGCTCAACGAATACATGATGCTGGCCTCGCCGACGTCGTACTGACCGACATCCTTGAAGGCGTGCCGGCTGGCAAGGCTCTCGACATGGCCGAATCGGCGCCCATCCTTGGCGCGAGCGTTGACGCCGTCGGAATCTCCACCGCCGGCGGCGACTACAAAGAGACCGCAGGCAGCGACATCGTGGTCATCACTGCGGGTTTCCCTCGCAAGCCGGGCATGAGTCGTGACGACCTGCTCAAGGCCAACTACGACGTGATCAAAGCCGTCGTCGAAGCCATCGTCAAGCTCTCGCCCAACGCCATCCTCATCATCGTCACCAATCCGCTCGACGCCATGGCGCAGGCCGCCTTCAAAGTCAGCGGCTTCCCCAGGCATCGCGTCATGGGTATGGCTGGCGTCCTCGACTCCGCGCGCATGAGCACTTTCGTTGCGCAGGAACTGAACGTCTCGGTCGAGAATGTTCATTCGTTCGTTCTCGGAGGCCACGGCGACGACATGGTTCCTCTCGCGCGCTATTCGACCGTTGCGGGCGTCCCGATCACCGAATTGATCCCTAAAGAAAAACTTGAAGCCATTATCAAGCGCACTCGCCAAGGCGGCGCGGAGATTGTGAATCTCTTGAAGACGGGCTCTGCCTACTACGCACCTTCCGCCGCTGCTGTTGAAATGGTCGAAGCAATCTTAAAGGACAAGAAGAAGATTCTTCCCTGCGCGGTTTATCTCGAAGGCGAATACGGAATCAATGGCCTCTTCGTGGGTGTGCCGGTCAAGCTAGGAGCGCAGGGGGTCGAGCAGATCATCGAGATCAAGCTCACGCCGGAGGAGAAGGCTGCGCTCGACAAGTCCGCCGCTTCCGTCCGCGAACTCGTCAAAGTCATCGGAGTCTAGTACGTTCGAACGCCACATCGCCAATGGCTCGTCATTCTGAGCGAAGTGGCCGGACCCGCATGGCGTCCCGTTCTTGCGGGACGTTCGGCCACGGAGTCGAAGAATCCCTCTTTACGCTGCCGGTGGGACAGGCACAGCGTTTCGGGCGTCCCTATACCGAATACTTCTGCGCCAGAGGAAACCTTCGGCCCACGCTGAACGCCTTCGAAGTCAGCTTCAGCCCCGGCGGCGCTTGTTTCCGCTTGTACTCGCTTCGGTCGACCTGCAGGGCCACCGACTTCACGATGTCCAGCGGCAGCAGGCATTCTTGCGCAATCTGCTCTGGGCTCTGCAAATCTTCGACGTAGCCCTTCAAGATCCGGTCGAGGTCCTCGTATGGCTGCAGCGTATCCGTGTCCTTCTGGTTCGGCCGCAACTCTGCCGACGGCGGCTTCGTCATCGTCGCCTGTGGAATAATCTCTTTCGTTCGGTTGATGTACCTGGCCAGGTCGTACACCATCGTCTTCGGAACATCGGAAATCACGCCCAACCCGCCGGCCATGTCGCCATACAGCGTGCAATATCCGACCGCAAGCTCCGACTTATTCCCGGTGCTCAGCACGAGCGAACCGTATTTGTTCGAGAGCGCCATCAGAAAATTGCCACGAATTCGGGCCTGAATATTCTCTTCGGTCACATCCTCGGCTCGGCCTACAAACGCCAGAGCGAGCGCCTTCCGGTAGGTGTCGAATGTTTCGGTGATCGGCAACGTGATCAGATCGATGCCCAGATTCGCAGCCAACTGCTTCGCGTCCCGCACGCTCCCTTCGGACGAATACGGCCCGGGCATCGACACTCCCAGCACGTTTTCTTTGCCAATCGCCGCCGTGGCCAGTACCGCGACCAGCGCCGAATCGATGCCGCCGCTCAATCCGATCACGGCCCTTCGGAATCCGCACTTGCGCATGTAGTCGCGCGTGCCAAGCACGAGCGCGTGGTACGCCGCCTCGAACTCGTCGTCCATCGCCGGGCGCATGTCGCCCTTCCCCGTCTCGGTGTCGAAATAGATCAAATCCTCCTCAAAGGACTTCGCCCGCGCCGCCACGCGCCCGTCCTTCGCGAACGCAATGCTCGATCCGTCGAAGATCAGGCTGTCGTTCCCGCCCACCTGATTCACGTACACGACGGGCACGCCCCGATCCCGCGCGACAGCGCCCAGCATGTCCTGCCTCAGCCCTCGCTTGCCCAGCGTGTACGGAGAGGACGACAAATTCAGGATGATCGAGCTTCCCTTCGCCACGAGCTCCGCTACAGGATCGCGGTCATAGAGCCTTTCGGGCCAGAAGCTCTTGTCATTCCAGGTGTCCTCGCAAATCGTGATGCCGAGTGATTCCTTCCCTAGTGGGAACGAGTACTGCGTGTGCGCCGGCTGGAAGTAACGCGTCTCGTCGAATACGTCGTATGTGGGCAGCAGCATCTTGCGCTGCTCGAAGAGAATCTTCCCCGGTGCGATTAGCGCCGCCGAATTGGCGACAGGCTTCCCCGTATCATCCTGCGCCTTTCCGACGAAGCCGACCAGCGCATGGAGCGGGATCTCTTTCGCCAGGCACACGAGTTCCTGCTGATTGCGCGCCACAAACGACGGCCGCTCGATCAGGTCTTGCGGCGGATATCCG
>DASPUN010000071.1:0-19744 GCA_035622875.1 Candidatus Acidiferrales bacterium
ACCGCATCGCGTCGCACGCCTACTCCGCCGATCCGACCATCCGCGCCATGCAGTCCCGCAAATTCACGCTCGAAGAATCCGGACGCATCAAGCCGCCGCAATTCGAGCGCCCCCGCGGCCCTGTCCGGCCCGTGAAATTCCGCCACGGCCCCCATCGTCGCCATCAATAGCAATACCCGACTCTATCGTGGCGCAGTCAGTGTTTGGGGAGCGCTCTCGGCCGTGGAGTTGACGCAGCGGCTCCAAATCGGCGCGAGGTCGGGAAATCGATGGCACAAGGCCCCGAGAATTTCTTGGACTTCGAACTTCTGAAGCGACACGCCGATGCGGACCGGTCCGCCGGGATAATCGAACTCGATGTGACCATCGGCGAAACGAGGCCACTTGATGAACTTCATGTCGTAACGGCGCGAGCGGAACAACCATCGGGGATCGTGCCAGTAAATTAGCACGTCTGCGCCGAACTCCAGTTCCTGCTGGTGAATGCGAACCCAATGCCTCGTCGACACGAGAGCAATCACAAGAGCGCACAAGAAAAGAACGCTGAATATGAACCAGCCCCACCAACTTAATTTCGGATCCTTGAAGTCGGTAGTAGGGTAGCGAGCAAAGCTGTCGCGATGATGTGGGTAAGTCAATGCCATCTCAGCGACAAGCGCCGCGACCCCGAGTGTGTAGAGGACGCTTGCGCGCAGGCGGACCGTCGGCGCGAGCGTCGCGATAATCCGGTCCTTCTCGTTCCGTATCGAGTACGTCGCCATTTGTCGCGACGATATCACATTGCCGATTTCCCGATGAGGTAACAATGTTGCTCATCGATCTCTGGCGGCGCATCACGCGCACGAATTATTCGCGCGCGCTCGAAGCTGAACTCACCACGCAGGGCATCGGAACGCCGGGGCTAAAGCCCACTTAGCTCATCGCGAGGTTTTTGGCGACTACGCGGGGCGATCGACAACGTCAACCTTTAGCGCCCAAACGAGGGCGATCACCCACCCAATGAGAGTCCACCCGAGCAGAACATTGACGGCGAGAATTGCGAGCCGATTTGCCTTCTTTCGATAAAAAGCGATGATCGTGGGAACAAAGTAGGGAACACACAGAAAAAGCAGGACGAATAGAACGATCAGCAGATGTATCGGACTGTCCCACATATCCGATTTGCTCCCCGCTTCGGACGCCGCCTTCGATTGACGTGGATTCTAGCACGGCTGCTGATCCCCAGTAATTCATCCCGTAATGAAACGAATCGCTATCTTTTGGCAACACATCACGCGCACGTGTCGCATCCGCGCACTCGAAGCGGAAGTCGCACGGCAGCGCGCGGAAATCGGTCGGCAGGGAGCCGAAATCGCCCGTCTGCGGACCGAAAATCGCGCGCTGCTGAACTCGATTCTCGGCGTCGCTGGAATTCCGCCGATCCCTGTTGGCTACTCGACCGAACGCGCCATCGCCGCAGCCGCGCACGCTACCGAAATGCTTCCGGCCACGCTCGCGCCCGATGCCGCAGAAAATTCCGCCGCCGCGACTGCCGACGCCTCTCCCCGCGCGTCTTCGCCCTTCACCCAGAGTCATTCCGAGTCCTCGACGCGGCCGCTCGCGGACGACGAATCGGTTTTCCGCTCGCCTCCTCCAGCGAACGGTTACGACCTTTCGTTGGGAGCGCCGCTTGCACAGCCGCAGCGCGCCCGCCCTCGGAATGACTCCCTCCAATTCAGTGGCGACGCCGCCTCGCGAGATTCTTCAGTAGGGGCACGATATATCGTGCCCGGCAAAAATTCTTGGCGCGATGATCACCATTCGGCGGGGCGCACCGTCGATGAAGGTGTTGTAGGGGCACAGCAGGCGGGGCCCCCAGGTCGACGGCCAGTCGAGCCTGGGGGATCAGTCGTGCCCGGCGACGATACTTGGCACGAATTGCCCTCTTGTGTGGAAGCGCAGGGCTTTAGCCCTGCGAAAACCGACGGGCTGTTAAGCCCTTCCTCGCTGCCGCCTCGCGCTGAGTCCGCCGTAGGCGGACGAAGCGAGGCCGTCGCGGAGACTCTGTCGCAGCGACAAGGTTTGTCTTCGAGCCCGCGCCTTGTCGCGCCGCCGCATCGACGCCGCTCGTGGCACCAGATCAACCGCATCCTCGAAATCGAATCCGCGCGAAAACCGGTGGCTAGTGATTAGTGGCCACCGATTGATCTTCGCCGAGGCAACAGACAGCAGAGCCCGAAGATCAGCCAAAAATAAAATGCGAAATTCAGCGCGAGGCCGGTTCTAACGAAGCTGGATAGCTGTCGGGCAAATCCTCCAGAAAAGTGGAAGTATAGTGCCCACGCGAACCCTGGAGAAATCAGGGTTCGTAGGCGGTCCGGGCAGTTCACGTTATCGCCTACGGCTGTCCCCAGAAAGCACAAAGGGACAGCGAGGAATAGCGCCCAGATTGCACGCTTAGCCATTAGGCTTCGCTCTCGGTTTAACCGAGCAATAGTCCCACGCCTTCGTACCTGGCTCAACGATCCTATACAGTTTCACAATTGAGAGGACTCATGCCATTCATCAACGGGCGTTACCACATCAATCCGACGTTTGGCCAGGCGCTCGAAGACGCGCGCTCCGCGGCCGAAGAACTCCTCGCATCCGACGACGCCTCCCACTCATCGCCTGACGACGATCTCTCCGACCGCGCCAATTCCGAAGATAAATCCCCGATCCACCACATCGAGATCGAAGCTACGGAGGTCGTCCCTTCGAGCAAGGGTCGCGCAACCCACGGCTTCGTCGCCCGCGTGCATCGAAGGGTCTCTATAGGGGCACAGTCCGCCAACAATTTGGGGCGAATGCCCGGCGCTGATGCTCGGCATGGCGTGGCCGAATCGCTTCCGCTCCGCCCTGAAACCCACGTCTTCGCCGACCATCGCGACCTGCTCGACTTTCTCCGCTCCGAGCTCGCGAACGATTGCGCTCGCTCGTAGCCAACCGCAACCGCCGCCATTCCCTCGGAGCGCCATTCTCCTTAATGGCCCCAAGAACGCCAATCGGGAGATTGGCGTTCCCAGGCGCCGGTGCCTCCCACCGTTCAATTTTGCACACCTTCACACTCGATTCATCTCGTCTGGACTACAATGCTCCGCTGGGGGCATCGGACGTGCGCAGGTGGCAGCAGTCCAAGCATTGGGGACGCTCGCGCCATCACACGGGGCGCGCCAACGCGTTCACGCGCATGCCCATCTACGCGCGCATCGCGATCCCCTTGCCTCTAATCCTTCTCATCGGACGCCTCGCGTGGCAAAGCGTCCATTCGATTCGCCGCGTGTCGCACCCGCAGCCTGCCGTTTACTCTGACTCGACGCTTGCCGCCGCAGTGCCCGTCGCGCCGTGGCAGCGCGATTTTTCCGACTCGCTCGCCGAAAGTTTGCAGGCCGCCGCCGCAGGCAATCTCACCGCCGCGGAGGTCGCCGTCGATCGCAGCGAGTCGATTCTCACTGCGGCGCGGCTTCAGTCGTTCACCGCCGACCGATCATTCTTCAGCGGAGCGAACGCCGCGCTCGATACCGTCATCGCGAAAACTCAGAACGAGCGCCTCTTCGACCACGTGACGCAGGCGCGCGTCTCGCTTGCCGAGCTGCGCTCGTCGCTCAATGAGCCCGCCGGCGATGTGACCGGCCCGGTCCGCATCGACGCGCCGCGCACGATCGCCGCGAACGAGACGTTCAATCCGCACGCGCTCGGTGGAAATTATCTCGACGCGACGCTGATGCCCGACACCGCGGAAATTCTGCTGCCGCCCGCCGCCACGCGCTCGCTCAAGGAAGGGCTCCCAGGTCCCCGGCAAGGGGAGCCTGGGAGTTCAGACGGCGTGCGCGTCGAGAACATCACCATCGCCGGCGCGGCGCAAACGCTCGACGGCATTCGCTGGCGCAACGTCACCTTCGTTGGCACGCGCCTGCGCTACGAAGACGGCGACCTCGATCTCGAAAACGTGCGCTTCGTGCGCTGCCGCTTCGGCATTCCCTCCGACGATCGCGGCGCGCGCCTCGCCTCCGCCCTCGCCCTCGGCCAATCTTCGATCACAATTCAGTAATTCTTCGTAGCGCCGGCGGCAGGCACGCTAGGATCTGAGTGCGCGGCGCGCGGGGTTCATGCGGATGTATTCGCAGGTCTTTTCAAAATCGTCCGCGTTGCGGATGACGTGTTCATAATAACCGCGCTGCCAGATGTTTTTGCTAGCCTGAAGCCGGACGCGTTTCGAAACGGCGGACTTGAACGCGCCGACAATCGTGGGAATCGACCGCGCAACCGGAACCGCGAATTCGCGCGAATGGTTTTCGGCCCGTAGGGGCACGGCATGCCGTGCCCGGCGCGCATCCTTGGCGCAGTCGTCGCCATTCTGCACTCGCCGAAGGAGGATGATTCCGTGCAGGTGTTCGGGCATGACGAAATGCGCTGCGAGTTCGACGTGCGGGAAGTGAGTCGGGATGTCCAGCTAACACTCGTCCACAGTCTTCCCAATCATCGTGAGCCGGACATCGATGCCGTCCATGCGCCCGAAAAGTGGTTTCTTGTCCTTGGCGCAGATGGTTATGAAATACGCTCCCTGCGCAGAATAGTCGAACAGATGCAGCCTTACCGAGCGCCGGCGCGGTATTGACGAATCGGCTTGCATGGTAATGCGGCTCGATTGTAACGAATCGCTCGGACCGAAAGAAGAATGCGGAGCAAGTGGGTTGATTGTGCCAAGAATGATCGCCGGGCACGGCATGCCGTGCCCCTACAGAAACAGACAGTGATCGCAGCCGGCGCTACGAAAGCCCGACGCGCTCCGCTTAGTGTTTGTGAATCATCCGATCCCGCACGGTCGGCCAAAACTCTCCCCACGCGTTACTGCCAAGGACTGCGCCGAATCCTTCCAGCGTGCGGATACCTGCGTGATACGAATCGGCTTCGCTATCCGGCCTCCAGGCATTCGATAGAAAATTGCTCCCGGGCACGGCCATGTACCGCGCGTACGCCGGAGCGAAATGCCCGTCGCGCCGCCGCGTGACAAACGTCTGCTCGATCACGCTCCAGACGCGCGATCCGAATTCTTTCCCGCGCGCCGATTTGTAGCGCGGATCTTCGCCCCACATCGCGCCGAGGCCCGCTTCCATCACGTTGCTCGTCGCGACGCCCGCCAGACGCACCCCGTAGCGCTCGCCGAATCCGCCCCAGTGAGGACCGTCCTCGCGCGGCTTGTTCACCGCCGTGCCGTAGCCCGCCCACACCACGCCTGCCGCGAGATCATCGATGCCGAACGTCTTCACCGCGAGCCATTTGAGCCGCTCTTTTGCAGTGATCGGTTCGTATCCTCCGTTTGCCGGCTGCGGTAAAGGGGCGTCGGGAAGGGAACTCGCGCTCGGCGGAGCGTCGACAGCGGCGTCCGCTGCCGCGAAGCTACTGTGGAGTGCGGCGGCTTGCCGCCGCTGTTCGCCGCCCCGACTTGTCGGGGCGTGCTCCCCGCATGCAGCTTCAAAGACCGCTGTGGCTAGCCTCGGCGAAGAAGGGCGGGAGCAAGCTTCGGCACTCCACAAGCCTCCGTATGTTGATTCGGCTTGAACCTGCGTGACTGAGTCCGTCGCGTCCTGTGCGCGCGCCGCCGTCGCGAACACAACCATCGCGGCGCACACTGCCCCGCACGCCATCCACCATCGTCGTCGCTTCGCTTGTTGCATGCCTGCACCCTATCACACGCCGCTTGTTTTGTGCGCGACTGAGTCGCCCAACTCTATCGGCGCGCGAGCTTCGGCGCGTGAGTACATTTTTGCAACGACCATATTGTGGATGTGATATGCAGAGGGCGGGAAGGGAAGTTGGCAGCAGCGCTAGTGCCGGAGGAAAACGCAGCCGACGACGCACAGCACTCCGAGCAGCGTCCCGCAGCAGAACTGCAGCGTCCAGCGCCAGACAACCAGCTCATGCGGATCGGTCGGACGCGATCCCAATATCAGGGTCGTGTGGTGCACGCGCGAGATTCCGAACGCTCGCGCCTGATGCGACGCCCAAAACATCGACGCCAGCGCCCACAGAAACGCTGCGCCACCCAGCGTGAAGAGTACTTCTCGCAGTAATTCCATACCCAATTTTAGCGTGAGCCTAACCATCACTGTTTCGCGCGTTACCTATCGGTTATCACCCAGCGAGAAACGAATGCCCACACAGACGCAAACTCCAAACGCTGATCCTGGAATCGTCCCCGTCGAAACTCCGGCGCAGGCCGCGTCCCCTTACGGCTCCAACAACGAGCAGCTCCCCGACCGCCTGCAAGAGGCGCTGCGCCGCATCGTCGCGCAATTCTCGACCGAATCGGAGCTCTCGCGCCGCCAGGAAATCCGCCGCATCAAGCAGGCGCACCAATTCTGGCGCGGCCTGCAATACCTCTGGTGGTCCGAGCGCGACCAGAACTGGCACCTCCCGTTCGAGCAGAAGCTGGTCGACAACAGCTCGGTCGAAGATTTGCCGCGCTACGAATTCGTCACCAACATCTACCAAGCGTTCGGCCTCTCGATCATCTCGGTGCTCTCGCAGGACGTGCCGCGCGTGCGCTTTTTCCCGTCCTCCGCGCAGGCGGAGGAAGATGTGGCCGCCGCGAAGGCCGCGACGGAAGTCGCCCAGCTCGTCGAACGCAATAATCGCGTCGGCAATCTGATCGTGGACGAAGCGTTTCAGCTTTGGACCGGCGGCAAGGTCGGCGCCTACGTGCGCTACGTGGTCGACGGCCAGCGCTTCGGATTTCATCCCGAGAGCGAAATCGGCCTGCGCCAGGTCAAGCTCGGCGACGACGTCTACGTCTGCCCTCAGTGCGGCGCAGAGACAAGGGCCGAAGGTCTTCGTAGCGCCGGCGTCTCGCCGGCGGTTTTGTCCGCGGACGGGGAAAGCGAAAATCGCCCCGACGGAAGTCGGGGCGCCAGAAGAGGCGCGCCTCGAGACGCCAATGCTTGGCTCGATTCCGCCCATTCGCCGTCACGCAACAATGCGTCTGTCATCCCGAACCCAGCCCCGACGCTTTCGGTCGGGGATGGCGGTGAGGGATCTGCTTTTGCCTTTGCGAACGACAACCAACAGCAGATCCCTCGAACTGCGGGCCGACCGCTCCAAGAACCGGAGCGGGAAGAAGGTCGGCCCTCCGCTCGGGATGACAATGCTATTTCATGCCCAGCCTGCGGCGCGCTTCTCACCGAAGAAGACTTCGTCGCGGCGGAAACCATCACCGTTCCCGCCGCGCAGACGCGCCGCCGCGTCGCCAACGGCCAGGAAGTCATCACCATCGTCGGCGGCCTCGAACTGAAAACTCCTCCGTGGGCCAACGACATGCACGAATATCCCTACCTCCAATGGAACATGGAGGTGCATTCCGCGCGCCTGCGCGCCGCCTATCCGCACGCCGCGGACAAAATCGGCCCGCCCGTCGCCACCAGCGGGCAGGAATACGAACGCCTCGCACGCCTCGCGCAATCGCAGGGCGGCCCGCTCACCGAAGGCGGCGACTTCAATCCCAATCTCATCACCTTCCAGCGCACCTGGCTGCGCCCGTGGGCCTTCTTCGCGCTCGACGACAAATCCCTTCGCGACGAATTGCTCCAGCTTTTCCCCGATGGCGCGTACGTCGCCTTCGCTGGCGACGCCTACTGCGAATCGCGCAACGAAAATCTCGACGATCACTGGCGCATCATGCACGCGCTTCCGGGCGACGGTTCCAGCGGCCGCCCCGCGCTCGGCGATTCGCTGATCAGCGTCCAGGAGCGCTTCAACACGCTCTCGAATCTTCAGATCGAAACCTACGAATACGGCATCCCGCCGATTTACGCCGATAGCGAAGTCCTCGATTTCGATTCGCTGCAATCGCAGACCGCCGAGCCAGGCTCGCACTATCCCGCGCGGGCCAAGCCGGGACAGTCGCTCGCCTCGGGATTTTTCCAGCCCGAGGCGGCGCAGGTGCCTCCCGACCTCGCGCAGCACGCCGCGAATCTGATGGGCCCGATCGCGCAATTCCTCACCGGCGCATTTCCCGCGCTCTTCGGCGGCGCGATGGAAAACACGTCCACCGCCGCGGGCTACTCGATGGCGCGCGATCAGGCCATGGGACGCATCGGGCTCGTCTGGCGTCGCATGAAATTCTTCCACGCAGACGTGATGCTGCTCGCCGTCGATTGCTTCCGCCGCAATCGCCCGAACGACGTCGAAGTGACGCTGCTTGGCGCGGGCGCCGCGTTCGAATCGAAATGGATTCGCCTCGCGGACTTGAAAGGGAACTTGTTCAGCTATCCGGAAACCGACGAGCAGTATCCGACGCTGTGGTCGCAGCAGCGCGCCGTGTTGCTGCAATTGATGACCAGCCCCGACCCGCAGATTCAGTCCGTGCTTGGACATCCCGAAAATTTCGCGCTCATCAAGCGGCTGATCGGCCTCGAGGATTTCGTCATCCCCGACGAGGAGTCGCGCACCAAGCAGTACCGCGAAATCGCCCAGCTCCTCGCCGAATCCCCGATCGTTGTTTCCTCCGACGGTGTTGGTAGCGCCGGCGTCTCGCCGCCGTCTTTCCCCGCGGGTGATTTGGACTTGAATGTAGCGCCGGGGACTTCAGCCCGGCACGCTTCTTTGCCAACAACCCCTGCCGCGCTAAAGGCCGCGACGCTACATCCAAACCTGGAAAGCGAGTCTCCGGTGGAAGCGCGGGGCTTCAGCCCCGCGAAAAACGATGGGCGCGGAGCGTCTTCCGCCCTGCCGGAGGCGGTCGCGGAGACATCGTCGCAGCGACAATCAAATGCGGCCGTCGACGTCATCCTCCCCAGCATCATGCCCGACGAATTCGCCGACAATCACGCCGTCGAACTCGAAATCTGCATGCGCTGGTTCTCCTCCGACGCGGGCCAGGTCGCCAAAGCCGAAAATCCCGCCGGCTACGCCAACGTCCGCGCCCACGCCCTCTTCCACCGCGACTATATGCTCAAGCAGCAGCGGCAGGCCGCAGCGCAATCCGCCGCGTTGTCGCAAACACCTGCCGCACCCCGCCGTTCTTCGTAGGGGCACAGCATGCTGTGCCCGGCGATGATTCTTGGCCCGATGCCTACTACAGACCGGATCGCCCGTCGGCTCCGCTGATGTGGAGCGCGGCGGCCTGCCTGCCGGACAGGCAGGCTTGCCGCCGCTGTTGGCCGTCCCGGCACGCCGGGACGTGCTGCGAGGCCGTGATTCGAGAGACCGCGAGTGAAGGTCCGCATGATCGCGTCAGGGTTGGCGCGGTTCGTTGGAAACCGTTGCTCCCTCCACTCATGTTTTGGACTTGCTTGCCGACAATGGATTCCTTAGTCCAATCACGAACTCGGAGGAACAAAAGCGGCGGCAAGCCCACACTGCGGGCAGGCCGCCGCACTCCACAGACCTCATATTGGTGTGATCCGGGTATCGCTGGGAAAGCTACCGCTGAAATTCCACGGTCAACGTCATGTGGCTTGCGACGGGGACGCCATTCGCCTTCGCAGGCTCGAAGATCCACAGCCCGACGGCCTGTTCCGCCGCATGTTGCAGCTCGCGCGGGCCCGAGAGAACTTTCGTCTCGGTGATGTTTCCGCGCGTGTCGATCGTCGCGTCGAGCGTCACCACTCCGTTCACGTCGAGCGATTTGGCCCACGACGGATAGATCGGCTGAACCTGCGAGACAATTTTCGCGGGAATGTCCCCGTTTGCATCCGGCTCTTGCTTTCGATGATCTTCACGCGTGCCGGTATCGACCGTGATCGCGCTCCGGCTGACGACCACTCGCGGGCCCGCCGGCTCGGCCTCGCTTTCCACGGGCTTGACCGCCTTCGCAACTCCCTCGGGCGCCGCTGGCGGCACTGAATTTTTCGCCACGGGAATCGACGGCGATGACGCTCCCGAATGCTTGCCGGCAGACGCCGGAGGCTTGGCCACTGCAACGGTTGCCGCAGGCTTTGCGCCCGGCTTCTGCGGACCCACCGGAGCGTTCGGCTTCATCGCGACGCGCGCCGGCCGTTCGATTTCATAACTCTTCGGATAAAAAACCGCGCGCGCGATCAAGAAGAGGCACACCGCAATCACCGCCGACGCGCACGCCCCGGTGATCACCGCGCCTCGGCCCGTCGTCAGCCGCTGCTCGATCGTAATTTTCGGAACAATTTCTTCCGGCTCTGCCGGCGCCTCGCCGCCCGGCTCCGCGTGCTCGTCCGCCATCGTGACGTCGCCTGCTGCCGCCTTTGCCGGAGCCTTTTCTTTGCCGGATGCGGCGCGACGAGCGCGTCGCGCATCGCCATCGAGCAGCGCCGCGAGCGTGTCTTCGAATTTCTTGAGATTGAATTCGGGCGCAGCCTCCGGCCCTTTCTCGCCCGAGGTCGTCTGGACGTTGGGCTGCTCGTGCGCGGGGATGACTTCTTGGTGGGTTTCCGTCGCGCCCGCCGCACTCGTCGCGGAGGGCTTTTCCGGCGCGGCCTCGTGCGAGGCCATGAGCTCTTCCTGAATGCTCGTGCGCTTCGGCGGCACGGTCATGTTCGACGCGGTCGTGCCCATCATCGCCAGCGTGCTGTCGACGTGCGCCTGACTCGGCGTCTCCGATTTTTCGGCGGGAGCTTCAACGGTCGCGGCCGCTTGATCGGCCGCCGATTTTTCAGCGGCGACTCTTTCGGAAGCAGCTTGGATCTGTTCGGGACTGGTGTCCCAGAATCCTTCCTCGGGAACCGTGAACTCGAGTTCGGTGGGCCCTGTCTGTCCCATCGCGGGCGCTTCGAGCACACGGCACAAAATTTCGCGGCGTGTGACTTCGTTGCGCAGGAAAAGCGATTGCCCCGCGACGACGCGCGCCTCGAGATTCACCGCCGCGCCGCCGTCGAAGACAAGCTGCGTCTTCGTCGTCTCGGTGAAAAGCTCGCGGTGGTCGGTCCCCGCGACGATCTTCGACCCTTGAATCGTGACAGGGACTTCGAGAACTTTGGCCTCGGCGGTTCGCGCGGGATCAGGCATTCGCACTCACCCCGCCCGACGAGATTTCCGGCATCAGCGTTGAGCCCCCAATTTTTCAGCCGGACCGGCGACAAATCCCGTGCCTGCGCTGGTTGCACGCAGGATCGCTCCAAACGAGCCGCCCCCGCGCGGCGACGGGCAGTTTGCCCAGGTTGCCGACCGCCTTTTATTGTCCGGACGGCCTCCGCCATTCGCAATAGACTGCCCGTACTTAGTTCGTACATCGCAATACCGGGATTGCCGTAGGCCTGTACGGCCCCGAGTTGCTGTGCGCTCCCCGGCGTGACCATTGACTGACGCCCCAGCCCTACCGGGGCGATCGGTTTCTCCTGTAGGGGCACGATATATCGTGCCCGGCGAACTTTCTTGGCGCGACGCAGTCCATTGAGCTAGCGCCGTCGTGCACGCCCTGTGGAGTGCGGCGGCCGGCCTGCCGCTAGGCAGGCTTGCCGCCGCTGTCTTTCGCCGCGAAATTTTGCGACGTAACTGTGTAAATAGGCGTCGCCGGCAGACGGCGGGGCTGTGCTGAGGCTCAGACCCGCGGGAACTGCTGCGTCATGCAATGAATCGTCCCCAGGCCGAGGACGAGATCGCGGCAATAAATCGGCACAACATCGCGCTCGGGGAAGAGTTCCGCGAGCGTATTGAGCGCTACTCGGTCGGCGGGATCGTTGAACGTCGGCACCAGCACGATTTTGTTGGCGATGTAGAAATTCGCGTAGCTCGCCGGCAGCAACTGCCCCGCGAAATAGACCGGCTTCGGCATCGGCAGCGTCTCGACACGCAGCGGCTGCCCATCCTGATTCTTCATCTCGCGCAGCAGCTCCAAATTTTCCGCGAGCGGCTCGTGATTCTCGCTCGTGCGATCGGGTTCGCTCACCGCGACCACCGTCCGCGCATCGACAAACCGCGCGAGATCATCGATGTGCCCGTGCGTGTCGTCGCCCGCGATGCCGCGCTTGAGCCACAGAACATGCGTCACGCCGAGATATTTCTTGAACACCTGCGCGTAATCGAATTTCGTGAATCCGGGATTGCGCGATTGCACCTCGCTCAGCAGGCACTCCTCGGTCGTCAGCAGCGTGCCCGCGCCGTTGACGTCGATCGCGCCGCCCTCGAGCACCACGCGTTGCTGCTTGTGCTCGGGCAAAATCACCGTGCGCTTGAGCCGCCGGTTGGCGTACGCGACCACGCGCGCGTCTTTTTTCCAGTCGTCGTACTTCGCCCAGCCGTTGAACGCGAAATTCAGCAGCGCAAGCTCACGCTCACCGACATTGTCATTTCGAGCGGAGGGCCAACCCTCTGCCCGCTCTGGTTCGTCGAGCGGTCGGCCCGGAGTTCGAGGGATCTGCTGTTTGCCTTCTTCGCTAACGCCGAAAACAGATCCCTCACCACCATCCCCGACCGAAGGCGTCGGGGCTGGGTTCGGGATGACACCCTTCGTTGCCACCACGCCAATCGGCCCCGAATCGCGCATCCATCCGCGGTCGGTCGGAATGTGAAAAAACGTGACCGCCTCAGCGATCGCTCCCGCCTTCTCGAGCGTCGCCCGCGCGCGCACTTCCGCCGTGCGGTCTTCGACGATCAGGTTCACGCGCTCAACCTGCGTCAGGTGCCGGACGATCTCCGCAAACGCCCACGGGATCGGCGAAAATTTTCCGGGCCAGTCGGTAAGCTCATGCGGCCAGGCGAGCCACGTCGCCTCGTGCGGCTCCCACTCCGCCGGCATTCGCAGCAGAACGGACCCCCCAGGTCCCCGGAATGATTGGGCTCCCGAGGCCCCGGTAAGGGGCGCTCGGGAGATCGTCGAGCCTGTGGGATCAGTCTTGGGTGGGATTGTCCCAGGATCTCTGCGGATCATCGATTGTGTTCGTAGCGCCGGCGTCCCGCCGGCGAATTTGCTTTTGCGCGAAGGCAAACTCTGAGGTCATAGCAGCCGTCAGCCATTAGAAGAGCGTGCAAACGATTCCTAATCATCGCTTGTGATGGCAATTCTTGTCGAATTCTCACTTCCCGAGCCAGCGATTCAAGATCGGCTCGTACGCGTCGATGCGGCGGTCGCGCAGGAACGGCCAATTGCGCCGCGTCTCTTCGCTGGCCGCGGGATCGCATTCCACGACGAGCACTTCCTCTTTGTCATTCGACGCTTCCGCCACCACGCGTCCAAACGGATCGGCCACGAACGAATTCCCCCAAAACTCGATCCCTGTGTCGCCTGTTTGCGGACCGTCATTCTGAACGGAGTCGCGCAGCACTTTTTCCCTCCCGCGGTTCTTGCGGGTGCGCGACGCAGTCGAAGGATCTCTCTTGGTCTTGCTGCCGCTTGCGCTCCCGGGCCCCTCAAATCCCACGCGATTCACCACCGCGACGTACACGCCATTCGCGATCGCATGTCCGCGCTGAATCGTCCGCCACGCGTCGAGCTGCGCGGCGCCGAATTCGGCTTTCTCCTTCGGATGCCACCCGATGCTCGTCGGATAAAAAATCACCTGCGCGCCGCCGAGCGCGACCGCGCGCGCTCCCTCGGGATACCACTGGTCCCAGCAAATCTGCACGGCGATGCGACCATATTTCGTATCGAAATTCGGGAATCCCAGATCGCCGGGAGTGAAATAAAATTTTTCGTAGTAGAGCGGATCGTCGGGAATGTGCATCTTGCGGTATTTGCCGACGAAGCTGCCGTCCGCGTCGATCACCGCGCAGGTGTTGTGATAGACGCCGGGCGCGCGCCGCTCGAAAAGGGAAGCGACGATCGCGACTTTATTCTCTCGCGCGACTCTCCCAAGCGCCTCGGTCGTCGGGCCCGGAACGGCTTCTGCAAGGTCGAACAGTTCGGCGTCTTCCTTGCGGCAGAAATATTCGCTGCGGAAAAGCTCGTGCGTGCAGACGATCTGCGCTCCGCGCTTGGCCGCCTCGCGGATCTTGTCGGAGACATGCGCGAGATTCGCCGCCGCATCCTTGCACGATTTCGCCTGAATTAATCCGATCGCGATTTTGTCAGTCATGTAAGTGACGCTATCTTCGCGTGTCGCGCCTTTACCTGGAATCCCCCGAATTCAAGCGTGGGGCAATCGCTTTTTGGGTGGAAGCGCGGGGCTTTAGCCCCGCGGGAAGGCGGGCTCTTTTCTGGGACTTTAGCCCCGGTGCCCGACACCGAGCGCAGTTGCAGCAGCCCAATCGTAATTTTTTCGCTCATCCGCGCCATCGTACCACGACTCGCGCAAAGGTTTTCGTAGCGCCGGCCTCTGGCCGGCGTTTTTCTCTGCCGTTGGTACAAACCTAAATTCGCCGGCGGGGACGCCGGTGCTGCGAACCGCTCTCGACGCCGTCGTTTTCTTCGTAGGGGCCCCCAGGTCGACGGCTAGTCGAGCCTGGGGGATCAGGCGTGCCCGGCAAGATTTCTTGGCATGATGCCGCCCATTGCTGTTGCGCGCCCTTCGGCGCAAGCCGATGTGGAGTGCGGCGGCCTGCCTGCCACAGGCGGGCTTGCCGCCGCTGTCTGCCGCCCCGACTTGTCGGGGCGTGCTGCGAGCACTAGAATTTGGGCGGTATGGGGACGAAACCAGTCGCTCGCCCGAAAATCGATTGACGCCATCCCCTTGTCGGGACCTGGGAACAAGCACCCAACAGATGGCACGTCACGTCTGTCGTCTACAATGTGTCTGTCGAGCGGGGCGGATTTAAGGTCAGCGCAAGAGATCGAAGTGACGGAACAATCCTGAGGATTTCTCGTGTCAGGTGGGACTGCAAATCACTGCACTTCAGAAGCTTCTATCCGCGGAGTCCACACACGGCCGACCACGCTTTGACACCGGTTTCAGCTACGAGAATGGACCATGAAGTGAGCGGCGTCTACGCAGACGGCGATCCCTTTGCAGAACGAGAAGTTTGGTTGAAAAAGTTCAGAAGGACGGCGCGAGAACGAGCTGCGCAAAAGAAAACGCCCACCTTTGGCAATCGAAGGTGGGCGTTGGAAGAGGATCGTTGAATCGGTCTCGTCGAAGCGCGGCGCTTACAGCGAACGCTCGATCGAGCTACCCATCGCGCGCGGCGCGCCGTAAATGCTGTTCATCTTCGGCGGCGGCGCGACGAGTCGCACCACGTGCGACAGCCGGTCCGGCTGAAACGGCTTCGCCATGCAAACCACGGCTCCAAGCTGATGGCTCGCGGTGTAGTCGGCCGGCTGCGCCGATCGCGTCAACAGAATCACGGGGACGCGCTGCAATCTCTCGTTGCGCTTGATGATCAGGCAGAGGTCCTGTCCCGACATGTCCTGCGCCTCGACCTCGGCGATGAACACTGCCGGCACCGTGGTCCGCAGAATGTCCAGCGCCTCTTGCGCCGAGCCGACGACCACGACGTTGTAGCCGTCCTGCCCGAGCACCCCGCGCATTGTTTCCGCGGTTCTCATATCCGGCTCGACAGCGAGCACCATCGCCTGCGACTTCTCCGTCGCTTGCGCGTTGCTACCAACCGAAAACGCGCCGCTTGCTCCGGCGTCTTTCGCCTGCACGGCCGCGGCCTGGAACTGCACCGCGACGTGGAATTTTCCGCCGTGAGCGTCGCTGACGCGCACAACGTCCGCCGGCTGCGCCTGGTTCATCGCGCCACCGTCGGTCGAGTACGGGAAGGTCACGTTGAGAGCCTGCCCGACGAAATAGCCCCTCTTGTTGGCGGTGAAGAGTAGGCCGTCGCGCGAGACGTCGACCGTCATGCAAACTTCCTCGAATGCCTCGGTCGAGTTGGCCACGCGGACGTGAAGCTGCGCCGTAATCTTGGCGCGCCGACGCCGGCGCCGCTCGACGAAGTTCGCACTGCCGGGCGCGTTGGCCCCGGAAGATTTCGGATTTGCCTCGTGGATTGCGACGTTCGATTCCATGGTTGCCATTCCCTCAGTAATTTCGCGGTCTCTAGGGGTGCCCCAAGCTCTGCTTTCGGCTTGCCCCGATGGCTCGAATTTACCGATGGACTCCAATCCGAGGAATAGTACAAGAGTCACAATTTCCGCCCAGAAGTACCAGCGAAGGGAAAGCGTAACACCCGTGTTCTCAATGGCTTACGGAAGTGCGTGAGTCCCTGCCGTGCCTCGGCGCGCGGTTGAGGTTTACGTCTAGCGCCGCGGTCTTTTTTGCCCGGAGGGACGAAGGGCAGCTTGGCGGCCCCTAGGCATCCGCCAATCGCCTATCCCCGCTGGATTTCGAGCGGGAACACGGGATCCATAATGGACCCTCCACCATCCACGTGCACGGTTTGTCCAGTGATGAAGCCGGCTTCGTCCATGCAGAACAATACTACGGCATTGCCGACGTCCGCCGGAGTCCCTACGCGGCCCATGGGTGTCCACCCGCTTTCGTGCCACGTCTTGATTGCGCTGAACACTTCAGTTGGGAGTCGGCCCACGACACTATCTTCTGTGGCGCCCGGACTAATCACATTCACGGTGATCCCACGCTTGGCCAAGGCTACTGCAAAATAGCGCGCCAGCGAATCCAGCGCCGCTTTAGCCGCACCCATTCCGACCCAAGGCTGCCAACTTCCCGTAAGGCCGCTTGGCGAATAACTGATTGCAATGATTCGCCCACCGTCCGGCATGATCCGGCTCACCAACTGCACCTCGAGTAAGAATGCTTGCACTTGAGAGTCAAGCGCCGCGCGTAACTGATCCAGCGTGAGGTCCATCGGAGGTTGATAGAACGCGCTGAGCTCCGGCCGCGCGTTGCTCACCAGGATGTCGAGCTTTCCAAACTCCCGCTCAATCCGGCCGAAGAGCTGACGGATCTCGTCTGGCCGAGTCACGTCCGCCTGGACAACGAACCCATCCCCGCCGTATGCCCGGACTTTCGCCAGAGTCTCGTTCGCCGCGTCTGATTGACTGTGATAGTGAATGGCGGTCTTGACGCCGTGTTCCGCCAGTTTTAGTGCGATCCCGCGCCCGATGCCTCGCGAGCTGCCGGTGATGAGCGCAGTCTTTCCTCGAAGAGACATTTCTACCTCCTTGCGTGCTTTTCGGAGAGGGCCATTATACATGCGTCACCGTGGCCCGTGCTTCCGCAATGCCAACTAAACCAGTGGTTTAGATACCGCGCACGCTCATGTGCAGTGCGGCTTGCCCTGAGAGAAGCCGAAGGGCGGCCTGGCCGCGTAGCGGGCTTGCCGCCGCTGTCGTCGCGTCCCGTCAGTATTAGGTCCCACGCTTCATGTTCTCTTGGAGGTCATTATGGCAACAACGCAAACATCGCCGCGCGATTCCGCGCCGCGATCGCCTTCGCCGGACCGCACGGCCACGCCCCCGCGCCGCGCAACGGCTCGCCCGAATCGCGTCCCGTCCGACGACGAAATCCTCGGCCTCGATTCGGTGTCGTCTTCCGTAGGGGCACAGCATGCTGTGCCCGGCGCAGATCCTTGGCGGGATGTCGCCCATTCGGCTAGTTCTGCCGCCGAAGCGTCGGCCTCGGCAGATGGCACAGCCGCGCCAAGCAACGATGCCGGGCATAGCGATGCTATGCCCCTACAACACAATCCGGAGGACAGCTCTTCAGCAAACGGGTCCGCCCTCGAACCCGAAAATCTCCGCGCCGCTTTCGACGCCAATCCCGAACTTCGCCAGGCCTGGCACGACGCGCACTCCTACCGCGAATCGTTCGCCACGCCGGACGAAGCCCGTGCCGCCACCGCCCTCCTTGCCGATCTCGATCGCCTCGACGCGCTTTTTTTCTCGCGCCGCCCCGAGGACCACGCCGAACTCGCTCGCGCCGTCGCTTCGCTCGATCCCGACGCGTTTGCCTCTCTCGCCCGCGCCATGTCCCAGCACGCGGGTAGCGCAGCCGCGCCCGCGATTTCTCCTGTAGGGGCACAGCAGGCGGGGCCCCCAGGTCGACGGTTAGTCGAGCCTGGGGGATCGGACGAATCGCCGGAGCGACATTCCTCCGGCCCCACCCCCGCGCAGCTCGAATTCTTCCATTCAGCCAACGCCGCCGCGGTGCGCAACGTCCTCGACGCGATCGAATCGCAGGTCGAGCGCCTGCTTCCCGACGGCGTCTCGAAATCCGCGCGCAACCGCGTGGTCGGCGAAATCTACCGCGAACTCGATTCGACGCTGCAGTCCAATCGCCAGCTCGGGCAGCAGATGCGCGACGCCTTCCGCTCCGGCGCGATGGACCCGAATCACAAGCGCGCCGTCATCTCGCTCGTCACCAGCCGCGCGCGACAAGCGCTGCCCAGCGTCGCCAAGCGCGTGCTCGGCGAGTGGACGTCCACCGTCGTCGCCGCGAATCACGATCGCCGCTCGCGCCAGCGCGCCGCCGAAAGCCGCGTCGACATCGCCGGCTCCGGCCGGGCAGGGAACGACGGCATCCGCCCAACGTCCCCGCGCGACATCGACTACGCCCGCCTCTCCGATTCCGACATCCTGAACATGTAGGCCTTGCGGCAATCGGGAGTCACATACTTAACTGCCTTGATTCGGTTCTTCCGCAGATTCACGGACTTCGACATCAGCAAGACCCGCACTTTGCAAGGTATATAAGCGCTTACCAGACTCCTCAGCGGCTTCGCGCGTCTTGAATCTGTTGCCCGTCGGTATCCATTGTTCATCAAGCCAAACAATTAGTTCAAAGCTCATGGTCATTCCTCTTTCTTGCCCGCACAGGCATACGTGTTAGTCAAAGCCGCATATGCGAGCCATGCCCCGTGCTCACCAAGCTTCGTGGGATTAGACTTCATCCACTGTACCGCCACCAATCGCAGCTGATTGACCGTCACGTTTTCTGGAACGCATATATTGCCGAACGGCGTCGAAAACACAGGTTCGATACCGTACCGCTTTTTAGGCAACTCCGTCATTTCTTTATTCTGTTTCTCAGCGGCAGGCGAATTCGCAGGATCCGGCCTAATTTGCTGGGTCATTTCAATCCCTTGCCGGATTCCTTCGATCCAAAAATCACACATCAAAATCCACGATTGCTTGTCTTGAGGGGAAAGCTGTGCGAAATCGGCGGTGCTTTCGTCACAACGACTGAGGAAAGCATTGCCGCTTTCCCAAAACGCGGGCTGCGAGTCTTGATTCTGCTGAGCAAGCGTCGGCGCTGCCGACACTACCAAGACCCAAAGGATTGCTGTTGCCTTCAATAAGTGCATCATGCACCTCCCGCCGGATTGTCGCACTTTCAAGCTAGGGAGTTAAGCATCGAAGTTCACGGCAACTTTATTGACTGACGACTTACCTATGCTAGTCTCGCGCCGCAGACATTTCCGCGACGGGAGGCTCCATGGCCACGACGTTTCCTCAGCCCGGTGCAGTCCCGCAGCCTGCAAAGTCCGGTTCGAAGCGCGCTCTCTGGATTGTTTTGATCGTGGTGCTGGGGGTGCTCGTCGTGCTCGGAGGGATTGGCCTGTGGAAGGGCGGCGTGGTGGTTTACAGGACGTTCCACTCAGGCTCGCTTGAAGCCAGCGCGGCCGCGCACCATTTCCACGAGGAGCTCAACGCGGGCGAATACGAGCAGATCTATCAGGAAGCTGATCCGGCCTTCTCGCCGGTAGAGAAACATCTGCGGCTGGTGTCGTTCCTAGGCCAGGTTCACACGACCCTTGGCAACGCGACGTCCGAGCAACTGACGCACCTCAACCTGAACGTGGAGAGCGGCAGCCACTTCGTGGTCGCCACATTCACGACAACTTTTGAAAAGGGCATCGCGCAAGAGCAGATTGTCTGGCGCCGCGACGGCAACATCTTGCGCCTGTGGCGTTACAA
>DASPUN010000072.1:0-25180 GCA_035622875.1 Candidatus Acidiferrales bacterium
ACGCGCTCGCGTCGTCTTTGGCGGCCAGGGCGTCGCAGAAGATGCAGCGGTCATCTTTCGACGCATCGGCGATGTACCGGTATCGCCACGGCGTCCAGATGTAATCCATCCCGCTCAGTCCCGCGCGCCGGGAGCGGAGGAGCCCGCCGCCTGCGGGTTGTTGACGTAATCTTTCAGCTCTTTGCTGGGCTTGAAAAAGGGGATTTTCTTGGGCGGGACTTCCACTTTTGCGCCCGTCTTCGGATTTCGTCCCGTGCGTCCGCGGCGCTGGCGCGTGCGGAAGCTGCCGAATCCGCGGATTTCGATCTTGTCGTCCGCCTGCAGCGCGCTGATGATGCTCTCAAAGATCGTTTCGACGACGGCTTCCGATTCCTTGCGCGGCAGTTCGGTCACGCGAGTCACTTCCTCGACCAGATCCGCCTTCGTCATCGTGTGATCTAGGTTCTCCTGCTCTCCCGCAGCCATCAGTGGAAGGCCTCCTCTCGCAAACCGCTCATTCTATGGGCCGTCTGGGCGCTGGGACAGGGCGCCGCACTATCTTTCCTTATCATCAATCCAAAGCCACGTAAACGGTTTTTCAGTCGCAGCCGGCGCGCAGCCCCGTGGCGCGCTAGCCGCCAAAGCCCTAGGACGACTGCCGTTTCGCCATGATGGCGTCGCCGATGGTTGCTGTGGGGGACGACTTCGACGACCGGAAAGATTGCATCTCTTCGCGCTCGACCTGTTTCTGCGCGGCTCGGTAGCTCAAGCTGATCTTGTGCTGTTCCGGCTCGAGCCGCAGGATTTTGAAATCGTATTGCTGCCCGGGAGTAAGCACCGAAGTCACTCGCGCGTCCCGCGCCACCTTCGGCGCCTTGTCGCGCTCGCCCTTCGGCTTCCGCTCTTCGATCTCCGAAATGTGGCAGAGCCCTTCGATTCCGTCGGCCAGCTCGACAAACGCGCCGAAATCGGTCGCGCGCGCGACCTTGCCTTTGACGACGTCGCCGATTTTGTTCGCTGCGAACCAATTGGCCCAGATGTCGTTCACCTGCTTGATCCCAAGCGATAGCCGGCGGTTCTGCGAGTCCACTTTCAGCACTTTCGCTTCGACTTTGTCGCCCTTCTTGAACTTCTCGCTCGGATGCTTGATCCGCTCGGTCCAGCTCACGTCGCTGATGTGGATCAGGCCTTCCATTCCCTCTTCCAGCTCGACGAACGCTCCGAAATCCGCCAGGTTCCGCACTCGCCCGGTGACGACCGATCCCACCGGATATTTCTCCGCCGCTTCCGCCCACGGATCGGGCAGCGTCTGCTTCAATCCGAGTGAAATCCGCCGCTGGTCCGTCTTCACCTCGAGCACGACGACCTCGACTTCATCGCCAACTTTCACGATCTTCGACGGATGCTTCACGTGCTTCGACCAGCTCATCTCGCTGACGTGCACCAGGCCCTCGACGCCCGGCTCGATCTGCACGAACGCACCGTAATCCGTTACGCCGACCACCTTTCCGCGAACGCGCGCGCCCGTCGGAAATCGCTCCGGCACCGTCGCCCATGGATCGGGCAGCAATTGCTTCCGCCCGAGTGAAATCCGCTGTTTTTCCTTGTCGAATTTTAGAATTTGAACCTGAATCTCTTCGCCCGGCTGCACGATCGTCGATGGATGCGGTGCGCGTCCCCAGACAAGGTCGCTCACGTGCAGCAACCCGTCCATTCCGCCCAGATCGACGAAGACTCCGTAATCGGTGATGTTCTTGACTTTGCCCGTAACGGTTGCGCCTTCCGATAGAGTCTCCGCCAGCGCGTCGCGCTTGGCCTTTTGCTCGTCTTCCAAAATCGCGCGCCGGCTCACCACCACGTTCCCGCGCTTCCGGTTCAGTTTCAGGACGCGGATTTCGATCTCGCGGTCCTTCCACGCTTCGAGATCGTGCACGGGACGCAGCTCGATCTGCGACGCCGGCAGAAACGCCCGCACACCGATATCGACCACCAGCCCGCCCTTGATTCGCTCCGTCACTTTTCCTGTAAGATTTGTGTGCTCGCGGTACGACTTCTCGATGCGCTCCCAGACGCGACGCCGGTGCGCCCGCGCGTACGACAGCAGGACGTAGCCGTCCTTCTGTTCGTGCAGCCGCTCGACTTCGATCGTCTGCCCTTCGCCGAATTCTATCGGATTGCCCGAATCCAGGAATTCCTGCGCAGGGACCAATCCCTCGAATTTTCCGCCCACATCCACCACGACGCCCGCTTCCGTGACCGCCAGCACGCGCCCGTCGAAAATTTCGCCCTCGGCCGCCGCTTGCGGCGTCGAGAACTGGTCAAGAAGCTGATCCATCGACTCAGACGACTCCGCTGCTTCCGCCGAAGGTTCGGCGGCTTCCGTCGCGGCTGCTTCCACCGCCACAGGATTCTCGGTCTGTCCTGCGGATTCCTCAGCCACCGGAGCAGGCGCGCTCGGAGTGGCCTCGATCGCTTCCGGCTCGCGCGCCATGGCAGCAGCCGCGCCGCCGCCGACGCTATGCACCGTCACCACGGACGGTGCGTCGGCAGGCGCTTCAACCGTTGGCGTCACAAATTCGCTTTCGATGGCGGAAGGTTGTGAGTTGCTGTCGCTGTCGGATGACATGCGGAACGGCCTCCGTGCGGATTCTGCCCCGTTTGCCGAGTGCGCGGCCTTGGTCACTCCACCCACCCGGGGGCTAGAGCAAAGAAGGGGACACAGCGCTCACGTCAGACGCTGTGTCGCAGAAATCATACCCGCCCGCTTCTCGCGTTGTCAACAAAACCCGGGGAGCGGTGAAAGCGTTTATCAGGACTTGCCTCGCTAGCTATTGTAAAATCCTGCCACTCTATGCCCCTCGCAGTCGGCACGAGCCTCGGCTCATACCAAATTCTCGCCTCCATCGGTGCGGGCGGGATGGGAGAGGTGTATCGCGCCCGCGATTCCAAACTCGGCCGCGATGTTGCGCTGAAGGTTTTGCCGCAGGCTTTCGCCCGCGACGCCGATCGCATGGCGCGTTTCCAGCGCGAAGCGAAAGTTCTCGCGTCTCTCAATCATCCCAACATCGCCACGATTCATGGCCTGGAAGATTCCGGCAGCACGCACGCGCTGGTGATGGAGTTGGTCGAAGGGCCGACGCTGGCCGATCGCATTCGCGCGGGTCCGATTCCGATTGACGAAGCTATTCGCATCGCTCGGCAAATTGCCGACGCGCTCGAGTACGCGCACGAGCGGGGAATCGTGCATCGCGATCTGAAACCTGCGAATGTGAAAGTGACGGCGGACGACGCGGTGAAGGTGCTGGATTTTGGATTGGCGAAGGCGCTGGAAGGAGATGCGGCGTCATACGACATCTCGACTTCTCCGACTCTGAGCCGCCTGGCGACGATGCAGGGAGTGCTGCTGGGAACTGCTGCGTACATGTCGCCGGAGCAGGCGAAGGGGAAGCAGGTGGATCGCCGCGCGGATATCTGGGCTTTCGGCTGCGTGCTATACGAGATGTTGACTGGCAGGCAGACGTTCACGGGCGAGACGGTCACGGACACGCTGGCAGCAGTGATCAAAGAAGAGCCGGATTGGTCCCGGCTACCAGCCGCCACGCCGATGCGGGTCCGGGTGCTGTTGCAGCGGTGTTTGCAGAAAGATCCGAAGCAGCGACTGCGCGACATCGGCGACGCGCGCATCTCAATCGACGAAGTTCTGACTGGTGCGCCGGAAGCTGGCGTTGCGGCTGCCAATGCTTCGCCCGCCAAGACGCGCTGGCTGTCTCTGGCGATTGGCGTCGCAGGCCTCGCGCTCGGCGCGACGATCGCTGGTGTCACCGCTTGGAATCTAAAGCCTGTACCTGCAAGGCTGGTTACGCGCACTTCGATCGTTCTCCCACCCGGGCAGCACCTGACGGGGCTCGATCAGTCGGCGCTGGCGATCTCACGCGACGGCACCCGCATCGTCTACGTCGCCGCTGGTCAAGGAAACTCCGCCCAGCAGATCTACGTTCGCTCCCTCGATAGCCTGGAAGCAAAGGCCGTTCCCGGCACGGAGGGGGCCACGGGTCCCGTTTTTTCGCCCGACGGTCAATGGCTCGCGTTTTTCGCCGATTCAAAGCTGAAGAAGATTCCGCTGGCTGGCGGGGCAGCACAGACGCTCCAGGATATCGGGCTTCCTCGAGGCGCAAGCTGGGGCAGCGAGGGCTTCATCGCGTTTGCGCCGGTCCTCTCCGTGGTTTCCAAGGTGCCCGAAACAGGCGGGTCTTCGGAGGCGATCACGCGATTCGAACCCGGTGAAGCCACGCACCTTTGGCCGCAGTTTCTTCCGGGCAGCAAGGAGATCCTTTTCGCCGTGCTTTTTCCCAATCCAGGGATCGCCGTTCAATCCCTGCCCGGCGGACAACGGCGAATGTTGATACAGACTCAGGCCACGACAGCACCGCGCTACACTTCGTCCGGCCATCTCGTTTACGCGCAGGGCGGTAACCTGATGGCTGTTCCGTTCGACTTGGAACACCTGTCTGTGTCCGGTAATACCGTCCCGGTTCTGCAGGGCGTTCTGCAGACGAATAGCCTGGGTGGCCCCGGGCAATACGACATTTCGGAGAACGGTTCGCTGGTATACGTCCCCGGAGGCCTGAGGGGAACGAAAATGCAGCTGGTTTGGGTGACCCGGGACGGCGCGGAAAAAACCTTTCCACTCGAACCAGGAGACTATGACCAGCCCCGGGTTTCTCCGGACGGGCGCCGGATCGCATTGGACGTGGGCTCGCAGGTGAGAATATACGACACGACACGGGAGGCCCTGACGCGGCTTACATTCGAGGGCACGACCAACCAATACCCCGTTTGGACTCCCGACGGCAAGCGTGTCGCTTTTATGTCCGACAAGAACCAGACGCTGACCGTTTTCTGGCAGCCGGCCGATGGGAGCGGCCGCGCGGAAGAGCTGATGAGCGCAGGCACGAGCGTTCCTTTTTCCTGGTCCCCCGACGGCAAGCAGCTGGCCTACATCACGGTGCAGGCCCCTAATCCTCCCGATATCTCGGTGCTGAATCTTGGCGACGGAAAGTCGGTCCACTTCCTGCAAGAGAGCTCTTCGCACGTCTTCCAGGATGCTCCGCAGTTTTCGCCGGACGGGCGCTGGATCGCTTACGCCTCGGATGAAACGGGACGCCGCGAAGTTTACGTACAACCGTATCCGGGCCCCGGCGGAAAGTGGCAAATTTCGACCGATGGAGGCTCGGAGCCGCAGTGGAACCGTAACGGGCGCGAACTGTTCTACCGCACTGCGGACAAGCTGATGGCCGTGGATGTTTCCACCAAGGCGGGTTTCGAGAGTGGGAAGCCCCGGGAGCTTTTCGAGGATCTCTATCTCAGGAACGGTGCGGGGTATTCGCGTGCCAACTACGATATCTCCCCGGACGGCCAAAGGTTCCTGATGCTCAAACCTGTGACACCGGAGCAGGCGGCTCCCACTCAGATCAACGTCGTGCTGAACTGGACCGAGGAGTTGAAGCGTCTCGTCCCGACCGGCAAGTAGTAGATCGGCTGCCCCGGTTGCAATCCCGTTTCGTTCGGCAACTCCACACCTATGATAGAGTTTCCAGCCGATGCGGATCTTCGTCCTGGGAGCCGGCGGCACGGGCTCCCTGCTTGCACATCTCCTCGAACGCCAGGGACACACCGTCTGGTGCGGCGACCGCGACATCGACCGAGCTCGCCGATTTCTCGGAAAGAAAAGCGAAATTCCGGTTGTCGAGACGAACGCCCGGAACTTGTGGTCGATCGTGCGAGCGGGGCGCGGCGCAAACCTGATCGTCAATGCCTTGCCGGCCGTCTTCAACAACATCATATTGCGCGCCGCACTGCGTCTCCGCGCGCACTACCTCGATTTGAATTCGCACCTCACGCATCATCCGTTCCGGCCCGAACAGTTTCGCTATCACGATCGTTTCGCAGCCAAGAACCGCGTCGCGCTCGTCTGCGCGGGCGTTGCGCCCGGCCTTACGAATCTGCTCGCGCAGCGCGGCTCCGAGCTGCTCGATTCGGTCGAATCCGTCCACATCCGCCTGTACGAGAGCACCGAGAGCAAAGATCCCATCTCCACGTGGTCGGCGGATGTCGCCTATGACGAAGCGACTTCACTTCCCCGAATCTATCGTGGCGGAAGGTTCAAGCTCGCCAAACGTTTCGACGAGCGCGAGATTTTTCGTTTTCCGCCGCCGATCGGCGCGACGCCCGTCTTCCTCGCGGCGCAAGACGAAGTCTGCATGCTGCCTTACGTGATTCCTATGCGCGATGCGGATGCGAAAATTGGCGGCAACGATATCGAGCGGTTGCGGCGATGGTACCGCCAGGGGCGCTTGCACCGTTCGAGAGGCATCGTGCGCAAGCGCTTTCCCGAGACACTCACGCCCCGTCGCGTCGCAAAGCTCATTCGCAAGGGAGTGCTCGAAAACGCGCGCTTTGCCGCCGCGGTTCTCGTTCGCGGAACAAAGGGCGATCAGCCGCTGCTGATCCGCTGGGACGCAAGCTTTCCCACTCTCTACCAGATTCGCCAGCGCGGGATGGTTTCGACTCCGATCGCCTACGCCACCGCTCACCTCGCCGCGATTTTCGTGAAGCATTTCCCTCGCGATGCTGCAGGCGTGATCGGACCCGCTGCGCTTTCCGCCGAAACGCGCCGCGCCATCTTGGCCGATGTCCGCTCGCGCGATTTTCGCGTCACCCTCAAAATCACTCGCCTCAAGAAGCGCGATGAGGAGGAGGAATTCTGACGCCGCTGGTTTGACCGGATGCGAGGCAGCCCGCTATAATTAATTCTTCGATAGAGTTTCCGCAGGGAATCTCCAGAGAATAATTCGGGAGCGGGTCATGATTAAGGCAACACTTCTGCGTTCAGGGATGATTATCAAGCACGAGGGCGACCTCTACGCCGTCTACAACGTCGACCATCGCACGCCTGGCAACAAGCGCGCCGCGATGCAGACCAAGATGCGTAACCTGCGCACCGGCGCCATGATCGATTACCGGTTCCGCGCCGAAGATGTCATCGACAAAGTCACCGTCGACGAAATCGAGTTCGAATATCTTTACAGCGATGGCGATGGCCACCACTTCATGAACAACGAGAACTACGAGCAGATCTCCCTGCAGAACGACGTCGTGGGCGACGCCAAGGACTACCTCATTCCCAACATGCCGGTGAAAATCGAGTATCACGACGGCAAAGCGATCGGCGTGCTTCTGCCCGATACGGTCGATCTCACCGTCATCGAAACCGAGCCGAGCATTCAGAAGGCCACGGCGAGCGCCGTGATGAAGCCAGCGAAGCTCGAGACCGGGCTCGTCATCAACGTGCCTCCGTTTGTCGGCGAGGGCGACAAAGTCAAAGTCGACACCTCCGAAGGCCGCTACATCCAAAGAGTGCAATAGTCGCGAACCGGGGAGAATCCCCTGCGCCGGTCCGTTGTCATTCTCGCGTGCACGATCCTGATTGCGGGAATAGCCTGCGTGCCCGCGTTGGCGCAGCAGAGTGACGCCGCGCCGCCGGCGCAATCGCAACCCGATCAGCGCCCGCTGCCGGACATTCCCACGCTGCTGCGCGATGTCGCCAAGAACCAGGCCGTGCTCGAAGAAATCCGCAAGCTCTATACCGCGCATCTCTCCGAAGAGCAGGACAAGACCGATTCGGACGGCAACGTGAAGTCCCGCGAGCTGCGCGACTACGATGTCTTCTATATCGGCGACGACGAAGTACGTCACCTCCTCGGGAAAGAGGGAAAGCCGCTCAGTGGCGATGAAAAGAAAAAAGAAGACGACAGCTTCAACAAGAAATTCGACGAGCTGAAAAAGAAGCAGGCCGAGCTCGCTGCCGATCCGAAAAAGCAGGCGAAGAAAGAGGAGGAAGAAGAAGCCGAACTTTCCGATTTCCTTCGCGCCGAACTTTTCACCAATCCCCGCCGCACCAACTTTCGCGGACAGGATGTGATCGCCTTCGACGTCAGCGGAAATCCGAACTACAAGCCGAAAAAAGAAATCGACCGCATCATCCAGAAGCTTTCGGGCACGATGTGGGTCGACGACCAGGCCCGCGAAATCGTGCGGCTCGAAGCGCAATTCGTGGAATCGGCGAAAATCGCCGGCGGGTTGTTGGCTTCGCTCTCAAAGGGCTCGAACTTCGTCTTCGAGCAGGAAAAAATCAACGGCGAAGTCTGGCTGCCGTCCTACATCGAAGCCCACGTCGCCGGGCGCATCGTTTTCGTCAAGCTGAAGCAGAATTTCATCGACCGTTACAGCGACTACAAAAAATTCCGCACCGCCGCCTCCCTCAGAGTCACTTCCGCGCCACAATAGCCGGCCACGTTATGTGCCAAGCTGAAGCCGCAGCACAAACCCCTTCTTTGAGTAACCTGCGGATTTCCGCACTCGCACCGGCATCGACAAAACATCCCACTCTGAAGACTTGCTTAACCGCAGTTCATAGTGGCCGGGTGGTACGTCCAGCGCGAAGACTCCCGTCTCGTCGGTCATGCACGCCGCGAGGCGTTTCTTGCCCACCGTGCCTTGAGCAAAATTCTGAATCAGGATTTCAGGGTGGTCATAAACTTCCACGAGCACCCCGCCCATCGGCTTCATAGCCTCGTCCAAAGCGACGCCGTGAATGGATTTGATGGGTTTGGGTTCCTTCAGCCCGACCACTTGGTTCCCGCCCCACCGCGTCCCGGCCGAGGTAGGTCGGCATTGACAATTCGCAGGCACGGCCATCAACGCCAAGACGAAGACGACCTTAAGCACTTGAGTATGGAATCTCATTTCGTTACCTCCGCACGTCCACGCGCGACAACATTAGGGACTATCGCGCGGCGGAGGATTTGCCGGCGCCGAAGACGCGCTTGAATATCGCGTCCACGGCGCGCAACTGGCGCTGCAAATCAAACGTGTGTGCGAGCGCCTTTTCGTCGAGGAATTTGCGGACGTTCGGATCGGCGGCGACGCGGTCCTTGAAGCTCGTCTCCGATTCCCACGCGGCCATGGCGTGCGCCTGCACCCACTTGTAGGACTCTTCGCGCGGCGCGCCGTGCTCGACCAAATCCTGCAATAGCTGCCCTGAAAAGACCAGCCCCTGCGTCGCGTCGAGATTGCGCAGCATCCGCGCGGGAAACACTTTCATGTTGGCGACGATTTCGGCGGTGCGGTGCAGCATGTAGTCGACGAGAATCGTCGAATCGGGCAGGATCACGCGCTCGACCGAGCTGTGCGAGATATCGCGTTCGTGCCAGAGCGCGATGTTTTCCATCGCAGCCACCGAATTCGCGCGCACCACGCGCGCGAGTCCGCAAATCTGCTCGCTCGAAACGGGATTGCGCTTGTGGGGCATCGCCGAACTGCCGCGCTGCTCGCCGCCGAACGGCTCCTCCACCTCGCGCACTTCGGTGCGCTGCAAATGCCGGATTTCGAGTGCGACGTTTTCAAGCGTGGCGGCGATGATCGCGAGCGCCGAAAGATACTGCGCGTGGCGGTCGCGCCCAATCACCTGCGTGCTGATCGGCGCAGTGGCCAGCCCGAGCCGCTGGCAAATCTTGTGCTCGATCTCGGGACCGAGGTGAGTGCACGTCCCGACGGCGCCGGAAATTTTCCCCACGGCCATTTCGCGCGCGGCGGTTTCGAACCGCACAGCGTCGCGGCGATTTTCGGAATACCAGTTCGCGATCTTCAGCCCAAACGTGATCGGCTCGGCGTGAATGCCGTGCGTGCGGCCGATTTCAGGCGTGTCCTTGAACTCCCACGCGCGCTTTTCGAGAATTTCGCCGAAGCGCGCGATTCCCTTTTCGATCAGCCGCGAGGCGTCGCGCACCAGCAGCGCCTGCGCCGTGTCCACGATGTCATTCGACGTGAGGCCGTAGTGCAGCCAGCGCGCCGCTTCGGGATCGCCGACCGTTTCCTGCACGGCGATGGTGAACGCGATCACGTCGTGCCGCACCTTGTTTTCAATATCAGTGATGCGCGCCACGTCGATGCGCGCGCGTTCGCGCAGCTTGGCCGCGGCCTCGCGCGGGACAACGCCCGCCTCGGCCAGCGTTTCCGTCGCCGCCAACTCGACCTCGAGCCACTTCTGGAACTTGTTCTCCTCGCTCCAGACGCGACCCATCTCCGCTCGCGTATACCGCGCGATCAATTTTCACTCCTCAGATTGCGGCTGATGGCGGGGAACATCCCCGCTCCATCATAACCCGAATTCGACGCTCGAATCCGCGTCGCCGATGGCTGGAAATCATTCGAAATACGTTTGCGATTTCTTGACACTTGTTTCGGGCCTCGGTTCTTTGTTTTGAATAACTTGCGGCCGAAAAGACATGGAACGGCTTGACACCCTTTTTGGCGGAGACGATGCATGCGAAGACCGCGATTTATTGTCGAGTAGAATCTGTCGCCGATCTTTATTTTCAATGGGATACAGAGATTTCTATTCGGCAGCATTGTCGAGTAGAAATGAACGGATTTTCGATTGCAATGGGGCCGAAAGGCCGCGCCTCTAAGGAGGTGAGCCACATCCAGTGACGCGTGCTGCATCGACCGCTCCTTTCCGGCCTGCGCCCTGGCCGTCTTCGGCCGCGGCGCGTACTCGCGGCGAGCCTCGACTCAGACGCTACCACGCTGTCAAGCGATTTCGCGCAGAAAAGCCTGTGGACTTCGGCAACCAGATCATCCCAAACCAGAATTTGTCGTGTACTCTCAGGGCCGATGAAACTGCGCGGTGCCGATTCGCAAATCGTGGCAGCGTCGCTGGCCGCTCTCCTCGTACTTTGGCTGGGGCGCGGCATGGCCTGGACTGCTGAGCACGTTGCGGGAGCAGCGTTGCTCGTTCTCGGATACGCCTTTTGGCTGGCGGCGCGACTGCAGCTCCGCAGATATTTCGCAGTGCGAGCAAAGGCAAGCGGGCTGGTCACAACAGGCACCTTCGGAAAAATTCGAAATCCGATCTACATATTTGGCACGATGTTTTATGTCGGAGTTTTCTTGTACCTGTCCCTACCGTTGTGGGTGCTCGCGGCGCTGCTGGTCATACTCGTTCCATTGCAAGTGTGGCGCGCGAGAAACGAAGCTCGGGTGCTGGAAGAAAAATTCGGCGAGGAGTACCGCGAGTACCGGCGAAAGACATGGCTCTGAACATCCAGGCGGCTAAGGGCAAATCGATGCGGACGCCGACGTTCTACATTCCACCCACTCTACTAGCGCTCCCGATCGTGCCTAGTTCTGTCAGGGCTCCTCGGCATGATCGATGACAATGACGTTGACGGGGGCTTGTTGCAATCCCAACCTCAGGCCGAGCTGATCCTGGATTGCGTCGAAAATCGACGGCCCCGAGGGATCAGGTGCGAATGCATCGGCAGGCGGGGGTGCTGGACTGCCGTCAATGCCTCGCATTGGTTGACTCGGAGCCGGGGTCCACTTCAACGTGAAATCGTAATTGCTCGTGAGTCCGGTGCGATCTAGCACCATGTGGTCCAGCTGCCCCGATAGCACATGCGCCAAAAACCATACAGGAAGCTCCTGACCTATCAGTTTGCCTGGAAGCATCTGGACGATGGGCCCGCCCGCTGGCTTTCCGTCAGAGAACGTCACGCCGTTGGGGTACGTGTCCCCCGGCGTCGCCTCATGGAGTTTCGAGCCGCCCTCTGCGACAGTGAGCGCGTAAACGGGGAGGTACCGGATTTCGCGGTGAACGGACAATTTGAAACGGTTAGCCAGAATCGGCTGCATCACTTGTTGGTTGAAAAGCTCCATCTGGTTCAAGCTAGGTCTTGGTGCCGCGGGATTTCCGGGAGCTAGCTTGGCCTCCAGGTCGAATTTCTCAGAGCTAAGCCAGTCAGGCCCCCCGGAAACCTGGTCGGATTCAACACCGTAGGCTTCCTGAATCAGCATTCTTAGCGTGAACCCCTCCGCAGTAAACGTGCCGCTGGGCGTCAGACCAAAATGGACCATGTGGAGGACCATGGGATCGGGATCGGGGGGTGGCTCAGGCTTGACGGAGACCTCTTTGATTACAGGTGCTGCGACAGCGTTTTGGTTCTGCGAAGCCGCTCGCGTTTGCTTGGCGGTCAACAGCCCGAATATGACAGGTCCGGCAATCGCCGCGATCGCAGCGGCCGACAAGAGAAGTTTCCGGACGGCGCCGAGCCTGCGTGCACGACTTTGGGCCAGGATGCGAACGATCCTCTTTTTCAGATTCGATCCGGCTACGCCGGAGACACACACGAGCGGGGATTCGACGTAGAAGTTGCATACCTTAAGAATCGCTTCCGCGTATGCTTCGGTCTCGGTACAGAGTTGCAGCACAGCCTCGTCGCAAGCGCGCTCGCGCTCCTCGAGCAGATGCAAGCCGATCCAGCGCACGACTGGATAGAACCAGAACGCGGCTTCGATCACCATGTGAACCGCGGCCGTCAGATTGTCGCGGCGCCGAACGTGGCACAGCTCGTGTGCAAGGATGGCGTCCAGTTGAATCGGTGTGAGGCGATCGATGATGGCTTCAGGCAGAAGAAGGACCGGCCGAAAGATGCCGAACACGCATGGCTCATTCAGGAACGATGAGCATAGAGCCGGAATTGGGAGAGGGAGTGTTGAGGGCGTGGCTCCAACACGAATCGCTCGCATCTGCCACCAGCGCCGAACCCAGAGAGCGATGCAGGCGGCGAAACCCGCGAGCCATACGCCGAATAGAACCGCCGGAATCACGCTTGGGTTTGTAGGTGGCATCGCGGCGTGCTCGATCGGAGCGTGCGTGGCGAAAGGGCGGCCGATTTCGACAACAGTAAACGACCAACGAGGCTGCGCACTCGCCGGGATGACACTCCATCCGAGCCAGTTGCCGGCGCGGACGAAGAGCGAGAACGGAATCACGAACTTGAGCGAGGCCGCCAGCCAGAGTTGATAGCGGACAGCGGCTCGGTTCTTCTTCAGTGTGAGCGTGAGTAGCCAGACCGCGACGACGCAAAGAGTTGACTGCCAGAGGTGATTCGCGATGGATGAAAGAGCGGGGGTCATAGCGGCCTATCCTTTCTCGAATGTTTTCGGAGAGCTCGTTCGGCTTCTTTTACATCCTCAAGAGTGAGGCGGCCCGTTTCGACCAAGCGCGCCATTACGGGCTGCGTACTACCACCAAAAAGAGCGAGTAGATCGTCGATCAATCTCCCTTGGGCGGCATCGCGGGAGATCACAGCCTTGAAGATATGGAAATTTCCGACTTTCTTGACGCGACGAACAGCGTTCTTTGCCTCAAGACGATAAACGGTGGTCTGAACCGTTGTGTAGGCCGGCCTATCCTTTTCGGGGAAGGCTTCCTGAATTTCGCGAATAGACGATTCTCCTCGCGTCCAAAGCGTTTCCATGATTTTGAGTTCGAGCTTCGCGAGGCGGGGTTCGGTCATTTGATCTCCTATATGCGTATGTGAATCTACTATAGATATAGGTGAACGTCAAGGCTCATTTGAAGGCGCGACTAGCTGCTCTGAAGGGCCGTTGCCACAAAAGTAGATCTCTCGTCGTCCGCCCAAATGCGGCGGACTCGCTCGGGATGACAGTGACGCGATAAGCTTATGGTGAATTTTGACGGAGCGTGCGGAGGACAGTTTGAGCGCGGAATCGCGGAAACAATCGGGAAAGATGCCGACGTTCTATATTCCGCATGGGGGCGGGCCGTGTTTCTTTATGGAGTGGTCGGCGGCGATGGGCGGTCCGGACACATGGAAAAATATGGCCGCGTGGCTCAGCCACTTGCCCGAACTCGTTGACGGGCGGCCCGAGGCGATCGTCGTCATTTCGGGGCATTGGGAAGAACCTGAATTCACCGTGAACTCAGGCGCGTTTGATCCCCCAGGCTCGACTAGCCGTCGACCTGGGGGCCCCTTCGTGCCGCTCCTCTTCGACTATTACGGATTTCCCGAGCAAACGTACCGGCTCGAGTATCCTGCGCCCGGCGCGCCTGCGGTTGCGCGCGAGATCTGCGGTCTGCTTGAGGCTGCGGGGATTCGCGCCGAAACAAATTCCGAGCGCGGCTTCGATCACGGCGTGTTCATCCCCTTCAAGGTGATTTATCCGCAGGCGGACATTCCTATCGTGCAGCTTTCGCTCAAGGAAGGGCTCGATCCCGCCGCGCACATCGCCGCCGGGCGCGCGATCGCGCCGTTGCGCGAGCGCGGCATGCTGATCGTCGGGAGCGGGATGAGCTATCACAACCTGCGCGAGATGGGGCGGGACGTCCGCGTGATTTCCGATCAGTTCGATGCGTGGCTCACGGAGGCGGTCTGCGCGCCGAGTGAAGCGGCGCGAGCGGAAAGGCTGTCGAGGTGGGAGGAGGCGCCGGGCGCGCGTCGTGCGCATCCGCGAGAAGAGCATTTGATTCCGTTGATGGTCGCGGCGGGAGCGGGCGGGGAGGATATCGGGAAGAGAGTTTTCACGGATCACGTTCTTGGGACGACGGTGTCGGCGTTTCAGTTTGGGGATTTCGGGACGTCGAAGCCAAGCGGGGGTAAGGTGCCGCGCTGAAGACCGCGGCGCTACATTTAGACCTTTCCACCAAGACCCCGGACAGATGGGCTGCATCTCGCCAAGGATCGGCGCCGGGCACAGCATTCTGTGCCCCTACAGACGGCAATTTGACAACACAAGCAGATCCCTCACCGCCATCCCCGACCAAACGCGTCGGGGCTGGGTTCGGGATGACAGCGTAGGACGTCAGGTGCGCGAAAGTGGTGCCGGAGTTGCGGCAGCGGAGCCGTTGGCGCCTTTGGTGGCGAGTTCGCCGGTGATGAGGGTGGTGCGGAACTGCTCCATCAGCTCGGCGAGAGCGTTGGGCGTGTGCGGCATCAGGATCGTGTTGCTGCGATTGGTGCCGGCGACTTCCTTGAGGGTATCGAAATACTGCGTGAGCAGAACCATGGACATCGCGTCGCGCGGCGTCGCGCCTTCGACCGAGGTGGTGAATTTCTCGATCGAGTCGCGCAGGCCCTCGATGATCGCTTTGCGCTGATTGGCGATGCCTTCGCCCTGCAGGCGCTTCGACTCAGCGTCGGCTTCGGCTTTTTTCACAAGCAGCAGCTTTTCAGTCTCGGCGCGCGAGACGGTGGCTTCGCGTTCGCGGGCGGCGGCGTTGATGTCGTTCATCGCGGCTTTCACTTTTTCGTCGGGGACGAGATCGGTGATGAGCGATTTCACGATCGAGTAGCCGAACTCGGCCATCGACGCGTCGAGCGAGTTTTTCACGTCGATGGCGATTTGGGATTGCTGGTCGAAGGTTTCGTCGAGCGTGAGCTTGGGGACGTGGCCGAGGATCACGTTGTAGACGAACGATTCGATCTGCTTGACCGGGTCGGAGAGTTTGTAGAACGCGTCGTAGATTTTGTCGGGCGTGACTTTGTACTGGATGGCGATGGGAATCTGCACGAACACGTTGTCTTTTGTTTTCGTTTCGACTTTCACGTCGAGCTGCTGGACCTGAAGGCTAATGTTGGCGACGACGACGTCGAGGTAGGGCATCTTGAAATTCAGGCCGGGCTGCGCGATGCGCAGGAATTTTCCGAGGCGCTGGACGACTCCGGCGTGGGCCTGCTCGATCGTGAAGAAGGACTTGAAGAAAATGCTGAGCACGAAGATGAGGATGATTGCGCTGATTACGAGTGCGACGATTGGGCCAATGTCCATGCGCGCCTCCGGAAGGTCTGCGGAAAGATACACTATTCGCGGTGAACAGAAAAAGACTTAACGCAGAGTACACAGAGGAGGCACAGAGAGCGCGGAGACGCTAAAGCTCGAAGGGGCCGAGGGGGATGCGCTGGGAGGCGATGTGGAGCGAGCCGCGGAAGGCGAAGTCGGCGGCGCGCGCGGCGAGTGCCTGCTCGGCGCTGATTTGCGCGATTTCGGGCGTGTTGTTCTGTTCGGAGAGATGCGCGAGGACGAGATGGCGCGCGCGGGCGTCGAAAACTTCGGAATCGGCGAGAAAATCGCTGACAATGTTGTTGGAAAGATGGCCGGTGCGGCTCATCACGCGCTGCTTGATGTGCCACGGGTACGGCCCGACTTTGAGCATCTCGAGATCGTGATTCGATTCGAGAATCAGAAAATCGGCTTCGCGCAGATGCTGCTTGACGAGCTCGGGCATGTAGCCGAGATCGGTGGCGATGGCGACTTTTGTCCCACCTGCCTGGCCGGCAGGCAAGTTGGTGCGGAACGAAAACGCGACGGGATCGGCGGCGTCGTGCGGGATGCGGAACGGATTCACTTCGATGTCGCCGATCTGAAAGCGCTCGCCCGCGCGAATGTATTCGACGCGGTCGAGCGTGGCTTTCGGGCCGGGCTTGCCGGGCTCTTCCGCGTACATTTTGATGATTTCGCGGTGCGTCGGCTCGGTGAGGTATGCGGGGCAATCCCAGTGGCGCGCGAGCTGCGCGGCGGCACTCGAATGATCTGTGTGTTCGTGGGTGATCAGGATTGCGTCGACGCGCTCGGGCAAAGCGCGGCCGAGCGCTTCGAAGCGTCGCGCGATTTCCCTGCGGCCGAGGCCAGCGTCGATGAGGAGGGTGGTGCGCTCGGTTTCAAGCAACGTCGAGTTGCCCGAGCTGCCGGAAGCGAGAATCGATATGCGGAACGAGATGTCGAATCTCTCCGGGCCAGAATGATGGCAAAGTGCGATGGCGGCGTCAAAGGGAAAACGAGACAATTGAGAAAAACGGCGCGCACCGGAGGTAGAATCGGGCGCCAAGGAGGTCCCCATGCCTTCGTTCACGCAGTACATGGCGCAGTACGACCACGAGCACACCAATCCGTGGAACAAAGTGCTGCACGGGATCGGAATCCCGATCATTCTTGCGGGGATTGTGCTGCTGGTGCTGACGTTCTGGCGCATCGGCGCGGCGCTGTTCGTCGGCGGGTGGATCTTGCTATTCGCGGGGCATCGGATCGAAGGCAACAGACCCGCGTTTTTTCAGGGCGTGATTTACTTTCTGGTCGGGCCGGTGTGGATTGCGAAGGAGATTAAGGACGCGATTTTGGGTGGAAGCCACCGCTCGCATTCTTCCGCAAACCGCTAGAAGGCGAGCTGGTCGCGGGTGAGCTGGAAGCCGTTGAGGTTGCCGACGACGGAGGCGGCGATCCGGTCGGGATCGAAAAATTCGCGCGCGATTTGCTGCACCTGCTCGGCGGTAACCTGTTCGAGCATGGCGATCAATTCCTGCGGAGAAAAGTGGCGATTGAAGTAGAGGTGATAGCGCGCCAGGCTGTTCATGCGCGAGCCGGAGCCTTCGAGTGCGAGAAGCGTCGCGCCCTTGAGATGGTCCTTGGCGCGGCGAAGCTCTTCGTCGGTGAGCGGCTCGTCCTTCATGCGGCGGAATTCCTCGAGAATTGAACGAATGACCTGCCCGGCAGTTTCAAGTGAAGTGCCTGCGTAAACCGAAAGCACGCCCGCATCGCGATAGGAGTTCATCTCGCTGAAGATCGCGTAGGCGAGGCCCTGGCGCTCGCGGATGTTCTGAAAGAGGCGCGAGGACATGCCGCCGCCCAACACATTGTTGAGAACCGAGACGGCGAAGCGGCGCTGGTCGGCCATCGGCAGTGCGGGCACGCCGAGGCAGATATGGACCTGCTCGAGCTCGCTCTTCGTGCGCGTGGTGATGTGCGGAGCAGGCGCCGGCGCGGATTCGGCCGCGCCGTCCGGCGACGGCGCGAGGTGCGCAAAGCGCTCGGAGACGAGATCGACCAATTGCGCGTGCGTCAGATGTCCCGCCGCGGTAATGACGAGGTGATTGGGCGCATACCAACGGCTAAACCATTTCCGCAGCGTGTCGCGCGTGAAGGCCGAAACCGTTTCGGGCGTGCCGAGAATCGGCTTTCCGAGCGCGTGAGGCGCCCAGAAATTCTGCGTGAAAAGCTCGTGGACGAGATCCTCGGGATTGTCCTGCGTCATGCGGATTTCTTCGAGGATCACGGACTGCTCGCGGGCGATATCTTCGTCGGCGAATTTCGGCTCGAGGACCATGTCGGCGAGCACGTCGAAAGCTTTCGGCAGGTGCTCGTCGAGCACGCGCGTGTTGAAGCAGACCATTTCCTTTGCGGTGAAAGCGTCGAGCATGCCGCCGACGCTATCGACTTCGCGCGCGATGTCTTCGGCGGTGCGGCGCGCGGTGCCCTTGAAGACCATGTGCTCGATGAAGTGCGAGATGCCGTTGAGATTGGCCGGCTCGCGCCGCGATCCCGATCGCAGCCAGATTCCCACTGAGACCGAATGCACGTGCTCCATCGGCTCGGTGATGAGCACCAGGCCGTTCGGCAGGACTTCCTTCTGCACAGTGTGAGTTGCGCTGGACATTTATCTATACATTTTCGCACGGCGCTGCGGCAATGTCATTTCGGTTCGGACGAGCGTGTGCAGGTTCACTGAGGCTTGGAAGCGTAGCCCTGTGACACGGCTTGCGCTGTCGCGGGTCAGAACTCGCGCCTTTGAATGACCGCGACCGATGCGAGAAGCATCAATGCGGCGACAGACAACGCGGCTAATGCGCCGAACCGGGGGAAAGGACCGGAAAGAAGGTAGGTGGCGTGATTGAAGTGATTGTCGCCCCCCATGAATCGCCAGAGGTCCGCATAGGGGCGGAGCGAGTCCACGCTGCTGAATGTAATTCCGCTTAGAACGACCAGCCCGTAAGCCACAGCCGGGGCGGTGTACTCGCCTTCAATCAACGAAGAAATCAGAACAGCCAGCGCGAAGTAGACCAAGCCGCCGGAAATCAAGAGGAGAACATAAAAGGCAGCTTGCGAAACGGGAAACGCTCTGCCTATGAGGTCCGTTGTGAACAAAATGACGCTCCAAGGGAGCACAGCAAGCAAAATCGCCTGGAAAATGCCGACCGCGATCTGAACGCCAGCCACGCGGGCCCTGCTTACGGGCAATGTCAGCGTAAAAGACGAGGTACCGATCGCTCTCTCTCTTATGAGTCCGCCCATTCCGAGAAGAACGGCGGACAGGATCCATAGCCCTACAAGATAATGGTGAACGAAGAACAGTAAGAAATAGGTCTCTCGCTTCGGTTCAGGAGATATCACGCGTTCGGCATGATGGACGAAAAACGCACTGATGATACTAATGGCGCACACGGAGACAAGGAATCTCGCCCGAGTTTCGAGCCACGCTTTGTACCAGAGCACGTCAGTTGTCCCTTACCGTTTCGAGGAAAATGTCGCGTAAGCCGACAGGAGAAGTCTCAACGGAAACGGCATTCAGCGCGTGTGCGCGCTCCACTACCATCTCGGCATTTCGGCTGGCGAGTACGCGCATCTGATGGCCACTTGTCTCGATTCTTTCCACGCCCGTCATGCGGAATTCATGCTCGACCGGGGCAGAGCGAAAAACGAGATCAATCCGGCGGTAAGATTGCCGCAAATCGTCAAGAGAAGCGTCCACTAGCAAACGTCCCTTGTCGAGAATGCAGACGTGATCCGCGATGCGTTCGACTTCGGTAATCTGGTGCGAGGAGAAAAAAACGGAAATGCCTTCCGCCGACTGCGCAACAAGCGTCTGCAGAAGCTGTTCAATACCGACTGGATCGAGGCCCTCGCTCGGCTCGTCCAAGATGAGCAAGTCCGGGCGGCGCGCGAAAGCCAGCAAGAGAGCAAGCTTGGTGCGCATGCCCTTGGAAAGTGACTTCACTTTGCGGTCGGCCGGCAGCTCGTACTCTTTCATTAGCCTCTCGGCCGCATCGGAACGCCAATCCGGATAGAACGAACTCACAAAGCGAATCATTTGCGCGGGGGTCATGTAGGGATAGAGTGGCTTGTTCTCCGCGACATATGCGACTCGCCGGCGCATTTCGCGGCTTTCTTTGGACTCCGCGACGCGAGCTCCCAGCACGGTCGCCTCGCCGCCCGTGGGGTAGATCATTCCCAGGAGCAACTTGATGGTCGTGCTCTTGCCGGCGCCATTTCGGCCCAGAAAGGCCGTAATTCGGTTCGCGCCGACGAAGAGGTCCAAGTCCCTGACGGCGTTCAAGCGTCCGTACGATTTCGTGAGAGAGCGCGTTTGGATCACGGGTCCGCCGATCATCGCTTCGCCGCCGTTTCTGCCGCGTGGAGCAATTCCGCCTCAAAGGCGCGGCGTATTTCTTCGTCCAGGAGTCCGTCTTCGCGCAGCCGTTCGATTAGATCGCGAATACGTCTGCGCGCAGCCTGCACGTGGTCGGTTAGGAATCGGGTCCTGCGTCTCAAAGTGGCGAAGGCACCTGAGCCGTGGCGCAACTCGATCAGGCCTTCATGTTCGAGTTCGGAATATGCCTTGACGACCGTATTCGGGCTTACAACAAGTTCTTCTGCCAAATTCCGTACGCTCGGCAGTTGTTCGCCATCCTTCAACGCACCGGTCTCGGCAGCGTGCCGAATTTGCTCCATCAACTGCAGGTAAATTGGTTGGCCGGCGTTGGAATTGAGCTTGAGAAACACAAGACGCTCACTGTATCAGTGTAAAGATACAGAGAAACACTCTAGAGGTCAAGCGGGCGCCGCAAATGGTGTGCGGTGAGCGTGTTAAAATCAATGCAACATGTTTCGTCAAGCTGCAAACACGGTTGTAAATCTGCTCGGGAAATCGGCGGAAGAACTGAGGGCGATTCTCGATGCGCTCGGCGAAAAGGGGTATCGCAGCGCGCAGATCTATCACGCAATTTACGCCGAGCGGAAGTTCGATTTTGCGGCGATGACGAATCTGCCGGCGGCGCTGCGCGAGCGGCTCGCGCGCGACACCGCGATCACGCTGCCGCAGATCGTGCGGCGGCACCGGTCGTCGGACGGCACGGTGCGCTACGTCCTCGCAATCAGCGAAGGCAAGCCGGCGAATATCGAAACCGTCTTCATGCCCGAAGAAAACCGCCAGACGATCTGCATCTCGACGCAGGCGGGCTGCGCCGTGGATTGCCAGTTTTGTCTCACGGCCACGCTCGGGCTCACGCGGAATCTGGCGGCGGGCGAAATCGTCGGGCAGGTGCTTGTGGCGCTCGAAGACAACCGCGAGGAGCTGAAGCCCCAAACGAATATTGTCCTGATGGGCCAGGGCGAGCCGCTGCTGAACTACGACGCGGTAATGGCCGCGCTGCGGATTCTGCTCGATCCGAATGGAGTGGCGATTGCGCCGAGGCATGCGGCGCTCTCGACCAGCGGAATCATTCCCGGCATCGATCGGCTGGCGAAGGAAAAGGTGCGGCCGAATCTAGCAATTTCGCTGAATGCGTCGTCAAACGAGCAGCGTGACCAGATCATGCCGATCAACCGGAAGTACCCGCTCGAAAAGCTGCTCGACGCGTGCCGGAAATATCCGCTGCGGCCGCGGGAATGGCTGCTGTTCGAATACGTCCTGCTCGGCGGATTCAACGATTCGCCCGAGGATGCGCGGCGCGTCGTGCGTTTACTGGCGAATATTCGAGCGAAGGTGAACCTGATTCCGTGGAATCCGGGCGCGCTGCCCTATGAAAGGCCGGATCGGGCGCGCGTCGAGGAATTTCAGCGCATACTGATCGAGAAGGGCGTGCGGTGTTTCATACGCGATTCGCGCGGGCAGGATGTGATGGCCGCGTGCGGGCAATTGGCGCTGGCGGAGAATGCGAACGCGCCCTCGAATGTCGCACACGTCTAGATACGTCTCGTCGCAAAGAAACAGCAGATCCCTCACCGCCGTCCCCGACCGAAAGCGTCGGGGCCGCGTTCGGGATGACAGTCTCCTTGGTATTACCGGATGCCGATAGCGGCGATGAGGCGGCCGGTCGAGCGTTCGCGGCGGTAGCTGAAGAAGAGATCGGTCCGGCAGGAAGTGCAATACCCCGAGGCGGAAATCTGGTGCAGGGGCACGCCCGCATCGGCGAGAATCGCGCGATTCGCGGCGATCAGATCGAGATTGACGCGCGGGGATGGCGGCGGATGTCCCGGCGGGCGCATCGTGAGCCACGGCAGCCAGTTGGGATCGCTTTCGCCGGAAGCGAGCGCGTCGAACGGGCCGTCGAACCACTCGCGCGCGCTGGGAAACTGCGCGTGGAATTCGCGCGCGACTTCCGAGCCGACTTCGTAGCAGCAGCGGCCGATGCCCGGACCGAGCGCGGCGATCACGTCTTTCGGGCGCGTGCCAAATTCCATCTGCATGCGGCCAAGGGTTTTTGCGGCGATGCGGCGAAGCGTCCCGCGCCAGCCGGCGTGAATCGCGGCGACGGCTCGGCGCTTGGTGTCGGCGAGCAAAATCGGGACGCAATCGGCAGTTTGAACAGCGAGCAAGATCCCTGGCTCGCGCGTGAAGAGTGCGTCACCATGAGGAGCTTCGCCCGAGTGCAGGCTCGCGGCGTCGACGCGATGCGGGATGTCCGAATGAATCTGCCGTAGCGTGACGACGCGCATTTTGCTGGCGCCGATTGCAGCGAAGAATTCATGGCGGTTTGCGAGCACGCGATCGCGCGAATCCCAGTCAGCGAAGCCGAGATTGAGAACGCGAGTGCCATCGAGTTCGCTTGCGCCGCCGGGACGCGTGCTAAATCCGTGAACGAGCCAACCGAGGCTGGCGAGCGATGGCGCTTCGAGGATTTGCAAGCCTCCGGCGCGGCGCAGCTTCCATTCAGACAAAGTCGCAGCGGGTTTCCGGGGCGCTGATTTCTTTTTCGTGACGGCGGCTGGCATCTTTGGGCGCGACGAAGGTTCGCGCTGTCATTATAGATATAATTCTGCAGCGGCGCTGGACGGCCTAAACACAATGATCGTCGGACTGGGACTGGACATCGCGGAAATCGACCGGATCGAAGCGGCCATCACGCGGCACGGCGCGCCGTTCCTCGAGCGGCTGTTTACGCCCGCCGAAATCGCGTACTGCGAGAGATTCAAGAACCGCTACGAGCGCTACGCCGGGCGGTTTGCCGTGAAAGAGGCTGCGATGAAGGCACTCGGCACGGGCTGGAGCCGCGGCGTGCGGTGGCGCGACATCGAGGTGATGCGCGAGCCGAGCGGGAAGCCGGGTCTGCGTCTTGAGGGCGCGGCGCGCGAGATCGCCGATCGGCTCGGCGTGAAACACATCAGCGTCACGATCACGCACAGCGGGAATTTGGCGCTGGCGCAAGTAATTTTCGAGAACTAGCGCTCCCCGCTCGGTCGATCTTCGTATTCCGGGGCTAAAGCCCCTGAAGATGGAGAGCCGATTTTTCGCGGGGTTGAAACCCCGCGCTTCCACCGAAGAAAATTCCTGACCATGCCATCGGAACGCTCCGCTCCCTTCCTTCGTCGGGACAGGCAGGATGGCGAAGCTATCTCCGAGGTTCGACTAACCCTGCCTCGCGGCAGGCGCGCGTTGACCTGGGAGCCCCTTATATTTGGATCTCCACGTCATGCCATTCGTTAGCGGGATGGCGACCCGCGATGCGAACCTTCAGATAGTTTCCGGTGAGAGCTTCCGTCCAATCCTCGCCCGAGCGCGCGAGTGTGAGAGCACGCAAGTTGCGCCCGGCTTGCGAAGCGCGGAAGGCTTTTGACTTCTTTTCGGAAATTGCCCGCAACGCGCGGGCGCGCTCGCGGATCGTCTGCGTCGGGACTTCATCGCCGAAGTCCGCGGCTTTTGTGCCTGGGCGCGCGGAAAAAGAGAAGACGTGGAGATAGGTGAACGGCAACTGGGTGATGAATTCGGCGGTCGCGCGAAAATCGCCGTCGGTTTCGCCCGGGAAGCCCACGATGACGTCGGCTCCGATCGCAGCATCGGGCAGCAGCCGGCGGACAAGGCTGATGCGTTCGGCATAGTGGCCGGTGCGATACCAGCGGTGCATCGCACGCAGGATGTGGTCGGAGCCGGACTGCAACGGGACGTGGAAATGCGGAGTGATGCGCTCGGATGATGCGACCAGCGCAATGAAATCTTCGGTGACGTCCTGCGGCTCAATCGAGCTGAAGCGAAGGCGTTGGACTGCGGTTTCGTCGAGGATGCGGCGCACGACCTCGGCGAGGCCGAGGCGAGGCGTAAGGTCGCGGCCGTAGCTGCCGAGGTTGATGCCACTGAGGACAATCTCTTTAGCGCCGGCGGAGACGAGCGATCGAACTTCGCGGACGACCTCATCTGGTGGCAGGCTGCGGCTGCGCCCGCGGACGAAAGGAATCACGCAATAGGAGCAGCGATTGTTGCAGCCGTCCTGAATTTTGAAGATCGGCCGCGTATGACCGTCCTCGCCCACCATGAAAGTCGCCGGCGCGATGGCAACTGCCATCTGCGCGAAGATGTCTCCCGTTAGGATCTTCGCCGGGCCGTGAGCCAGAGACATCGAATCGTTTTCCAGACGCTCGACAGGGACGAAATCTGCAGCCGAGATTGCATTGGGCGCATCGCGGATCGCGCGAACGAGATTTGGGATGTCGGCTTGGTGCGAGTTTCCGACGACCCAAGCAATGCCCTCGATCACGGCGAGCTCTTCGGGAGCGCGTTGCGCGTAGCAGCCGGTGACGACGATGCGGGCAGCCGGATTCGCGCGATGAATTTTGCGGATGGCTTCGCGCGCCTGAGAATCTGCCGCTGCGGTGACAGTGCAGGTATTCAGCACGACAAAATCCGCGGAATCGTGCTCTGCAGCGAGAGTCAGACCGCTATCGAGCAGACTGCGGCGAAGAGCGGAGGCGTCGGCTTCGGTTGCGCGACAGCCGAAGTTTTCGATGGAAAAAGTCGCCACGTGAGTCGATTCGCTAAGAATATCGGCGAAGGAATTATAGCAGCGGATCGAGAGGGTCAGAATTCAGGAGAGAGCAATGCGAACGACGCGTTAGCCGCCGGCTGCGTTGCGGCGTTGATAGCAGAGGAGAATCAAGTCGGCGCGGCGCCGCACACCGAACTTGGCAAGAAGATTCGAGACGTGAAATTTGACAGTGCGTTCGGAAATATGGAGGCGATCGGCGACTTCCTTGTTTGCCAGGTTTTCGAGCAGACCGTTGAGAACTTCTTGCTCGCGGCGGCTGAGTTCGTTCGGGGAATCCATGCGAAGGCGGCGGCCCTGCGTTCCGCTCAAGATCGAATCGACGAAGCGCGAAAGCAACGGCCTCGGGACCCAAATGCCGCCCGATGCAACTTGCGGCAGCGCACGAGGAAGCTGTTCGCGGGCCTCGGCATAGCTAAGGATTCCTTTGGCGCCCTGGCGGAGGAGCGCGTAGCTATCGGCCTCCTTGAATT
>DASPUN010000073.1:0-399982 GCA_035622875.1 Candidatus Acidiferrales bacterium
GAAAACGTTTCGGTACGATCGCGGCTCCGAATCGCACTCCGTCTCGTTCAATTACACGCTCGATCGCTCTGCCGGTGAACTGCTCGACATATTCGAAGGGCTTTCGCGCCAGCAGACCGACCTCTCCGATCTCGTGCGCACGATGCGCTACGACCGCCTGGGCGTGAACGACGTCCTGCTACAGATTCAGAAAGACTACGATCACAAACTGCTTCCGGAGCCCCAGCAGCTTCTCACATCGCTTGATCAGCTTGCCGCGGACACACATTTCATCAACATCGCCCGCGAGCGCGCCCGCAATCTCGCCGCCCGCATCCGCGCTTCCGGCACGTGATGAAGTCGGTTCCCGTTCGCGTCGGCAGCGAAGTGCGAAGGTTCTATCTGGTTTCGCGGGCGGCTCCAAGGAACACTTTGTTACTGCTTTGGCTACACCCGCATCCATCCTTTTGGAACCCTGCTAGCATCTGAGCGGAATGAAAAACATGAAACCCAAATTGGCATTCGCACTGATCACCTCAATCGTCTGTGCCTTTCTACTTTTCATCGCTGCTCGCTCCTTTGCGCAGACGGGCCGCGTGCGCTCCCTGATCACCGAACCCGTGGATGAATCCAAGCTCGCGGTGCTGCGCGGCAACGTCCATCCTCTCGCTCGCGTGCAATTCGATCATGGCGTCGCCGCGGACAACCTGCCGATGGACCACATGCTGCTCGTATTGAAGCGGAGCCAGTCGCAGCAAACTGCGCTCGAGACGCTTATGGCCCAGCAATTGGACAAGTCTTCTCCCAGTTATCATAAGTGGCTTACGCCGCAGCAATTCGGACAGATGTTCGGTCCCTCCGATCAAGATATTCAGAAAATTTCAGCCTGGCTCGTGTCACATGGCTTCACCATCGACAATGTCACCAATGGCCGAACGGTGATCGAATTCTCCGGGGATGCCGCGCAGGTGCAGAGCGCGTTTCACACGCCGATTCATTCCTATGTCGTCAAGGGTGAGCAGCACTGGGCGAATGCGAGTGACCCCGCTATCCCCGCGGCCCTTACTCCCGCTGTTGCCGGCGTGCGTTCGCTTCACAATTTCTACCCAAGGCCGATGAGCCACGTCCGCGGCCCATTCATTCGTTCGCAGGTCTCGAGCCAGTCCAAGGTTCGCCCGAATTACAGCTTCTTGTCATCCGGTCCATGCAGTTTGGTGCAATTTCTCGACGCGCTTCTCACGCAAGAGTGCAACATGCTGGGCCCCGGCGACTTCGACATCATCTATAACATTCAAAATCTGGGCGGGATAGACGGCAGCGGAGAAACGATTGCGATCGTTGCCGATAGCAACATCAATACGGCCGACGCCCAGACCTTCAGGACGCTCTGGGGGCTGCCGTCTGAAAACCTCACCGTCATCGTCAACGGCAGCGATCCTGGAAAGTTGAAGAGCGGGGACGAAACTGAGGCCATCCTAGACGTCGAATGGTCGGGTGCGGTAGCCCCCGCCGCAAACATCGATTTGGTTGTTTCGAAATCGAGTCCGGCTACGTTTGGCGGAGACCTCTCCGCTGTGTGCATTGTCAACGGCACCGCGCCTTGCCCGGCCACTCTTCCCGCGGTCCTGAGCGAGAGCTTTGGGGCTTGCGAGCAGGCTTTGACTGGGAGCGAAACGGTCAACGGTAAGAATTTTGCCAGCGCCAACGCTTTCTACAACGCAACTTGGCAGCAGGCGGCGACCGAGGGAATCACAGTCATCGTGTCCTCGGGAGATAACGGTTCGTCAGGGTGCGACATTGCCGAAGTGAATGGACCACCCTCTCAACCCGCTCAAGACGGGCTTCAAGTCAATGGGCTCGCTTCCACGCCCTTCAACGTCGCGGTAGGCGGCACGGACTTCAACGATGTAAGCAACCCCGGAACCTATTGGAGCGGCCTCAATGCCGCGAATACCTCTGCGTCCGCCCTCGGGTATATCCCCGAAACGACATGGAACGACTCGTGTACGAACTCGATCTTTCTCTCTTTGGGCGAAACTGACACTGAGACTGCCTGTAATGATTCGACGCTTAACAGCGAGGCGGTGTCGCTCGACGGCGTCGGAGTTCAAGCGCCCATAGGCGGCTCCGGCGGAGCCAGCGGTGTGTACGCGAAGCCGGCATGGCAGACTGCGCTGACTCTAGCGGATGGGCATCGTGATCTCCCGGATATTTCGCTGTTCGCAGGCGAAGGCACCATCTCAGCGAGCTCTTACTACCTTTGCGAATCAGATCTCGTGAATGGCAGTCCCGCGTGTAGTCTCACTACTAACATTTTCGGAGCGGGCGGCACCTCCATTTCGGCCCAGGCCTTCGCGGGGATTATGGCACTGGTGGACGAAAAAACGGGGTCTGCTCAGGGCAACATCAATCCGACGCTCTACACCTTGGCCTCTCAGGATTCGACTGCAACCTGCAACTCGAGCAATCCGCCGGCACAACTCGAGTCGAACTGCTTCTTCTACGACATCACGGCTGGCACGATCGCCATGCCTTGCGCGAAGGGTTCGACGAACTGCAATGTCACTGCACAAATCGTCGGACCATCTTTCCGTCCGGGCAGACCGGCACCTTGGATTACACCGGCGACCGTAGCTCTCCTTTGTCTCCTTCTCTTGGGATCCATCTTGGCAGCAGTTCCGGGAAAAACCCGTCGATGGGGAACCGCGCTCGCGATGCTCGCCCTAGTGTGTTTACTTGGCGGGGCGGCGGCGTGCGGTGGCAGTGGGAGCGGCGGTAGCAACGGCAGCAGCGGAGGGGGCCCCGACCCGAATAACTTTACCGTCGGAGTTCTTTCCGGATACAGCGCTGGCACTGGATATGACGAAGCGACCGGTCTCGGATCTGTGAACGTCCAGAAGCTAGTTAACCAGTGGCCGTAAGCACCAACACCGATTAGCTTCGCTCGCGGCCTACCGAATGGCAATACCGGCGTAGCCAACTACGCGGTCTCGGTCGCCACCCGCGTCGGCCGATGTCGCGTAACGAATGAGCGCGGCTTCCTTTGCGCCCAGTTCGCGCTCGGCGATGAGCATTGCGACCGTCGCCGCGTATCCGCACATCGTAATCCCTTCCATCCGCACCGTGTCGTAAAGCCCTCCCGGATCGAGCGCCAGAATTTTCGTGATCGCTCGCTCGTCTTTGACTCGCGTGACGGCGTCGCTTTCGTAGTGATTCATGTCCGTGCTCGCAATCACGAGCACCGGCTCCTTCTGCTTTTTCACGACGCGAGCCACCGCAAGCCCTAACTCCTCGATCGCACCGTACCGGTCGGTGGCCAGCACAACCGGCACGAAACGGAAGTCCGGCCTGAGCCTCTGCAAGAACGGCAGCTGGACTTCAAGCGAATGTTCTCTCGCGTGTGCCAGCGCATCCTCTCGAAGCACCGGGCACTCGCTGGCCAGCTCGGCGGCTAGCGCGGCGTCGATCGGTGCGTCGCCCAAAGGCATTGAAAAAGCTCCGGCGGTCAGGATCGACATCGGCTGGCCCTGCGGAAAATGTCGCGGCCCGAGCAAAATGCACCGCTGCGGAATTTCGATCGCGGAATAGACAGCGCCTGCGACATGCCCGGAATACATGTATCCCGCGTGCGGCACCACGCACGCGCGTGCGGCTACCTTCTTGGCGCTGTTGCCACAAAATTGATCGACTTGGCGCGCAAGCTCGCGCGGGTCTGAAGGATAAAACAGTCCGGCAACGGCGGGCGGCCGAACCATTAGCGGCAGTTGTACCACAAACAAAGTTGCCGGAAGCTTTGCAATAGAGTGCCGGTCAAGCTGCGGCTACGAAATCGGCAAGCGAGCGTCAGCTCGGGTTGGAGGGCTTCCCTTTGATTTTAAGCGCGACGGTTTGCCCGGGCGCATGCAGAATCTTCACTCGATCGCCGTACTGATAGCCGCCGTGGTCGACAATCGACTGCATCTTGTCTTTGAGGTCGGCTGAAACCGTGAAGCTGTGAATCACCCGTTCGTTGCCCGGCTCGAAAACGACGATATTGTAAGCGTCGGCGTGAACCACCTGGCCCGTGTACCACTCGCCCTTCGTACTCGACTCCGGTGCCGGGTTCTGCTGTCTGACGATCACGGGAGCAGAGACCGTCTGCGCTGGCGCGGGCGTGCCCGAAATTGCGAGCCCACCACAAAGCGCCGTCAAACCCGCCGCGATCTTATAGCTCTTCATCGAAGGAAATCTTCAGTGACTTCAAGAACTTGATATCTTGCGGAGTGATCTCGACCTTTGGTTCCGCGGTTTCCTCATCCAGCACTTCGTCGTCCACGCGGATGTGCAGCGATTCCAGAAACCGCCGGTCCTGTGACGTCATTTTCGCATCCTGCGACGGCCGTCGCGCCAGCCCGATTGTCGCATCGAGCTTCAGCACGATCTCAAACCCCGCCGCGCGAACGTTTGCGATCGCCTCGGCGATCCTCTCGGAATCCGACACCGTATCGTTGATCGCGTGCCCCAGCTCTCGCAAAAGCTGCTTCATGTGATCGTCGAGTTGCAACGGGCGTCACCTCCTAAGAGGTTTTCCTACCCTAATTCTAGGGCTGTGGCAAGCACGAAACAAGTCGGCCCGCGACCCGCGATTCCCCAGCGTTAACTGCCGGGCAGCGCCCGCCGAGCAGCAGCCCAGGCTGCACGCCTGGCGCCGCGTTGTAATAGAATCGCTACATGCGCGCGAACCTGCTTACCGCCCTGTGGCGCTCGATCGTGGTTACCATGCGCACGCTCTGGCGCGTGGCGCGCCAACTGTTCCATGAGACCACGGGCGCGCTTTTCGGCCTTTTCGCCGCCTGGGCCGCGTTTGCTGCATGGAAGCAGTGGAAGCAACGCCCCGCGCTCTGGCTGATGGGTTTCGCGATTGTATACGCCGTAATGATGGCCGCTTTCGCGGTCGTTTCGTTCCGCCGCGCGCGCCGCGTCCGCTGACATCGATGCCTGACCGTACTCCGAATTCGCCTGCACTCGACGCCAAGCGCGCCTCAACAGCCGGCCTCCCGATGGAACCGGTCATCGCGCCCTCGGATCTCGGCAATTGGGACTCCGACCGCGATCTCGGCTTTCCCGGCCAGTTCCCCTTCACGCGCGGCATCTACCCGACGATGTACCGCGGGCGCCTCTGGACCATGCGCCAATACGCCGGCTTCGGCACCGCCGTCGAATCCAATCAGCGCTTCCGCTATCTTCTCGACCAGGGCCAAACGGGCCTTTCGGTCGCCTTTGATCTGCCCACCCAAATCGGCATGGATTCCGACCATGCGCTCGCACAGGGTGAAGTCGGCAAAGTCGGCGTCGCGATCGATTCGCTCGAAGACATGCAAACGCTGTTCGACGGCATCCCGCTCGAACGCATCTCCACCTCGATGACGATCAATTCCACCGCCGCGATTCTCCTTGCGCTCTACGTCGCCGTCGCCAAGCAGCAGGGCGCGAATCTCGCGCGACTTTCCGGCACCGTGCAAAACGACATCCTCAAGGAATACGTCGCTCGCGGCACTTACATCTATCCGCTTCGCCCCGCAATGCGCATCGTCACTGATATTTTCGCCTGGTGCCGCAGCGAAATTCCCAATTGGAACGCAATTTCGATCTCCGGCTATCACATTCGCGAAGCCGGCTCGAGCGAAGTGCAGGAAGTCGCCTTTACGCTCGCCAACGCGATTGCTTACGTCGAAGCCGCCGTTTCCGCCGGATTGCAAGTCGACGGATTCGCGCCGCAGCTCTCCTTTTTCTTCAACGCGCACAATGAATTCCTGATGCAAATAGCAAAATTCCGTGCTGCTCGGCGCCTTTGGGCCCGAACCGTGCGCGATCGCTTCGGTGCGCGCGATCCGCGTTCGATGATGCTGCGCTTCCACGCGCAGACGGCCGGCTCCGCGCTCACCGCGCAACAGCCGGAAAATAATCTTGCGCGGGTCGCGATCCAGTGCCTCGCCGCCGTTCTCGGCGGCTGTCAATCGCTCCACGCCAATGCGCTCGACGAGGCCCTCGCGCTTCCCACCGAGCAGTCCGCACTTCTCGCTCTGCGCACGCAGCAGATCATCGCCCACGAAACCGGCGTCGCGAATACGATTGATCCCGTCGCGGGCTCCTACGCTATCGAGAAACTCACCGACGAAATCGAATCTGGCGCGCAGGCTTATATCTCCAAGATCGACGCGCTCGGCGGCATGTTGCGTGCCATCGAAACCGGCTACGTCCAGGCGGAGATTCAGAAATCTGCCTACGAATATCAGCAGTCGGTCGACCGCGGAGAACAAATCGTCGTCGGTGTGAATCGCTTCCAGGCCGAGAAGGAACAGCCGATCCCCACGCTGCGCATCGATCCTGAAATCGAGCGCTCGCAGATCGAGCGCCTCCGCGCCTTGCGCGACCGCCGCAATTCCGCCAAGGCTCGCGCCGCAATCGACGAAATCGAGCGCCGCGCTCGCACGACCGAAAATCTGATGCCCGCCATCCTCGCCGCCGTCCAAGCTTACGCCACTGTCGGCGAAATCTCCGACGCGCTCCGCCTTGTTTTCGGCGAATACCAAGAATCCGTCGTCATTTGATAAACCGACGATGAAGCTAATCCTCGCTTCCGCATCTCCTCGCCGCGCGGAAATTCTCCGCAACGCCGGCATCCCGTTCGAATCCCTCACCGTCTTGTTTGACGAATTGCGCCGCCCCGGCGAACTTCGCGGCGACTATGTCCGCCGCGTCGCTCTCGGTAAAGCCCGCGCCGCCGCAAACGAATCGGCTGAATCTGGCGATTGCCTTTTCATCGGCGCCGACACGATCGTCGTCGCAAATGACGAAATCCTCGGCAAGCCCGCAAGCGAACAGGACGCTCGTCGCATGCTGCGCCTTCTGAGCGGCACGGTCCATGAAGTCCACACTGGCGTAGCCCTCGTCCGCCGCCCCGGGGCAAAGGAAGGGCTCCCAGGTCGACGGTTAGTCGAGCCTGGGAGATCAGAAGGCATCATCGACGAAACCACCCGCGTTACTTTCGCGCCTCTCTCCGAAGAAGAGATCGAAAGCTATATCGCCACCGGCGAGCCGTTTGACAAAGCGGGCGGCTACGCCATCCAGGGCATCGCCGGCCGTTACATCACGCGCATCGACGGCTGCTACTTCAATGTCGTCGGCCTGCCTCTCGCCCGCCTCTGGGCCCTTCTCCGCGACTTCGGCTGGACTGAATCGCAGGAGCGTAACCGGTGACGAGACCATGGCGGAGTCTTCGGTGCGCTGATTTGTTTTGCGTGTTCGCCGCGGCCGTCTTTCTGTCGTCCCTGCCGGTCGCCGCTCAGGAGTCCGGCCCGAAGCCGATCCGCGTCGAATCTCACGACGTCTACGTTCCCGTCCTCGTGCTCGACAAAAAACGCATCAACGAGCTTCAAAGAATGAATCCGGCGTCATATGACCGACAAGTCGCTGCCAATAGTCTTGACTTCGGCTCGGTGGCCGTCAGCGGTTTGCTTCCGCAGGATTTTCATCTGTTCGAGGACGGCGTCGAACAGCGGATTCAGAGCGTCACCCCTGACACTAAATTTTCCCGGCCGTTTCGCGACAACAAGGGCTTGGCCGAGGATTTCGTTGGGGCGGGAAGCGGAATATGGTTTGCGCCAGGCGGCATGAAAGACATCGCCGCAGGGAAGGAGCTCAATGTTCCAGAGTGGCCGGGTTATCTGATCGCCTACGTCCCGCCGGGCGCTCCGCGCGGAAGCTGTCACAAGGTCACGGTTAAGGTTGACCGCCAGAATTCCCTGGTGTTCGCGCGAACGGAATACTGCGACAGCGCTGACCCTCTGAAGGACACACAGTCGGGGCAACACATGCAGTCCGCTTTGGCGTCGAAAAAGGAAGGCAAGATCGGCCTGTCTCTCGCTGCAGTTGCTTTCTTTACGAATACGCGCTCAGCTCGCGTTCAGATCTCCGTCGAGTTCTCGCCGAACCTTATCCACCGCTTCGGCGCCGATTGTTACGGACTCCCCGAAATTCGCATCCTCGGCCTGGTTTACGCGAAAAACGGAAAGCTCATCGCGCGCTTCAGCGATTTCATGTCGCGAAACTTCAGTCCTCGCGGTCAGGCTATGCCGCTGTTGTTGCCCAATTCTACGATCCCGATTTCTTGCACCGCCGGCGGACCGAGCTACGAAACCCAGGTCTATTTGGACCCGGGCGACTACCGCCTTCAGCTCGCTCTCATGGACGGAAACAAATTTGGTCGAGCCGAAATCCCTCTGACCGTGGATGACTATGACGGAAAGACTCTCGCGATCAGCGGGGTCGCGCTGGCCAAGCGATACCGCGACGCTACAACCGATCCGAACAAAATGCCCACCGCGCTGCCCGTCAACTACGTCCCGCTTCTCAGCAAGGGTTTTGAAGTCACGTCTGCTGCCGACACCGCTTTCGACAAAACGCAACTTCTCTACTTCTACGTAGAGGTATCCGAGCCGCTGCTATCGGCGCCTCCTCCTCTAACGACACAAGTTCACGTGAGAATCGTCGACGCACACACCGGCGAAGTGAAGAACGATCTGAAGCCGCTCAACGCAGCGCCTTATGTCAAGCCAGGAGATTCGGTGATTCCCATCGCGGGCGGAATCCACATCGATAACCTGCCCAATGGCGCATATCGCCTCGAGATACAAGCCACCGATTCTGCAGGAAGAGCCACGCCGTGGCGCGCCGCCGGCTTTACCGTCCGGGATGCTCCTACGTCCCTGATCGAATGACGTCCTTGCCGAGCTGAAATCCCGACAAGACGGTCCAAGAGTCTGGCGGGCTTTTGTCCAGTGGTTTTGGATGTATCTCAAAACAAATACGGCGGCCGATTGGCCGCCGTCTTGTCTTCTTTCAATTTTGAGATTTGAAATATGAAATTTCTGGCGTCGTTACTTCTGCTCCGACGGAGTCGATGCCGGCGCATTCGTCGCCGGAGCATTCGTGGGCTGGCTCGTTTGAGCCGGAGGTGTCGGCTCGCCGCGCATTCCTTCCTTGAATTCGCGGACTCCCTGGCCGAGGCCTTTCATCACTTCAGGAATCTTGCGCCCCCCGAAAAGCACGAGGATAACGATCGCAATAATCAACAAATGCATGGGGCTATCCCACATGGGTCCCTACCTTTCACACCCGGGCCGCGCCCGGATGCCGCTAACTCTTATTCCCCTGTTCAAAGTATAACACGCTCATCCCCCACCCTGCGCGTCACATGCTCCCGATCGAGGAATTCCAGCAGCGGAATGGCGTATTTCCGGCTCACGCCAGCCACGTCTTTGAACGCGACCACCGTGATCCGGTCGCCGCGCTCCTTTCTGTATTTCGCGATCAGGTTGCGCAGGCCCGCAACCGCCGTTCGATGAAACACGAAGTCCTCCGCCACTTTCACGAGCGTGCCCTCTCGCAATAGTATTTGCAAGATCTTCTGGGCGCGCGCCGCTTCGACCGGCAGCTTCCCAAGCACGGCTGGGACGCCCGGCACGGTCAGCCCGGCGCGCTCGAACTCCGTCTCGATCACCTCCTTGGCGCGCGCTTCCTCCGGCGAGAGAGCAATCGACCGGCCCGCCCGCTGCACGAGACCGCCGGTTACTGCGATCACGCCCGCTCGCGTAAGGTCGGCCAGCGCCGCTTCAAAAAGCTCGGGCCGCGGGTTGCCCGCGCGCCCGCGCAGTTCTTGCTTCGGAATTCCCGGCAGCAGAGGGTTCGCGGCATGAAATTTATCGACCGCCTCCCGCAACGCCGCTCCGCAATTTTCAAGCGCGGTTGCCGAGGCCATCGTAAACGGCTGCTCGCCTAGAATGCAAAGCCGCTTCTGCTCGCCGAGCTTCGCGGCTGACTCCCGAATTTCGCTTTCGAGCCAGCCCGTGCGCGCGCGTACCTCTTCGAGCGTCAGCCCGCGCGGCATCGCTTCCGCCAGCGCCGCAAGCAGGTCCTCGCGGTTGCCGGTTTCCAGCGTCTCGAGAAACTCTCGTGCTTCTTCATCATCGCGGCGGTGCCGCCGCGCGCGTGCGTCGATTACCACGCCGCCCCCGATGGTCACCACCGGCGAAAACTGCCGAAGAATAAATCGGTCCTCCGGTAGCACTACCACTTCGCGGTCCAGCCGCAGCTGTGCCAGCGCCGATTGGCCCGGAGCCAGTTCGTCCCCTTCGAGCAGAATGACTTCGGCGACCGCCTCCGCCGAGCCCTGATGAAAATGAGCCTGCGCGCGATGCTTCAACGGCCGCGCGGACTCTAGCAGAGTGATCCGCGCATCAAGTTTCCGTGTCGGTTCGAAAACTCCCGGCGCGCCCAGCACCATGCCTCGCTGGACTTCCGTGTGATCGACGCCGGAAAGATTCACAGCCGTCCGTTGCCCCGCTAACGCTCGCTGGATCGCTTTTCCCCCCGAGTGGAGACCTCGCACGCGCACGCGCTTGCCCAGAGGATAGATCTCAATCTCATCGTCGACCTTGACGGACCCGGAAATCAGCGTTCCCGTGACGACAGTTCCGAATCCCTTTGTCGCAAACGAGCGGTCGATCGGTAGCCGGAAATGCCGCTTCACGTCCTTCGCTGGCGTAGCTGCTGCGACTTTCAGCAGTTCCTGCTTTAGCACATCGAGACCAGCGCTCGTTCGCGCGCTCACAGGCACAATCGGCGCGCCCTCCAGAAACGATCCCCGCACGAACTCTTCAACCTCAAGCTTCACTAGCCCCAGCATTTCGGCGTCGACCAGATCGGACTTCGTGATGGCGATTAGCCCACGTGGAATTCCCAGCAGTCGGCAGATATCAAAATGTTCCCGAGTCTGCGGCTTGATCGACTCGTCCGCCGCGACGACCAGCAGCACGATGTCGATCCCGCCCGCGCCTGCCAGCATGTTGCGCACGAACCGCTCGTGCCCCGGCACGTCGACAAAGCCGAAATTCACTTCCCCAAGCTTCAAAAAGGCGAAGCCGAGATCGATCGTGATCCCTCGCCGCTTCTCTTCTTCAAGCCGGTCGGGGTTTGTCCCGGTCAAAGCCTCGACCAGAGACGATTTGCCGTGATCGATGTGCCCCGCCGTGCCCACGATGACGTGCTTGGAGTTGTCCATTGAAAGGTTCTGCCCGCCACGGAATGCTAGCGGACCAGAGGTGAAGGGTCAAATTACGAGAAGAGACGACCGTCGCGGCTAGATCGGGGCTTTGCCTGCGAACGCAATTTCTCTGGCGATAGCGAGCGCTGCGACGCGAGGATTTTCCGCTTCGGTGATGGGTCGCCCAACCACAAGGTAATCTGCCCCAGCCGAGATGGCCTGGGCGGGAGTCGTGACCCTTGACTGGTCATTAGCGCCCGCGCCCGCGGGGCGCACGCCGGGCACGACGACCAGGAACCTCGGCCCGCAAGCCTCGCGGATCGCTCGAGCCTCTTTTCCAGACGCCACAACGCCGTCGAGCCCTGCGTCTTGGGCTAGCCGAGCCAGGGCCAGCGCCCTCTCTGCCGGCGTCCCGATAATGCCGACGCTCCCGAGCGCCGCCTCGTCCATGCTGGTCAAAATCGTCACGCCGAGCAGCGCCGGCCGCTTCTTGCGCCGAGAGACGGCCTCCCGCGCCGCCCGCATCATGACAGATCCCCCGAGCGTGTGCAGCGTCAGCAGGCGGATTTTCGGCAGTTCCGCAGCAGCCGCCACAGCGCCGGCCACCGTGTTGGGGATGTCGTGGAACTTCAGGTCGAGGAAGATCCCGAAGCCTAGGCCCGCGAGCGTCTTAACCGCCCGCGGGCCTTCCGCCGTAAATAGCTGGCTGCCAACCTTGACCATGGCCGCTGCACCGCGAAGTTGGCGCGCCAATGCCCGAGCCGGCCCTAGCCGGTCGACATCCAGGGCGACGATTAGTTGTGGTGATCCGAGGCGGGGCGTGAAGGCACCTCGAGGAGTTCCAGGCGGACTTTGGCCAGCCCGCGCTGGTCGAAGCCGAGCTTCCGCGCAACTGCGTACGAGACATCCAGCTCGCGTCCCTGAATATAGGGGCCGCGGTCGTTGATTCGAACCACCTCGCTGCGGTGGTTCTTCGGGTTGACGACTCGAACGATCGAGCCCAACGGCAGAGTCGGATGCGCCGCCGTCTGTCCGTACATATCGTAGGTTTCTCCGGTCGCTGTCGGAAGGCCGTCGAAATCCTCTCCATACCAGCTTGTCATGCACTCCCAGACCGCCAGCGGCTGCTGGCCATTCGTCTTAGAGCTTACGTTGGGGTTCGAAAGGGGGCTGGATGTCATTTGGGAAGGGTTGCTCACCCTCGCGCTGGCCGCGGGATTGGCCGAAGGCACGAGAACAAGCGCACCCAGTCCTAAAAACACCGATTCGAGAACCGCAAAGATCCTAGTTCTCATTTGCCACTAACCTCCCTGAAATCAACAAATTTTACCATTTCCGTGACATCCGAGGCAATCGAATTACGTCTTCAGAGAGCCTCGTAAGTTGCTGATTTCACTGATATTTTCGTCCCGGCACCACTCTTCGAGCCCTTCCACAAGCCGTTCAGAAGCTCGCGGGTCCTCAAAGTGCGCGGTGCCAACCTCTACCGCCGAGGCGCCTACCACCATGTACTCGACCGCATCCCGCGGGCCTTCAATCCCTCCTAACCCTATGATCGGGATACGGATTGCTCGAGTCGCCTCATGCACCAACCTCAACGTTATAGGTTTTATGCCCGGTCCCGACAATCCGCCCGACGTACTACCGAGGCAGGACCGCCGGGTGTGGGCATCAATACACAGTGCAGGGTAGGTATTCGCGATAACGACGGCGTCCGCTCCCGCCGATTCAGCCGCCTTCGCAATAACTCCAATATTTCCAATCACAGGTGAGAGCTTAACCCAGAGCGGCCTCTTGGAGGCCCTTCGGGCTGCCTCGACGACCTCCGAGGTCAAAGTGGGGGTAGTACCATATTCCAATCCGCCTCGTTCTACGTTGGGGCAAGAGATGTTGAGCTCGTACGCAGCAAGGCCCTCTGCGTCCTCCAGGACACGGATGACCTCGACATATTCCGTCACACTCTTTCCAAAGACGTTTGCGATGACCGCCGTATCGTAGACGCTCAGCTTCGGCAGCTTCTCGCCGACGAAAGCCCGGACCCCAAGGTTCTGAAGCCCGATCGCATTGATGATGCCGCCGACAGCCTCGATCATCCGCGGCGGAGGCGCACCCGCCATGGGCTCGAGAGAGAGCCCTTTGACAACGATGCCTCCCAGTCGATTCAGATCGATGAGGTGCGCAAACTCGATGCCGTATCCGAAAGTACCGCTCGCAGCAATTACGGGGTTTTTGAGGGAAAGGGTACCGACCGTGACTCGGAGGTCAACCCCCGAGGGCCGTGGCGCGGTGCGTGCCAGCTCGGGCGAACTCACTGCAGAAATCTTAGCACGTGGGTCAAGGGGACTGCGGAGGATAACTCTGCCGGCCCGTCCCTCACTCTGCCTACTCGCACTCGTCTGTGCTAGGATGTTCCACCCGCATGCGCATCGTCGAAAAACGCCAGCTTCTCTCGGCGGAAGAACTTGGCCGCACACTCCAGCGCATGGCCCATGAAATTGCCGAAAAATCGGGCGGCGCAAAGGATCTCGCTTTGGTCGGAGTCCGTCGCCGCGGCGCTCCCCTTTCTCAGCGCTTGGCAAAATCGATCAAAGGCTTCGCGCACGTCGAAGTTCCCGTCGGCACGCTGGACATCACGCTCTATCGCGACGATCTCTCGACCGTCGGTGCGCAGCCCGTCGTGCAGTCGACCGACATCGACTTCCCCGTCGACAATCGCGATCTCGTGATCGTCGACGACGTGCTCTACACCGGCCGGACGATTCGCGCCGCCATGAACGGCCTGTTCGACCTGGGCCGCCCGCGCCGCATCCGGCTGTGCGTTCTGATCGACCGCGGCCATCGCGAGCTGCCGATAGAAGCCAGTTTCATTGGCAAGACGGTCCAGACAAGCGAAACGGAAATCGTCGAAGTCCGCCTTCAGGAAATTGACGGCGAGGAGCGCGTGATGTTGGTCGACCGTGTCGCCGACACCGCAGGCGCGGGTTCCGGAGGTAAGATCTAAAGGCAAACGTGCTTCAGCGTCTTCCACATTTGCTCGGAATTGAAACTCTCAGCCGCGAGCAAATAGAATTTTTTCTCGATCAGGCGAAGCCCTTTCAGGAATTCCATAAGCATCCGCTGAAAAAGCTGGCTACCCTACGCGGCAAAACCGTTGCCATCGCCTTCTTCGAGTCCTCGACGCGCACCCGCATCAGCTTCACGACCGCCGCCTCGCGCCTTGGCGCCGATACGATGGCCCTGCAGGCGGAAGCCTCGAGCCTCAAAAAAGGCGAGTCGCTGATCGATACCGTTCGGACCCTCGACGCGATGAAGCCGGACGCGATCGTCATGCGCCACAGCTCATCCGGCGCGCCGCACTTCGTGGCCGAGCGACTCGACATCCCCGTGCTCAACGCGGGCGACGGCACCCATGAACACCCGACGCAGGCGCTTCTCGACGCTCTCACGATTCGCGATCGCAAGGGCAAGCTCGAAGGCCTCAACGTCACCATTCTCGGCGACATTCTGCACAGCCGCGTGGCGCGCTCGAATATTCATCTGCTGACGAAATTTGGCGCGCGGATCACGCTATGCGGCCCGCCGATGTGGATGCCGCCGGACGTCGCTACGCTCGGGCCGTGCGTTCGCCGCGTGCTGCGCATCGAGGAAGCAGTTGACGGCGCCGATGTCGTCATGGCACTGCGCGTGCAAACCGAGCGTCTCCACGAGCCCGCGCTCCCGCCCGATGAATACATCGCCGGCTATCAGCTGACGCCCGAGCGCCTTCGCCGCGCTCGTCCCGACGCTCTCGTGCTGCACCCGGGACCGATGATCCGCGGCCTCGAAATCGATTCCGCCGTCGCCGATGGTCCGCAATCCTGTGTGCTCGAACAGGTGACCAACGGTCTCGCTGTGCGTATGGCTCTGCTCTACCATCTTGTCGGCGGTCCGCCCGCGGACGCGCCCCACCCCGCAAAGGATTGATCGGATGCTGCTGATTAAGAACGGCCGCGTGCTCGACCCCGCCAGCAAAACCGACGCGACGCTCGACGTGCTTCTCGATGGCGGCCGAATCGCTCAAATCGGCACAAATATCTCGGCGTCCGGAGCCGAAATTGTGGACGCGAAAGACCTGATCGTGGCGCCCGGCTTCATCGATCTTCACTGTCATCTGCGCGAGCCGGGCCAGGAGCTTTCCGAAACGATCGAAACTGGCACTCGCGCGGCAGCCCGCGGCGGATTTACGGCCGCTTGCTGCATGCCCAACACGCAGCCGGTGAACGACAATGCCTCGGTTACACGCAGCATCGTCGATCGCGCTGCGGCCGTGGCCAGCGTACGAGTCTGGCCGATCGGCGCGGCCTCCATTGGCAGCAAAGGCGAAGCGCTCGCGGAGATTTCGGCGATGAAGTCAGCAGGCGCGGTTGCTGTCAGCGACGACGGCAAGCCGATCGCCACCGCTCGCCTGATGCGCCAGGTGATGGAGTACTGCGATTCCCTCGGCATGCCCGTGATCGACCACTGCGAGGATTCGTCGCTCTTCGCCGGCGGCGTAATGCGCGAAGGACCGCAATCGCTGAGGCTTGGTCTCAAGGGAATTCCGTCACAATCGGAGTCGATCTGCGTGGGCCGCGACGTCGAAATGGCTCTGCTCACCGGCGCGCGCCTGCACATCGCGCACATGTCCACGCGCGCATCTCTCGATTACGTTCGCGCCGCTAAGTCGCGCGGGCTGCGCGTCACTTGTGAAGTCACGCCGCATCACTTCACATCGACCGACGAAGACGTCCGCTACGATTCGAGCTACAAAATGAATCCGCCACTTGCGTCGCGCGACGATCGCGATACGCTGATTGCAGGCTTGGCTGATGGCAGCGTCGATGCGATCGCCACCGATCACGCCCCGCACCATCCCGCGAGCAAGGATGTCGAATTCGATCGTGCGCCCTTCGGCATCACCGGCTTTGAAACCGCCCTCGCGCTCGGTCTCTCTGAACTCGTCCACACAAATAAGCTGTCGCTCATGCGCTTGGTCGAGCTATTTACCACGGGCCCGGCGCGCGTCCTCGGCATTGCGCGAAAAATCGCCGCTGGTGAACCCGCCGACCTCACGATTTTCTCCACTACACACGAATGGACTTTTCGCGCCGCCGAATCGGCCAGCAAATCGCGCAACACGCCGTTTGACGGACGCGCTTTCCGCGGCGCTCCGATGACCACCATCGTCGCCGGCCGCGTCGCCTTTCGGCGATAGTGTAGAATCCCGAGCGTTTCAGACGTAGCGCCATGCACAGCGGCGAGGCGGAAAAAGTGGGACTGAAGATGCGCAACACGAAGCTGCTGATCTTCGGCAACCCCAAAGGCGGCACGCCGCTGATGATCGCGTCCCCAAGCATCGCGATCGATTTGCCGTTGAAAATCCTGGTAGCCGAAGATTCCGACGGAACCGTCTGGATTTCTTACAACTTTGCGGCTTATCTGAAGGCCCGCCACAATCTGCCCGACCAGTTTCTACCGGTCCTCGCGAGCGTCGAATCTCTCGCCGCCGCCGTCGACTAGAAATGAATCGAGCCGCTGCTCAGGCAGCCTCGACCGTAAGCTTCAGACCTATGGCCTTGGTGATGGCGACGAGAGTCGAGAGACGTGGATTACCCTGTCTCGATAGCGCCCGATAGAGAGACTCTCGCTGGATGCCAGCGGCCTTTGCAACTTTCGCGATGCCCTGCGCTTGAGCAAGGTGTCGCAACGCGATTAGGAGCACTCCCGGCTCGTCTTCTTCGAGTGCGGCCTTCAAATACTCGGCTGCGAACTCCGGATCCTTGCGCAGATGTTTGATCATGGCCTCGTCGTGCGAGATGCTGGCTTTTCTTCTCATGACTTTTCAGCCCGTTCTCGATAGTCCTTCAGATAGCCGATTGCGCGGTCAATGTCCGACGACTGCCTCTGTTTGTCGCCCGCGCAAAGGAGCAACGCAACAGCCTTACCGATCAACGAATAATAAATGCGATATCCAGGACCCCAATCGATTCGTAGTTCCCAGACTCCCTCGCGCAATGGCCTACAGTCGCCGAAATTGCCCATCGCGAAACGCCCGACTCGAACGCCGATCTTCGCTTTCGTGCGGCCATCCCTGATCTCGGCGAGCCACCTTTGGAAGATATCTTCCCCGGCACGGTCCACATAGTGACGGATTTCGATGACCTGCTTCATTGTAACTTATAAGATACACTTACGCAAGCGGGCCAATTCCGGCGTCAGGTCGCGCCCCACGGAGTTGGGAGACTAACTGACAAGAGACGTTGCTTCAATCCGCAGAACTACCGATGGCACGAAGTAGCCGTACGAGTTTCGATTTTCGGTTTTCGCTAATGCGCTGCGGGTTCCGCGGCGGGATGCATGCCGTGCTGCGGCACTTCGTGGACGCCGCGCGGCGGCGGCTCCTGATGGAAGCGGAAGAGTTGATTCAGCGGTCCGGCGCCCTTGCCTGTCGAATACGATTTTTCGATCGCCTTCGTCACGTAAGCTTTCGCGAGGATCGCCGCGTCGCGCAACTGCTGTCCGGACGCAAGTTGGGCCGCGAGTGCGGATGAAAACGTGCAGCCCGACCCATGTGTATTCGCACTCTTCACGTGCTCGCCGCCGAAAATCTCAAGCCCCGTGGCGTCGCAGAGCACATCGGTCGGTTTTTCCAGATGCCCGCCCGTCACGATCACTGCCCGCGCGCCCATCTCCATCAACTTTTGCGCCGCAGCTTTCATGGCGTTGACGTCTTTCACTTCCATTCCGGTCAGCTGCGCGGCTTCTTGAATATTCGGCGTGATCACCGTCGCGCGCTTCAATAGCTCCTCGCGCAGAAACTTCAGCCCTGGCGCGTCGAGCAGCTCAACGTCTCCTTCGGTAGGCCGCGTGACAGGATCGAGCACAACATGCGCAAAACTGTGCTTGTCGAGAAATTCCGCAACGGCGCTCGCGTTTGCGCGGTTGGCCAGCATGCCGATTTTGACGCCTGCGATTGCGCTGTCTTCCGCGAGCGCTTCCAACTGCCCGCGCAGCGCTGCGGCAGGAGTCGCATGCACCGCGCGCACGCCCTGAGTCGATTGAACTGTCAGAGCGGTTACGGCGGCGACGCCATAGCAATTGTGTGCCGCAAACGTTTTCAAATCGGCCGCCACGCCCGCGCCGCACGATGGATCGAATCCCGCGATGGTGAGAAGAATGGGTGGCGCCGGGTTGCTGTGGCCGTTGTGGTTCGTGTGCGTGGTCAACTCGTCGTGCCCTCCGCGCTAGGCACAAATGCCGGCGACACCCACTCGCTGGGTGCACCGGCAAAGAAAAATGTACGCGCGTTGCCGCCACACGCGCAACAATAATTTTTGCGGGAGCGACTGCAGAAAAGAGATTTGAACGGCGGTTCGAATTACGGGAAAAGTCCGCGGACGAGCGTCGCGTCGGCGACGCGGCCCACGGCGAGTACGTACGCGCCGGTTCGCATGTGTGTGCGATGCTTGCGCGCCATCTCGTGCACTTCGAGAAAGGCGCGGCGCATCACTGATTCCAGCTTCGAGTTCACTTCCGTCATCGGCCAGAAAAAGCTCTGCAGATCCTGTACCCATTCGAAGTAGCTGGCCGTCACGCCCCCGGCATTCGCGAGAATGTCGGGCAACACCACGATTCCCTTGCGCGCGAGAACTTCATCTGCATGCGGCGTCGTCGGACCGTTCGCCGCTTCGGCGACGATTTTCGCCTTGATCTGATCGGCGTTGTTGAGCGTGATCACGTTTTCAAGTGCCGCAGGCACAAGGATGTCGCACTTCATCGTCAGCAGATCGTCATTCGAGATGCGCGACGTTCCCGGCATGCCGACCACCGTCTGCGCGCGCTCCTTGTAGCGCATCGCCTTCAGCGGATCGATCCCACGCGAATTGAAAACGCCTCCGCGCGAATCGCTGATTGCCACGACGCGCGCCTTTTTCTCCGTGAACAGTTTCGCGACAAGCGAGCCAGCGTTGCCAAATCCCTGAATGGCAACGCTCGCGCCGCGCAGCGACATCTTCTTTACTTTGCACGCTTCTTCAGCAACCACCAGGCATCCGCGCGCCGTCGCTTCCTTGCGTCCTTCTGATCCGCCGATCGAAACCGGCTTGCCCGTCACAACTCCGAGCGTCGAATAGCCTTTGGTCATGGAGTACGTGTCCATGATCCACGCCATCGTTTGCGAGTCGGTGTAGACATCTGGCGCGGGAATGTCCTGCTCGGGTCCGATCAGCGGCAGAATCTCCGACGTATAGCGCCGCGTCATGCGCTCGAGCTCAGCCTTGCTCATGCGCTTGGGGTCGCAGATCACTCCGCCCTTGCCGCCGCCAAACGGAATGTTCACGGCCGCGCATTTCCACGTCATCCACGTCGCGAGCGCTTTCACTTCGTCGACCGTGACGTTCGGGTGATACCGGATTCCGCCCTTCGCCGGACCGCGCGCGACGTTGTGCTGCACGCGGTAGCCCGTGAAAACTTTTACCTGCCCGTTATCCATCTTCGTCGGAATGGATACTTCGAGCACGCGCTTCGGCGTGCGCAGAATTTGCCGAAGGCTCGGATCGAGCTTCAGGTATTCCGCTGCGAGATCGAACTGAATTTGAGCGATGCGATGCGGATTGAGATCTTCGCGCGGCGCAATTCGCGGTACGGGTTGGGGAATCGCTTTGCCAACCGTCGCCATCGTGCCTTCCTCCTGGGGTGGGAACCGGAGCTATGAGTACGGTTCGGGCGTCGTGAATTGTCCGAGTACTGGTAAGTCTTACGAGAGTCGAAGTTTAGCCCAGCAGCGTCGGATGTCAATGAAAACCAATAACTAAGATGTAGCGCTCGTGCCGTCTCAGATAATCCGCAGTTCGCTCCGAGCGGCCGCCAGTCTACCGTAACTCCCAGTAAATAGGGCACTTGTTTCTGTCCGCCGCGACCTGGATGCAAACGCCTCGGCCAGGCATTCTACTAAGTGAGACAGCGACAGGGGCGAGTTTGCGGGCATGGGTGGGCCGTCGGGCTTGCCCCTCGAATGTAAGAGTCGCGAGCCGCAGCGCCGAACAGATCGGTGGTCAAGTCTGGCAGCGTTTGCGGCGCCGGCTTGTTGCTCGGGGCGTCTTGGAGTATAAGGGGGAGTCGTCAACAGATGCGGTTCGCAGCTCCTTCAACCATCAACCCAGCCAATTTGCACGCATATCTCGTTTCTGAGGGGGGAACCAGATGAGGAAAGCGATCAGCATGTTTGGATTGCTCGCGGTGTTGCTCGCCACGATCGGCCTCGCCAGCCGCGCCGACGAAAAGTCGATGACCTGGACCGGTTGGATCAGCGACAGCCATTGCGGCGCCAAAGGCATGAACGCCGCTCACAAGGCCTGCGCGTCGACCTGCGTCACGAAGAACGGCGCCAGTTGGGTCTTTGTGGACGGCAAGGACAGCAAAGTCATCGCCATCAAGAATCAGGACGCTGTGAAGCCCGATGAGGCGCTCGGCCATCCCGTCACCGTCACCGGCCACATGAACGCCGACGGCTCGCTGCAAGTCGCCAGCATCGCCGCAGCCAAGTCGTAACTCTGCATATCGAGCGCGGAGTGTGGGGAAGAGGTTTCGACCCTACGCTCCGTGCCCACCTCTCGCGTTTCCGCGCACCAAGACTTGAATGTAGCGCCGCGATCTTTTTACCCTGAGCCACGAAGGGCAGCGCGGCACGCTTCCGCTCTCCGCGCCCTGATCACGTTCGGTATCCCAGCGGCTCGCCGTTCGGCCCGATTTTTTCCGCGCCCATGTACGGCACAAGCGCCGGCGGAATCACGATGGATCCGTCCTTCTGCTGATAATTCTCGACGATTGCGATCCACGTCCGCCCGACCGCGAGCCCCGACCCATTCAGCGTGTGGACGAACTCGCTTTTCCCGCCGCCCTTCGGCCCGCCTGCCGGACGGGCAGGCTTGAAGCGAATCCCGGAGCGCCGCGCCTGAAAAGCCTCGCAGTTCGAGCACGACGAAATCTCCATGAACTCGCCGCTCGACGGCAGCCACACCTCGATGTCGTACGTCTTCGACGACGCGAATCCCATGTCGCCGGTGCACAGTTGCACCACGCGATGGTGCAGCCCGAGCCGCTCGAGGCATTTCTCCGCGTTGCGCACCAGCGATTCGAGCTCGTCATAGCTTTTTTCCGGATGCGTGAATTTGAACAGCTCCACTTTCTGAAACTGGTGCTGGCGCTTGATGCCGCGCGTGTCTTTTCCCGCGGCGCCGGCCTCGGCGCGGAAGCACGCGGTCCACGCACAGACCTTGATCGGCAGCGCGGCCTCGTCGATGGTCACGTCGCGATAGAGATTGGTCAGCTCGACTTCCGCGGTTGGCGTGAGCCAGAAATCGGTGCCTTCGAGATGAAACATCTCCGCCGCGAATTTCGGCAGTTGCCCGACGCCCGTCAGCGCGGCCGTATTGACGATGAACGGCGGCAGAATTTCCGTGTAGCCGTGCTCGCGCGTGTGCGTGTCGAGAAAGAAATTCGCGATGGCGCGCTCGAGCCGCGACCCGAGCCCTTTGTAGACCGCGAAGCGCGCGCCGGACATTTTGATCGCCGCGTTGAAATCCAGAATTCCGGCCGATTCGCCCACCTCCCAGTGCGGGCGCGGCGTGAAATCGAATTTCGGCGGCGCGCCCCAGCGGCGCATCTCGACGTTGTCCTCCGAGCTTTTGCCCACCGGCACGCTCGAATGCGGGATGTTGGGCACGGTCAGCATGAATTGGCGCAGGCGGTCGTCGAGCGAGGCGATGCTCTCGTCGTCCTCTTTGATTTTTTCGGAGACTTCCTTCATGCGCGCGAGAATCGTCGAGGCGTCCTGCCCGGCTTTTTTCATCATCGCGATTTCTTCGCTCACTTTGTTGCGATGAGCTTTCAGTTGTTCGGTTTCGAAGATCAGCTTGCGGCGCTGCTCGTCGATTCCGCGAAAGGCGTCGAGATCGATCGTGGCGCCGCGGTCGCGCGCCATCTTTTCGATCGCGTCGAGGTGTTCCCGCACGTATCCGAGGTCGAGCATAAGTGCATAAGAATAGCGGAAAGGCATCGGAAATTGGAAATTTGAAAACAGAAAATGGCGTCGCGGAACAATCGCGAAAAATTGACACTTGTTGAAGGCCTCGATCGTTTGTTTTGAATGAGTTGCGCGGGGAAACACCTGGTTTTGATTGTCACCCTTTTGAGTCGAAGACCCCCCGATCCATTTTCGAGTAGCCGAGGCGCCGATTCTTTGTTTTGAGTGAGATACGGCGTTTTCTACTCGAAAACGTTTTCGAGTAGATTTTGAGTGCGACGACAAAGCGTGCCAAGCTCTTGTAGCGGCCATCTTTAGGTGGGTGGGTTTCGTCTTCGTCGCGCGCGGATGCGTAGCAACGCCGAATTGGCGCTGGCCCTTTCGTCGCGACGTTCGTCTCATTTCGGCTGATCCCCCAGGCTCGACCGATCTCCCGGGCTCGACTAATCGTCGACCCGGGAGCCCTGATCTGCGGCGACCTGGGGCCCCTTCGTCGTTCTCGCTCCGCGAAATACAGCCGCCTCGGCAGGCAGGCAGAGCCCGTCTCAGTCAATCACGATTGCGACGCGTTGAGAATTGACCCGTAGGACAGGTTTGGGAGAGGACTAGGACTGGCTGTACATCACGGAGGCTGTCTGGCGCGTGCGCGGACTTGTTTGACCTGGTGACGGGGCGACCTGTACTTGAGTACAGGTTTCTATTTAGTAGGTTAGCGGATTGTGTTCGAAGAGGGGTTGATTCTTTCGACACAGCATGTGGCGGTGTGATATCGTAACATTTGCTAAATAATGCGGTTGCTGACCCGAGGCACTTACATGCGGTTTACCGGTCACCCCTCGGCGGCTTCGTCCCCCTCCAGCTGGCCATTCGGTCAGGTCAGGTTCCATTGCCATCGCCGGGGCGTACTGCTGTCATTAGTGTGAAATTCGCCGCGGTCATGCGGACGCGGGGAGGGAGGGACATGGAGTGTACAATCTGACTTTCGAGTTCAGCTTAGAAAAGCTTGTACAGGCCATCGCCTATTTTTCCAAGGCTGGCGTTCCCGACTTGACCAAACTCAAGATCGCAAAGCTGTTGTACTTTGCGGACAAGGAGCACCTCCTCGAATACGGCAGACCAATCATCGGTGACGTCTACTGGTGTATGGATTGGGGGCCGGTGCCATCGTTTGCCTTGAATGAGATGAACGAGGCGATCGATCGCCAGGAGGTTCCGCTTGGCACGAATTCGGATGCTAGGCTCTTTACGCGTGTATTGAACGTCAAGAAACTCTTCTATTTCCATCCCCGGTTTGAGGCGAAGGACGAGGCGTATAACCCGGCCGTGTTCTCCGAATCGGAGCTGAGATCTCTAGGGAACGTCGCGAATTCTTACGGGAACAGGTCGGCTAAGGAGCTTGTGAATATCACACATCAAGAGCCGACTTGGACCATCCCTAACCAGGGAAGGCCGGCGGGCAGCCGTGCTCCAATCACCTATGATCTGTTCTTTGTAGGCGCGCCCGAAAAATCCCAACGGTTCTTGGCGCGCCTAGTCGCGGAACAATTCGGCGTTGCGATTCCACTGAAGGGCGACGCCGATTACGCGGCGTTTGCAGGCGAACTGGCATCGTACGACTTTACCTCTGACGAGGTCGGCGAGTCGGAGACGCGGCGCGCAGGCCGCTACAGCAGAGCGTAAGCCTGCTGTGGTCAGCGCACAAGAGTGGTACGAGCAGAACCCCGAGCTTCAGAATTACTATCAAGGGGATATTCTTTCCGGTATTCCGTTTCCCACGCTCCCAACGTTCTTTCCGGCCGCGAAGCAGGACGTGTGGGGAATTCTCCGACCCCGTCAGTTTCGAAATAGGCCGGGTGCCGAAGCTCGGCCGATCGCAGAGGTACTCCGTAATCTCCCGAACGAGTTGATAGGGAGGGCCGCGAAGGATGTTCCTGACGCGTGGGAGCGTCCTGAAGGCGAACACGTCATCGCCGCCTGCAGGAAAATGACCGTGATTATGGTTAGTCGAAGTTGTGACCTAGAGAAGGAGTCGAGGAAACACTTCCTCGTAGCACCCGTTGTCCCAATAGCCAGCCTGAAGCAAGAACAGCAGACGGGGGAGGGCCTCGCGGACCTTCGAGCTAACAGGAAGTTCCACTGCTTCTATCTGTCTGCGAAGGATCCGGTGCTGTCCGAGTCCTACGCCGATCTGTCTCAAATGCTGCCGCTGCATAGGACGTTTTTTGACGAAGCGACTCTTCGCGAAAAACTGATTGCCCGCCTTTCGGGTGTCGGCACAATCTCCTTCCAGAGATTGCTCTCGGAATTCTTCGGAACCAGATTTGGTTTCGCTCCGGAGGATACTTGCCCCCAAAGCGGCCGGTACGCTTGCTCCGCCTGCTTCCACTCAGGACAGCCTGAGCCGTATTCGCGACTCGTCGACGAAGGCAACAGGTTCGGCGATTGCGGCATGTGCCGTGAGAATGCGCTGTGGGTGAGAGTCTCGGGCTAACGCTATGCCTCGCTCTAGAGACGGATCCTCAGTTCGGCCCAATCGACCCCGGAGTTAGCGGGGGCATGCTCTACAACCGAATTGAAGTATTCTGCGAGCCAGAGATACTTCGCTCTTCGGGTACTGATGCTGCCCTCATCGGACAGCAGTTCCTTCGTCAGGAATGCCCGGATTCTCTCGAAGGTCGAGCGGTAGCCTTTTCTCTCGAACTTGATGTTTGGGGTGGAGAACGCTACGAAGTACCTTAGGAAATCGACAAACCATACACCATCGAAATCGCGTCGGAAGTAAGTATGCCACGAGAAGACGGAAGGGGCTTCATCCGGACTGTCCGAAAGCCTTTGGGTTATCTCTGAATCGACCACGATTCTAGGGTAGTGGGCCAAGTCTGTTTGAAGATCGTAGGCGCGCACAAGCGCAGGGCCGAAAACTTCTTTCCCCTCCCAATGGAGATCTCCCAGCGTGAATCCACCTCTAACGGTGATACCTTCTTCCAAAAGAGATAACTGCGCGCACGAGAGGTCGATTCCCTCGTGCACAATCTCCGACAAAACGTCGAGCGGCCGAACCGATCCGTTCTTGAGCAGTTTGTTTGCCAAGGGGACGATGCGGAGTATTGAGTCCGAAAACTGCTGAACGAGAATCGACGGCTCTGTCCTAACTTGGTCGCCGGGAATTCCTTTGGAGTGGTAGTTTTCGCCGAACTTTTTAAGTATGAAGTGGATTCGGTTTCTGGCATCCGCGCTTTGAATACTTCGCTTAACCAGCGCGCGGAAGCCAAGTACGTCCACAAAGGTACAGAGGCATGGTTTGTAGGTTACTTGGGGTGAAGCGGCGTCCTTTGTCGGTTGTTTTTTCACTGTGGTTTGGGCGTCGCTACTCCACTGAAAAGGCGAGGAGGACGTTGCCGGGCATGCCGTTGCCGGTGCCGACGTACCCTGAGCCGACGAAGAGCATGCCTCCTGCGATGACGGGGCCGGGCGCGCCGAGCGAGCCGCCGTGCGCCGCGACTCCGTTGACGGTGGGGAATTCACGCGCGGTGTCGAACTGCCAAAGCTCGTGGCCGTCGTCGGTTGAGAGCGCGTGCAGGACGCCGTCCCATCCGCCCGCAAACAGCACGCCGGGAATCACAGTGAGCGCGGCTTCGACTCCTTTGCGCGGACGTCCTCCGGCGCCGGGATGCGCGGGCGAAGGATCGATCGCGCGATTCCACACAATTTTTCCGTCGGTGAGGCGAATCGCCGCGACGGTGCCGGCGCGCGTGTCGTAGTAAACATTTTGCGCGTCGGCCGCGCCGCCCCACATGATCTGGACCTGCACCGGCGCGGACGTATCGCGGCCGGCGGAAAGATCGGCGGTCCAGAGCAGCTTGCCGTCGCGATCGGGATCGACGGCTACGACTGTGCCGCCTTTGTGCGCGGCGACGAGAACGCGCTTGCCGCTTTTGAGCGTTTGCAAAATCGGCGAGTTGCTGAAGTCCCAATCGGGGCCGGGATTTTCGGGGCACTGCGCGTCGCGCGGGCCGTTGGGGCCGCAGCCGCCGGGAGAGGCATCGTTCGCCAGCGCCTGATACGACCAGAGAACTTTTCCGGTCTTCAGGTCGAAGGCCATGATCGCGTCGGACGTTTTCACGGCGGGCTCGGTGAAGGCGTTGCCGGTGCCGACGTAGATCGCGCCGCGCTTGGGATCGATCGTCGGCGTGGTCCAGATCGACGCGCCCGCGGGCGCCCAGAGCTGCGTGCCGATGGAATTTTTCTTCGTCGGCCTGGGCTCGTCGGGGATCGTGTAGGTTTTCCAGATCACCGCGCCGGTCGACGCGTCGAGAGCGGTGAGGCTGCCGCGATAGGTGCAGCACGGATAGTGCGGATCGGAGGAGACGATTTCTTCCGAGCCGGCGAGGCCGACGTACAGCCGGCCCTTGTAGTAAACGGGCGCGCCGGTGATGTGCGAGAGCAGGCGCGATTCGAGATTGCGCTTCCAGAGCAACGTGCCGGTGGTCGCGTCGAGGGCGTAGACGTTGGCTTTTTTGTCGCCGAAGAAGACGGGCCAAGCCGGTTTGCCGTTGCGAATGACGCGCGCGACGAGCGCGGCGGTGCGGATTTGCGCATCGGCGTGAAAGGACCAGGCAACGCAGCCTGTGTTCATATCGAGCGAGTAGGCGTAACTGTTGTAGTCGCCGAAGAAAACGCGCCCGTCGACAATGGCAGGTTGGCCGGAAGTTTCTCCGCCGGAGGGCAGGCCGAACGCCCACTTCAATTTCAGGCGAGGGATGTCGGCGGCGGTAAGGCCGGCAGGAAACGAGTATTGAAATCGCGTGTTGGCGAGGTCGTTGCCCCAGCCATTCCACTCCGGGGCGTCGGTGCCTTCGATCACGCCGGGATTGGACGCGCAGTGATTGGTCATGTGGCTGGAGTCGCCGGCGTCGGCTGCGCCGAGCGGACGCCCGCCGAAAAATTCGGCGATGGCGCGCTTTTCGGTGTCGGTGAGCGACTGCGCCTGCTGGACCATGTCGCCGGTGGTGAGCGTCGCGTAGATTGCTTCGGGAGTGAGCTGGCCGAGAGTTTCGGTGGTGGGCGCGGGGCGGCCACCGATGACGACGGGCGTCTGATTCTCGGCGGTCATCGCGTGCTGATGGCAACTGGCGCAGTGCTTGTTGAAGAGCGACTGGCCGAGGATGCGCGCCATCGGACCGACCGGAGCTTGCTGCGGCTGCGCGGGCGGCGGCTGCTGCTGCGCGCCGAGCGAGCCGCCGTGCGCCGCGGCGAAGAACAGAACGGCCGCGAGGATGATCGGCCTGCGGCGTTCGGTCGTCATGGGCGAGGAATCAGCGGCCTTCGTGCTGAGGGCTCGATTGATGCGCTTCGCGGCAGTCGTGGCAGACGGGCTCTTCGCACAACTCGCAGACTTCGTAATGCTTCGAGCAGAACGAGCGCGAACATTCGGCGCACTGCTTATCGGCGGGGCGCGAGCAACCTGAATGAGAACATTTCATGAGGCGATGCTACATGGTGCGCAGAAGGGAGTCCACGGAAAAGTCGGCGCGGGCCAACGGCGAAGAGTGCCGCGCTGAAGTCCGCGGCGCTACATTCAAACCTTCGGACTAAACGGCGGCGAGGGCTTGCTCGAAGTCGTCCAGCAGGTCGCGCCAGTGTTCGATGCCGACGGAGATGCGCACGAGGCCATCGGTGATTCCAGCCTGCGCGAATTCCTCTTCGGTGAAGCCGGAGTGCGTAGTGGTCTTCGGGTGGCACGCGAGCGTCTCGACGCCGCCGAGTGAAACGGCATTGCGCGCGATTTTGAGGCTGCGCAGAAAATCGAACGCGGCGCGTTTACCGCCATTCAATTCGAGAGAAAGCATCCCTCCCGGATAGTCGCACTGCGCCGCGTAAATGCGCTTCTGCTCGGAATCGGTGAAAAGCGTCGGATACAGGACGCGCTTGATTTGTTTGTGCTGGGCCAGCCGCTCGGCGATGCGCTGCGCGTCGATGCTGGATTTGTCCATGCGCAGACGGACCGTAGGCAGGCGGCCGGCGAGCATCCAGCATTCGTCGGGCTGAAGGATCGTCCCGAAGAGGCCGCGCGTAGCGCGAATGCGGCGGATGAAATCGCGGTGCCGCGCGAGCGCGATGCCCGCGAGCATGTCGCTGAAGCCGGAAAGATATTTCGTCCCGGAGTACAGAACGAGATCGGCGCCGAGCGCGAGCGGATGCTGGAACGACGGGCCGAGCATCGTGTTGTCGACCATCACGAGCGGGCGCACGCCGCCTCTTGGAATTTTCAGGCGCGCGACGGTTTCGCAGACCTCTTTGATGTCCGTCATGATCAGCGTGGGATTCGCAGGAGTTTCAAGAAGCACCACGCCGAGCTTCTTGGCGGACTTGATCGCGCGGTTGATTCGCGCCGCGTCTCCCGAAAGCACCGGAATTCCTTCGATGCCCCAATGTGCAAGGCAGTCCTGAATGAAATGCTGCGTGCCGCCGTAAATCGGAATCGTGTAGACGATGGATTGGCCGGGACGCAGAAACGTGAAAAGCGAAGTGACGATTGCGGCCATGCCGCAATTGAACGCGAGCGCGGACGTGGAGCCCTTCTCGAGGTTCACGATCTGGTCCTCGAGCATTTCTGCGTTGGGATGATTGAAGCGCGAGTAGATGAGGTCGAAGCCTTCGCCTTCGCGCGGTTTCGCGCGGCCGGAGGTGAGGTCGAATGCGTGCTCGGCGGCTTCGGGGCTGTCGAAGACGTACGTCGAGCTGCGAAACACGGCGGGGCGCGCGGAGCCGAGCGAGAGATGCGGGTCGAAGCCTTCGGTGAGAATTTTCGTTGCGGGTCTCAGCGGCTTGTCTTTGCGGCTGGCGGCCATGGAGGCACCTCACCGTTGGTTATAGACCAACGGAAATGCTAAGGGAATAGCGAGCGGGCAGGGTCGACCGCATGAAGAGAGATTCTTCGACTCCGCGTCCCGACGCGGCTATCGCCGCGAGAATAACGTCGGGACGCTCCGCTCAGAATGACGAGGGTTGTGGAGAGGGCAGGGGGATGGAATTTGGAAAGCTACGCCCTGAGGTAGATCAATCGAAATTGATGAGGACGATTTCGGGGCTGGAGCCGAGGCGCATCGGAGGACCCCAAGTGCCCGCGCCGGCGGACGTGTAGACGAGTAGATCGCCGAGGCGCCTGAGTCCGTAGACGAATGGGCCGTAGATGCGCGAAGTGAACAACGTGAACGGGAAAAACTGTCCGGCATGGGTGTGACCAGAAAGCTGCAAGCCGATTTTCTCCGAGGCTGCGACGGGGAGATTGCGCGGCTCATGAGTCAGTAAAATGCTGGCACGCTCGGGATCGAGATCGGCGCGGCGAAGGATTGCGCGCAGGCGCTCGGGATGAACCGAATCACGATGGTGCACGCCGACAAGCTGCAGGCCATCGACGTCGACTTTCTCGTTGTTCAGGATGCGGACGCCCGAGTTGCTGACGGCTTCCAGGTACTGAGCTTGATCGCCGTAGGATTCGTGATTCCCCGCGACGAAATAGGTACCGAGCGGCGGCGTAAGTTTTTCGAGCGGCGAAGCGAGCAAGCGCGCATCGGCGGCCGTGCCGTCGTACATATCGCCGCCGATCAGAATGATATCCGGCGCGAAGCGCGAGAGTAGCGCGACGAGGCGGTTCGCGAAGGCGTAGCCGCGGACGTGGCCGAGATGCGTATCGCTGACGAATGCTGCGACGCGCCCGCGCCAGGTGGCCGGTAGATTCGGCAGCTTGACGGAAACTTTCGTCACGCGCATGCGCGTGGAATTCAACAGACCGTAGATGCTCGCGGCGACCGCGAGGCCGAACATGGCGAACGCGATCTGCTGCGGCTGCCAGCCCAATCGAAGCGCGCCTGCTGCGCCGCGAACGATCCATGCAGCGACGGCCGCAAGAAACGCGAAGGTAAACCAGCCGAGCCAGACGGCTGCGATCGTGTAGTAGGCGCGGACGAGACTGTTGGTGTAGCGGCGCGCGAGAATCGAAGCCGTCAAGAACGTGATCGAGAAGGCAGCGAAGACGATCGCGAGCGTGGGCACGCGGTGCGACGCGCCGGCAGCAGAAACGGGTACGAAATCGCGCCACGTTTCATAAACGAACCAGTGCGCCAAAAAAATAATCGACTGCACAATCGCCAGAAAAACGGCGATGCGTTTTCGCATGAATGACGAACCCCCAATCAGCTTAGATGCTTCCGAGGCTTGCCACGACTCGCAGCGGCCGGAGGACCCGCAGGCGGGGTGGGCCGCCTGCGGGCTATGCAACTTCACGCTGTGGTTCTAGTTGTCCATAGAGACGTTCAGGCAGTGGCTGGGGTTTCATTCGCCGTCACGACGGAGCGATGCGAGATTTCGGCGATCGTACGGACGCCGGCGAGGCGCATGGTCATCTCGAGTTCGCCGTCGAGATGCTTCAGCACGGCCTCCACGCCCATCCATCCGCCGAGCGCGAGGCCGTAAAGAATCGGCCGGCCGATGGCGACGGCGTTGGCGCCGAGTGCGAGGGCTTTGAAGACGTCCTGCCCGCGGCGGATGCCGCCATCGATGATGATCGTCGCGCGACCGCGGACGACGTCGGCGATGCGCGGCAGAACGGTGAAGGAAGCGGCAAGATCGTCAAGCTGCCGGCCGCCGTGGTTCGAGACTTGAATTCCCGCGCAGCCGTGCTCGACGGCCGCAACGGCGAATTCGCGAGAGAGCACTCCCTTCAGCAGCACGGGGAGACCGGTCGTCTTTTGGATGAATTTGACGTCGCTCCAATCGAGATCGCGCTTGACCGGCGACGATGCGTACGCACCGCTGACGCCCGGAAAATTGCCGAGAGGCAGAGGCGAGCGAAAGTGATTGCGAACGTCTGTCTCGCGATTGCTGGGGACGACGGTGTCGATCGTAAGAATGATCGCGCGGTAGCCGGCGGCCTTGGCGCGATTGAGAATCTCGGTGGCCACGCCGCGGTCGGCGGGCAGATAAATCTGGAACCATTTCGGCGCAGCGCTGGCCTGCGCGATTTCTTCGAGCGTGTAATTCGACAGCGAGCCCGCGGTATAGAGCGCGCCGGCCTCGCCCGCGCCTTTGGCGGAGCCGAGTTCGGCGGTGGCGTGAGCCATGCCGTGTTGAGCCATCGCGGAGACGATGATCGGCATGGAGACTTTAGAGCCAAGCAGCGTGGTCGAGCGATCGGCGTCTTTGTAGCCGGTGAGGTAGCGCGGGACGATGGTGACGCGCTTGAATGCAGCTTCGTTTTCGCGCCTGGTCCATTCGTCGCCGGCAGCGCTCGAGATGTAGCCGAAGCCGCCCGCGGGAATCACCTTTTGCGCCGCAGGCTCGATTTCGCGGAGGTTGATGAAGTCGATCGCTTTGACTTCGGTCGGCGCGGCGTAGCTGGAGGCGGCCGCGGCAGCGGACTGCCCGGATGGAGACTCGTTATTCGCCGCGGACGCGGGAAGCGCGGATGAGAGCGTCATCGCAGCGGCAGTGGCGGAGAGAAAATCGCGGCGGGTGCTTTGCATTGTGTCCTCCCGGAAAATCGGGCGGATGATAGCACGGCATACGAGTGGCGTAGATCCAAGAGAGATTCTTCGACTGCGTGACCGGACGTCCCTGGAAACCGGGACGAAGGCAAAACCACCCGGTCACTTCGCTCAGAATGACACTGCGCTTTACGGTCAGATTGTAATTACGATTTTGCCGAGGAAATTTTGGGAGGCTTGGAGGGCGAAGGCTTCCGGCGCCTGGTCGAACGGAAAGACTCGGTCGATGATGGGCTTGATGCGATTGACCTCGATCGCTTGAATCAATTGCTCGAGGCTGGCGCGGCTGCCGACGCCGATGCCGTGCAGATTGCCCTGCTTGAACATCAGGCCGTGCGGATTGGCGTTGCCTTCGCGGCCGGCAAGCACGCCGATCAGCGAGACTTTCCCGCCCCAGCCGACGCATTCGAACGATCGCTGGAGCGTGCCGATGCCGCCATTTTCGATCACGCAATCGACGCCGCGGCCGGCAGTGAGAGCGAGCACCTCCTTTTCCCAATCGGGATGCTTCTTGTAGTTCACGCCGTCGGAGGCGCCGAGTTTGCGGGCGCGCTCGATTTTTTCGTCGCTCGATGAGGTGACGATCACGCGCGCGCCGGCCGCTCGCGCGAATTGCAGCGCAAACATCGACACGCCGCCAGTGCCGAGGCAGAGAACCGTGTCGCCGGGCTTGACCGGGTTCCCGCGCATGAGCGCATTCCACGCCGTAGGGCCGGCGCACGGGAGCGTGGCGGCTTCCTCGTACGAAAGGCTCGGCGGCATGGCGACCCAGCCGTCTTCGTGGAGCGAGACAAATTCGGCGAGAGTGCCGTCGAGCGGCGCGCCGAGCGCACTGCGATTTTTCGGAGGAGGGCCGTCGATCCAGATTTGAAAAAACGTGGGAATCACGCGGTCGCCGGGCTTGAATCGCGTGACGGCGCTGCCGACGGCAACCACTTCTCCGGCGCCGTCCGACAGCGGGATCGTGGGCCGATCGAGCTTGTAGCTGTAATTTCCGGTGATGATCGCGTGATCGCGATAGTTGAGCGCGGCGGCGCGCATGCGGACCAGCACGTCGTACGCGCCCGGCTTCGGCTCAGGCCGCTCGCCGCGGCGCAGGTCTTCGACGCGCTTCGGCGCGACCGGCATTTCGTAGACGTTCACGCGGTGGCTCCTTGAGAGGCGATCAGAACAGCCGGACGTGACCGAAGACCACAATCAGGGCGGCGACGACCAGAGCCAGGAGCATCGAAAGTCCGATAACGAGGCCCGCGATGCGCATCTGGCGCGCGCCCTGGCGTTTGCTTTCTTTTTCGTCGTTCGATTCCACGTTGGTAGCTTACTTTGCGAAGTACGAATGTCAACTGCCGCCCAAGAGAGATTCTTCGACTGATCTCCCAGGCTCGACTCACCGTCGACCTGGGAGCCCTGTTCGTTTGCCGGACGTCCCTTGGGCGGGACGGCAAGAACACGTCCGGCCACTTCGCTCAGAATGACGACGCGCGACTCAAAGTAGTGGTCAGGTTATGCCAAGGTTCCGCGCTACAAACCAAAGCGACAAAGACGCCGGGCTAAAGCCCGGCGCTACATTCAAATCTAAGGAACCAGAGCTACTTGCGCGAGACGCGGATGAGGCGGCCGTCGTCGAGCAGACTGTAGATCGCGCCGTCGGGACCCTGCTGGACTTCGCGGACACGCTGGTTGAGTTCCGTCAGCAGATGTTCTTCCGCAACGACTTTGTCGCCATCGAGCACGAGGCGAATCAGGCTTTTGGCGCCCATCCCGCCGATCAGGAGGTTGCCCTTCCACTCCGGGAACATGTCGCCGGTGTAGAAGATCATTCCGCAAGGCGCGATATCCGGATACCAGAAGTAGACGGGCTGCTCGACGCCGGGTTTCTGCGTGAGTCTTTTTCCGGCGAGCACGTCGCCATTGTAGCGGCGGCCGTAGCTGACGTTGGGCCAGCCGTAGTTTCCACCGGGCTTGATGATGCTGATCTTGTCGCCGCCCAATGGGCCGTGCTCGATCACCCAAAGCTTGTCGGTCGTGGGATTGATGGCGGCGCCTTCCGGATCGCGGTGGCCGTAGGAATAAGTTTCCGGCAGCACCGTCGGCTGGTCGAGGAAGGGATTGTCCTTGGGAATCGAGCCGTCTTTGTTGATGCGGACTACGCGCCCGGTGAAATTGCGAAGGATATCGGGATCGAGGATTTCGTGATCGGTGCCGTCGTAGGGCGGATCGTAGAAGCGGAAGCGGTCGGCGCCGGTGATGAAAATCGTGCCATCGGGCGCGAAAACGATGCGGCGATTTACACCGCCGAGAAGCACTTCGACGTTTTCGAGGCGGCGCTCGTCTTCGCTGAGGCGCGCGCGGGCCAGGCGCTCTTCGCCGACGCGCATCGTGCGCCGCTCGGCCACGGAGGCGTTCCATACATTCTTATAGAAGACATCGAGAGGCCAGACGCCCGGAGCTTCGCCCGGCGGCGGAGCGAAATACGTAAAATAGATCATGCGATTGTGCGGGAAGTCGGGGTCGATGACGACGTCATGCAGCGATTCGGCGGCCACGATTTTCGTGTCCGGCACGCCAGCGATCGGCGCGGAATAGAATCCGTCCATCTGCGCGACACGAATGAACCCGTAACGCTCGGTGACGAGCATTTTTCCGTTGGGCATGAAGGCGAGCGACCACGGGGCATTGAAGCGCGGAATGATCACGTCTACTTTTAACGCCGGCGACTTTTGCGCGGGCGGAGGCGCCTTGGTTTGGCCGGGAAATGCAGGCTTGGGCGGAGGATAGTCTTCGGCCTTGGCCATCTGCGCGTGTGCCGGCGATGAAAGCGCTGCTGCCAGAGCAATGATTGCGGCGAAACATCCTGCAGCGTGCGCGAACTTCGTGATCTCCATGGTGGACCTCGCTGGATTTACAGCCGTCAAGTCGAGGCGCGAGTTTAACCGCTGTCGGCGGTGGAGGCAATCGCCGCTTCTGACGCGCTTGCGCGCCGCTCGCACGGCGTCGAATTTAGCTGTGCTAACATCCAATTCCTGATGTCGAAAACCATTTACATCGTGAGCGCGGTGCGGACGCCCATTGGGAAGTTCGGCGGCGCGCTCGCCGAATTCACGCATCCGGATTTGGGAACAATCGCGGTGCGCGCGGCGTTGGAGCGCGCGTTTGGACCGCCGCTTCCCGCGGAAAGAACACCGGGAGAGTTTGCGTACTCACCGGGAAGCCAGGAAGCGCGGAACGCGTTGCCGTGGCGCGTGGATGAAGTGATCTTCGGCAACGCCCGGCCGGCGGGCGTGGGACCGAATCCGGCGCGGCAGATCGCATGGCGCGCGGGATTGGGCGACCATGTGCCTGCATTCACCGTGAACATGGCGTGCGCTTCGGGTTTGCGCGCGGTGGTGCTCGGCTGGCAGGAAATTTTGACGGGTCAGGCGCAGATCATCGTTGCGGGAGGAGCGGAGGCGATGAGCCGCGTGCCGTATCTCGTCGAAGGGCGATGGGGATTCAAGATGGGCAATCAACCGCTGGTCGATGGGATGTATCGTGATGGATTTCTTTGCGCGATCTCGAAAATGATCATGGGAGAAACCGCGGAAGTGTTGGCCGAGCAGTACAAGATTTCGCGCGAGGAGCAGGACACGTTTGCCGTCGAAAGCCACCGGCGGGCAACGCGTGCGGCGGCAGAGTGCCATTTCAAGAGCGAGATCGTGGCGATCAATATCAAAGACAAAAAAGGCAACGTCACGCGCATGGAAAAGGACGAGCACGTGCGGCCCGACGCGTCGATGGAGGGCATGGCCAAGCTGCCGCCCGTCTTCAGCAAGGCGGGTACGATCACCGCGGGAAATTCGAGCGGAATCACGGACGGCGCTGCGGCGGTCGTGCTGGCAAGCGAAGAAAAAGTGCGCGAGCTCGATCTCAAGCCGCTCGCACGGATCGTCGACGCGGCGATTGCGGCGGTCGATCCTCGCGTGATGGGCATTGGCCCGGTGCCTGCGGTGCGAGATCTGACGAAGCGCACGGGCACGAAAGTGGAAGACTACGATGCGGTCGAGTTGAATGAGGCTTTCGCGGCGCAGGTGCTCGCGTGCGACCGCGATTTGCACTTCAATCGCGAGCGGCTCAACCCCAATGGCGGCGCGATCGCGCTCGGCCATCCCATCGCGTGCACCGGCGCGCGCATCCTCACGACTCTCGTCCACGAACTTCGCCAGCCTGAGGTTGGCGCTGGCCCAACGGCCAGTCCGCGTACAGGCAAGCGGGGTCTTGCCACTTTGTGTGTGTCCGGCGGAATGGGCGTGGCGGTCGAAATCGAAACCGTCTAAGCTTTTCGAGCGGGCTCTCTACGGGCTCACCACCGGAGCACTTGAATGGCCCACAACGGGCGCGACGTCGAAGTCCTTGGAGCGCTGGCGCTAGCTCCGCCGAAAATCGAGGAATTTCAATTCGTCAAGGTGAAGATCGACGCGGAAGTCGCACGGATCACCCTCGACCGGCCTGACCACAACCTGCTCAACGAGCGGATGCTCGCGGAGCTTGCCGCGGGAATCAACACGCTCGGCGATCGAGCCGAAATCAAGCTGATGATTCTGGACTCCGCCGGGAAAACATTCTGCGGCGGAATCGAACTGGGCGAATACACGCAGCGGCGGGTGTTTCAACTGCTCGATGCATTTCACGGCGCGTTTGCGGCGATGCTCGACACGTCGAAGCCTCTGCTGGTGGTCGTCAACGGGCCGGCGTTCGGCGGCGGCGCAGAGCTCGCGGCGCTCGGCGATCTGGTCATCGCGACGCCCAAGGCGCGTTTTGCGCAGCCGGAAATCAAGCTCGGAGTTTTTCCGCCGCTGGCCGCCGCGGTGCTGCCGTACATTTTGGGGCCCAAGCAGGCGCTGGAACTGGTGCTGACAGGTGAGGCGATGTCCGCCGAGCGCGCACTTGAACTGGGCCTGGTGAACTGGCTCGTTGCGGAGGAGGAGCTTGAGAAGACAGTTGCCGAAGTCAGTGCCAAGGTGACGGCGCAATCGGGACCCGTGCTGACGATGGCGAAGAAGGCGATTCTCGGCAGCCTCGGCTTGCCGCTGCGCGACGGCGTCCGCAATTCGATGAAAGTTTTCTTGAACGAACTGGCCGAACTCGAAGACTCGCAAGAAGGCTTGCGCGCACTGGTCGAGAAACGCGCCCCGAAGTGGAAGAACCGGTAGCGCAGGCCAGCGCTACCGCGGAAACCTACCAATCATTCGGCGGATTGATCCGGAAAAGCGTCAAACCTCCCGTACGCATGTTGTTCGGCGGCGCGACGAGCGTCATTACAACCACGGCCATAAATACGGGAACCAAGGCTGCGATGTTCGCCACGAGAATCGGATGGCGGCGTGCCGGCAGAATCGCCAGGAGCAGCACGGTCGCAATGGCCGCTACCAGATAGCCGATCGCCAACGGCTTCCAAATATACGCCCACCCCCTTCGCCAGAGTCCCGGTTCCTTCCATTTCTCCATGAGCATGCTCGAGGAGCCCAAACCGAAATAGGTGCTCGCCGAAAAAAGCATGACCGCGAGCGACCGTAACAAGATTGATCCCGTGGCCGAGAGAAAAGATAGTAGCCAGTGCGGGCTCACCTCGAATCCGAAAAACGCGCGTGCTCCAGGCGAGTTCCAGTAGTGACCGCCATCGATTTCGATCGCCAAAACCAGAGTCATGGCTGCTGCCCAGGCAAAGACGCGCCACTCTTTGGTGTAACCGACAAGAATTGCGCCGAGCACCTGGCGCCAATACCAAAGGGCCGAACGCCCTTGACTGAATTGCTCGAATAAATCGCCAGCGAGGGCTTCATTGCGCTTGCCGGGAATCGCGTGGTCGGCGAGCCAGATCGCCAGTCGCGGCGGTTTAGGAAGCTTCACGTGGGTTTTACCTCCAACTCTCGCAGCCCGCGCCAGAGATTCAGCAGCGCGCTGCGGGCCAAGCGCGCTTCACGCACGCCTTTCTTGGTGACGCGAAAGTATCGTTTCGCACGACCGCCGCGCTGCGGTGTCGGCTCACCGAATTCCGAAGTGACCAGCCTTTTCTCTTCGAGACGCTCGAGCACTGCATAGACTGAACCCAGCGCGGCCTCGCGGCCTGACTGCAGTTCAATCTCCCGTGCGATCGGCACGCCATACGCCCCTTCGCCCAGGCGCATCACGGCGAGCAGGACCATCAATTCGAACTCCGCGAGGTAATCGCGCTTTGGCATTTCTTCAATTATAATGAATAAATCTCTTGGGTCAATCCTTTTGATTCGAGCGTGGGTCTCGTCTTAGGATGCAGTTCGTCGTGACTGTTTCGGCGCGGATTGACAGGATTTCATGCACGACTTACACTCGCAAGCGACAATTGAACTGGCACGGGATGAACTCTTCGAACGCTCCACTGGAGCGTTTGAAGCGTAAACGGAAGGCCGTGAAAATCGGCCACGGTCCCGCCACTGTGAGCAGCCGGTCAAGAAATCAGCGGCTGCGAGTCAGGAACGTGCCCGAGCCAGTCGAAGCCAGTGCTCTTCGCGAGAAAGAGCGCGGCCATCAGCCTCGCGCTCTCGCGAGGCTTTTTTGTTGGGGGGCAAAGGTTTGAATCGAGCCGCATGCCGACGCGCATTTGCCGCTGCGATTGCAGCCGCGCTGATCTACGGCACGATGCCGGCCGCATCGGCGGCGCCGAGAATCGCCGTGCGCGCTGGACCGCAAACGGCGACGACAGCCGCGAGCCGGGTCGTAATTGATGACGTCGGCCGGAGGGTCGTGGTGCCGGCGCAAGTGAATCGCATCGTGACGCTCGCGCCCAACGTCACCGAAGTCGTCTACGCGCTCGGAATCGCGGACAAGCTCGCGGGCGACACCGACGTCTGCGACACGCCGCCCGAAGCGAAATCGAAGCCACACGTGGGCAATCCGCAGAATCCGAGCCTCGAAGCGATCGTCGCGCTGCGGCCCGACCTCGTCCTTGCGTCCGATTCGATCAACCGCGTCGACACGGCGGACGCGCTCGCGCGGCTCGGAATCGCGGTCTACACGATGGGCGGCGATACGCGGACCGTGCTAGAGATTCTCGATTCAATAGCGCGGGTGGTGGAACTCACGGACGCGGAGCCGCAAGGCTCGGAGCTGGTTGCAAACTTGCGGAAGCGGCTCGAGGCGCTGCACGCACGGCTTCAAGACCGGCCAATGGCGCACGTGCTGTTCGTTGTCTGGGAGGATCCGCTGATCACGATCGGGCAGAAAACGTTCATCGCGGACGCGCTGCGCTGGGCTGGCGCTGAATCTGTTGTGATTTCGAAGCAGAATTGGCCGCAGATCAGCATCGAAGAGGTTCTGCGGCTGCAACCGGATTTCATCGTCTACGCGGGCGGTCACGGCGCGAGTGCGGCCGCCGAGCTGGCCGATTTGCGATCGCGGCCTGTGTGGCGCGATCTGGATGCAGTCATCGTTGGGCATGTCGTCAATCTCAGCGAGGAATCGATTCGGCCAGCGCCCGGGCTCGTCGACGCGATCGAGCAGCTTGCGCGTGAGGTGCATCCGGAAGTGTTCGGCGAGAGATCCGAAAATCGAAACTCGAAAAACGAAACTCGGCTCGAGTTCGTTCGCAGCGCTGCACTGGTTGGGGAGTGTGATTCGTGCGCCCGCTGACTCCACGCCGAGTCGCACTGATTTGCGCGGCGCTGGGCGCCGTGCTGTTTATCGTCGTCGTGGTTTCGCTGCGGATGGGCGCATATCCGATCTCCGTGACGGACATCGTGCAGACGCTTTTCAATGGCGCGATCCGGCGCTGGAGCGCCATTCCGCCCGAATTCAGATCTGTCGTGTTCAATATTCGATTGCCAAGGATCGCGCTTGGGATTCTCGTTGGTGCGTCGCTTTCGACGGCGGGAGCAGGGTTTCAGGCGCTGCTGCGAAATCCGCTGGCCGATCCGTACGTGCTGGGAGTTTCGAGCGGCGCGGCGCTCGGTGCGATCATTAGCCTCGCGGTGTCGCCGCAGACGCCGGGGACGATTCAGTTCGCGGCTTTTGCGGGCGCAGCTGCGACGATCGCCGCGGTCTATTTCCTGGGTCGGCGCGGCGGGCAGGTCGACAGCGCGACGCTGCTGCTCGCCGGAATCGTGGCGGTGTCGTTTCTCTCGGCGGTCATCATGTTCCTGATGACGATGCTGCCGGGCCGCGATCTGCGCGGCATGGCGTTTTGGCTGATGGGCGATCTCGAGACGCAGCCGCGCATCAATCTAGGCTGGCTATATCTGCTTTTCATCATCGGTGCCGGATCGATTTACACGACTTCGTCTGATCTGAATTTGATCCTGACCGGCGAGCAGGAGGCGCGGCATCTTGGCGTGAACGTGAGCCGGGTGAAGATCGTGGTTTACGTTGCGGCGTCGCTTCTCACAGGGCTTGCAGTTTCGGTGAGCGGCGCGATCGGATACGTCGGACTGCTCGTACCGCATGTGATGCGCATGATGTTCGGCAGCGACTACAGAATTCTGATTCCGGCGTCGGCGATCGGTGGCGCGATTTTGATCGTGTTTGCGGACATGCTCGCGCGCACCGTGGTTGCGCCCACGGAATTGCCGGTGGGCGCGATGACGGCGCTGGCAGGCGCGCCCGTGTTCATTTATCTCATGCGGCGGAGGGTGCGATGAGTTCGGCGTCGCAGATCGTTACGGCGCAAAGTGCGGTGGGCGTGCGGCTGAATGTCGAGCAAGCGAGCTACGCTTACGCGGCCATGGATCGCTCCGCGCCAAAATTCGCGCTTGGCCCGATCAGCTTCGAGGCGAAGGAGCATGAGCTCGTCGCCATCCTCGGTCCGAACGCCAGCGGGAAATCGACTCTGCTGACGCTGCTCGCAGGATTGTACAAGCCGCTTTCGGGGCGAATCGAAGTCGACGGCACCGAAGTCAGCCAGCTTGATCTGCGCGTGCGCGCGCAGAGAATTGCGCTGGTGCAGCAGGAAAGCGAATTGCTGTTTCCGCTGCGCGTGTGGGAATACGTGCTGCAAGGCCGCTATCCGCACGGGCGGCGGCTGCGCTTTGAATCGCAAGAGGATTGCCTATTCGCCGGAAACGCGCTGGCGCAAGTCGGGGCAGACGCGCTCCGCGATCGCTGGATGGACCAACTTTCCGGCGGCGAGAAGCAGCGCGTGATTCTCGCGCGGGCCCTCGCGCAGCAGCCTTCGCTGCTGCTGCTCGACGAGCCGACGCAGCACCTCGATATCGGCGGGAAGCTGGAATTGCTGCGGCGTTTGCGGAAGCTCGCAGACAACAATCGCTACACGGTTCTGGTCGTCACGCACGAATTGAATCTGGCCGCGGAATTTTCCGACCGCATCGTGCTGCTGCACAAGGGTAAGTGCCTGCGCGTCGGGCCGCCGGCGGAAGTGTACGACCGCGAAATGCTTGAGGAGATTTTCGAGGCGCCGCTCGAAGTTGAGATGCGCCCAAGCGGCCGGCCGCGCGTGATTTTGCGCGGCAGCCGATGATCGCGAGCAGGATTTGCAATCGCGATTCGCGGAGGCGTTAGCAGCCTCTGCAAGCGGCGAGTCTGCAACAGCGGGCGCGCCGTCCACAACCACGCGAGACTCCGTGCACGGGAAGACGGTGAAAAGCCGTCGCCGCCGCGCGACTGTAAGGCGGAGAGTTTTGCGGCGTGTGCCACTGTCAGGTCCGTGAAATCGCAGGCGATTTCACGCCGGATGGGAAGGCCGCGCCGCCGTTCCGGCCCCGCCGGAACGATCCGCCAAGCCAGGAGACCGACGGAGCCTCAATCCCGGTAAGTCCGCCTTTAGCGGACGAACCGGGACAGCCTTCAACTCCCGCGCGAGAGGGAGAGGAGGGAAACATGAGACGTCGGCATTTCTTCCACCTGTTGTTAGGGACCTGGTTCCTCTCATTTGCCGCTTACCCAATCGTCAGCCATGCGCAGTCGAACGCCACGATTCGCGGAAAAACCACAGATCCGACAGGTGCGGTCGTTGCGGGAGCCGCGATCACAGCGCAGTCTCTCTATTCTGCTGGAACAACGGCTCGCACCCAAAGCGGACAGGACGGCGGTTTTTCGTTGACGCTCACGCCCGGGCGCTATCGCGTCTCGATCGAACGAGCTTCATTCGAGCGTATCGAGCAGGAATTCACCCTGGCGAGCGGCGAAACGCAGACGTGGGACGCGCGGCTTGAGCTTGCGACGATGTCGTCCAGTGTTATTGTCACGGACACAGCCACGCCAGTGACCTCGCAGACGACTCCTGATCTGGTGGAAGTGATCACCAAGGAGCAGATCGACGAGCGCCAGGAGCTCTTTCTCGCGGACCTGCTTGCGTCAGCTCAGGGTGCGAGCTTCTCGCGTCTCGGCCCTATGGGAGGAGTGACGAGCTTCTTCCTCGACGGCGGCAACTCGAACTTCACGAAACTTTTGGTCGACGGCACGCCGGTCAACGAGCCCGGCGGCGATATCGATCTTTCGAACTACACGCTTGAGGACGTCGAGAAAATCGAGATCGCACATGGAGCGTCCAGCGCGCTCTACGGCTCAGACGCGATGGACGGCGTCGTTCAGATTTTTACGCACCGCGGCCGCACGCGGACCCCCGAACTCACGTTGGATGGCGATGCCGGAACTTTCGGCACGGGCCGCGGCGCCGTCCAGCTGAGCGGCTTGCTAGGGCTGTTCGATTATGCGCTCGGCGGAAGCTATCTCGCGACGGACGGGCAGGGTCCCGACGATTCTTATCGGGACGGCACGGTCTCCGGGAATTTCGGCTGGAAATTATCCGATAGCGACTCATTGCGCCTGGCGATTCGGAACAGCGCAAGCGACGCTGGCCAGCCGGGACAGACTCTTCTCGGTCCGGCTTTCACAGATCTAAACCAAAGCAGCGCGCTGCATGATTTCTCAGCGAATCTCAACTGGGATTTCGCGGTTGGCCCGCATTGGAATTTCCGCGCAACCGGCTACGAATCTCGCTTCCAGGATTTCGGAATTTTCGCGCCCGGCGCGTTCGGCTTTTTCGTCGACAAATTCAATCGTGCCGGATTCGATGAACTGGCGACCTATTCATTTCGGGGCGGCATTGTTTCCGCGGGCTACATGAGCGAAGTCGAAACCGGCGATCAGAACCATCGGGATAATCAGGCCGGCTATGCCGAAGTCCGGTACCTGCTTTGGAGGCGCCTGACCGTCACTGCCGGTGGCCGCGCGGAGGACAATGCGAGTTTCGGAACGCGAGTCGTACCGCGCGTGGGCGGTTCTTACGCCGTGCGCGAAGGCGGCGACGTTTGGGGACCCACGCGATTGCGGGCTTCGTACGGCCTCGGAATCAAGGAGCCCAATTTCGGCCAGTCATTTTCAAGCGATCCCTGCTTCCCGGGAAACCCCAATCTGAAGCCCGAGCAGAGCACCACCTTCGAAGCGGGTATCGATCAAGCGTTTGCGTCCAATCGCGTGAAACTTTCCATCACGTATTTTCATAACGATTTCTACGACATCGTCAGCTTCGCAGGAGGACCGCCGACCGAGCTTTGCCAGTTTGGAACCGGCACGTTTTTCAACACGGACAAGGCGCGCGCCTTCGGTTCGAACTCGTCCTTCGAAATCAAGGCCACCCGCTGGCTGAATATCGCGGGTAACTACACCTACGACGACACGAAGGTGCTGAAGTCTCCCAACGCCACTGATCCCGCCTTGATTCCGGGCAACCGGCTTCTGAAGCGGCCGCTCAATTCGGGAAATTTGATTTTTAGCGCGCGTGAACGAGGGATGACCTTCAATTTGATCGGGACGTACGTCGGCCGCAGGACGGACAGCGATTTCGACGGCCTCGGCATTACGAGCGATCCGGGCTATTTCCGAATGGATCTCGCCGCGATCATGCCGCTTCGCTACGGGCTGTCCATGACGGCGCATTTCGGGAATCTACTCGACCGGCATTACCAGGAAGCAGTGGGCTATCCCGCGCTGGGATATAACTATCGCCTCGGCCTGCGCTATGTCTGGGGAGGCGAAAGGTAGCGAAACTGGAAGAGTCTGCTCGGTCGAGCGTGAGAGCGCCGGAAAATAAGCACGCGGCGCGGTGGATGTTATAATTCGCGTTTCGCCATGGCTCGAATGACTATGGAATCGCAACGCATTTCGCCTGAGGTGATGGCGCGCTATGAATCCGTCATCGGCCTTGAGGTGCACGCGCAACTGCAAACGCTCACCAAAGCCTTCTGCGGCTGCTCGACCAAATTCGGCGCTGCGCCGAATTCGAATACGTGTCCCGTGTGCCTCGGCTTGCCGGGGGCGCTGCCGGTCCTGAATAAGAAGGCGCTGGAGCTGGCGATGCGCGCGTCGCTCGCGATCAATTGCAAGATTCAAGAGCGCTCGCGCTTCGCCCGCAAGAATTACTTCTACCCCGACCTGCCCAAGGGCTATCAAATCTCGATGTACGAGCTGCCGCTTGCGACCGGCGGCTGGATCGAGATTGAAGTCGATGGCGAACGCAAGCGCATCGGCATCACTCGCCTGCACATGGAAGATGACGCCGGGAAGAGCCTCCACGAGGGATTTTCGGATTCCGATCGCTGGAGCTACATCGATTTCAACCGCTGCGGCGTGCCGCTGATCGAAATCGTGTCTGAGCCGGACCTGCGCGCGCCCGCGGAGGCTTATGCCTATCTGAATACTCTGAAACAGATCCTGGAATACACCGAAGTAAGCGATTGCAACATGGAAGAAGGCTCGCTGCGCTGCGACGCCAACGTCAGCGTGCGCCTGCGCGGCGCGCCGAAATTCGGCACCAAGGCGGAAGTGAAAAATCTAAACTCGTTCCGCTACCTCACGCACGCGCTCGAATACGAAATCGAGCGGCAAATCGGCGTGCTCGAATCGGGCGGCACGGTCGTGCAGGAGACGCGCTTGTGGAACGTCGCCGCGGGCCGCACCGAGCCGATGCGCTCGAAGGAATTTGCGCACGATTACCGCTATTTCCCCGATCCCGATCTGCTCCCGGTTTCAGCATCGCCGGCGATGGTCGAGGAAGTGCGCCGGTCGATGCCGGAACTGCCGGACGCGAAGGTGGCGCGCTTCCTGCGCGAATACGGCATCACCCCGTACGACGCTGGCGTACTGACCGCTACTCGCGCGCTGGCGAATTACTTCGAAGCGGTCGTGAAGGCGGGCGCGCCGGCGAAAGCCGCGGCGAATTGGATTTCGGTCGAGCTGCTCCGTCGCTTGAAAGACGCAGACAAGGAAATCTCGGAGTGCCCAGTGGCTCCAGCGGCGCTCGCGGAGCTGCTTGCCAAGGTCGAAAAAGGCGAAATCACCGCTGCGAGCGGCAAGAAAGTGTTCGCCGCGATGTTTGAAACGGGCAAACGCGCGGCGGAGATCATCGCAGCCGAAGGTCTCGCGCAAATTTCAGACACAAGCGCGATAGAAAAAGTGGCGCGCGAAATCATCGCAAAGAATCCGGAGAATCTCGCGAAATACCGCTCCGGCAACGAAGGTGTGTTCAAGTTTTTTGTCGGGCAGGTGATGCGCGAGACGCGCGGCCAGGCAAATCCCCAGGCCGTAAACGACATCCTCAAGAAAATCCTAGCGGAATAACTTCGCTGCGAAACGGAGAATCCAATGCTCAAGGCCGGTGAAAAAGCTACCGCATTTCGCGCTACTGCCGACGACGGAAGCACCGTGTCGCTGGGGGACTACAAGGGGCGTAACCTCGTCCTCTATTTTTATCCCAAGGCCAATACGGCTGGCTGCACCCACGAGGCGGTCGAATTTTCGACCGCGCTTGACGATTTCAAGGCCGCCAACACAGCGATCGTGGGTTGCAGCGGCGATCCCGTCGAATCGCAGACGAAATTCAAGAATCGTTACAACATTAAATTCCCGCTCCTGGCCGACACGGATTTCGAAGTGATCGAAGCCTACGGCGCGCGCCGGATGAAGACGTTCTTCGGGAAAACTTTCCTTGGAATCGTGCGCACGACGTTCTTGATCGGCCCGGACGGAAAAATCCGCAAAGTGTGGGACAAGGTTACGCCGAAGGGTCACGCCGCCGAGGTTCTCGCCGCGATCCGCGAGCCCGAGAGCAAAGCCGCAAAGTCCGCAGGCTAAGCGGGCTACAGCGTCACGACGAAAGTTTCGCCTGACTGTTCGATGAGGGCGTTGTCGATCAGACGCGTCCCCCCGACGCGCGCCGCAATCAGCACGTAGCACGCATTGCGCAGGCTCACAACCGGCTCGAACGAATCCGCATCGACGATCTCCGCGTAATCGAGCGCGACGCTCGCTTCTAAATCGATCACGCGCCGCTGCGCGGCCAGCAGCCGCGCGGCGTTGCGCTCGCCTTTGACAATCTCATCGCGGACAGCCCGAAGCGATCGGTAAAGCGCGGTCGCCGCGCGCCGGTCGCCCTCATTCAAGTACCTATTGCGCGAGGAAAGCGCGAGGCCATCCGCTTCGCGGACGATCGGGCAGACCACGATTCCCGTATCGAGATTCAGATCGCTCGTCATCTGCCGGATGATGCGCGCTTGCTGCGCATCTTTGCGTCCGAAAAACGCGAGCCGCGGCTGCACGATTTCGAGCAGCTTCAGCACGACGGTCGTGACGCCACGGAAATGCCCGAGCCGCGAGCGGCCTTCGAGCCGTTCGCTCAGGCCTTCGACGTTGACCGACGTACGAAATCCCGGCGGATAAATCTCCTCCTGCGGCGGCGCAAACAGATAGTCCACGCGCAGATCTTCCAGCGCCGCCCGGTCCGTCTCGAACGTGCGCGGATATTTCTGAAAGTCCTCATTCGGGCCGAACTGCGTGGGGTTCACGAAAATCGAGACGACCACGGGCGAGCATTCCTTCTGCGCGGCGTGAATCAAGGAAAGGTGGCCCTCGTGCAGTGCGCCCATGGTGGGAACGAATCCGAGCACGCGCTCTTTCTTGCGCGCCTCGGCCGCCACCTGCTTCATCCACGAAACGGTATGAACGGTTTCCATGGTGGGAGCGTGGAATTCAGCGAGTCACAAGGCCTCGTCGCATTGACCAAGCGCGAGCGGGAACTGTCACGCCTTGGCCTGCGCCGCGCGCTCGCGATAGTACAAGATCAGGTCCGTCGCAACGGCCTTCGCGCCGTGTTGGCGCAACAGCGTCGTCACTTGGCCGCGGTGGTAGGTGCTGTGATTTGCCAGGTGCTGCAGACATGGTGCGAGTGGCTGCGAGTACGGCACGCCGGCGAGATTCTTAAACGTGACCACGCGCTGCAGATCGTCCTGCGTGAGCGAAGCGATGTAGTCCACGAGATTGCGATCAATCTCCGCGAAACGGCGGCGCACCGTAGCGATGTCAGGGAAATCGGCGGGTGACGGAAGCCCGCTCGTTGCGCGCCCGTGCCAGCGCTCGAGCCAGATCCATTCGGCCCCGTAGATATGCGCGAGTGTGTCGCGCACGGAGCTGAAGCTCGATCCCATCTCGCGCGTGAACTGCTCCGGCGTGAGCGCTGCGCTCGCCTCGAGCGTGCGATGGTTGGCCCACGAGTTGTAATCGTAGAGCGTGCGAAAATCTTCGAGATTCATGGCAAGGTCCTTTCGGGCGAAGCCGCCAGAGCGCGTCAAATTGTAACGGGATTACGTCCGCTCGCGCGCGGGAATACGTTCGCGCAGCTCGGCGGCGGAGTGATATGACTCGGCGTCGGATGGAAAGCGTCCGTTGCGCACGTCCTCGCAATAGGAGGCGACGGCGCGCGAAATTTCCGCCGACAGATTCGCATACTGCCGCACGAATTTCGGCTTGTGCTCGGTCGCGTAGCCCACGAGATCGTGAAAGACCAGCACCTGTCCGTCACAGTCCGGCCCCGCGCCAATGCCGATCGTCGGGATGCGCAGCTTTTCGGTGATGCGCGCGGCGAGCTCGCGAGGCATCGACTCGAGCACCACGGCGAACGCGCCCGCAGCCTCGACGGCGCGCGCATCGCGCTCGACTTGCCGCGCCGCGTCGGTCGTCTTGCCCTGCACCTGGAATCCGCCGAGCGCGTTCACCGATTGCGGCGTCAGCCCGACGTGCCCCATCACGGGAATTTCCGCCTCCACGAGCCGCGCGATCAGCTCGATGCGCCGCTCGCCGCCCTCGACTTTCACCGCCTCCGCACCGCCTTCCTTCACGAGCCGTACGGCGTTGCGCACCGATTCTTCGAGCGAGACGTGAAAGCTGCCGTACGGCATGTCCGCCACCACCAGCGCGTGGCGCGTGCCGCGGCGGGCGGCGCGCGTGTGGTGAATCATGTCCTCAAGCGTCACCGGCAGCGTGCTGTCGTAGCCGAGCACGACCATGCCGAGCGAATCGCCGACCAGCAATACATCGAGGCCGGCGTCATCGAGCAGGCGCGCGGTCGGATAATCGTAGGCCGTCAGAACCGTGATCTTCTGCTGCTTTTCGGGAAACGCGGAAAGCGGGTGAGACTTGCGCGAGAGAATGTCGGGCACGGTGATTTTCCCGTTGCCCGCATGGGGCACGACGCTCATGTTGTCCTCCGGTGCCGCCCCCAAACTTCGGGGTGCAGCCCACCAACGAGCACATCCTAGCAGATTTACCGGCTTGGCGGCAAAGAAAACGCGCCGCTAATCCGTTGAAGTGTCACTCAATCCCTCAGGTTCTGACAGCTCTCAGACCTGCGCGACGGTGGCGGGTGGAGGCGCCGTCGGAGCCGCGGGCAATTGCGGCTCGACGCCGCGCCAGCCGACCGGGCGCCCGCGCACCGCTTCCCGTAGCGCGCTGAACAGCACCACGTACATCATCTGCCGGTAGTAGAAGCGCTGCAAGATTAGCGGCGCGAGCAAAGTCCAATCCTCGTTTCGATCGAGCGCAAATGCGACAACGCACGTGAACAGGTCAATGACCATGAAGATTGCGAAGAAAATCAGCGACCGCTCCACGTCTTGCGAAGTCCAGAGCTGCGGCAGGCGCGCGATCTGAAGCTGCGCGAGACCCCAAAGCGCAAGCGAAAGCAAGAACAGCAGATCGATCACCGGTGAAACGAGCGGCAAAACGATCTGAAACAGGAAAATATTCGGAATCGCAATCCATCCGAGAGTCCCGTAGCGCGGATTGCCCGCCGTGTCGCGATGCTTCCAGACGGCTTGCAGCGTGCCGAACGTCCAGCGGAACCTCTGTCGCACCAGCGTGTTGACGGTTTCCGGCACTTCGGTCCGCCCGATAGCGTCCTCGTCGTAGAGAATCTTCCAGCCGTTGCGCCGAATCGTGAGCGTCAGGTCGGTGTCTTCCGCGACGGTGTCGCCTGAAAATCCGCCGCTCGACCGCAGCACCTCGGTCCGCCACGCCCCCACCGCGCCGGGAACTACCGGAATGCAGTTGAGCAAATCGAACGCGCGCTTCTCGAGGTTTTGGCTGGTGATGTATTCAAGCGCCTGCCAGCGCGTGATCCAGCGATTGCGGTTCATCACCTTCACATTGCCGGCGACTGCCGCGACCTTCGGATCAGCGAAATGCCGGACGAGACGCGGCACCGCCTCGGAATCAACGATCGTATCGGCGTCGATCGAAACAATGACATCGCCCGTCGCTTCCGCAAGTCCGTGATTCAGCGCCGACGGCTTGCCGTGATTACTCTGCATCAACAGACGCACGCGCCGGTCGCGTCCGAAATTCTGGCGCACCAGCTCCGCGGTCCGGTCGGTCGAGCCGTCGTCCACCACGAGAATTTCAAGATGCGGATAATGGGAAGCTAGCGCCGCCCCCACCGTATCCACGATCACGGACTCCTCGTTGTACGCGGGAATCAAAATGCTAACGTCTGGTTTGAACTCGGGATGATCCTGCGGCGCGGGCCGTGCTTTTTCGATCAGCGCGAGGAGCCCGATGATCAGGGCGCGGCCGCTCACGAGCAAAATGCCCGCGACAAAAATGAACGCGATTCCCGAGCGAAGCCAGCGAAACACCTCAAAGATCAAGGCGTCGGCGCGTACCAGCAGCCACTCGCGCTGACTGAGCGCCGGCATCACCTCCGAGCGCTGTTGGCCGAGGAGATCGGCGACGGACACAAATTCGTAGCCCTTGGCGCGCAAGCCGTCGATGATTTGCGGAAGAGCCGCGACCGTGTGGCTGCGGTCGCCGCCGCCATCGTGCATCAGAATGATGTTGCCTTTGTTGGCTTCGGTGTCGGCCAGCACGCGCTGCACGATCGTGGGGACTGGCGCGGGCGGCTTGCCGTTCGGCTCGCCCCAGTCGTGCGGATCGATTCGCGCGCCGATTATCATGTATCCCATCGACTGCGGAATCGGGAGCAGTTGCACCTCCGCGGCAGTTTCCGGCTGATGATCGATGCCGTAGGGCGGACGAAACAGCGTTGTCTTCACGCCGAGATAGCTTTCGAGCAGAAGTTCGGTGAGATTCAGCTGAACCTGCAGCTCGGTCTTATTGTTGTGCTCGGAATCGAATTCGGGATGCGTGAAGGTGTGATTGCCGACTTCATCGCCCTGCGCGAATTCACGCTTCACGATATCCGGAAACTGATTGGCCGCTTCGCCGATGACGAAAAACGCGCCCGGCGCGTTCTTTTGCTTCAGCACGTCGAGAATTTTCGGCGTCCATTCGGGATCGGGCCCATCGTCGAAACTCAGTGCGACTTTGTGATTCGCCGCGCCCATCTGCTGGATGCGCCAGGAAATCGGATAGCTCTGATAACTTTCGTCGTCGAACGTATCGGATTCCGCGTCGTATTCAAACGTGCGGCGTCCGCTTTGCGGCGTCGCTGTGATGTGCCAGATGTCGCCATCGCCTTCACGAACTAAGTCGTAGCCGGGCGGGATGTCTTCGAGTTTGGCGCGCGTAGCGTCGTCGGCGTGCGTCGCGTCCCAAATCGACCAGATCGACGGATCCTCCATGCCAAGGCGCCAGAGCGCGGTGCCTTGCACGCCTGCTCGCTCGGCTGCGCGCAGCTGGTTGTACGCCGTGACACCGTCCGTCATCCAGACCGTGTGGATGCGGTTGTTTTCGTCCTCATAGGAATAGTGGGGATTGAACGAATCGCCGTCGAACGTGATGTCGGCGCCCGATTCGACTGCAGTGACGACCGCTTGCTGAAAGGTCACTCCCTGGGCCAGCGGGTGCGGATCCTGTTTCGTTTTCGCCGGCCAGTCGTAGCCGTAGTTCGCGATGCCCATCACGATCTTTTCCGGCGGCACGATCTTCAGATAACTCGCAATATTGCGCTCGAACCAGTCCTGGGGCGCGATGGGCCCGGGCGCCGACGAGGACCAGCGGAAGTCATAGTTCATCAAGATGATGGCGTCGGCCTGCGAGGCAAAATATTTGTAGTCGTAGCTCCAGTCCGCTGCGGGCAGCCCGACCATGAGCTTCAAGTTTCGACCGTGCAGGTCAGCCGCGAGATCGTGCGTGAAAGCTTGAAAATCGCTCTGGCTCGTTTTGGGCAGCGATTCGAAGTCCACGACGATGCCTGCCTGGTGCTCCGCATCGGCGTATTCTTCGAGCTGCGTCGCCAGTCGCGCACGCGCAGCGGGATTGGCGAGCATGGCCACGAATTCCGGCGGGCACCATTGGTTCGTGACCGCGTTGTAGTTGTTGACCATCGGCATCACGGGCAATTCAACCGGCGGCGTGCGCTTGGCGAGGCTCTGGAGAAACGCCGCGAGCTTCTCGTCCTGGTCCGCCCCGAGTTTGCCGTCGGCCGAAATTGCGTGCAGCTCTTCGGGAATCAGGACGTCGAGGTCGTGGTAGTGCAACTGCAGCGAAGCGAGGCTCGTGTAATCGTCGCTTACGTAGAACGCGGCGCGCAGCGGATCGTAATGCTGCGGCTCATGGCCGATCGCCGCGACCCTTTTCTTGCGCCCCCGCCGCACCGACGCCGGCTTCAGCTTCGCTCTTATCGCGTGCAGGCCTTCATGTGTGTCTGGGCGCAGAATGTCTGGCAGCTCCGGATTGCGGATCACGTTGAGCAGAAAAATGATCAGAACAGCGGTGAATAGTCCGCCCGCGATTTCCAGCGCAAGGCGCGTGCGCCGCCATCGGTGACGCTCTTCGTCGTAGAAAATGGGCTTGCGTTCAGACATCAGGACATCTCAAGCTATCGGTCCACCGGGAAGCTGTCAATGACCACAAGGTATTGGAGGCGTCTAAACGTAGCCCTGGCCGCACTTTCGGGCGTTGCGCTGCGCATCTTCTTTGTACTGAGATTTCCCGCCACGGGATCAGGTGATACTCCATTCTACCTCGCGCTGGCCTGGAATTGGCTGAAGAATGGAATTTATGGCGCTCCGGTCGATGGAAGGCTCGTACCGCTCGACGCGCGCATGCCCGGGTATCCCGCGTTTCTCGCAGCGATTTTCGCGTTCGCAGGAAACTCGCAGCGCGCTGTGATGTTTGCACAAGTCGCTGTCGACCTCGCGACTTGCTTCGTGATCGCGCTGATCGCGGCTCGGCTCGCGCCCGGACACTCGCGTCGCCGCGCTGCGATCGCCGCTCTGTGGCTCGCCGCGCTGTGCCCGTTCACGGCAAATTACACCGCTGTCCTGCTCACCGAAACGCTCGTCACCCTTCTCACGGCGCTCGGCCTCCTTCTCCTTCTCGAAGCGGAAGCTCAATCGCTCGCACTCGCCGCGAACGAAAATTCAGCCCGAACGCGAGCGTTGAGTCCCTGGTTTCTCGCGGGCATCATCGGCGGGTTCGGGGCCCTCGTTCGCCCGGAGACGCCACTGCTGCTGATCGCAGCGGGAGCTGTGCTCGTCGCACGCTGGTGGCGGCCCGTCGATTGGCTTCGGCTCGCGCGCGCGGGCGTGCTGATGGCCATGGGACTGCTTCTGCCGCTCGCACCGTGGGCCGCGCGAAACTGGCGCTCGCTGCACGAAATCCAATTCCTCTCGCCGCGCTACGCCAACCTGCCTAGCGAACTCGTCCCGATCGGCTTCAACACATGGGCGCACACGTGGCTCTGGCGCTACGGCGACGTCTACCTCACGCTCTGGAAGCTCGACGACGAACCGATCCCGCCCGAGACGATTCCCCCGCAGGCGTACGATTCACCGCAGGAACGCGCCCGAGTCGCGGCCCTGCTCGCAGCTTACAACGACGAGCTCGACTATTCCGCAGAGCTCGATCGCGGGTTCGCCGAACTCGCGCGTGAGCGCACCTCGCGCCATCCGCTGCGCACGTACATCGAAATTCCGGTGTTGCGCTCGCTGGCGATGTGGTTCACGCCGCGCATCGAGCTGCTCCCGTATTCGGGTCAGGTTTTCCCGCTGCGCAGTGAATCGGATAACGACCGCGAAGATTTGTTCGTCACGCTTGGCCTCGGCTTTGTCAACTTCGCGTACGTCGCGCTGGCGATCGCCGGAGCGTGGATCGTGCGGCGGCAGCCAGGCGTCGCTATGCTCATCGTGTTCGTCGTCTTGCGCACTGCATTTTTCGCGACTGTGGTCGAAACGCCCGAGCCGCGCTACGTCCTCGAGTGTTTTCCCGCGGTCATTGCATTCGCGGCACAGGTGTTCGCAGGCAAGAATCAGCTTTCTTCGACCGGCTCGGGATGAATCGTCACGCGGAAAATCTGCGGGAAGCGCTCTTTGACGCGGCTTTCAAGAATCGCAGTGAGATCGTGAACCTGCGTGATCGGCAAATTTCCGTCCATTCTGCAATGGCAGGAGACCAAAATCCGATCCTCGACGCTGCGCGCGTGCACCTCGTGGCAATCGACCAACTCGTGGTACTCCGCCGCCAGCAGCGAATTCAGAAAATCCTGCACCGCGCGCGATAGTTCGGTCATCTCTTCCGCGCCGCCGATGCGCGCGCCGAGCGGCTCGATGTGAATGTTGATGCGCGTGCCCGGATCGGTGGCGCGTCGGATTTCCTCTTCGAGCTCCGTGGCGCGCTCGTGCGCCTCGCGCAAGCTCGCATTCTCGTCCACTTCCAAATGCAGCTCGACGAACAGCCGCCCATCGTATTGATTCGCTGAAATCTCATGAATCGCGAGGCCGCGGCGCTGCGCGATGGCGCGAATCGTCTCGAAGACCGGCTCGTTGTGCCGCGCGCGCGGCTCGACGTGCACCACCACGTCCGCCGGAATCACGCGCTGGATGTTTCGCTCAACCGCATCGCTTGCGGCGTGCGCCTGTTCGAGACTCGCCGTGCGCGGCACGCTGATCGTCACGTCGACGAAGTGCCGCTGGCCCGCGCGCCGGACGCGCACGCGCTCGGTCTGCAGCACGCCTTCGGTTTCATCGACGGCGTTGATGATCTGCTCGCGCAATCCATGCGGCGCCACGTCGAGCAGAGCGTCGATCGTGCGCTTGCCGAGCCGCGAGCCGATCCAGAGGATCACTCCCGCCACGCCGAGCGCGGCGACCGCGTCCATCATGCCGAGCCACGGGACGCCGAGCCGCTCGCCGAGCCACGCGCCCGAAATGCCGAGGATCACGACGCAGGTGCTCCAGACGTCGGTCGAAAAATGCAGCGCGTCGGCCTCGAGCGCCTCGCTCGGATATTTCTTCGCAACGCGCTGCAATGCGCGCGCTCGCACGAGATCGATTCCCATAGCGAGCATCAGAATGACGATCGCCGTCAAACTCGGGCGGATGTGCACCGTGCGGAAGAGCAGCCGGTTGAACGCCTCCCAGATGATGTAGAGCGCGGTGAGGAGCAGGAGGCCCGTCTCGACGAACGCGGAAAAGCTTTCGACCTTACCGTGGCCGTAGAGGTGCTCCGCGTCGGCCGGTTTCTCCGCGACGCGCACCGAAAGATAAGTGATCACCGCGGCGACCAGATCGAGAATCGAGTGCAGGGCTTCGGAGAGAATTCCCAGGCTGCCCGTCACCGCAGCGAGAATCACCTTCAGCGTGACGAGCACCACCGCCGAGCCCACCGATCCGAGCGCCGCCATCCGCTTTTCGCGGCTCGCGTGACTGATTGTCGCCGTCGCCATCCGCGCGATTATACGCGACCGCGCCGCGTTTTCCGGGTTGGCGGATCACAAATGGGCGCCGATGCAGCGTGAAAGGCGAGGAGAAATCATTCGATCAATGCTTCGCGGTGCCGATGTCGGTGACTTTAACGACCTGGCCGTTCTTACGGTAGGTAGTCCATTTGCCGCTCTGTTTGCCATGTGTGAAGTAACCGCTGCGCATTTTGGAGCCGTCTTTGCGAAACCATACCCAATAACCTTCGGGCACTCCGCCGACTGTGGTGCCCTTCGCCCAGACGGTGCCATCGTTGTGATACTTGACGTACTTCTTCTTCGCGCCTTTGCTCATGGTCGGATCAACTCCTCGTCGAGGATTTCGCGGAGCGAATTCACGTCGGCGGGCGGGAATGATACCCCTCGACGACGAAGAATCAAAGAGGATCGGCCCGCCTTCCCGACGAAAGGCGTCGGGACGCGCAAAACGCGAAAAGGCGGCCGCTACAAGGGCAAAGAAGATTACCGGAGCGGAGGGGCGGGGACGAGGGGGAGGCGGCGAGGCTCGCCGTGGAAGCCGCGAATCTCGACGTCGTCGAGGACGATCGACGGCGCGATGACCGTGCTGGGAATTCCGTCCTGCGCGGAGCCGAACGACCCGAGCGCGGTGCCGCCGAGTCCGCCCTGCGAATTTTGCATGAAGGTGTAGACGGCCGAATCGTTGCCGACCGCAAGCATGTTGCGCAGCGAGCGAAGCGTGAGGCCTTGGATGACTCCGCCGCGGACCGGCTCCTCGTGGCCGTCGGAGACGTAGACGCGGTAGACGAGTAGCGGCGCGCGCTCACCGCTGGCGATCCCTCCCGCAATCCCGCCGATGAAATCGGAAAAATCCTGCGACGAAATCGACGAGAGCGCCGGATTCGCCATGCGCTTCACTTCAAGGCACCATTCGTGGCCGTCGTCGCGGCAGGCGTCGAGAAATTTCTTGCGCAGATCGGCGGGGCCCAGTGCGCCGGCCGACTGGAAGAGCAGATTGCTGCTGAGCGGGCGCGGGTCGGTGAGCAGCGCCGAGCGCGCGTGGCCATTCGACGCGTAGAAATCGGGGCCCGGCCGGCGCGACATCACGAGATTTTTCAGCATGCCGCTTTCGACGATCGAGACGCGCTGGCCGCGCACGCCTTCGTCGTCCAAATCGTAGCCCCCGAGCAGCGGCACGCCGCCGAATTCGTGCAGCGTGGGATCGTCGACGAGCGTGGAGCTCGCGGGCAGGACGCGCGTGCCGACGCGGCCACTCCATTCGCTGCGGCCGCCGGCGCGCTCGAGGAATGCGTCAAATTGGTTGGTCATCGAAAGCGGCGGGCGCGCGCCGGAAAGCGACGGCTCCAGCACTTGCGCGAGCGTTGCGGCGGCCGCGGGCGCGTCGAAGAGCACCGGTCCCGTGTAATCGGGGACGAGAGCGGCTTCGCGCTGCGCCATCAGATCGGAGGCGGCTTGCGTGAGCGCCTTCGAGACGGTCGCGGGATCGGGCAGGCCGGACGAATCGGCGGTATAGACCGCGTAGAAATTGTTGAGCGGCATGCCGTCGTCGGCTTCGGTGTCGAGCCCCGCTTCGATGCCGGCGAGATGGCGCGAGACGCGGATGATCGTGCCTTCACTCGTCATCAGATAGTTCGTGGTGTAGACGAGCGAATAGGTGATGCGCGAGCCGTAGAGATGCGGATAATTTTTCAGCACAGCGGACGCGGCGCGCGCTTCCTCGTTCCAATTGCGCGAAGTCCAATCGGGCTCGACGCGGGGATCGACTTTCACGACCGGATCGGCTTGCGAGAAATCGTCGATTTCAGGCGGTTTGGTAAGGCTGCGCAAGAATGCCTGCTTGATCGACATCTGCGTAACCGCGGCTTTGTAGGCCTGATCGGTGGCGAGCCAAAGATCCTGGCGGAGCGAATTGTAGTCGCGGTCGATGCCGACCTGACCCGTGGAGCCGAGGAAGCCCTGAAAACCGTCTTCGCTGATGAAATTCGAGCTGTCGAGGTGATAGTTGCCGACGCGAACGTCGACGGACATGAAGCGGCTGCGCGAAGTCGAAGTCGAAAGCAGCGCGCCGAACGACGCGGTGATCGTGTGGATATCGAGATCGAGCAGACGGTATTCGACGTAGAAGGGCTTATCGACGCCGGGGAGCGCGAGGCGCGTGCGCGAGCGGTCCATTTCGTCGCCCATGGCGCGGAGCGTCAGATCGCTGTCGCCCGCGGGGATCGTGAGCTCTTGCGGTTCAGGAGCGGCAACGGCGCGGCCCGGCGTGCGATTGGCGCGGGCGGGCGCAGCGGCGAAAAGCAGCGCGCAGGGGGCAAGCAAAGTAATAGCCCAAAATCTTTTCACTGGCCCTGTCCCTTCGCTTCGGGATCGTGCGCGGGCGGAGGCAGGACCGGAGGCCGGTCGGTCGAGGTTTCCTTCTTCGCGAACTCCATTTCGGAAATCAAGATCGCCGGAGCGACGGCGGAGACCGGCACGGAGCCGGACTCGGCGCCGCAGTACCCATTGAAAATTTCCTGCTTGTCGCTGGTGGCGACGATTTTCGTGAGCGAGACCAGTGGCGTGCCAACGATGTTGACGCCGCGCACGAGCTGATCGGGGCGGCCGTCGGCGAACACGCGATAGACGACGAGCGGCGTCACCTGAAACGCCTGCGGCTGGCCGCGGCCGGTGAAGGTGAAGCCGCCTTCGATATCGTCGATGAGCAGGCCGTACGGTGTGCCCTGCTGCTTGACGAGATCGATCAATTTTTTGCGAAGCTCGCTGAACGGCACGCCGTTGGTGCTGGAGACGATCAGATTGCCCTGGCGCGCGACGGGAACGTAGCCAAGCTGCCGGCGACCGTGGCCGTTGGAATGCGGGACGTCGAGTAGCGGAGAGCGCGACATCAAGAAAGTTTTCAGGACGCCTTTGTCGACGAGGGAGACATTCGTCGCGGATACACCTTCGTCGTCGAACGGATAGAAGCCGAGCAGCATCTGGCCGCCGAGCATTGATTCGGTGGGATCATCCTTGATCGAGATGAAGTCCGGCATGATTTTTTCGCCGATCTTGCTGGTGAAGGTCTGGCCTTCGGCGATGTCTTTCTGGCGGAAACCTTCAACGCGATGACCGAAAACTTCGTGGAAGAAAACTGCGGCGGCGCGGCCTGTGAGAAGCGTCGGCCCGGCGAAAGGATCGGCGAGCGGCGCCTGATCGAGAGACTCAGTTTCCTTAATCAGCTGCTGGACCGAGTCCATGATCGTCTTCTCATCCGGCTGGTCTTTGGGATCGAGCCAGTCGAAATTGGCGTAGCGCTGGATGTCCATGCCGTCGGGCGCTTTGCTCTGGACGAAAAGTTCGAGACGGTAATGAATCTGGCCGAACGCGAGCTTGGTGCCTTCCGTGTTGACTTGATACTGATTTGTGGCAAGCACGGTGAAGGTGGCGATCGAATTCAGCACATAAGGCGACTTGCTGAACGCGGCGGTGTAGCGGCGCACGCGCTCTTCCCAGGGCTTGCGGTTGAGCTGAATGTCGACGGCCGCACCGATCGAAGTGTGCGGAGGCTCGGTTGAAAAATCGGGAGCGCCGCCTTCGCTGGATTGCACCTGCACCTGCTCGCTCGTCTTCACCTTGATGAGAGCTTCGGAAGCCGCGCGGTACTGGCGGTCCGTCTCGCGCCAGATTTCACGGCGAAGGACGGGGATGTCGTCGTCGAGGGCCGCCGTCGAGCCAGGGCTGGTCCAGCTGGGCGGACGGTCGCCGAGCTTGTGCGTGTCGTCGAGCTGGTAGGAGCCGACGCGTGACTGAACTTCGAGCCAGCGCGCGCGGTCATCGGAGCTCGAAAGCAGCGCGCCATTGGAGCCGGAAACTTCCGCGTAGTGCCGGTCGGAAACGGTGTAGCTGATGAAATAGGCGGGAGGATCGGCCTTCGAGAGCGCCGCGATCGATCGGTCGAGCTCAGCTTGCATCGCGGTCAGCACGGGCGGATTTGGAACGTCGGGAGCGCGGTCGGCAGCGGGGCAGGCCCACGCCGAGCCAAAGAAGATGAGGCCAACCAAGAATCCCGTTGATCTAGGTCGAAGTTTCATCGCTGAGCCGAATTCAAGAGTTTAAGATAGGATGCTGACGATTCCCAGTGAAAAGCCGGAGCGAGTTGCGGCTTCGGCCAGCCGAGAAAGCACGCCCAGGCTTTTGCCCGGCGAAAGGAGCTTAGATGCGCGCAGTGGTCGTTCGGCGGTACGGGGGGCCTGAAGTTCTCGAGGTGCAGCAGGCGCCCGATCCGCAGCCGAAGCCGGGCGAAGTGCTGATACGGGTCAAAGCAATTGGCGTGAATTTCGCCGACCTCTTGATGCGCATGGGGCTCTATCCGGGTGCGCCGAAGCCGCCCTTTGTGCCGGGCCTCGAGGTGGCCGGCGTGGTTGAAAAGGTAGGCGACGGAGCGAGGCAGAGCGGCGACGGTCTGTCGGTGGGTGATGCCGTCGCTGCAGTTCCGCACTTCAATGCGTACGCGGAGTGGATCGTCGTGCCTGCGAAAGACGTGTATCGATTGCCTCCTGGAATGCGATTCGAAGAGGGCGCAGCAATCCCGGTAAATTACCTGACCGCGTATCACTCGATGTTCACGATGGGCAATCTGCAGCCCGGCGATCGAGTACTGATTCACGGCGCGGCGGGAGGAGTGGGAATCGCAGCAGTACAACTCGCTCGCGCGCGAGGGCTGGTGACGTTTGGAACGGCGGGGCCCGCGAAGCAGGAATATTTGCGCAAGTTGGGCGTCGATCACGCGATTGACTACGAGAAGAGCGATTTCGTCGAGGTGGTGCGGAACTTCGCGCCGGATGGCATCGAAATGGCGATGGACCCGATTGGCGGGAAAAACCTCACGCGAAGCCAGCAGTGCCTCGGACCGATGGGGCGACTCGTCGTCTATGGGCTTTCCGACGCGGCGGGGACTAGCGGAAAGCGCAGCCTTGTGAGCGGACTCAAGGCGCTGGCGCAGACGCCGCGATTTCATCCGCTGAAGATGATGTCACAAAATCTCGCGGTGATTGGCGTGAGTATGGGCGCGCTCGGATCGCGCGGCGCGCTGCTGCGGCGCGAAATGGACGACATTTTCAAACTATACGGCGAAGGCAAGATCAAGCCCGTGATCGCCAAGACGTTTCCGCTCGAGCAAGCCGCCGCGGCGCACCAATACATCCACGACCGCAAGAACATCGGCAAAGTGATCTTGTCGGTGAGATAGAGCTGCCGCGGCTACTTCGATGGCGCGGCGGGGGATTTCGCGGCGCGGAGGTCGGGGGCAAGGACGTCCACCTGGTCGAACGGGATCTCGTCGTATTTTGCGTTCGGGAACGCCGCTTTGAGCGCGTCGCGAAACGCGCTCACGTTTCCAGAGAGCACCAGATCGAGGTCGTTGGCGCTCAAATATTTCTGCGCCATCTCGCGCACCTGCGCGGCTGTCACAGCTGAGATTCGTTCCGTATATGTGTAGTTATAGTCGCGTGGCAATCCAAACGCGACAACAGTGAGGACGCGATCGGCGACCTGCTCGGCCGTCTCCGACTGGATCGGATAGACTCCCGCGAGATAGTCCCGGGCAAAATCCATCTCCTGCGGCGTGACATCGCCCCCGGACATTTTCGCAATCAAATCCACAACGAGCTTCGTGGCATCGACTGTGGCCGCGGTGCGCGTGTAGGTTCCGACCGCGAATGAGCCTGCATACTGATGCGGGTTGAACGACGAGTATGCGCTGTAGGTGAGACCCTTCTTCACGCGAACTTCGGTGTTCAGCCGGCTGTTGTAGCCTCCGCCGAAAATCCGATTCAGCACTACGACTGGAATGTAGTTCGGATCGCCGCGCCGGATGCCGAGCTTGCCGACGCGAATCTGCGTCTGCACGGCATCGGGCTTGTCGATCAGCCAGATGTGCATGCCACCCGTCGGCGGCGGCGCGACGGGCGGTGCGATCGTGACGACGGTCTTCGGCCACGCGCCGAAATATTTTTCGGCGGCGGCGAAGGCTTCTTCCGGCGTGATGTCGCCGGCGAATGCCAGCAGCGACTGGCCGGGCGCGTAGTTCGCGTCGTGAAATTTTGCGAGCTGCGCGGGATCGAGTTTCTGCACGGTTTCGGGAGTGCCTTCCTCCGGCCAGCCGTAGGGCGAATTGCCGTACACGACGCGGCTGAAAATCGTGGATGCCAGATAGTTCGGGTCGGTGTATTGCACGGTGAGGCCGGAGAGCAACTGTTGGCGCTGGCGCTCGAGTTCCTCGGCTTTGAATGCAGGATGCAGCACGACGTCCGACATCAAGTCGAGGCCGGTATCGAGATCCTTTTTCACGACGTCGAGCATGACCGTCGTCGAATCCTTGCCGGCCGATGCGCTGAGCGAGCCGCCGACGAAGTCGATGGCTTCCGCAATGTCGCGGGCGGAGCGCTTCTCGGTTCCCTGCGTGAGCATGTTGGCGGTCATCTGCGCGACGCCGGGCATGCCCTGCGGATCCTTGATGCTGCCCGCGGAAAGAATCAGCAGGCGCGCGGCGACGGCGGGTTCGCTGTGGTCGGTGACCACGAAGACGCGCAGGCCATTCGCGAGAGTTTTCTCCGCCGCTTCCGGAAAATTGAACGGGCGTGGCGCGCTGGCGGGCGGCATCTTCGATTCGAGCTTCACGCCGGGCGGCACAACGCCGGTGCCGCCCTTCTGGGTGCTCGACTGATCGCCTGCGTGATCGGAAGGCGACTCAGCCTGCTGCGCCGATGCGCCGGCTGCGAAGATCGCTACGAGCGCCAGCGAAAACATCCAATTCGAGTTTGCGCGCTTCATCAATGCTCCTAAATCCGGTGCCGCGATTTCATCATTGCTAACGAACAGGCGCCGCGGGCGTCACGACGAGCACGGTCGCGTGCTCGGGGACGAAATATTCCTTGGCCACGCGCTGGATATCGGCGGGCGTCACCGCAAGATACCAGTCCAGTTCCGTGTTGACGAGATCCGGATTTTTCCCGATGACGGTAGCTTCCTCAATGGCCACAGCTTTTTCTTCGTCCGTGTCGCGTCCGAGAATGAAACTGGAAATCTCCTGGTTCTTCGCTTTCAGAAGCTCTTTCGTATCGACCGGTTCGCTCTTCAGCCCGTCGAGCACAGCGAGGACAGCCTTTTGCCCCTCCTCCGCCGAGTGGCCCGGATTCATCACGGCGAACGCCCAGAAGAGATTCGGGTCTTCCGTGAAATTGCCGAAGCCGGCGGATTCAACGGCGATTTGCTGCTTATAGATCAGCGATTGATAGAGACGGCTGCTTTCGCCACCGGCAAGAATGTTCGACGCGAGATCGAGAGCGTATGAATCGGGTGCGTAGCGCGCGGGCATTTTATAGCCGATCACAACGGCCGGCAGAGGCGTATTCGAATAGGATTTCTTTACGGTGCGCTCAGCGGTTTGTGGCGGCTCCGGCGTGTCGCGCCGCGGAATCGGTTTCTCCGAGGCGGGAATTCCGTCGAAGTATTTATGCGTCCAGGCGAGCGCCTGCTCGGAATTGAAATCGCCGACAATCACGAGCGTCGCGTTGTTCGGCTTGTAGTAGGTGTTGAAAAAATCGCGGACGTCCTGAAGCGTGGCTTTGTCGAGGTCAGCGATGCTGCCGATCGGCGTGTGGTGATAGCCGTGAACAATGAAGGCCGCAGCGCGCAAGTCCTCTTCAAGCGAGCCGTACGGCTGATTATCGACGCGGACGCGGCGCTCTTCCTCGACCACCTGGCGCTCGGATTTGAAATTGGCGCCGTCGACATTGAGGCTGCCCATGCGGTCAGCTTCGAGCCACAGGACGCGCTCAAGATAATTGCTCGGGAAGGTTTCGAAGAACTGCGTGGTGTCGTCGCCGGTTTCAGCGTTGTCGTAGCCGCCGGCTGCTTCGATGATGCGCGAATGCTCGTCCGGTCCAACATGCGCCGAGCCTTTGAACATCAAGTGCTCGAATAAATGAGCAAAGCCGGTGTGGCCCGGCTGCTCGTCCTTGCCGCCTACGTGATACCAGATTTGAAGATCGACCACCGGCACGGAATGCCCTTCGAGAAGGATTACCTTCAGACCATTTTTCAGTTCGTGAGTGGTGAAATTGAGTTTCGGCGGTCTGACTTCGAACGATTGCTCTTGGGCCGGCAGCGGCGTGGCGAGAAATGAGGCGGCAAGTATGAATGCGAAAACGGCGCTTCCTCGAACCATGCTTCTGAGGCTCGATCCCATCGTCACCATCCCTGTTGTAGGTTCGCCATTGTTGTGGCCGCTTGCGACTTCGATTGCCCCTGTCAGTATTACGGGAGCGCGCGCGAGTGTCAAACGCGAGCGCTGAGAAGACCCGCCCCAGCCCTGAGCGCTTGGACGTGCCGCAGCCGAAAAAGGATAGCTCCGCCACGCTGTTGGAGGCAGCCAGTGGACGATGTTTTCCGATTGGCGAAGGCGCGCAAGGCCGTCATTGCAGGGCAAACCGCACTGTGGTGCCATGGAACGAGATTCGACCGGCTCGGCCGGTCGGCGAGGTGCCTATGCGAAGCGCTGCCAGCATTTTGGGACTTTTGATCGTCGCCGCAATCGCGGGGTTGATCTACAAATTTTACTTTTCGCAGGGACCGCAATCGGCGGAGATTCGGAATCCGACGCAGACGATCGACGTGATCGGCGTGAAGAACGATTTGCTCGGAATGGCGCAGGCTGAGCGGATGTATCAGGCCGAGCACAATTCCTATGGCTCGCTCGACGATCTGGTTTCGAGCGGCGCGATGACCATAAAGAAAACGGGCCGCGACGGCTACACCTACGAAGCAGAGACATCGTCGGATAGCTTTCGAATCATCGCGCATTGCCCGAGCGCAACGGTGCCGGGCTGCGTGAACTATTCGATCGATCAAACGATGGAAGTGCAGACCGCGCCCTGACCACGCCGCGCGACAGGCCTGCCGGATCACTGTGCTAGAATGGCTGCACAGTGCAAAAGGTCCTCCAGAGGCTCCTAGAGCTGCAGAACGTGGATATGCGGCTCAACGATGTCCGCGCGCACCTCGCCAAATTTCCGAAGAAACTTGCCGAAGTAGACGCCCGCGTGGCGGCCGCCAAGGCCGAAGTCGAAGGCGGCAAAGGGTCGCAACTCACCGCGATTAAGGACCGAAAGAAATACGAACTGGACGTCGAGCAGTGGAAGGAACGGGTCCGCAAATATAAGGACCAGACGTCGCAGGTGAAGACGAACGAGGCGTACCGCGCGCTACAGCACGAAATTCAGCTGGCCGAGGATGAGATCGCGAAGGCCGAGGACCGGCTGCTCGAGCAGATGGTGGCCGGCGAAGAGTACGACCGGCGGATCAAGGCGTCGGAGAAAAAGCTGAAGGAAGTTGAAGCCACGGCGAGTGCGGAACCGTCGAAGATCGAAGCTGAAAAGGCCAAAGCCGAAAACGAACAGGCGCAATTGAATTCCGAGCGGGAGGCCGCGATCGCCGAAATTCCCGAAAATTTGCTCGACCATTACACGCGCATCGCGAAAAAACACAACGGTATCGCGCTCGCGGAAGTGCGCGACGAAAAATGCAGCGCGTGCGGCATGATGATCCGGCCGCACGTGATTCAGGAGATGCGGCGCGCGGGCAACGACGAGCTGTTCCACTGCGAGACCTGCACGCGCGTTCTTTACTACATCGAACCTTCCACCACTGCGCCGCCCGCAGCGGCATCGGCGTCGGCATCCACGAACAGTGAAATCTGAAGCTCTCGGCAGAATCGAACGCGGAAATTTCTGCGCGAAAGACCTGGTTGTGGAGGTGCCAACCCCATGAAGCGCGCAAGCAAGCCTTCGCCTCCCGAAGCCGCTCGCCTCTTCTCTGACGAGCGTCCGGTTGCTCCTGCATCGGGCCTGCACACTGCCAACATTGATGGAGCATCGCGCGGCAATCCCGGGCCCGCGGCGTACGCGGTAGTGTTCCGCGATCCGGCCGGCCACGTAATCCTCGAACTGGCGAAGCGGCTGGGGCGAGAGACCAACAACGTGGCCGAGTATTACGCGCTGCTCGCGGCGCTTGATTACGCCATCGGCCAGGGAATCGGTGCGCTGCGGATTCGCAGCGATTCCGAGCTTCTCGTCCGCCAGATGCAGGGCCGATACAAAGTGAAGAGCCTCGACCTAAGGCCTCTTTACGAGCGAGCGTCGAAGCTCTCGCGGCAACTGGGCTACTTCGCGATCGAGCATGTGCGGCGGGAGCAGAATCGGGATGCGGATGCACTCGCGAATGTGGCGCTGGACTCGGGTTCGGTTTCAAATGAGCCGGCGCGTGGAACAAAGCCTGAGGCACGCGTATTGGGTGAGGTGGGTTCGAAAGCAACTACCCGGCGAATCCACGCGCGCTTCGCAAATGGCGTGTTGGTGCCCAGCGAGCCACTTGACCTTGCCGAGAACAGCGACGTCTTCCTCGAGGTCCGTATCTCCAAGCATGCATAGAAGTTAGCCCCCCTGCACCAATCTGAAGCTTCGCCGAAATTGGCCCATTGGTACTAAGGCTCTATTGTCGGCCTAGCTGCGGTGCGTCACCCTAATTTTGCGGGAGACGCCCTTGATCAGTTTGCCGGACGCACTTCCCATCACACTGGTTCTTGCTGTCCTCGTGAGCGTCTTTTTGTCGCTTGAGAGGCAGGCACCGCTGCCGCGCGTGCGCCTTTGGGCCTATGCCTGGGCGCTGACCTTCCTGCACTTTTTCGCGCGGGCACTTGAAAACCAAGGCGGCGTAGTTCAGAAGCTCATTACGCCTCTCGATTTCGTGTCGCTGGAACTCGCGGCGTTGGTGTTCCTCGGTTCGCTGCTTTTCAAGCCGGATGATCGCGGGAACCGCGTGGCCTTTGTGACCTCGTTGGGAATCCCGCTCGCCCTTCACGCCTTCGCCGTCGGATACCAACTGGGCTCTCCGCACTTCTGGGCGGCGCTCCTCGTTCCCGTCTATCTCGTGGCGATCGGATTCTTGCTTTACGCGCCGCAGCGGCGAAGTTGGCTTCACACGGTGGGCGCCGTGGTGCTGGCCGGAATCGGAATTTGGGGTGTGCGGACGCAAGCGCTGGGCGGTCCCTGGTTCTCCGTCGCCTCGATCATGGCGATCAGTTTGTTCCTGTGCGGCGTCTACTTCAGGAAGCTCTACAACCGCGGGTCGCTCGGAGTCGTGACGACAACGGTCGGATTCATCGCGTGGGGCGCTGAATATCCGCTGGCGGTCGTGATCCACAACGCGCTGACGAAGCTGCAAGTGAATCTCGATTTCTGGAATGTGCCGAGGATTCTCGTCGCGCTCGGTATGGTGCTGACGCTGCTGGAAGAAAAGACGCACGTGCTGGAAGAGTCGCGCACCAGAGCGCAAGCGGAAAGCCTTCTCCTGCATCGACTTTCGCAGATCACGTCGCGCCTGCTGGCGGGCAACGAACCGGGCGCGCTCTGCGGCGAGGTAGTCTCCGCGATCACGGAAGCGAGCAGCTTCCGGCGTGCGGCGTTGTTTCTATTGGGTGAGGACCGCAAGTTTTATCTTGCCGGATTGAGCGGATTCACCACGCAGGAATCGGAAATTCTCGAAACGCACTCGAGCAGCTACGCCATCGAGGCGATGAAGCAGCAGCGAGCCCAGGAAGACGGAGCGACTCAGAAGTCGTTCCGCATGTCCGAGAACGGCGACCTGATTCTGATCCCGATGGTTTCCTGGCGAGGATCCTATGTCGGCTGCCTCTACGTTTCCGATTCGCGCCGGCCGGGAGGGGCCGACTCACGGGAGATGGCCAATCTGGAACTCTTTGCCTCCGACTTGGCTGTGACATTCGAAAACGTGCGGCTGCATCAGCAACTAGTGCGCTCGGAAAAGCTTGCGGGACTTGGTCAGCTCGTAGCGGGCGTGGCGCACGAACTCAACAATCCTCTTACCGGAATCATCGGCTATACGGATTTGCTTGCGGAAGAAGTGAAGGACGCAAACCCGCGGCGCCGCATCGAAAAGCTCGGCAACGAAGCGCGCCGTATGAAGCGGATTCTCGACGGCTTACTGCGGTTTGGCCGCCAGAACAATTCCATCACACGCTCGACGAACCTCGAGCCCATATTACGCGATGTGGTCCAGCTCCGTGAGTATCATCTGCGCGCGCATGGGATCTCGCTCGACATGCAGGTTGAGCCGATGCTGGCGCCGCTCGGAATCTCTGAAGACGAATTGAAGCAACTGCTGCTGAATATCTTGAACAACGCGATCGATGCCGTCGAGGAGAGCGCGAAGCGGGAAATTCGAATCCGCGCGCTTAGCCAATCGGGCCGGGCGATCATCCGTTTCGAAGACACAGGTCCGGGCTTTGGCGATCTGGCGAGGGCGTTCGATCCTTTCTACACTACGAAGCCTGTTGGCAAAGGCACGGGCCTGGGCCTCAGCATCTGCTATGGAATCGTGCAGGAGTGCGGCGGCGAAATCACACTTGCCAACCAGAACCCCTACGGCGCCAGCGTCATCATCGACATGCCTTTTGCGGTCGCGCAGCCGGCACTGGCCGAGCCTGCCAAAGCCGTCTGGTGGTAGCCCGCTGCAGCAGCCGACACCAAAACCTCTCCGAATCGAAGTCCGAGCGCTCCTAATTCCGGCTCTTGAGGACATACGAGCGGTAGAGGGTGTCGCGCTGCGCGGGGATGTAACCTGCATCGGAGATGATGCGGCGCAGCTCTTCCTCGTTGGTGCGATTGCGGACGCCTGCGGCGTAGACGACATTTTCCTCAATCAGGATGCTGCCCACGTCATCTGCGCCGAATTGCAAACCTACCTGGCAGATTTTGATTCCCGGCGTGAGCCAGCTCGACTGGACGTGGTCGATGTTGTCGAGGTAGAGGCGGCTAATCGCGAGGGTCTTCAAGTAATCGAATGCCGTTGTTTCCGAAACTTTCTTGCCGAGCGGCGTATTTTCCGGGGCGAAAATCCAGGGAATGAACGCCGTGAAGCCACCGTATTCGTCCTGCAAACGGCGCAGGCGCTCGAAATGATTCACGCGATGCCGGAATTCCTCGCCGCACCCGAACATCATCGTGGCCGTGGTGCGCATGCCGAGCTTGTGCGCCTCGCGGTGGACTGATTCCCATTCCTCGGATTTGCATTTCAGACGCGCGATGCGATGGCGGACTTCGTCGTCGAGGATTTCGGCACCGCCGCCGGGAATCGACTGAAGGCCGGCGTCGCGCAGGCGTGCGATCGTGTCGCGAATCGATAGCCCGGAAACTTCGGCGATGCACAAAATTTCGGGCGCGGAAAAGCAGTGCAGATGAACCTGTGGGAAGCGCTCGTGGATCGAGCGCAGCATGTTTTCGTAGTAGTCGATTTTGAGATCTGGATGCAGACCGCCCTGCAGCAGGACACCCGTGCCGCCTAGCTCGATCATCTCTTCGATTTTTTTGAAGATCGATTCGAGCGGCTGAATGTAGCCCTCTTTCGAGCCCAGCGGACGATAGAACGCGCAAAAGGAACAGTACTCGGTGCAGAAATTCGTGTAATTGATGTTGCGGTCGATCTGATACGTGGCGACGCGCGGATCAGTTTTCGCACGGCGGACCTCGTTGGCCGCCATGCCGATGCCGATCAAATCGTCGGAATTGAAAAGATCGAGCGCTTCCTGGGGCGTGAGGCTCATGAACGCGCCGCCCGTTGCGATCGGCCGAACGCGTTGCCCCTGTCGACGGAGCCGGCGAATTCGATTGGCCGCGCCCCCGGAATCAGTCCCTGCGCAGCGGCTTTCTCGAAAAAGAGGCTAAGCCCGGCCAGATTTTCCGCATCGAGGTCGAAGTTGATGTTCTCGGTGAGATAACGCTCGAGCGCCCGCGGAGGCAGATCGAGTTTGATCGATGCCGCCTCGCCGATCTCGCGAATCCGTTCTACGCCGAACTTTTTCGAGGCCAGAAAATCTGCCGCAACGCGCTCATCAACGATATGCGCGTGAGCCGCCCAAATGGCCAGCACGGCGGGCTTTTTTGTCATTTCCCGCCACTGATGGGTCATATCGTAAACGAAGAGCGTCTCGAAGCCGGGAACGGGCATTTCGTCGGGGTCGCCCTCGCAGCAATCGCCGCCACCGGGTGTCTTTTGGGTAAGAGCTTCCATTTTGAGCGAAATTCGCAGGGCCGGATCGCCGATTACGAGTGCGGCGTCGGCAATTTTCAGCATTTCTGCGGCATCAGGCGCGGCGTCCACAAAATCGGGCTGGATGCCCCAATGTTCCTTCGCGAGGATGCGGACTAGTGCCGCCGTGCTGCGGGAACTCGTGTCGAGCGCGATCCGCTTGGCCAAGTCGATGGGCCGCTTGGAAACGACCAGCAGGCTGCGGACCTCGCGCTTGGCGGCAATGGCCATGTCCGGCAGGGCGACCAGCCCGTCGATGCGCTGGTACTCGATGCTGGGGATGATCGCGATGTCGGCATCGCCGCGGCGCAGGGCCTCGGCGCACTGCGAAGGAACGGTGAACGACAGGTCGTACTTATCCGCGAGCGGCCCGTCAGTGAAGCCCCAGACGAGCGGCGCCGTGTTCAGGTATTCGACGATCGAAATGCGAAGCTTCTTCACGCTAGGCTCTGGTCCCGAGACGCCGCATTTTATCACAGTGACGCGACTCCCTTCCCTCTGCGGGCCTGACGTCAGACCGAACGGACGAGAGACTCAAAGTATGGATGCAGTTGCGGCGGTTACGTAGGCGACTCGCGGAAAGGTATTACGTAATTCCCGTGGCTTGACAGCCCAGCGCCCGACTGTTTAGCTCTGCCCGGCATTCTTTCTCGATGCATCCCGACGACTATGTAGGTTGGTTGGCGCTGGCGCTGACTCCCGGCTTGGGCGCGCGCACGGCCGGTAAGCTGCTGCGCGAGTTCGGCAGCCCGGACGAGATCTTCAACGCGTCCCTGACGGCGCTCGAGGCCCAGCACTTGCCCGCTGCGGTCGCGCAGACCATCAATTCCCGACGCCCCCTGAGCGATGCGGCGAGAGAACTGGCTCAGGCTCAGGCCATTGGTTGCAGACTGTTGACTTGGTACGAGCCCGAGTATCCGACGCCCTTGCGGGAAATCTACGATCCGCCTCCACTTCTCTATGCAAAAGGAAACGTTGGACTTCTGAATCGGCACCTCATTTCGATCGTTGGGGCGCGACGCCCGACGCCTTACGGGAATCAAATGGCACAGCGGTTGGCCAAGGACCTAGCCGACCGTGGATTGGTCGTCGTCAGTGGGGCGGCGCGAGGAATTGACGCCAGTGCGCACAGGGGCGCGTTGAATTCCGCGGCTGGAGCCACCCTTGGCGTACTCGGCTGCGGAATTGACGTGGTCTATCCGAAGGAAAACAAGAAAATTTTCGAGGAGATCGAAGAGCGGGGCGCCCTGATAAGCGAATTTCCAATAGGGACGTTTCCGGCGCCGCAAAATTTCCCAATTCGCAATCGCGTCATCGCGGGCATGGCGCTGGGGGTGGTTGTTGTCGAGGGAGCGCAATACTCGGGGTCGCTGATTACGGCACGGCTGGCGATGGAATTCGGACGGGAGGTCTATGGCGTTCCCGGTAACGTGACACAGCCATCGAGCTTCGGACCGAATCAACTCATCAAGCAAGGAGCGAAGCTCGTGACCGGCTGGGAAGATGTGGTCGAGGAGCTGTCGACGCCGGTCCGAGCGGAGTTGATGCCGGTGGAAGACGTGCCGCATGCCGAGCGGGCGGCCATGATCGAGGAGACGCTGGGGCCTTCGGAACGGCCTCTTTACAATCTATTGAGTCTCGATGAGGCCCGGCACGTGGATGAACTGGTGGAGAATTCCGGTTTAAGTTCCTCAGAGGTGTTGGCCGCGCTATTTGACTTGGAGCTCAAAGGCGTGGTACGCCAGTTACCTGGAAAGCAATTCTTGAAAGTCCTGTTGTAATCATCGCCCCGACAGCAGGTTAGGATGGTAGCTCTTGGTGGGCGGGGAAAGTTGTCTCAAACCAACGCAACAAACGCGATTGATTCACAAGGAACATAGGAACTCATGGCACGATCGCTCGTAATTGTCGAATCGCCGGCTAAGGCCAAGACGATCAACAAGTATCTCGGCCGGAACTTTACGGTCAAGGCCTCCTACGGCCACGTAATGGACCTTCCCAAGAAGGACATCGGGATACTTTTGCCCGGTGAAGGCAGGAAGAAGAAGCGCAAGCGGAAGGCAAAGGCCGGTGCTCCCGAGAAAAAGGCGCCGAAGCCTGTTCCGGTGACGGCGGAGAACATCTTCGAACCGACCTACGTCGTAATCCCTGGGAAGTTGAAGGTAATCGGCGATCTTCAAAAGGCGGCGCAGAAGGCGGATGCCGTCTATCTGGCCGGCGACCCGGACCGCGAGGGCGAGGCGATCTGCGCCCACCTCGCCGAAATCCTCGGCAATCCGAAGCGGTACAGCAAGGTGGTGGCTGCTGCGATCGCAGAAGCGGCCAACGGCAACGGCAAGGGCAGTGAAGCCGAGAAGCCTGCGGAGACGGCTAAACCAGCGAAGGCGGCCGCTCCGGCAGTGAAGCTGACAGTACCCAAGATCTATAGGGTGATGTTCAACGAAATCACTCAAAAAGCGATCAAAGCTGCCTTCGAGAAGCCGACCCAGGTAAACGAAAACCTGGTGGACGCGCAGCAGGCGCGGCGCGTGCTTGACCGGCTGGTCGGCTACAAGATCTCTCCGCTGCTGTGGGACAAGGTACGCCGCGGACTCTCGGCCGGGCGCGTGCAGACCGTGGCGCTGCGGCTGATCGTCGAGCGCGAGCGCGAAATCCGCGCGTTCGTGCCGAAGGAATACTGGACGATTCACGCGTTGCTCGCGGCGGGCGAGCCTCCTGCATTTGAAGCCAAGCTGATCAAGTACAATGGCGCCGAAATCGAAGTGCCGGACGAGGCCGAGGCGCAACGGATACTGGCAGCGGTCGAGCACACGATCTGGCAGGTCGTCAGCGTTGCGCAGAAGGAAAAGCGCCGATTTGCACCGCCGCCGTTTACGACTTCCAAGCTCCAACAGGCGGGCTACAACCGTCTGCGCTATACGGCGAAGCGGACGATGACGCTGGCGCAGCGTTTGTACGAAGGCGTCGATCTCGGCGAAGAAGGATCGGTCGCGCTAATCACCTACATGCGTACCGATTCGGTGCGCGTGTCGGACGATGCGATCGCGCAGGTGCGCGAGCACGTCGGCGCGAACTATGGACCCAACTACTTGCCGGACAAGCCGAACTTCTTCAAGTCGAAGAAGGAAGCGCAGGAGGCACACGAGGCGATTCGTCCGACCGATGTGAACCGCACGCCGGAGAGCGTGAAGCGCTATCTCGACGAGGACATGTTCAAGCTGTACCAGATGATCTGGCAGCGCTTCGTCGCGTCACAGATGGTGCCTGCGGTATTCGATCAGACGACGATCGACGTGGACGCGAGCGGCTACACGTTCCGCGCGACGGGCTCGGTGATGAAGTTCGAGGGCTACCTCGCGGCGTATCAGGCCGTGAAAGAAGAAGAGGAGAAGGAAGACGAGGGCGACGCAGCGGGCAACCGGCTGCCGCAGGTCGCCGAAGGCGAGCAGTTGCGCCTCGAAAGCATTCGGCCCGAGCAGCACTTCACCGAGCCGCCGCCGCGTTACACGGAAGCGACGCTGGTGAAGGAGCTCGAAGAAAAAGGCATCGGCCGGCCTTCGACGTATGCCGCGATCATTTCGACGATCGTCGAGCGCGAGTACGTAAGGAAGGATCAAGGCCGCTTCACGCCGACGATGCTCGGCGAAAAAGTGAGCGACCTGCTGGTGAAGGCTTTCGAGGATATTTTCGACGTCGGCTTCACGGCGCGCCTAGAAGACGAACTGGACGAAATCGAAGAGGGAAAGCTTCCGTGGCGCACGTCTGTGAAGGATTTCTGGGACCGCTTTGAAGAGGACCTCGACAAGGCCCACGGCGCAATGGAGTCGTACAAAGCCGGCATACCGACAGGCGAAAAGTGCGAGAAATGCGGGCAGGGGGAACTTCTCGAGCGCATCAGCCGCCACGGATTTTTCCTCGGCTGCTCGCGCTATCCCGAGTGCGATTACACGCGAGATATTTCGGAACCGGGCAGCGAAGAACTCGAGAGCGAAGCCGGGCCGGAATACTGCGAAAATTGCGGCAAGGAAATGGCGATCAAGCGCGGTCGCTTCGGAACGTTCCTCGCGTGCACGGGATATCCGAACTGCAGGACCACGCGCCGCCTGGCTGCAGGCACTAGGAAAGCGCTGCAGCCGGACGTGCGGCTCGACGAGAAGTGCCCGACGTGCGGCGCGCAATTGCTGCGGCGCCACGGGCGCTACGGCGAATTCATAGGCTGCGAGACGTATCCGAAATGCAAGTACACGCGGCCGGTCACGCTGGGGATCAAATGCCCGAAGTGCAACGAAGGGGAATTTGTCCGTCGCGGAACGGCCAAGGGCCGCGGGCGCGGGCGAGTCTTCTACGGCTGCTCGCGCTACCCCGATTGCGATTACACATTGCCGCACGAGCCAATCAACGAGCCGTGCCCGAAGTGCGGAGCGCCGTTCATCGTCGAGAAGCGGACGAAGCAGGGGAATTTCCGCGCGTGCGTCCGCGAAAACTGTGATTGGGAAGTTGCCGCGCCCGAACCGGCGCCGTTTGTGCACCCGCAAGAACCGCCCGCAGCGGAGCCCCAGCCGGTCGGCGCGGGCGCGCCTTCCCGATCTTAGGCCTCTACTGTTTGTCGATTTCCCGGTTACGCTAAAGCTGAAGAGAGCTTCTCTGTCTTCGTGGCCGGACGTCTCCAACGCCGCCGCGACTAGGACGGACGAACCGGGCTCGTTTGCTCCGATTACTCTAAGTGACGCAATTTGCGGGAAGCGCAGCTCACAAATCGGGAGGGTACCGTGAAGATTCTTCGCAATCGCAAGTTCGAACGATTCGTAGTTGTAGCAGCTCTCGCGGCGACGGCGGCGATCGCCTTCGCTACCGGAACGCAGGGCCGCGCAGAACACGATGCGTCGACGGCTGCGCGAATTCAGCACCTCGAAGACATCGAAGAAATCCGCGCCCTCCTGGTCGAATACGGACGGCTTCTCGACGCACACGACCTGGCGGGCTACTCTCGCCTTTTCGCTCGCGACGGCGAATGGATCGGAGGATTCGGCTCCGCGAAGGGTCCGGCAGCGATTCAAGCGCTCATGGAGAAGAACCTGGGAGCGACTCCCACATCGAGTCCCGGCTCGACGTACCATCTCTTGACCAATTTCGAGATCGAAGTGCATGGCGACAAAGCGACCGCTTGGTCGCGATGGTCATTCACCGTGACAGCAGACAACAGACCGTCGATTCTCTATGGAGGCCATTACGACGACATTTTGGTCCGCGAAGATGGGCACTGGAAGTTTCTGCGGCGCGTGGCTGCCACCGACATCCCGCGCAGCGATCCGACTGAGAAGCGCTAGAGTGCACGGGTAGTATCGCTAGAGACGACGGACAAGTGCGTTCGTCGTTGGGTCGCCAATCGCCAACCCGATTACTGCTGCTGATTTGTGGCCGTGGGCGCCTGACCCGTTGTGACGGGGGGAGCTGAAGACGTCGGCGGCGGAACGGGAACTTTTCCGTCGAGCGCGAAAGTGTAGAGACGTCCCTTGCCCGAGCGCCCCGCGAGAACGGAGACGTACTGCTTGCCATCCAGCATGTAAGTCACCGGGTTTGCGAAACCCGGGGCCAGCTTTGCGCTCCAGAGCTTTTCGCCTTTGTCCGCGCTAAACGCTTCGAAGTCTCCATCGTTGGAAGCTGCGAAGACGAGATTGCCCGCAGTAGTCATCGTGCCGCCGCCACCGGTTGCGGGGACGCGCCAACGCTCCTTCTCCGTGACGGGATCCCATGCGAACAGGAAGTTCCCCGCGGGCGGCGTTCGAGGTTGGGGTGGCGGAGGCGGCGCGCCGTTGGCAGCGGCTGCGACCGGGCCCGTGCCTCTGCCTGCGGCATCCCTGAAAATAATTCCCCAGTTGTACGCGCCGAGCTCGGGTTTGAATTCCGGCGCCTGAACATAGTTGAAGCTGCTCGCCATTCCCGGCGTGATGTAAACAAGTTTCGTCTCCGGGTTGTAGGACATTCCCTGCCAAACGTGCCCGCCTCCCGGACCCGGCCAAATGATTGTGCCCGCTGTACCGTAATGCGCTTCGGGATTGATAATCGGGCGGCCGGTCTTCGGATCGAGGCCCTTGGTCCATGTGATTTTCTGCAGCGGAGCGCCGGAAATAAATTTTCCGGTCTTGCGATCGAGGACGTAGAAGTAGCCGTTCTTGGGCGCTTGCATGATCACATGGCGGAGCTTTCCGTCGATTGTGAGATCCGCTTGCACCAGATCCGCGATGGAATCGAAGTCCCACTCGTCGCCTGGAGTCGTTTGGAAATACCAGACGAATTTGCCCGTCTCCGGCTTGAGAGCGATGATCGAACAGATGTACAGATCGTCGTTGCCGAGCTTGCTGCGATATTTCTGAACCCAAGGGCCGCCTTGGCCCGTTCCGAAGTAGAGCAGGTCGAGCTGCGGATCGTAGGAAATCGAATTCCAGGGATTGCCGCCGCCACCCAATTTCCACCATTCGCCCGACCAGGTTTTCGCAGCAGCCTTCATGGCGTCGTTCTCGAACGGCTTCGACGGATCGCCGGGTACGGTGTAGAAGCGCCAATCGAGTTTGCCGGTTTCGGCATCGTAGGCGGAGATGAAACCGCGGACGGCAAATTCTCCGCCGCCGTTGCCGATGATGACTTTACCCTTTATGACAAGCGGAGCGCCGGTGATGCTGTAGTCGGCGTTCTTGTCGACGGTCTGGACTTCCCACACGACCTTGCCTGATTCGGCGTCGAGCGCGACGAGCCGTGAGTCGAGCGTGCCGACGTAGACTTTGTTGCCGTACACAGCGACGCCGCGATTACCGGGGCCGCAGCAGAGGCTCGGTCCGGTGCGGACTTTGTTGGGATTTCCGGCCGATCCCGGCGGGAAATTCTGGTGGCCGATCTGCGGGTCCCAGCGCCACTTTTCTTTTCCGGTGCGCGCGTCGACGGCAAATACGACGCCCCAGGTCGCCGTCGCGTAAAGCGTTCCATTGGAAATGATAGGAGTCGCTTCGAGGGTACCCGGAGCCGAGTTGGTGTCGTAGTACCAGGCGAGTCCGAGCCGGCTAACGTTGGAAGAATCGATTTGCGAGAGCGGGCTATAGCGCGTCTGCGCGTAATTGCCCGCATTCATCAACCATTCGTCTCCGGTCTTGCCGGCGTTCAGCAGAGTCTTGTCGTCCACGGTGTGAGATTGCTGCGCAGCCGCGGACCAAGCTGCAGTGGCGACGAGCAACGCAAGCACGTACCAATTGCTTCCTCTGCGCAATTCCATTTTGGCGACCCCTAACAAAGTTGCGCCGCCGGATTGAAGCCCCCGGCGGCGCGTATCTGGGTTATTGCTGATTCTGCATTGTGGGCGCCTGCGGCGCAGGCGCTGCAGCAGGCGGCGGCGGAGGGCCAAACGGCGAGTCAGAGACTCCTGCTGGCCGCGTCGGGATCGGTACTTTGCCGTCGAGCGCGAAACAGTAGATTCGAGCCTTGCCGCCTCGTCCCGAGAGAACGGCAACGTACTGTTTCCCGTCGACCACATAAGTGACTGGATTTGCCAAGCCCGGCATCAGCTTGGCCGACCAGAGTTTTTCACCCTTGTCCGCGCTGAGGGCTGTGAAATCTCCCCCGTTTGTGGCTGCGAAGACAAGATTACCCGCGGTCGTGACCGTGCCGCTACCGTTCATGCCATCAACGCGCCACACCACTTTTTGGGTGGCCGGATCACGAGCTTGCAAGAACGCCTGGTTCGCGGGCGGAACCGGCAGATCTGCAGGTGCGCCGCCACCCGGAGGAGGCGGCGGAGGCGCGAAGACGATGCCCCAGTTGTAGACGCCCAGCTCCGGCTTGAATTCCTTCGTCGCCATGTATTTGAACGTGCTATCGAGCGACGGAACGTACACGAGGCCCGTGTTCGGGTTGAATGACATCGCCTGCCACGCGTGGCCTCCTGCAGGACCCGGCGATGCCTCGATCGGCTCCTTTTCGTAACGCATGCCCGGCGCTTCGTGTGGACGCCCCGTTACCGGGTCGAGACCCGTGGACCATGTGACTTTGACATACGGCGCGCCGGAGATGAATTTTCCGGTCTTGCGGTCGAGCACGTAGAAGTAGCCGTTCTTCGGCGCTTGCATGATGACGTGGCGAAGCTTGCCGTCGATCTTGATATCGGCGAGCGTCATTCCCTGCGTAGCGTCGTAGTCCCATTCGTCGGCTGGGGTCGTCTGGAAATGCCAGACATACTCGCCGGTGGAAGCTTTGAGCGCGACGATCGAACAGAGGTAGAGATTGTCCTTCGACATCGGATCGCGGAAACCCTGAACCCAGGGTCCGCCCTGTCCGATACCGATGTAGACCATATCGAGTTCAGGATCGTACGTGATCCCGTCCCAAATGTTTCCGCCGCCGCCGAGCTTCCACCAGTCGCCCGCCCAGGTCTTGGCGGCAGCTTCCATGGCTTTGTTCTCAAACGGTTTCGAGGGATCGCCGGGAACCGTGTACCAGCGCCATATTTGTTTGCCGGTTTTGGCGTCGTAGGCGGTCACAAAGCCGCGAACACCGTATTCGCCGCCCGCGTTGCCGATGATGACTTTGCCTTTGGCGATGCGCGGAGCGCCGGTGATGCTGTAGTCGGCGTTCGGGTCGGTTGTCTGAACTTCCCATACGACCTTACCGGTTTCCTGATCGAGCGCGACGAGCTTCGATTCGAGCGTGCCGACGTAGACTTTGCCGTCGTAGAGGGCGACGCCGCGATTCGCCGGGCCGCAGCAGACGCTGGGTCCCGTGCGGACTTTGTTGGGGTTGCCAGCCGAGCCGATCGGAAAGTTCATGCGCGGGATTTTCGGATCCCAGCGCCACTTCTCCGCGCCGGTCTTCGCGTCCAGCGCGACAACAACGCTCCATGGCAGCGTCGCGTACATGACGCCGTTCGAGACGATCGGTGTAGTCTCGACGGTCCCGCGTTCCGATCCCGTGTCGTAATACCAGGCCAAGCCGAGCCGGCTCGCGTTCGAGGTGTCAATCTGCTTTAGCGGGCTGTAGCGCTGCTCGGTGTAATCGCGACCATTGCTGAGCCAATCATTCGCGTCCTTGCCGGCGTTTGCCAGCGCCTTGTCATCGACAACACCTGCTTGCTGCGCCGCTGCCGTTCCAGCCGCGAGCGCCAACGCCAAAGCGAACCAGCACAACTGAATTGTTTTGCGCATCCCCATTTTTTGTCATTCCCCCGTTCGTAATCGCGCACCGGTCCACCCTAACCGGCGGCGCAGCGCACACATACTAATCCTGACGCGCGAATTTTGCTTGTGGTTTCTTCGCATCGGCAAATGTCCGGTAGTATGCTATCCGCCGTTTGGGAATAAGAGCGAATCGTTTGGGGGAGCGCGATGACGGCGATCTTGCGGATGCGCATTGCGGCGCTGATCGGCTTTTCGTGCGCGTTGGCGGGGAGTGTGTGCCCGGCCCAGGCGAGCCCGCCCCAGGACACGAAGGCCGTGCAACTGAGTCCGGAGCAGCTCCAGAGCGGCAAGAAAACTTTCGAGACGACCTGTTCGACCTGTCACGGCCTGGATGGCGGCGGGGCGATGGGGCCGAACATTCAGGGCATCCCGTTTCGGCTTGGCATGGATGCGGTGACGAACGTCGTGAAGAACGGAATGCCGGGGGGCATGCCTGCTCTTGGCAGCCAGCTCAGTGCGGAGCAGATTCAGCAGGTCGTCGGCTACCTTCTGACCCTCACACGTAAGGACGAAGGCGCCGTGACCGGAGATGCGGTGCGGGGGAAGCAGGTCTATGAGTCGAGCGGTTGCGCTACCTGTCACACGGTTGCCGGCGAGGGGGGCGATATCGGCCCGGAGCTGACAACGGTCGGGCAATTGCGCGGGCCGAATTATCTGCGCACGACGGTCTTATATCCCGGGACGGACCTTCCGCAAGCGCACTCGTTTCTAGAATCGGGAGGAATGCTGGAATTCCTTTTCGTGCGCGTTGTGACGAAAGACGGGCGCACGTTTGAGGGCACACGCGTATCGGAAGATTCGTTTCACGTCGTGATCGAAGATGCGAAGGGGCAGTTTCACTCCTTCCGAAAGGACCAACTGAGGTCGCTCGACAAGGAGCCGGGAAAGAGCACGATGCCGAGCATGAAGGGCAGGCTGGATGACGCGCAGTTGAACGATCTCGTAGCGTATCTTGCTAGCTTGAAGGGGGCCCAATGAGGGACGCGAAATTCGCGCTGTTGTTTGCCATCGCAAGTGCGTTCCTGCCTTCAAGCGCGGTCGCCCAGAATGTTCCATACGAACGCATCCTGCATGCACAGAGCGAGCCGCAGAGTTGGTTGACCTACAGCGGCAGCTATTATTCGCAGCAGTACTCGTCGCTGAAACAAATCAACCGTCAAAATGTTTCGCAGCTGCGAGTCGCATGGATGTACCAGCCGTCGAGACCCGTCGCCAATCTCGAGTCGTCGCCGATCGTTGCCGATGGCGTCATGTACATCACCGAGCCGCCGAGCACGGTCACGGCGCTCGATGTTCGCAGCGGACTGAGAATTTGGAGCTACACGCCGACGCTGCCTGAGCACGTGGTGTCGATCGGCCTCTATGCAACCAGCCGGGGCGTGGCCATCCTCGACGACACGGTATACATCGGAACGGCAGACGCGCACCTGATCGCGCTCGACGCGAAAACCGGCGCAGTGCGCTGGAATGTGCACGTCGCGGATAACGTGATGGGCTATGCGATGACGGGCCCGCCGCTCGCTATCAAGAACGAAATTGTGGTGGGAATCGCTGGCAGCGAGGCGGCGGTGCGCGGCTTCATCGATGCGTACGATCCGAAAACAGGCAAGCGGCTTTGGCGATTCTGGACGACACCGCGCGTTGGCGATCCGGGCGCGGAGACCTGGGGCAACGGCGCGGCGATCAGTGCAGGCGCGACCACATGGAACAACGGCTCCTACGATCCCGATCTGAATTTGATCTACTGGGGAACGGGCAATCCAGCGCCGGATTTCAATGATGACGACCGCCCCGGCGACAACCTCTACACGTGTTCGCTGCTCGCGCTCGACGCCGATACCGGCACGCTTAGATGGTATTTTCAGTTTTCGCCGCACGAGGACCACGACTGGGACTCGGACGAGCCAGCCGTGCTGTTCAACGCGACGATCGATGGAAAGCCAAGAAAGCTAATTGGATTCGCGAACCGGAACGGTTTCTACTACGTGATCGATCGCGTAGCAGGAAAATTCATCACCGGAGTTCCGTTCGTGAAGCAGACCTGGGCCCTGGGACTCGACGCGAACGGGCGGCCGATCAAAGCGCCAAATCAGGAGCCGACGCTCGGTGCAGGAACGCTGGTGTATCCGAGCATCACGGGCGGCGTGGATTGGACGAGCCCGTCTTACAGCCCGCAGACCGGATTTTTCTATGTGAGCGCGCACGAAACCGGCGCGTACTTCATCAAGGGCACCGGAAAGATCGAGCCGGGTCCGCCGAAGGGAATCGTGGGCGGAGGCGGAATCCGAGCGCTTATCGGGGAGCAATCTTACGGGGCGATTCGCGCGCTCGAAGCCACGACGGGCAAGTTGAAATGGCAGTTCAAGCTGCTGTCCCCCGCGTGGGTGCCTGTGCTATCGACGGCTGGCGGGCTCGTCTTCAGCGGAACCGACGAGGGCAATTTCTTCGCGCTCGACGCAGAGACCGGTAGGCCACTCTGGGATATTCAGATGGGCCATTCCGCGCGGTCGAATCCGATCAGCTACGAAGTCGACGGCAAGCAGTACATCTTCGTGACAGCGGGCAACGCGTACATCGCATTTTCGCTGCCGTGACGGCGTCAGCCATTTTGTCCGAACCGGCGCGGGCTTTAGGGAACTTCCTCCCCGAAAGTGACGTATTACTCGGCATGGGGAGGTGTGTATGAAACGGCAGCGACTCAATCAAACGTTGAGGGGCTTCGTGCTGACTTGCGCGATTTTCCCGTTGATCGCGGCCCTGGCGACGATTCCCGCAGCGGCGCAAGACGAGGGCGGAGCCGGTCTTGTTGTCAGCGGCAAGGCCACGGACAAAGATGTCGGGCTGCCGATTTACCCGGGCGCAAAGCCGCATAAAGATCCCGGCGAGAATACGGACGCGGCCCGATTGGGTCTCTGGGGAGGTGGGATCGGATTCAAGTTGGCCGTACTGAAGATGGAGTCCAATGATTCACCGACGCAAGTGGCTGAATTCTATAAGAAGGCCCTCTCGAAATATGGAAGAGTCTTGGATTGCACAAATGGCGTTACGGCAGATGGACCGAGGGACGATTCGGCCGGGGTTCTCACATGCGCCGACGACAAGCCGGACAAAGGCGGGATGCTCTTCAAGGCGGGTACGAAAGAGAAGCAGCATATCGTTGCTATCGAGCCGAGCGGTAAAGGGACCAATTTCGCGCTCGTTTATGTTTGGGCGAAGGGCGATTAGACGCGGCGGACTGCGAAGCGCAAGAGGTCCGCGCGTCGCGCGGCCCTTTTCATTTGCTCGAGTTTGGCCAGCGTCCGATCAGGTCCACTTATCGATCGAAACGCTTAGGCGGTAGCTCATGTTCGCGAGTTGGTGATATGGATTGGTTTGGCCGCCGCAGACGATGAAGTTATACGCGTCAGTGCGTTCCCACTTTGGAATGACGTCGTCATCCTTCAAGGTAGCCGCCTGACCTCTTGGCAAGCCGCTGAAGAGCATCGTTTTGACGTCCTTCACGGTGACGGTTGTGTTCTTCTGCAGCCAGTCGGCGATGTCGTCCTTGGTCTTGAAGCCCAAGTCGCCGAGTCCGTGCGCCACAAGCGGGTCGAGGATGAAAAGCGCGCCGAAGAGCGACGCAAACGGGGCGACGTTGGCCGACATCGCTTCGTGGTAATGCGGAATTGGCTTCATGCCGAGGCCTTTGCCGCCCTGCCCCTGCTGGATTCCGAAGCCGAAGAAGAAGCTGACGACGTTCTCCTCGGGTTTGAATCCCTTTTGCACATGGAACGGCGGCCACGGGCTGTCCTTTTCGTTTTCCGGAATGATCAGATTGTTGTAGTTGATGATGTTGCCCTGTGAGCCCATGTAGGTTTCGCCGGCCACTCCGCCGCCGTCGAGATTCTTGGACATGAGCGTCCATGCGCGGCCGATCACGGCGTTCGCCTGATTGAATGGGCCCATGGCGCCAATGCCGTAGTTCATCTGGAGCTTGTCCCGGATCGGACCGTTGATCACGGCCGCCGAGACGAGCGAGTTCGTCGAGCTGAAGAGCGCCGAAATTCCCGTGGAGCCGATTGCAAGAAGCGTCGGGAAGTAATCGGGAATCGCGCCGGCCATCACAGCGTTGACGGCCACTTGTTGAACCGTAAAGGACCACGCCGGAAACGCACCCTGCGCGGGAGTCATCTTGCCGACGACTTCGTCGGGCTTATGGCTTGTTGCTTTCAGCATCACGTCGACTTTTTCTTGCGTCGGCAGAATGATGGGCATGTAGTCCGTCATTCCGTTGTCGAGGAAATACTGCTGCAGATTGTCGGCGGTGTCGGTGAACGTGGGCGCGCCGGTGGGCGGCGTCACAGTGCCGGTCTTCGCTTCGTCTGGAGTGAGCGGCCGCGTGAGGGACTCGACCACTTCCTTCATCAGCGGTTTGCCGCTGACCGGATCGTTGCCCTCGAGGTACGCGTACATCTGGTCGTCCGTCTTGCCCCACACGGGATGCGGCGTGAAGGAGATTCTCTGGAGCGGCATGCCGCGCTTCGCGGCGTTCGTCTTGGCGAGATCCTTAAACGCGATCGTCACCATCGGAGCGGCCGGAATTCCCATCTGTTCGTACTTTATGCAGTGACCGACGGTCGCTGGTGTGCAGGTGCTTCAATGCCCGATGGCCATGATGACGGCCTGGCCATTCGCCTTTATCTCTGCATTTAGCTTCGGATCGTCGTCCGCGAATCCGCCCGCCTTGAGCCGATACACGGTTTTCACTTCCGGCATGTTCTTCTTGAACCAGATGGAGACTTGGTTGAGGAAGGCGTCGGCACCCGGGAAACCGTCGGAGACGAGGTAGATCGTTTTGCCGTCGAGCGTGGAGAGCCTCGGCGCCATTGGAATCAGCGTGATCGGAGGCGGCAAACCGCGAGGGTTGAGAACCGTGAGTTTCGGATCGCCGGACATCGCAACTTTCTTGGATTTGTCAGCCTTCTCGGCTGCGTCCGCGATCCCAGGAAGTCCCGCGAGTGCAACCGGAGACATTCCCATCAGTGCAAGTAGATTTCTTCTCTTCATTGATTCACGCCCCCGAGCGGGCACATTATGCCCCAATCTTGTAACTGATCGAAGATCGGTTTACATCCATTTGTCTATAGAGACGCTGACGCCATAACTCAGGTTTCCGGCTTGTGGATAGGCGTTGGTCTGCCCGCCGGCGACGACGATGTTGATGTCGGACACATGAGGGAAATGAGGGATCAATGCATCATCCGGCATCTTGTACCACGAGGCCCACGGCTCATCGCCGCGAAGAGCGCGCGGATAATCGAAGAGATAGGCGTAGTTGCGGCTCTTGTAGTCTTTCACCGTCTGTGTGGTGTTCTTATACAGCCAGTCGGTAAGCTTTTCTTTCGTATCGTAGCCTTGCTCCTTCAGCCGCGCCGCGACGAGCGGATCGGCGATGATCAGCGCGCCGAAAAAACCGGTGAACGTGCTGAAGAGATCGCTCATCTGATAATCGAACTGCACGTTTTCGTTAGCGCTGCTCCCGCGCGCGACCTGTCCGGGCACGACGCCCAATCCGCGGAAAAGGCTGACGACGTTATCCTCCTTTTTGAATCCGCGCTGCACGTGGAAAGGAACCCAGGGGTTCGCGTCCTCGTGCTCGGCGATCACAACGTTGTTGTAATTCAGATTGTTGCCGAGCGAACCGAGATACGTGTCGCCGGGAATTCCACCGTTGCCCAAATTTTTCGACATCAGCGTCCATGCGCGCCCGATCGTCGCGTTCGGCTGTGCGAACGGTCCAAGCGCGCCGATGCCGTAGTTGAATTCGAGCTTGTCGCGAATGGGTCCGTTGATGACCATCGCGAAGGCAAACGAATTCGTCGAACTGAAAAGCGAAGCCACGCCCGACGACGCGATCGCCAGCACGATCGGGAAGTACTCGGGCCTGCATCCCGCCATGACGGCGCTTGCGGCCACTTGGCGGACGTTGTAGCTCCAGGGCGGATATGCGCCGGCGGCCATCTTGCCGACGGTTTCGTCCGGCCTATGGCTCGTCGCCCTCATCATTGCCTCTACTTTTTCTTCCGTGGGCAAAATGACGGGGAGGAAATCGGTGTAGCCGTTGTTGAGATAAAGTTCCTGCAGATTGTCCGCGGTGTCGGTGAACGCAGGCGGCCCGACCGACACGCTCACCATTCCTGACCTTTTCTCTTCGTCGCTCAGAGGAACCGTCAAGGCGTCCACGATTTCTTTCATCAGCGGCTTTCCGCTGACGGGATCGGGGCCTTCGACGTACGCGCGGACTTCTTCCGGTGTCTTGCCCCACACGGGATGCGGAGTGAAGCAGATGCGCTCGTGCGGCATGCCGCGCTTGGCGGCGTTCAGCAGCGCGAGATCCTTGAACGCCTTGGTGACGAGCGGCGCGCTCGGGATTCCCATCTTTTCGGTTGTTATGCAGTGACCGACGGTCGCTGGTGTGCAGGTGCTTCAATGGCCGACGGCCATGATGACCGCGTTGCCATTCGCTTTGATTTCTTTCCAAAGATTCGGGTCGTCTTCCATGTAAGGACCAGCTTTGCGTCGGAAGACGACAGTGACGCTCGGCATGTTGCGCCCAAACCACGCCTCGATTTGGTGAAGAAGAACGTCTGAGCCATGAAATCCAGTGTCGACGAGAAAGACGGTCTTCCCGTTGAGCGAATCGAGGCGAGGCGCCATTGGAATAAGCTGGATCGCCGGGGGCGTGCCTTTCGGATTGACGACTGTGAGTTTCTCGGGGCCAGAGGACGAGGATCTTGCTGGGCCGGCTTTGTGTTGTTGCGCTTCGGCTTTGGAAGTCGCCAGCATGGCGGGCGACATTCCGAGCAGCGAAAGAAGCTTCCTTCGATTCACAGCTCCACCCCCTTTGCCCGCCACTGATTGTACGACGCCCGGCTGCTGCGCGGCGTTACATCGCTACGCTTATATTCCCGCGAAGCAAACGCGCGCAAGAGATTTGACGCGAGACAAATTCTAAGGCTCGGTGAACTCGTCGCTGTGCGTGAGAAATTCGGGATACGCGCCGGCGCCGAGTTCGTAGAGGTCCATGCCCTGGCGCTCGCCTTCGACAGGCACTCGCTGGGGATAAACGCGATTGATGAGCCAATTCAGGCCATACGTGAGCGGCAGCACGAAACCGACCAGCGTAGCGATTCCCACCAGTTGTGCAAGCCACTGCCCGGAATGAGCGGGTTCGCCCGCTTTCTCGAGCGTCGGATGAAACGCCTCTCCGAAAATACCCACGGAGAATACGCCCCAGAGTCCGCCCATCGCGTGCGCGGATATCGAGCCCCCGGGATCGTCGACCGACATGCGCAGCTCAAACCATTCGACCGAAAACGTTACAAGTACTCCCGCGGCCAACCCAATGACAACCGCTTCCACGGGCAGGGCGAATGCGCACGCGCCACTGCTCGCGGCGAGCCCTCCGATCCACCCGTTGGCGGTGAGCGAGGCATCCGGCTTGCGGAAGCGCGAATTCGTCACCAGAGCGGCCGCCAGCGCTGCCGCCCCGGCGCAAAGAATGGTGTTCATTGCGACCAGCGCGGCCGTGCCGGCGGCGACGCCGTTGAACAAAATCGCTCCCGCCGAATTGAGTCCGCACCATCCGACTAGGGCCAGGAAACTGCCGAACAATACGAGCACGACGTTGTGACCGGGAATGGCGCTTGGCGTGCCGTCCTGCGCGTATTTCCCGCGGCGAGGGCCGAGAATCCACGCGACGGCAAGCGCGGTCAACCCACCGACGGCCTGAATCGTGCTCGCGCCGCCGGAGTCGACAAATCCGCGTCCGAGACCGTAGTTCGCACCGAGTTGCGCAAGCCAGCCTCCGCCCCAGACCCAATGCGCGAAAAGCGGATAGGTACATCCGGCGAGCACGGCAGTTGAGATGCAAGATGCACCGAGCCGCCAGCGGTCCGATCCGGCGCCGAGCGGAATCAGCGCCGCGAGCCCCGCACTGACCATCCCGAGCAGCGCGGCCAGCGATTGTGGCGAGCCATCGACCGCCACGTGATGCAGAAACGGACTTCCATGCGCGAGCCAGCTCCACGGTTTTCCACCGATCATCACAACGTGCGCCGGTTGTCCGGCGAAGCCCTGGAATGCGAACCCGCAAGTCAGGTACGCAATCGCCGCGACGGAAAGAACGCAGAGGGAAGACATCATCGACTGCGCCGCGCTCCGCGAACGCCCGAGACCCGTGTTGATCAGCGCAATGCCCGCACACGCGAGGGGCACAAGCAGGATGCAGACCACGCAGAGAACTCCGCTGGCCTCCGAAAATGTCGCGGCAGGCCCGGACGTCATTCGTGTTCACCTCGACGGATGGGATGCGCGCGAATCACCAGCACCAGCCCCACAATTTCGACACCGATTCCCGCAAGGACAAATGCCGCCCGCGGGGGAGCCTGGGTCAATAAAGCGACCGCAGTCAGCACAATGGCCCATCCGGATAACAGCAGCAGGAATCCCAGAATCTTCATGCATGAAGTCCTTGCGCGCCCGACCCAAGATCATCTCGCCGGCGACCGCAGACACCTGGAACGTGAGCGCCAAGCCGGGTGAGTCGAAAGGAACGGCTGAATCAAACTCCGCCCCACGCGGCGTAAGCGTAGCATCTGCGGCGAAGCCCATCCAATCGATTTTTTGGAAGAATCCCGCGTTCGGGCCGCATAACACGGGCGTTCGATCCCCCACTCGCCCGCAACTTTTTTCGAAACGTCGTGTTTTACGTGCAGCGGCGGAGAAGGGGTTTTTCGCCGCTCGGCAGTCATACGTTATCGAATAAGGAGAACGGGCATGCGCAATTTGAAAGCTACGGGTGTGTTCATTGCGATGTTGGCTGCACTCGGACTAGCGAGCTGCAGCGGATCGACCTCCGTCGGCAATCCTGGAGGTGTGAGCGAAGCCTCGGTATTCACGATCGGCACGGACGCGCAGCTACCAAGCGTGATTTCGTGCCAAATCATGGTCAGCGGCGTCACATTGTTCAACGGCACGACGAACGTGCCGGTTCTCACGACTCCGCAGGTCGTGGACTTCGCTCAATTGAGCGGACTCCATCAACTGCTCGACTTGAACGCGGTTCCAACGGGCACGTATTCGTCGGCGACCGTAACGCTCGCGAGCCCCGTAATTTCGTACATCGATACGTCCCAGAATCCGCCGGTGATCAATACGATCAACGGCACCCTTACGCAAAACAGCGTCACCGTCAATTTCGCGAATCCGTTTGTGCTGGAAGCCGCCGATCTCGTCGGCTTGCGCATGGAATTCGATTTGCGCCAGTCGCTCCAAACTACCAATGGGCAAGTCAATGGAACGGTGAATCCCGTATTCCACATGCAACTCCTCGACGCCACCGACTCGGATGTTTCGGTCGACGATTTCCCAGCCGGTGTTGTTGGCGTAACAAGCGACACGGAATTCGTTGTGCAGGGACCGAAAGGCCGTCAGTGGACGGTGCAGACGAATGCCAACACCGTCTTCGATGACCCGAGCATTCCGGTGAGCTCGTTTACGACCGATACGATCGTCTTGATCTCCGGCCAGCTTGATCCAGTGAGCAAGGATATCGACGCATCGGAAATCGAAGTAGTATCGAACGACAAATTCTACCTCGCGGGCTTATTCACCAGCATTCGGCCGCCGTCGGGACCGGCCACGCAAGCTGATCTGTACGTCCGCGCCGAACTTCCCGACATCAACGGCATCTCGGACGGCCAGATTACGACGCTCGGTCTGAACGGCAGCGAGGTATACAAAATCGCGAACATCAACAATCCGCTCACGACGCTTCTCTTCAATAATTCGGCTCTCGAGGCGGGGCAATCTGTGGCCGTGGGAGGCAAGCTCGTGACGAACAACGGCGTGCCCACGCTCACGGTTCACCGCGTCGTCCTGCGCCGGCAAGGCCAGGAAGGGTCGTGGAATCCCGGCAGCACGGTGATCCAGTCCGGGAACGACGGCAGTTTCACGTTCACCGACAACTGGACGGCAGGAGTGCTTTTGCCGAATCCACTCACGGTGCTCACTACGAACGCGACAAACTTCGTCAACCTAAGCGGACTCTCCGGCCTGAGCGGGATACAGCCGATTCCGCTTCGCGTGGTCGGATTCGTACTGATGGATCCGCAGACGAACTCGCCGGTGATGGTGGCTCGCAGAGTGGAAGAACTCACCGACTAACTTCACAACCGTCGCAACGTCGTGCGCCGCGGTCCCGTCAATCTCAACGCGGGATCGCGGCGTTCGTATTTGGGGATAGGATCGCCCGAACCGAGCGGTCGTTTGAAAAGATGCAGTGGTTCGAAGGGAAGGGCTGCGCGGACGCTATTCCATGCGCACTGCGACAATCTCTTTGCCATCGATGCGGACTTCGATCGCCATCGGAGGGCGAATTCCGGCACCTTGCACGACTTCGCCGCGCACGAGACCTCCGTTGGAGGAACTGCCGTATCGCAAGAGATCGTAGACCGAATGGTTGCAGGGATTGCCGACCATCGGGTGGTCGGCGAGATAGCTGTAGTCGGTGCGCAGCTTGTCGAGATCGGTAACGTATTCGAGTTCGCAGGTGCCGAAAGGCTCGCGCAGGGAAAAGGCCCAGTAGTTTCCGTCCGGCAAGTGCACGACCATTGCTGGAACAGCCTCGGACGTAAGTGGATCGCGGAACAGAAAACGCTTGCCTGCCCAAGGCTTGGCGAGAGCGTCAACGGATGCCACTGGCCCTGGCCCGGTGGCGAGTTTTTCAGCAGGCTTGGCCGAATCGGAGCTGGTCGTCGCGGCGTCCGCGGCGGATTGGGCAATGGGCTCGCTCGCCTTGGGCGATGTTCCGTGAAGCCAGAAGTAGATTGCGCCTCCCATGATGAACACCACCACGATGGCTGCAACGATCCACACAAGCGCCTTGGAGGAAGACTCTCGCCGAGGCGCGGCTTGTTGTGACGGCGGCTGGGCGAGAGCGGCCTTCGAGGCCGTCGGCTTCAAACCGGGGATGCTAGGTTGCTCGGGCTTAAATGGGTCCAGTTTCTTGTCGTCCGGCATGCTGGGTTCCGGTGAATCATATTCAGATTGAAGGTAGCACCGACGAAATGCAAGAACGTAGATCGGATCGGGTGTTTACACTTTGGCATTCCCGAAAGCCAACTCCCGGAAGATGGTTGAGAAGCTCGGCGCGATGGTCCGACGCGCCTTTCAGGCTGGACGGTCCAGCCTGACGGAGTGGTGCGCGACGTATTCGTGGAGGTTTGCCAGCATGAGCAACAGGTCTAGCATTCGCTCGCGCTGGCCGGGATCGGGCTCACCGACTTCTTCTTCGAGATTGGTTACGATGGCGAGCGCGTCCGTCAGCAGCCATTCGAGGTCGCCGGATGTCAGCGAACGCCCCTCACGGCAGCGGGAGAAGGTGTGGTTTGTGCGAACAAAAGCCTCATCGAGAAAATGATCGAGACAAAGTTGCTCGGTGGCGAGTGCAGTCGGAATCGACTTCTCGCAGGGGGCCCGTCGGCAGCTTCCTAAGACTGGTCCGGTCATGGCATGCCCCAACCACCTGGGAGCGTACTCCCGAGCTAACTGCAGCAGAGCCTATCACAGATCTTCGGGCGTAGAGGAAGTATCGAAACGTTGCTGTGTTCAATTCTGAGCAACACCGGGCGCCGGTCGATGGAATGCATCACAATTTGCAAACGGAGATGCGGAGCGTTTTCGCTACAATGCCAGATTCTCTCATTACGATAGACGGTCACTGCAGCAGCGAACGGAGAGTGAGGCGCTTGGGATGAATCGGATTGTTGCAATCGTGCTGGCGGCGTCCTGTGTCGGCTTCGCGGCGTGCGGCGGAGGCGGTGGCGGAGGAGAGGGGACGAGCCCGAATCTCCAGCTGTCGCAAACTACAGTTTCCTTCGGCACATCGGAAGGTGCAGCTTCAAGTCCTGCTCCCATTTCGGTGACGGTGACGAATTCGGGTAGCGGAACACTCTCGTTCACCGCATCGAGCGACTCGCCATGGCTATCGGTCACTCCGGGGGCGGGCAGCGCGCCGCAATCGATTCAGGTTTCGGTTGCGCTCGGAACGCTGGGTGTAAATGTCTATACCGGCCACATCACGGTGAGGGCTTCCGGAGCGCAAGGCTCGCCGGCCTCGATAACCGTCACTTTTGTGGTGGCGCAAGTGCCGGCCAACATTCCGTTCTGGGCCCAATGGGGATCTAATCCGCAGCATTCAGGTGCGGTCGCAGTCGCGGCGCAGAACCTGACGCAGCAACTTGCGGACATCGTGTACGACCCGTTCGTGAAGCAGGAGCAGGCGGAAAACACCGGTGCCGGTGGCGATGGAGACTTGACCGTCCACTATCAGGCCCCGATCACGGACGGCAATGACGTCTACATGGTGGTCAAAACCGGGAGCTACAAGTCTTGCAACCCTCCTGGCGCTTGGGCCAACGGCGCGGTGTGCGGACCAAACGCGTGGTCGAGCGAATGGTGGGACGAATCCCGATTCGCGTGGATCGGCGGGAATCTCGTTCAAGTGTGGAACTTCAATTCCGATTGGGAACCGGAGCCGAACGGTTCGGGACTTAGAGGCTGGGAGCCGGTGTTTCATCCGGTCGACGCGAACGGCTTCATTTATGTCCCCGGCGCGGGCGGCACGGTCTGGAAAGTAAGCAAAGCGGACGGGACCTCGGTCGCTCACATTAATCCTTTTGCGGGAATGAACATCGCGGCCGCGAATACTTATGTGGCAGGACCGCTGACCGCAGATTCCGTAGGCAACATCTACTACAATGCGATCGAGCTTTCCTCGGCGGCCGATCCGTGGCAGAGCGACGCCCAGGGCGCATGGCTTGTGAAAGTTACGTCGAGCGACGTGGCGAGCACATTGGCCTTTTCGACGTTGGTGCCCGGAGCGCCATCCGGGACAGCAACGACTTGCCCGGGCCAGTTTTCGGGCGCGGGTACCTTGCCGTGGCCGCCGTCCAACGTCGTCGGCACAACGCAGGGACCGCCGACTGTGCTTTGCGGTTCGCAGCGTCCGGGCCTCAACATCGCCCCCGCCGTTGCGCCCGATGGCACGATCTATACCGCGAGCCGCGCTCATTTCGACGGCATGCAAGCGTACCTGGTTGCCGTGAAGTCCGATTTCTCAGGACTGAAGTGGGTTGCTTCGCTGCAAAACCTGTTGAACGACGGCTGCGGCGTAATCGTACCGATCGGCCCGACGAACAGCACGCCGAATGCGTGCAGGCTCGGCGCAACCCTCGGCGTTGATCCCACCACAAACGCGCCCGGCTCAGGCGTCATCATGGATCTGGAATCGTCTTCACCGACAGTGTTGCCCGACGGCTCGGTCGTTTTCGGCGCGCTCACACGTTACAACGGCTTTCGCGGCCATCTATTCAAGTTCGATGCCAACGGGAATTTCACGGGAGCGTATGACTTCGGGTGGGACTCGACGCCTGGGGTCTATTCGCACAATGGCACGTATTCGATCGTAATCAAGGACAATCACTACGACACGGGTCTCTACTGCAACCTTAGCAGTTCGATCTGCCAGCCTCTTCCGCAGGGCCCCTATTACATCACGCAGCTGGATCCCGACCTAAACGTTGAGTGGAAATTTCTGAGTACTAATACGCAGAGTTGCACGCGCAATTCAAGCGGGACCCTTTCTTGCACGACCACGAATCCCAACGGATTTGAATGGTGTATCAACATGCCCGCCATCGACGCAATTGGAACGGCCTACGTTACAAGTGAAGACGGCAACGTCTATGCCTTGCCGCAGGGAAACAGCGGCGTCTTCACGACTCCTACTGCCAAAATGTTTTTGAATTTGGCGGTCGGAGCGGCATATACGCCGCTGTCGATTGGGCCGACTGGACTGATCTACACGCAGAACGACGGACATCTTTTCGTAGTAGGCGACTAGCCGTTCGGCAGGTGTTCGGATTCCAACGTCCAAAAGAAGTAGGGGCCGGCAGGGAATCACCGGCCCCTCGAAACGTGATCTGGTTGTTTGTTAGAAGCGGAACGTAACACCCGCTGAGAGTCGCAGGTTGTTTTGTTGGTCTGATGTGGTGACATCGGCGATGTTGAACCGAGTCATATAGTATTCGGCCTGAACGATGCGTACGCCGATGTGGTGCGTCACATTCCAGTCGATACCTCCACCGATAGTCATCGAAAAGGCGTTCTGTGATACCGAATTCGAGCAGACGGGTTCCCCGCCCTCCCGATGTACTCGCGTATCTTCGCAATCAGTCTCGGTCCCGGTTCCCGACAGGTGCGTACCTCCAAGCAGAACCTGCACGAACGGAGTGATCGGACCGGCGTGGTACGAAACCTTTGGTCCGAACATGTAGGACACGGCGGTCGCATCGATGTTGAAGTCCTCGATAGTCTGGCTGTTGTGATACCCACCGACGTCAGCTACGACGGCGAACATCGGCGTAAAATTGTATGCAACCGAGCCGCTGCCGCCGTTGAAGTTGCTGGCAGAGTTTGTGCCCAACAGGCTCTCGCTGGCACGTACGTATGAATAGCCACCGAAAACCTCAACCTTTTCGTCCTGAGCCGACGCGATGCCCGCAAACACCAACATGGCCCCACACAACAAAGCCCACCTTTTCATTCGTTTCTCCTATTTATTTGACGTTATTTCTCGCGCCTAACTTCGCGCAGTTGGACCCGAGATGAGTGTGACGCTAGATGCCAACCATTGGGTTGCGCCATCAGCAGACGCAGAACCTGGCGCGACAGTCATTTAAACATCGACTGCAAGACTCTGCAAGGAAGTTCTGCAGCTCGATTGCCATCAAGAGAACAGGCTAACGGATTGATTCTAAAGCAGATAATAAGGATCATCTGGGGCTTACGAGAAATTACTTGCGCCGCCTAGGTTGTGAGCGTGAAATCCGGGGGATCAGGCCGCTGCACCGTGGCACTTCTTGTATTTCTTGCCTGACCCGCAGGGGCAAGGATCGTTTCGGCCAACTTTCGCGCCAGATCGCACCGGTTTCGGTGCCTCTGCTTGCGCGGGACCGGCCTGGAACTGGAGATTCCGAGCTTGTCGCTGCTGGCGCTGTTCGATCTGCTTGGCCTCTTCCTGCGGCTTTGCGGGCTGCATCAGGAAGAGGAACCTTACCGCCTCTGTGTCAATCCGGTTCATCAAGTCGTCGAACAGCGTGAAGGCTTCCTTCTTGAACTCGACCAAAGGGTCCTTCTGGCCGTAGCCTCGCAGCCCGATGCCCTCTTTCAAGTGATCGAGTGTGAGCAGGTGGTCTTTCCACTGCGCGTCTACGATATCGAGCAGGATGTGCCTCTCGAGCCAGCGCAACGTCTGCGGGGTGAAAAGCGTTTCTTTTTCCGCATAGCGTGCCTGCGCCTTTTCAGGCAGCGCGTTCGCGAGCTCGTCATGATTCAATTGCGCGACGTCGATTCCCGCTGACTTTAGGTCGATCCCGAACTGATTGAGCACCTCGTTGGTGAACTGTGTGACGTTCCACTGGTCAGGGTGTTGCTCGCGCGGGCAGTACATCTCGACCAGCTCATCCGCAATCGCTCCGGCGCGCTCGAGCACGAACTCCTTTTGGTCGCGGCCTTCGAGGAACGAGCGGCGCAACGAATAGATCGTCTCGCGTTGCTTGTTCATCACGTCGTCGTATTCGAGCAAGTGCTTGCGGGCTTCGAAGTTCTGCGCCTCCACGCTCTTCTGCGCGTGTTCGATGCGCTTGCTGATCATCCGCGATTCGATCGGGATGCCTTCTTTCATTCCCAGCATGTACATCATGCCCTTCACGCGTTCGCCGCCGAAAATCCGCAGCAGATCGTCTTCGAGCGAAAGGAAAAAACGCGAGGAACCCGGATCGCCCTGGCGGCCGGCGCGCCCGCGAAGCTGGTTATCGATGCGCCGCGCTTCGTGGCGCTCGGTGCCGAGAATGTGCAGCCCGCCCATGGCGACGACTTCGTCGTGCTCGGCGCGGCACTGCTCTGCGAGCTGGTCGTAGATCGGCTTCCACTGCTCGAGCGGCACCTGAAAGATTTTGCCTTCCTGCTGGAACAACACCATCGCGACGTTTCCTGCACCGCTCGCACCGTTTCCGCCGGGTCCGGCCGCCCCGTTTGGCGGATCGGCAGCCACGGCATCCGCTTGGCCCGGCGTTTCCGCACCCGCTTGCAGTCCGATAACGGAACCCGCGGGGGCATAAGGCATCGCCAGCTTGTTCTTGAGGCAATATTCGCGCGTCATCGCCTCAGGGTTTCCGCCGAGCAGAATATCGGTACCGCGGCCGGCCATGTTCGTCGAGACGGTGACCGCACCTTTGCGGCCCGCCTGCGCGATAATTTTCGCTTCGCGCTCGTGCTGCTTCGCGTTGAGCACTTGGTGGGGGATGCCAGCCTTCTTCAGCAGCTCGGCGATTTTTTCCGACTTCTCAATCGAAATGCTGCCGATCAACACGGGCTGGCCGCTCTCATAATAGTGTTTCACGCCGCCCGCGTAAGAACCGTCTTCCTGCAGAATCCCGTTGACGACGGCCTCGAATTTTTCGGCTTCGGTGCGGTAGACCACGTCCGGATTTTCGAGGCGGATCAATGGCTTGTTCGTCGGGATCGCGACCACTTCGAGCTTATAGATTTTGTCGAACTCGGGTGCTTCGGTTTCGGCCGTGCCGGTCATGCCAGCGAGCTTTTTGTACATGCGGAAATAGTTCTGGAAAGTAACAGTCGCGAGCGTCTGATTTTCGCGCTCGATCTTGACGCCCTCTTTCGCTTCGACCGCTTGGTGCAATCCATCTGACCAGCGGCGCCCCGGCATCTGTCGCCCGGTGAACTCATCGACGATCACAACCTCGCCGTCCTTCACTACATAGTCCACATCGCGCTCGAAAAGCGTATGCGCGCGCAGTCCCTGATAGACGTGGTGAATGATCTCCATGTTCGAGGGGTCGTAGAGGTTGCCGAGACCAAGTAGCCGCTCCGCCTTCGAAACGCCCTCTTCGGTCAGCGTCGCCGTGCGCATCTTTTCGTCGATCGTGTAGTCGATGTCGCGGATCAGCTTCGGAATGATTTTGTCGATTCGGTAGTATTTGTCCGTCGATTCCTCGGCGGGACCGGAGATAATCAGCGGGGTGCGCGCCTCATCGATTAGAATCGAGTCCACTTCGTCAACGATCCCGAAGTGGTGCCCGCGCTGGACGCACTGTGCGAGATCGTACTTCATGTTGTCGCGCAAATAGTCGAAGCCGAACTCGTTATTTGTGCCGTAGGTGATGTCGGCGGCGTAAGCGGCTCGACGCTGCGCGTCGTCGAGATCGTGAACGATCACGCCCACCGTCAGCCCGAGCAGCCGGTAGATGGGGGACATCCACTCCGCGTCGCGCCGCGCCAGGTAATCGTTCACGGTAACGATATTCACACCACGGCCCGCAAGCGCGTTGAGGCACGCCGGAAGCGTGGCGACGAGCGTCTTTCCTTCGCCCGTTTTCATCTCGGCGATCTTGCCTTCGTGGAGGACGACTCCGCCGACAAGTTGCACGTCGAAATGCCTCATGCCGAGCGTGCGGCGGCCTGCTTCGCGGACCAGCGCGAACACCGGGGCGAGGGCCGGTTCCAGCGCTTCTTGCAGCTTTCTCTTGTAGTCGGGGTCGTCGCGCTCGAGGTTCTTGATCTGCTCCTGCACTTCCTTTTTGAGCGCGAGCATCCGCGCAGCGAAGTCCGATTCGGCGAGCTTCTGCATCTCCGCTTCAAGCGCGTTGACTTCCGCGACCAGCGGCTGGATGCGCTTGACATCGCGCTCGTGCTTCGTGCCGATGAAGCGCGCGACTACATTGTCGATGACCTTCTCAACGTTCATGTCGTGATTTTCTGGTTTCGGTTTCCGCAGGCTTGCTCGATACCGCGCCCGCTACGAAGTGGCGGCCCGCATCTAACGGGTTTCCAAACCTACTAGATGCCCGATGCTTCATTGTAGCCGCCCGCTGCACTTGACGCAAAGGCGCTGCTTCTGCTGTCTAAGCAGCACCCGAGGCCTTCGGCTGAGCGTGGTGTGCCTCCGGAAGAAGTCGCTACACACAATTCTTTCTACGCTCGCCTGCCATGCTATATTTCGCGGGGGGAGGACCGTCGAATCGGCTGATCGACAGAGGAGAAACACTGTGCCCATGTATCCCGAAGAATTTATTACACCGATGCGGCAGGAGCTCACACGAATCGGCTTCCGAGAATTGCGCTCGCCGGAAGAGGTCGACGCGGCGTTGAAAAATGAGACGCGGACGACACTTGTCGTCGTCAACTCGATGTGCGGCTGCGCTGCCGGCAAGGCGCGTCCCGCGATTGCGCGAGCGCTTTCGGGAAAGGCGCGCCCCGAAGTTCTCCTGACGGTGTTCGCCGGGCAGGACGCCGCTGCGACCGAGCGCGCGCGCAGTTACATCGCTGGCCATCCGCCGTCCTCACCCTCGGTCGCTCTGTTTCGCGACGGGAAGCTTGCCTATATGCTCGAACGCCGGGATATCGAGAGCCGCGACGCCTTCGCCATCGCCGCTGACCTAGCGCAGGCCTTCGACCGTTTCTGCGCGCCGGACAAGGCCACGGCGAACCATTAAGTCGAGTCGGCCGGCCCTTTCAGCCTTCATCCGCCCGATTCAGGCGAAGCCGAAATAATCTGTGCTATTTTCGTGCGGTCACGCAACGTAGGGCGGAGAATTCGCATGCCGATTGCGCCCAGTTTCGCCGACTAGCGTCAATCGGTCTTGAATATCTACTCTCTCATTCCGCGCTTCGTAAGATGGACAGCGTTCGTGGCAATAACACGGAGGGATGATGAAGAAGTTTCTTCGTCTGTTGAGCGAGCCGCGCAGGAAACGGCTTGCGTTCGCAATGTTCAGAAATCAGGGAGACTTCCTGAACGCCCTAGGCGGCAATGCGCAATTGCATCAATTCCTGAAAGCCAGTCAGCCCTTTCCGTATTTCGCGAACCGGTATGATCTCTACGCCGATATTCAATCCAAGATACTGCCGGACGTGCCGATCGACTATCTAGAGTTTGGAGTGCGCTACGGCGACTCGCTCTTCAAGTGGAGCAGCCTCAATACATGTCCCGAGAGCCGCTTCATCGGTTTCGATTCCTTCGAAGGCCTTCCGGAGAGCTGGGTGAGCATTACGGGTGAGGCCGGGAAGGGAGCATTTTCCGTCGGAGGCGCGGTGCCGGAAACATCCGACGCTCGCATTCGCTTCGTGAAGGGCTGGTTCCATCAAACCTTGCGGCCGTTTCTGCGCGATTTCACGCCTCGCTCGCGCCTTGTGGTTCATAATGACGGAGACCTTTTTTCTTCGACCCTCTACACTCTCGCCACGCTCGATCCTATATTGCGAGCGGGCAGCATACTGATCTTCGACGAATTCGCGAACCCGCTTCATGAATGGCGCGCTTTCCACGATTACACGTCAGCCTTCAGACGATCGTGCAGGGTCCTGGGCGCGGCCGGAGAGTATTACACGCAGGTTGCGATGGAACTTCTATAGCTTCCGAGACGGGGCCCCAGTGCCCGACGTTCTTACCGAGGAGCAGCCGAAGCCTGCAGCGCAGCGGGCAAATGCACAAGCCGCACGTCAGTGACCGACGGCAGGGAGCGAATCTCCTGCACAACCGCCGCGCTGACGTCGCCATCAAGACCAACCAGTGCCAGCGCTTCGCCGCCTCCGCCTGGAGAGCGCCGGCCGAGCGCGAACGTCGCGATATTGACGCCGAGCGTGCCGAGCACCGTTCCGATGCGACCTATTACTCCAGGCACGTCGATATTCCGCGAGAGCAACAGCGTGCCTTCCAGCGGCGCTTCGAGACTCATGCCGTCGAGCGAGACGATGCGCGGCAGGCCGTCCTGACCCACGGTACCTTCAAGAGCGAACTCACGCCCATCATCGGCGACGCCGACTTCGATCGTGTTGGGAAATCCGCGCTCGCGACGCCGCGTAGTTTCCTCGACTACGATTCCACGCGCTGCGGCTTCCTGCGGAGCGTTGACCAGATTCACTTCGTCGCCCATGGCCGCTTTCAGCAGTCCTGCGAGTACAGCGCTGCGAATCACGTGCGAACCGGTTTCCGCAGGCTCGCCCGCGTACCGAATGCGGACCCGCCCGATGCTCCGCGCTGGCGCCGCCTGCGCTACAAACGATCCCAGTCGCTCGCCCAGCTCCAGATACGGCCGCAGGCGTCGGTATTGATCGGGCGAAAGCGCCGGCATGTTGACAGCGTTGCGAATCACGCCTTCGGTGAGATAGTCGCGCACCTGCTGCGCGATCGCCGTGCCGACTTCTTCCTGCGCCTCGGCGGTCGACCCGGCGATGTGGGGCGTGGCGATCACGTTCGGCAAGCCGATCAGGGGCGAATTTTTCGGCGGCTCCTGCGCGAACGTATCGAGCGCCGCGCCTTTCAATTGCCCCGAGCGCAGCGCCTCGGCGAGCGCCGCTTCATCGATCAACTCGCCGCGCGCACAGTTGACGAGCCAAGCGCCTTTCTTCATTTTCGCGATCGCCGCCGCATTGATCATGTTTTCGGTCGAGGGGCTGAGCGACGTGTGCAACGAAACCACATCCGACTGCTTCAATAGTTCATCGAGTGGGACGAGATTGACTTCGACTTCACTTGCAGCTGCCGGCGTGACGTAGGGATCGTAAGCCAGTACCTTCATTTCGAGCGCTCGAGCCCGGCGGGCGACTTCCGTTCCGACGCGGCCCAGTCCGACGAGCCCAAGCGTTTTTCCGCGCAGCTCAGTTCCCGAAAAGGTGGATTTTTCCCATTTGCCTGCTTGCGTCGAAGCGTTCGCTTGCGGCACGGCACGCGCCAGCCCCAGCATCAACGCTAGAGTGTGCTCGGCCACGCTTACGGCGTTGCCGCCCGGCGTGTTCATCACAAGGACGCCTCGATGCGTGGCCGCGTCGACATCGACATTGTCCACGCCGACACCCGCGCGCCCGATCACGCGCAGCTTCCCGGCCTTTTCGAGCAGCGCCGCCGTTACTTTCGTGGCGCTGCGCACGATGAGCGCGTCGGCGCTCGCGAGTTCGCTCGGCAGAGCTGCGGCGCTGGGCGTGGTCACTTCCCATCCGCACTCGCGCAAAAGCGCGATGCCCCGTTCGCTGATCTTATCTGCGACGATAATTTTCATAGCGTTCAAGGTTATCGGGAGCCTGAGTGAGTGTCAATTCCGCGCGCGGGCAGCGACGCGTATGATATTCTTTTTTCAATAGGCGAGAAGGGACCACACGACAAAATGGGATACCTCGAACGTATTCAGAGCGACCTGACTGCCGCGATGAAGGAGAAAGATGAACTGCGGCTGAGCGTGTTGCGCATGGTCAAGGCTGCGCTCAAGAACAAAGAGATCGAGAAAGTGCGCCCTCTCGACGACATGGAATCGCTGCAGGTGCTGCAGACCCTGGTGAAGCAGCGGCACGAGTCGGCACATCAGTTTCGGGAAGGCGGCCGCAAAGACCTAGCAGAGAAGGAAGAGAAGGAAATTGTCATCATCGAGGAATACCTGCCGCCCGCTCCTAGCGATGCCGAGATGCAGCACGCCATCGAAGCTGCCATCACCGAGGCGGGAGCCGACTCGCTCAAGCAGATGGGTGCCGTCATCAAAGCTGCGCGTGCGCGTCTGGAAGGGAAAGCGATCGACGGGAAAATCTTGAGCGACCGCGTCCGCGAAAGACTCACGCAGAAGTCGTAGAGATTCGCGCTAGTACGAAAATCCTTACCGGCAAGTCCTACAGAGGCTAGTTCGTCGCCGAAGCGACGCGGCGGAGGACCGCGGCGGATTGCTGATCTGCTGCCACTTTTTGCAGGAAGTCCCGTATCACCGGGAGCTTGTCCGTTGGTACGATCACATCCTTGATCTCAAACGTTCGTTTGTAGTGCAAGATGCCATCGGCGAATTCGGTTTCGCTCTTGTAGGTCGCGTAGTCACATTGGGCTTGTACCGGCTGTGGGAGCCCCTCGACGACGTAACCGGCCGGCAAAGCTATATCAAACACATCGTCCTGCCGCGTCGCCTCGTCGAATTCGACGGGGTACTTTCGTGGCTTGCCGTTGGCAAATAGAGTCAAATAATTTGTGTACTTGTCGCCGACAATTCGCGGTCGAAGAAACAACATGCCGCCTGCGTTCGTTGCGTACCCGGGCGAAGCGAACTTATAGCTCACCACGAGGCTCTCGCCGTACTTATCCAAATTGCCGACCGACGCGCCCGTAAGCGTGTAGTTTGTTAGAAAGCTGCCCAGAAAATTCTCCAGGATCTCGGCGCGTTTGGAAGGCTGCGCGGTCAAGAAGTCTTCGCGCCGGCTCGCTGCCGGTCCTCCCCACTCGACCTCCTGCACGTCGCCCCACAAGTCGCCGGTGGGAGTCAGTGTGAATTTCCCGGTTCGTAACAAACGGTTGGTGGAGGGAGGCAGCAGCGGCATTTGCAAAATTGTGCCTCCATCGGGCCCTACGACTAGCCCGTAGTTCGCCTGCAGATACGTGGGCAAATATCCGAGGGGAACGTATTCGTTCGTCGGATCGAAAAAGAGAATTCGGCCCAATTTCGGGTGGTTCACGACAGCGTAAAGCGCTGAGCTGTCGATCGAATCCGGCAGCTTGATCGCCGTGATTGCATGATTGAAATGCATGGAGGGATAGTCGGGCCGCACAATCCCGCGCTCGTCAAAGACAACGACGTAGTACGCTTCGATTCCGGCTTCGTGAAGCATCGTGATAAGCAGGGTGGCCTTGTCTTTGCAATCGCCGTATTGATGCGTGAAAATGTCGCTCGCAAGATGAGGCTGATATCCACCAATCCCGAATTCGATGGCGGCATATCGAATCTTTTGCTGCGCGAATTCTGCCAATGCGCGTATCTTCGCAATAGGATCGGACAGGTTTGAGGTTAGCTCGGCCACCTTCTGCTTGATCTCCGGAGAAGCATTGCGCGTCGGTTGTGTGAGACCCGCATACCAGAGTCCCAAGTCGTTCCATGTGCCGGTGGTCCTGGCGCGCATCGCCGGATCGGTTGGGAAATACTTCAATCCGACCCAGCCGGCGACGGCAACCCGCGAGGGCATTTCAGGCTCGACGTCCACAGCGGGCACATCAGTGACTTCCCATGTGTACTGATTTCCGGAAACCTGCGGCTTTTGATCCGGATAGTTGAACCACCGCGCGGTGTACTCCCAACCGGCCGGGACCTGCAGGATCAGACGTCCGTGCCTTAGCGGGATCTTGTCCTGAAACTCCCAATCGTCTTCGAAGACGAAAGGCCGCTGCTTTTGGACAAATTCGTACCCGACGACATTTCCCGGGTCCGCGGCCGAATACTTCAGGAATTTCGCTTTGACATCCGAAAAGACTTCATACGTCGTCAGACTGGTTTCGAGCGCGTCCTTGTCTTTGAGTGCATACTCATGACCGTCCGCCGCGATAGTCCATGCACTGAATGAAGTAATTTTCGTCTGGTTGTCAAACGGTACGGCAGCTAGGCCATACTCGTCCCTGGATTCGGGCCGCAAGAGTTTGTAGGCGATGCGATGCCGCGTCTCGATTTCGCCGCTGCCCGATACGGTTGTCTGAACCTCGTCGACAAGCTGGACGGCAATGGGATTGTCAGGATAGTCGGGCAATTTCTCCCGAGCTAGGGCGCGCAACCAGTCCGGCGCTGAATCTCCCGCGAAGGCGCACGGCACAGCGAACGCGACGCCCATGCAAAGCGCAGCCAAGAGAACCCTTCGAATCATTCCGCCACTATCTCCCCGATTGCAACATGAATGGCGCGGCGTCATCCGTTTTCACAACGCTGAAGAAAGAGCGCAAGGCGGGATAGGCGTCCTTCGCATAGAGAGTGCCCTTAATTTCTAACTGGCGCTTGATTTCCACGCTGTCTGGTTGCGCGGCCGCGGAGATCTCGTATGAAACGGGACCGGGCGCGATTTTCTGGGGATCCGGAACGGCCTGAGCCTTGTAGCCGGGTGGGTAGTGAATCACGAGATCGTCGACTTTCTCGTATGGATAGGGAAATACCACGGGATTGCTGCGTTTCTGGGATTGGAAATAGGCGATTTCGGTGGTTTGAAATAAATCCATGGGTAGAAGCATCCGCTGAGCACTGCCAGAGGCGACTGCGGGGACTTTCACTGTACCTTCGACGTGAAGCGGAGCATCTACCTGGTCCCAATTGGAGATGTTGGTGACCTCGAAAGTCGAATTCACGGCAAGCCACTGCTTGATTTCATCGCCAAGCGCTTTTTTGCGGCCCGCCTCATCTTCATCGCGGTTTTCGTAGCGGCGATTACCGGCTTCGAGGCCTGTGAAGTCGATCTGCAATTTGCCGTTGATCTCCTTGTCGCTATCGATCGTGAAATCGCCATGACGAACGATCGTCGCATCCGTTGGCACCGGCGCAGGAGTCTCGATCATTTCGCTGCCGTCTTTGCTGAGGCGAATTCCTTCGGCTGCAGATTCATACCAAGGAAGAACATTGAATGCGTAGTAGCGGGCTCCAGGGTCGAGGTAATACTCCTTACCGCCTGCACGGACCCATATCATTTCGTCCGACAAGTCGGAAGATGCCTGTCGGTTTGGGTAGAAAATGATTCCGTTGCGGGGAGCTATGCGGAGATCGGCGGCTTCGAACCCTGCTGCGCGAGCTAAGCCGATCATCAGAAAGTCGATTTCGGCCGCATGGCCGTACCCGTGCTTTAGAACATCCGCAACATTTGCATTCGGTTTGATGTCTTCCTGCTTATTTTCCTTCTGGCTCTTCTCTTCTTCCATGTCCAGATTTCGAATTTTTAGAGCGCGCGCGTAGAGCTTTCGGAGCTTGTCTTCGGGAGAATCGTTTGGCGCGACAATACTTGAGACTTCCTGAGCAAGCTCTTTTTTCTTGTCGATGAAATGATCGACGTCGGCATTCCATTTCTTGCCGATCCGCTTCCAGTACTGATCTTGAGTTTCCTGCGAAGGCTCGTCTTGCGCCCGATAGTAGAACTCAACTCGGGCTCGGAGAGCATCCAACGGCGGCATCAACTGCTCTTCTTCAACGCCGGGCATGTCGTGAATTTCGAGAGTGTACAGATTCTGCTGCTTCTGGACCGAGGCTAGGCTAGCGGGCAGATTGTAATTGCGCGAGAACAATGGAAGAGCGTAGGAGGATTCGTCGGGCTTAATCGAGAAGCGAGCGAGTCGAGTGTAAAGATCCTGCTGGACGATCCATTCCATCGTCCAGTAGTAGTAGACATCGCTGCTCTGCTGCTGGAACTGCTCACGATACCGGTATTCGATGATGCAGCCGGGTTGCACATCGGGCATCGTAAAAGTCTTGGCGAGCACCTTGATGCCGTTTCCCTTGACGATTTCCTTATCGTAGGTCTTGCCGTCGAATTCCACGACGGAGCCGTCAGGCCGGATTGTTCGGCCGCGAACGCTCTGGATCGTCTCTTGCGCTTTGTTGTAGTCGATTTCGACGTCGGACTGCGACTTGACGCCCGCAGCCGTGAAGATTTTGATTCGCTTGTAATTGTTTACGGACGCGAGTCTGGCATCCTCGTCCACCTCGCGGTAGAGGATAATCGCGTCTGCGCCGGGTTGTTTCGGATTGTCCTTCAGCGCGAGATCTTCGGGCGCGATCGGCTGCCAGTCGTCGGCGTTCGCGGAGCGGTTGGGAAAGACCGCAAAAGCAATCAACGCGACGCCGATAGTGGTAATAAATCGAGCAGTGCGGTTCATGTCATGCTCCACGCGCCTTCGTAAGCGAAAGGCTCGCCTGCCGGAAGGCACCGGTGGCATCGAAGGCGCCTCTGCATCTAGTTCCACAGCAGTTACTTGCGGCCAAAGCTACCGTGAAATTGCGTCACGTGTCAATGCATCATGCGAGTCGCTCAGCGCAAGCATCGCGCGAAAAACGTGACGACTCTCAGATCCAGCCCCGAGAGAATCAGCCTTGTCCGCTAACATGTTGGCGGATTGCGCCTTGCTTGACTCAGTGTCTAATGCTACCGTGCCGATTTTGCCGCGCGCGCTCCGAGCGCTCGTCTGGCCGCTGCGGCGCTGTTCGAGAGGAGGCACCACTTGGCGACCAAGCCTTGGAGCTCGACTGCACCCCCGGGCGAGTTTCGTCCCTACGTCGCCGCGGAGCAAAGCCCCACCGAGTTCAGTCTTCGCGCAGTCATTCTTGGTGCTCTTTTCGGGATCTTGTTTGGCGCAGTTTCTGTCTACGTTGGGCTGCGCGCTGGGCTGACCGTTTCCGCGTCGATACCGATCGCCGTACTCTCGATCAGCATCCTGCGCGCATTCGGCCGGTCGACAATTCTCGAAAACAACATCGTGCAGACCACCGGCTCGGCCGGCGAGTCCGCAGCGGCGGGCGTGATCTTTACGATTCCCGCTCTGATCTTCCTCGGTTTTTCGCTCAACACGGAATACTGGCGCGTTTTCTTTCTCGCGCTGCTCGGCGGGACGCTTGGCGTGCTCTTCATGATTCCTCTGCGGCGCCAGCTGATCGTCAAGGAACACGGCAACCTGACGTTTCCCGAGGGCACGGCTTGCGCCGATGTGCTCGTGGCAGGCGAGAGGGGTGGGTCGTTCGCGGGGCGAGTCTTCTGGGGGCTGGGACTTGGCGGCGTGTACACGTTTTGCATGAACACGCTCGGACTCTGGCCGAGCCAGCCGGACTATCAACCGAAATGGCTGCCGGGCGCGTCGATGCGCTGCACGATCACGTCGGAATACCTTGGAGTTGGCTACATCATCGGGCCGCGAGTCGCAGGCTTCCTATTTGCCGGCGGAGTGATTTCGTGGCTCGTGATGATGCCGGCGATCCGGTTTTTCGGTTCGCTGTCGCCCGACGTTGCGCTTTATCCGAGCACCGTGCCGATTCCGCAAATGTCTCCCGATCAGCTTTGGGCGACCTATATCCGGCCCATGGGCGCCGGGGCCGTAGCCGCGTCGGGATTGATCACGCTGATTCGCACATTGCCGACTATTGTCGCCGCGCTGAACGCCGGCCTGAAGGACGTCCGCGCGAAGCAGAAGGCGACGCCCGCGGCAAACCGCACCGAGCGCGATCTTTCGATGAAAATTGTGATCGGCGGCTCGATCGTGATCATTCTGATGATCTGGGCATTTCTGACCTTCAAGCCGGTGCCCGGCGCTCAGACGGGCATCTTCGAGAACCTTCTTGCGGCGCTCTTTATTGTCGTATTCGGTTTTCTTTTCGTGACTGTGGCGTCGCGGATTAGCGGACTAATCGGAAATTCGTCGAATCCAATCAGCGGGATGACGATCGCGACCCTGATGGCGACATGCGCTGTGTTCCTCGTCATCGGCTGGCAGGCAAGCCCGTATCAAGTGCTGGCATTGACGGTTGGCGGCGTGGTCTGCATCGCCGCCGCCATCGCGGGCGCCACTTCGCAGGATCTCAAGACGGGCTTTCTCGTCGGCGCGACGCCGGCGAAGCAGCAAATCGCGCTGGTGATTGGCGTGCTCGTGTCGTCGCTGGCAATCGGCGGGACGCTGATCCTGATGAACGTCGGCCTCGCACAGTACAAGCCGATACGGATTCCGCTGGACGTGAACAATTTGCCAGCAGGCGTGGAGCGCCAGGACAGTAACTACCTGCACGAAGGAAAGAGCTACGTGCTAGTGAACGCTATCGGTTCGAGCGTGATACCGGATGGCAAATATCTCTACGACCCCTCGACACGGCAAATCGAGATTCAGTGGGAACAAGGTATCGGCAGCGCGCGAGCCGCCGCGCCACAGGCGCGTTTGATGGCTACGGTTATCAACGGCATCTTGAATCGGCGGCTACCGTGGCGGCTGGTATTTCTTGGCGTCTTTCTCGTGATTGCGATCGAGATTCTGGGCGTGCGCTCGCTTCCTTTTGCCGTGGGCTCATACATTTCGATTGGCACGACGATGGCGATGTTCGCCGGAGGCATGGTGCGGTGGCTCGCCGAACAGGGCCGCCAGAAACCGGCCGGCGCGGAAAGTGAAGTCAGTCCCGGATCGCTCTATTCAAGCGGCCTGATTGCGGCAGGAGGCGTGTTCGGATTGCTCGCCATAATTCTTAATCTTCTGCAGGACCCCGAGCTGAGCAGCCACGTCCCGCATTGGCTGGCGCGAGCGCTTCGCTTGCCCTGGCCGGAGAAACTCTTCACGGCGTGGGGCGAGCATCACATGCCGCACTTGCAGCAGGCTCAAGGGTTCGGTGTGCTGCTGTTCGCAGTGCTCGCTGCGACGCTCTTCGTATCCGCGCGGAAGAAGCTAAAGCAAAGCTAAAAATCAGAAGCCTAGCCAGCCGCGTTCGATCGCGACGAGGCCGCTGAGCGGGTTGTTACTTCGCTCTCGCTTCTCGAAGGAAACGCGCGGATTCTTCCGGCGGCGTTGGATTGATATAAAAGCCGGTGCCCCACTCGAAACCCGCCACGCGAGTCAGCTTCGGCATCACTTCGATGTGCCAGTGGTAATGATCGTTCGCTTCTTCGCCCACCGGCGAAGTGTGAATCACATAGTTGTACGCGGGACAGTCTAGCGCGGAATCGAGCCGCGTCAGGAATTCATGCAGCGTCCGTGCGAGATCTGCGTAGAAGGGTGTCGGCATGTTTTCGAAGGCGGAACTGTGTTGCCGCGGCAGGATCCAAGCTTCAAACGGGAACCGGGGCGCGTACGGCGCGAGTGCGATGAAGCGGGAATCGCTGAGGATCACGCGCTTATCGGTTTCGATTTCCTGCCGGATGATGTCGCAGAAGATGCAGCGCTCTTTTTCGTCGAAGTAACGCTTCGAGCTGTCGACTTCCTCGCGCACGCGCTTGGGAACGATCGGCAGGGCGATCAGCTGCGAATGTGTGTGCTCGATCGTTGCGCCCGCAGCCTCACCATGGTTTTTGAAGAGCAGGATGTAGCGGAATCGGCGGTCGTTTTTCAGGTCGAGCACGCGATCGCGGTACGCCCACAGAGTCTCCTCAAGCGCCTTCTCCGACATCGTCGCGAGCGTCAATTGATGATCGGGCGTCTCGATAATTACCTCGTGCGCACCGATACCGCTCATCCGATCGAAAAGACCCTCCCCTTCACGATCGAGATTGCCTTCGATACCGAGCGCTGGAAACTTATTCGAAACCACACGCAAGGACCAACCGGGCGTGTCCCGATTCCCGTTTCTCCGGCCGTAGGCCAGAATCTCGGGCGGTGTCTTGCCCTCGGCGCCGGGGCAGAACGGGCAATTGTTCGGCCCCTTAATCTTCACGCTCTCGCGGATAAAATCCGTGGGGCGCTTGGCGCGGTCGGTCGATATGATCACCCATCTACCCGTGATCGGGTCCCTGCGAAGCTCCGGCAAATTCTCCTCCGTGTGCCTGATTAATCCCGTTTCGGGACAAGACTTCCAACGAGTTTCGTCATTTTACTACGCGATGCGGCACGAACGGAGTTCGTGCAAGCGGGCTGCCAACGATTAAGCACGGGAGCCCAATCGTCCATGAACGTTAGAATGAACTTGGAATGAAGGCGCCCTTGTGCAGGCGGATCTCTGGGCGCTTGCCCGCGCGGGTTTCGATTGCGACGATGTCGAATCGCCACGAGCCTCGCTCCGCTCGCCGCGAACGCAAGAACTGCCGCGCGATCCGAGCCAGGTGCCAGCGCTTTTCCGCGTTCACAGCTTGTTCGGGCTCGGGCCGATCGGGTTCGTCCGCCGAGCGCGTCTTCACTTCGACAAATGCGAGCACTGGGCCGTCATAACCGATCAGATCGATCTCACCTTTTACTCCCGGCAGCGTGTAGTTGCGGGCAACAAGCACATATCCGAGGCGCCGCAGATACCAGTACGCGTAGGTTTCACCGCGCATTCCAGTGCGGCGCGCCCGCAGCTTGGGGGGCGTTTCCGCGGAATCATTCACATCCGTGTCGACAAGTCCCTTCCGGGCTGCAAAGTTCACATATGCAAACATCAGGCGCGCAATCATCGGCAAGTGCCACGCACGATAGCGCGCCGCGCCTTTGCGGGCTAGTTGTGGAAACTACGGAGTTATAGAGAGCGCTCGGCTTCGCTGATGCAGCCGTCGAGCGTGCGCACTGCAAATTCTGCCTGCTCCTCGTCGATGATCAACGGCGGAGCAAGGCGTACTGAATTTTCTCCCGCGCCGAGGATGAGCAATCCCTTCTCGAACGCGGCATGGACCACACGATTGCGCAACTCGGGAGCCTTTTCTTTCGTCTTCTGATCACGCACGAATTCGATCCCGATCATCAGGCCCTTGCCGCGGATATCACCCACGGTTTTGTGGCGCTCACGCCAATCCGCCGTACGGCGAAAGATGAAATCTCCCATACGCGCAGCGTTCTCAATCAGTCCGTCGCGGAGCAGTTCGAAGGTTGCGAGCCCTGCTGCGACAGCGACTGGATTTCCTCCGAACGTCGAGGCGTGCGCGCCCGGCGTCCAGTCCATCACGTCCGCCCGCGCGATCATTGCGCCGAGCGGCATGCCGGACGCGATCCCTTTCGCCGTGCAAACAATGTCCGGCTCGATGCCAGAGTGCTCCGACGCCCACCATTTTCCGGTGCGTCCCATGCCGGACTGCACCTCGTCGACAACAAGTAGAATGCTGTATTTGCGGCAGAGTTTTTCGAGGTCCTTCAGAAACTCTGCCGGTGCGACGACGTATCCGCCCTCGCCTTGGATTGGCTCGACGAAAATCGCCGCAACTTCCTCCGGATCGACAACGCGCTTGAAGAGTTCGGTCTCGATTTGCGCGAGCGAATCGGCCGCGGCGCGCTCCGGCCGGACCCCATACGCGCCTCGATACGAATTCGGATAGGGAGTGTGAAAAACTCCGCCGAGCAGTGAACCGAAGCCCTTCCGCTGCACCGCCTTGCTCGCCGTCAGCGAAAGCGAGCCCATCGTACGTCCATGGAAGCAGCCGTAGAACGCGATGAATTTGTCGCGCTTGGTGTGGTAGCGCGCGAGCTTCATCGCAGCTTCGATCGCTTCGGTGCCGGAGTTCCCAAAATAGACGCGCTTAGGGCTCCTGCCGGGCGTGATCGATGCGAGCTTCTCGGCGAATTCGACCATTCCCTCGTAGTAGAAGTCCGTGCACGACATGTGGATCAGCTCCGCCGCTTGCTTCTGAATCGCGGCGACTACGTCGGGATGACAATGTCCCGTCGCGACCACGGCGATCCCAGCCGCGAAGTCGAGAAACGTATTGCCGTCAATGTCTTCAACCATCGCGCCGCGGCCCGTCGCCGCCACGAGCGGATAATCGCGCGTGTACGACGGCGAAATCACTTTGTGATCCCGCTCGACGATCTTCTTGGCCAGGGGTCCGGGCAGCGCGGTAACCAAATGCGGGAGTTTCATAAGTTTTTCGGCCACTTGCATCTGTTCCTCCTCAAAATGGATTTTTCCCGTCACCCGAATCGATTCCGTCAATCCGAGCGCGAGCAATCGATTGGAGGAATGGGGTTAATCAACGCCGAAGAGATTCGGCCGTTCGAAGCAAGGAGGTCTGAATGTATGAAGCGGATGTCCGTGTTGTGAAAAAATTCTCATTTGTACTTCCAGCGGACGGTTCCGTCCTTTGAGTCTTCCAGCAGAATACCAGAATCCGCGAGTGTTTTGCGAATCTCGTCGGCGCGTGTGAAGTTACGGTTCTTCTTGGCGGCCTGACGCTCCGCGATCAGCGCCTCGATTTCCGCAGCCGCCATGCGCGGCTCATGCGGAGAAAAGCCAAGCTTGGCAAGCTTTTCGTCATCATCGTCGGTGAGAAGCGCAAGAACCATGTCGAACTTTTCCATGGCTGCGACCGCGCGCGGAGCATCCTGCTGTAGAAACGCGCCGCGGTCCATCGCCGTGTTGAGATCTCGCACCATGTCGAAGACGGCGGCAAGCGCAATGGCCGTATTGATATCGTTCGCGAGACCCGCGTCGAACTCCGCTTCAGCCTTTTCGATCCGCGTCTCGGATTCCGGGTTCGACCCCGCGGAGAATTGCTCGGTTTTCAGCCGCGTCACGAAATTGCGAAGCCGTTCGACCGAATTGCGTGCCTGTGTCAACCCGTCCTCCGTGAAATTGAGCTGGCGGCGGTATGGAACCGAGAGCAGCAGGAAGCGAATGGTCGACGGCTTGTGGCCCTTGGCGAAGAGATCGCGCAGCGTATAGAAGTTGCCGAGCGATTTCGACATCTTCTGGCCTTCGATGATCAGGTGCTCGGCGTGCAGCCACATGCGTACGAACTGTTTTCCTGTGGCCGCCTCACTTTGCGCGATTTCGTTTTCGTGGTGCGGGAAGGCGAGATCGACTCCGCCCGTGTGGATATCGAGCGTGTCGCCGAGATACTTCATCGACATGGCCGAGCACTCGATGTGCCAGCCGGGTCGGCCCGGGCCGATCCGCGTTTCCCAGAAATGCTCGCCCGGCTTCGGCGCCTTCCAGAGCGCGAAATCGCGAGCGTCTTCCTTCTCATACTGGTCTAAATCCACGCGGGCGCCGGCTTGAATGCCAGTGAGATCGATTTTCGATAGCTTCCCGTACTCCGGAAATTTCGAGATGCGGTAGTAGATGGAGCCGTCGCTCGTGTACGTCAGGCCTTTCTGCTGCAATTTTTCGATCAAGGCGACCATGTCGTCGATATGTTCCGTCGCGCGGACGAGCTCCTCCGGCATTTCGATGTGGAGCGCGTCGATATCTTCGAGAAACGCCTTGATGTATTTCTCTGTGAATTCGCGGATGCCGATTCCAGCCGCGGCGGCGGATTGAATAATTCGGTCGTCCACATCCGTAACGTTCATCACCTGCATCACGCGGTAGCCCTGCGACCGCAGAAACCTGCGTAAGACGTCCTGGAAGATAAACGTGCGAAAATTTCCGATGTGGGCAGAGGCGTAAACCGTCGGGCCGCACGTGTAGATGCGGACTTCGCCCGGGTGCACCGGATTGAGCGGTTCAACGCGGTTCGTCAGCGTGTTGTGGAGCCGTATCTCAGTCATTTTGGCGCCAGTGCAAAACGGCTATTCTAGCCGACGCGCCGCCGGCCATCAAACCGAGAGCTTGGCCGAGTGCGCGCATTGAATAATTCAATCCCAGTTGACAATTTCAACGACACCCGCTCCCTCTGGACGGGTTCGCCAACCGCTGGCTCGATAACAATCCTTTTCCCGTCAGTAACATAGCCTTCATTCGACTTTTCCATCTTGATTGGTGCATAACGTGCACTTTCACCGCGCGCCCGCCCAACAGGGCTACTTCCGAGACCGAAAAGGAGAATCAGCATGGCAGCCAAGAAAGCCACGAAGCGGCTCCGCAAAGCAAAGAAGCTCGAAGCCACCAAGCCCCTAAAAGGCTCGCCAATCAAGAAGATCTAGTTTGGCGACGGGCGCACCCCGTAAGCAGTTTGCCGCGTGCGCCCGTCAAGATGCTGACGACGGCAGCCAGCGACATTTCGTTGGCTGTTTGAATTGGGCAATTCAGGAGTTGTCCCAGAATCAGGAGGAAGCACATGGCACCCAAGAAAGCTGTTAAGCCGCTAAAGAAGGCAAAACGGCTGGAAACGACCAAGCCGCTCACGAGGCTTACGTAGCTAGTTTTCCAAGGAACGCCGCATCCGGGCGCGACGTACCTGGGTGCGGCGAGCGGTCATCCCCGCTCGTAGTGATCTCCTCCTGCCGAGTCCGGTTAGGTAGAGCCGGTTTCTCACTCTTCCGATCCTTGGCGATCGATTCCGAATGCCTCTAGCAGGTCGGACAACACCACGATTCCGAGAATTATGTGGAAGTCTGCACGACTCACGACTGGAATTGCATCCAGCTTCGCTGTGCCCATGCGCTCGAGCGCCAGATCGAGCGGATGGTCGGAATGAACGTGCGGGAAATCGTCTCCGCAAATGAGGTCGCGCACTCGTTTACCTTCACCGCCCGTAGCAATCGCAAGCTGAAGATCGGCGAGACTCACCACACCGATGACGCGCTCGCCGTTCCCGACGGGCCACGCATGTGGCTCGCTCGCCTTCTTCGCGTCGAATACCTCACGCACGATTGAATCGGCGCTCACGATCTCGTTGGGCGCGCGCATGATCTCGGCCACAGGCCGCTGCCCGCGCCGCTGACGCACGGCCTCGCTCGGTAGATGCACGCCGTCCTGTTCCGACAGAACCTCGTAGATCGGCTGACGCTGTAGCCGCGACGAGATAAAGAAGCTCGCAAGATTCGAAATCATCAGCGGCACGATCACGGCATAATCGTGCGTGGTCTCAAAAATCATCAGGACGGATGTCATCGGCGCACGCAAGATTCCGGCAAAAAGCGTGCCCATGCCGACCAGTGCGTATGCTCCGGGCAGCGCGGTGTAGGCGGGCCAGAGGTGATGCGCGATGCTGCCAAGCGTCCCGCCCACCATCGCGCCAATGAAGAGGCTTGGACCGAATATGCCGCCGGCGTTGCCCGAGCCGTAGCTCACCGTGACCGTCACGAGCTTGAGAAGGATCAAAAGCGCCATCAGCCGCAACGCCATTCGCCCGTTCAGTGCGTCCCCCACGTAGCCGTAGCCTACGCCCAGGACCTGCGGCACCCACCAGCCCATCAGCCCGACGACCAATGCGCCAGCGACAGGCTGAAACCAACGCGTCCGCTTCGGAAACGCCAGAAACCGTGCGCGCAGCCCGAGGAGCAGCTTCGTGAAAACAACAGACACCAATCCCCCGACGATGCCGAGCACCCCGTAAATCGGAAACTCTAGCGGGTGAACCAACTGATATTGCGGCACCTGAAACAGCGGGTCGTTGCCGAGCAACATGCGGAGCACAAGCCACGACGTCGCCGAAGCAAGCACAACCGAGCCAAGGACAGGTGCATTCAAATCGCCTATGATTTCTTCGAGCGAGAAGACGACTCCAGCCAGAGGCGTATTGAACGCGGCGGCAATCGCCGCTGCCGCGCCTGCGGGAAGGAGCGCCTGGATGCGTCGCGCCTGCAAGCCGAGTCGCCGCCCCAGCACCGATGCGATGCCGGCTCCTACTTGTACCGAAGGACCTTCTCGACCGAGCGGAATGCCGCTTGCGAGCGTTGCCGCCGTACAGAAGAATTTTCCGAAGATTGTACCGCCGGTGATAACGCCTTCACGTGCGTACAGCGCGGCTTTCGTCTGCGGCACACCGCTTCCCCGCGCATCGGGAAAATACCGGTACAGCAGAAAGCCCATGGCGATCGAGCCCATCACCGGAATGAAAATCCGATGCCAGGCCGCGCTTCCCACCGGATAGAGCCGCATGCCGAGCCGCTCGGTGAGAAGAATGAACGCGACAACGGCCCCGCCGGTGAGCGCTCCGATCAGGATGCTCAACACGAGCATCAGGCGTTCTTCGCGCTGCGCCGTTAGCGCAATCTTCCAGCGAGCCGGCGCCTTCGGAGACGCTGCGTACGCTGAACCTCCGCCATCCACCATGCAGATCGAACCTCGCCGCAAACATGATAGCGGGATTTCGCGCTTGCCGCATCGCGGCAATTCGCTCCAAGTGAAAGACGGGAGAGCGCTTGGCTACGGGATAAGTTGAACGCGTCGGCTGACGATCGTGACGTCGCCACTTTGCGAAGGCCTGGCTGTGAGAGGCCGCGCCTGCAGCAGGAACGCGCCATCGCTGGGCAGCGAGTAGCTCTGGTCCGCGGCGATTACCTCGATCGGCTTTCCGACGGGCGCGGAAAAGCTGATCTCGATGCCGTTCATCGGCATCGTCGGGCAAGAGTAGACATTCCAGCCGTTGTAATACTGCCGGAATCGGGCAGCTTCGATCGAAAGTGGTTCTCCTCCGACACGCACATTTTCTATACCTGCCTCGGGAGGAAAAAATACAGCCGCGAACGGTGCTCCGCGCTCCGAACGCAGCAACGTCCGGTAGTTACGCTTTCCGTCGCCTTGGGATGATTCGAGGATCGTGAAGGTGGGCGCGGCGAATTCAAGATGAGGCGCCTCCGCGACAAACGCCGGGCGCGCGTCCCACGGTAATGCCCCATGGTCGGTGCGCTGAAAGGCATCCGCCAGGCGAATAGGCTCAGGCAAGCGGCCTGACGCCGGCTGGACGATCCAGTGCGCCACGCCGGAATCGGCGTCGAGCCAGTATTCAATGTTGACGCGTTCCGGGGCCTTTGCCGAATACGTCGGCACGACGATCGCTGCAAACGCGGCGAGTCCGGTCGCGAGAATCGGAAGCCACGGCAATGCGAGCCCGCGCAAGCCGGAAGCACCACGCAAATCCGCGCAAAGCGGCGAGAGCGGAGTCAAGAGGACCGCGATGAGCATCGCGATCAATAGCAACGCCGCGTTTCCCAGGCCGGTGTACAAGAGTATCGCGGGAGGGAAACCAACGATTCCCGCAGCCGCGAGCGGCAGGATCGCCGAAAGCTCAAGTCCGGATTCGCGATCCCTGTTCGCTAGCGTCCCAGACAGGCCAGCCACGGCAGCTACGCCCGCCGGTACGGCCAAAATGTAGCTTAGGCCCGGCGCGAGCGCGGCGACCACAACCGCAAGCAGCGTCCACCATGCCCAAACTCCACTCCACAGCCCCCAGAACCCCGCTCTCTTCGTGAAGACAATCCCGTTCGTTATCACGACCGAGGCCGCCAACGACCAGAATGCAATCTCAAGCGGCAGGGGATGCGCAACCCAATTGACTTGCGCGGCGCCCCCGATGCGAATCAAGTGAACCAAAATGAGCGCCAGTGCGCCTGTCACCGCGATCATTACCAGCCATACGATCGCGCCCCAGTAAAGTTGAGCGGGAGTCATGCGCTTGCGATAGATCATCCATACGCACTGAGCTGCGAAGAGAATCATCGCGCCGAGCGCCCATAGCCACGTCCGGCGCGCCGGCCAGCGGACCACGAACCGCCCAAAGACGTCAAAGAACACCGCCTCTTGCTCCGGCAGAATTGAAAGGTCGGCGTTTGCGAGCGCGACGATTGCCTCCAGCGCGTTCTGGCCCTGATGTTGCAGCGTTGCTAGGCTTACGTTCGCGGAATTGTCGAGCGGCGTATGGTAGAGCTGCTCGCTGTCGATGAACGCGAAATTCAGCCCCTGATATCCCTCAGCCTTGAAGACGGTGAAATCTGTGTCGTTCGGAATGTATTGATATGCTGTGTAGAAGATCGAGCTTGTGGCTGGACGTGTCGCGTGGCGGGCCAACAGTTGCACAGCCCATCGGTTTGCTGATCCAGTCTCAAACATCAAGCTGGGGCCGGACGCACCGCGTGCATCCACATTTACTGCCGCGCGAACATCCTTGGCCCAAGGGCTGGAATCCACGAACGCACGCGCGCCGAGCAATCCCGCCTCTTCGCCCTCATCGAGCAGGAAGATCACCGAGTGGCGCGGCGTTGGCATCGATTTGAGCGCGCGAGCGATTTCCAGCACACACGCGGCGCCCACCCCGTCGTCTGAATCGCCGGGTCCTGCCGGGACTGAATCGTAGTGCGCTGCCAGAAGCACCGATTGTCCGGGCTCATACCCATCGAGTCTTGCTACAACGTTGTTTACTGTCGCGCAGCTTGCGAGCGTGCCGCACGCGAATCCGGTCTGAACCTGAGGCTGGTAACCCAGACGCGCCAGTTCATCGAGAATGTTCGCGCGCACGTTGTCGTCGGCCGGACTGCCGACCGGATGCGGGACGTCCGGTCCAAGGATTCGGCGCAATACGTTCCATGCCCGTAACGCCGAGAAAATGTTCGGAGGCGCGTCCGCTGATTTTGGGCTTGGGGGAATGAGTCCGGCGAGCGAAAGCAGAAAAATCGCTGCCAAGACCAAGGCGGCCGTAAAGACTCGGCGCACTCCCGGACCCCTGGGTGAGTCCACGCTGGTCTCCCGTGCGCGCCATCCTAGGCTTCGACCTGCCTCAAGTCAACGCGCATTCGGGCGCCAATAGGCTTATGCATCAAGCGGAAATCGGGATCTTTACCGCTTCGGTCTGTCCCGTCGCTCCTTCTTTGACACTTCGACAAGCGGCAGTTAATCTCATGTCAAATGTTCTCTGGGTTAAGCTACCTTTTCTTTCCGTGGGGATTCATTCTCCAGGCCTTGGCGTTGATTCACGCCTTGCGCCGCCGTCCGGACACCTATTGGTACTGGATTATCCTCATCGGCGGGGCGTTGGGTGCGTTGGCATACATCGTTGTGGAAGTTGTTCCGGACACTAGACTCCTCGGGGATTTTTTCAAAGGTTTCCAGCAGCGTTCGCGAATCGAGCAGCTAGAAGCCGCCGTCCTGGACAATCCGTCATCGGGAAACTACGAAGAGCTGGCCGATCTGCTCCTCGACCAGAAGAAATACGCGCGTGCCCGCAATTGCTACGACAAAGCGATCGCCGCGAAAGCGAATTCGGTGGACGCTTTCTATCGTCGAGCATTGTGTTCGCTCGCGCTCGGTGACACCGCTCGCGCGCTACCGGACTTGGAATTCGTCGTGAATCACGAAGCGCGCTACGACCACGATCGCGCCGCCGGCCTTCTGGCCCACGTCTATGCCCAGCTCGGCCACACCGATCAGGCAAACGCGCTATTCGCCCGCGTCACAGAAATCTCGAATTTCCCCGAAGTGCACTACAACTATGCCCAATTTCTGAAATCGCAGGGCCGCGCAAGTGAGGCCCGCGAGGCCGCAGAAAGAATTCTCCAGCGGAAGCGCACGATGCCCCGCTATCTGCAAAGGATTGAGCGACCCTGGTTCCGCAGGGCCAAAGCCCTGTTGCGAGAGGTCCCGCAGGCCTGACACAGCTCGCGTCTGGTCCGTGTTACAGCTCGATTAAAAAGCCCGCTCTCCACCGTCTGCCCGCGCGTTTTGAGTTCCAATTCTGCGTCTGTCGCACTACTCTTACCGCTCATTATTAGGTGTGTTGCGAGGGCAAATGTCCTTTCTAGACATTCTTCTCGGTAAACCGCTCGCCACCTCGGACGAACGCGCCGAACAGATCGGAGCATCCGCCGGGATCCCGATCTTCGGTTTGGATGCGCTTAGCTCGGCTGCGTACGGTCCCGAAGCTGCGCTCACGCTCTTGATTCCGCTGGGCGCCATGGGCATTGCGTATATCGTTCCGGTCAGCGCGAGCATTATCTTGCTTCTGACGATCGTCTACTTTTCCTACCGCCAGACGATCGCTGCGTATCCAGGCGGAGGCGGCTCTTACACGGTCGCGTCAGAAAACCTGGGAATGTTTCCCGGTTTGCTTGCGGCCGCCGCGCTGATGATCGACTACATCCTCGTGGTAGCGGTCGGAATCTCGGCGGGAGTCGGAGCGCTCGTTTCCGCCGCGCCGAATTTGCAGCGCCACACGCTTCTCATTTGCCTCGGCATTCTTGTGGTCATCACCATCGTCAATCTGCGCGGCGTCCGCGAAGCCGGCGTTTTCTTTATGGTGCCGACGTACTTATTTCTGGGAACGCTGTTATGGGTGATCATCGTTGGCGTGATCAAGACGGCTCTGGCTGGCGGCCACCCCACACCGGTCGTTGCGCCGCCTCCGGCTGTCCCCGCGCTCCTCGCCTCCGCAAGTGCGTGGGTGATGCTGCAGGTCTTCTCGAACGGCTGCACAGCGATGACGGGCGTTGAAGCCGTCAGCAATGGCGTGCGCGCCTTCCGCGAACCGACTGTGCGCAACGCGCAGCGCACGCTCACCGTCATTATCGGACTTCTGATTGTTCTGCTCGCCGGCATCGCGTATCTCATCCGTGCCTACGGCATCGCGGCCACCGACCCCGGCAAGCCGGGCTATCAAAGCGTCCTTTCGATGCTGGTCGCTGCCGTCTCCGGACGCGGCTGGTTCTACTACGTGACGATCGGCTCGGTCCTGCTGATTCTTTGCCTGTCGGCCAATACTGCTTTCGCGGATTTTCCGCGTCTATGCCGAGCAGTCGCTCAGAACGGTTTTCTGCCCCACTCCTTCGGCTACCGCGGCCGGCGCTTGGTCTATACGGAGGGAATCCTTGTTCTCGCCATTCTCGCGGCAGTCTTACTCATTCTTTTCGGTGGTGTAACGGATCGCCTGATTCCGCTCTTCGCCATCGGTGCGTTCCTCGCGTTCACGTTGTCGCAAGCCGGAATGGTGGGTCACTGGAGACGCCTGAGAGGTCCGGGCTCTGTGCGATTCATGCTCGTCAACGGGTTAGGCGCCGTGGCCACGGGGATCACGGCGGTAGTTGTGCTCGTCGCAAAGTTCACCGCGGGCGCCTGGGTGAGCGCTCTTCTGATCGCATTCATGGTCGTGGCGATGCTCTGGGTGCAGCGGCACTACAAGAATGTTGCCGCCGAGCTGTCTGACTCTGTGCCGCTCCAGATCGAATCGATGGGGCCGCCGCTGGTGGTAGTGCCGATTCAGAATTGGAGCAAGATTTCGCAGCGCGCGCTCCAATTTGCGCTCACACTTTCCCCCGATATTCGGGCGCTGCACGTTGCCACCGAAGACGAAACCGAAGCCCTGCGGGAGCAGTGGGGCCGAATGGTCGAAGAGCCCCTACAGCGGACCGGCCGCAAACCGCCCGAGCTGATTACGCTGCCCTCGCCGTATCGGCTGGTCCTCCGGCCGATTCTCGATTACGTCCTCGAAGCCGAGAAGGAATGTCCAGACCGCCAGATCGCGATCATCGTTCCCGAGCTGGTCGAAAGGCACTGGTATCACTACCCGCTCCACAACCAGCGCGCCGAATTGTTGAAGGCGCTTATCTTGCTGCACGGCAGTACTCGAATCGTATTGATCAACGTCCCGTGGTACATCAAAGCCTGAGCGGCGGCTCTCGCCTTGCAGGAGCCCGAGAAAACCGAAGCGCAGCCCGGCCCTCCCGGCTTGCCGGACATCACGTTTCTCGCCGGCTCAACCTGTCTGGCTAATGCACTCCGACTTGAAGCAGTTCCTGCACCCGGGGATAATCGTGGCCACATCAACCTTCGGAGGCAGCCAATGCCCAGGGCGGGCCAAAGAAAAAAGGTGCGTTTCCGGAAATCGCGCTCGCAGAAGACAAGGACTTCGATCGATTTTGACATCGTTCGGAAAATTGGACTTGCACTTCCCGGCGTGCAAGCTAGCAGCGCGTATGGTTCTGTCGCGTTGAAGGTGAATGGAAAACTTCTGGCGTGCGAGGCGACGAACCGTTCAGCGGAACCCGGCTCGCTTGTTGTGCGCGTAAATCCGGAGGATCGCGCACAGCTTATCGCCGAAGCGCCCGATGTTTACTACGTCACGGATCACTACGTGCCGTACAGCGCCGTGCTGGTTCGCTTGCCTCGTGTCAATTCCGATGTATTGCGCGACTTGCTGCATATGGCGCACAGGTTCGTAACACGCAACGCTCCACTCCTTTCCCCGAAGGGCAAGCACTGAAAGCTCGTATGCGTGCACCTATTACGTTCGCCACAAGTAATCGGAACCAGTACTCAGTAGTCTACGGTATTGAAAGTCTGGCTTTATCTCGCTACAAAGACAAAGGGCGGAAGTGTGCTGATCTTCTTCCCGTCGTTGTGGGCGACGTTTTCGCCCGACGCAACATTCGACCGTCATCCAGTCCGTGGACGAGGAGTTACACATGGTTATCGCCGATAGGTTGCGCGCTCTGAGAGAGCAGAAGGGGCTATCGCAAGGGGACATCGAGAAGCGCACCGGCCTGCTTCGCTGCTACATTTCGCGTGTCGAGAACGGTCACACTGTTCCAGCCATTGAAACCCTTGAAAAGCTCGCCAGAGCTATGGGAGTCCCGCTCTACCAGTTCTTTTACGATGGTGATGAACCTCCCAAGCTGCCTCATTTGCTGAAACACAAGTCCGACGACCACGCAGCCTGGGGAAGCTCGGGCAAGGACGCAAAGATCCTCGACCAGTTTCGCAGGGCTTTAGGCAAGACCAACCCGAAGGATCAGAAGCTTCTCCTCTTTATGGCTCAGAAAATGGCTCGTCCTCGTCGCGTCGAAGCCTAGTCTTCGAAAGATCCGGGACGAAGCGGCTGAGCGTAAGCCTCGGTCGGTCCATCACGCGCTCAGTTCGAAGCGCGTCTGGATCGGAGCGGTGGCTCAGAAGGTAGCCTGCGACTGACGCTCAGCCCGCAGCCGTGACGTCTGCGCAATATTAGTAAATCGGGCCAAAACGCCGCTTTACTCCGCTCCGGTGCCATGCTAAGTTGTTTTCCCGTAACCGCCGATCCGGTAGCGCCAGGCGGAAGGGCCAAGGATATCGACCCTCCGAACGTTTCTGTCTCGAAACACCTCCAGTACAAAATCCAAAAGCCGCTTCGTCAACTGTCGATGCATCACACGTAGAGGCGGACCGTGCGAGGGAACGGGTGCTGAAACTTCGCAAAGTCGAGTTGTTTGGTTTCAAGTCGTTCTGCGAGAAGACACCGATCACGTTCAGCGGCTCGGGCGTCACCTGCATCGTCGGGCCCAACGGCTGCGGCAAATCCAACGTCGTGGATGCCGTCTCCTGGGTGCTCGGCGAGCAGAGCCACAAGATGCTCCGCGCCGAGCGCATGTCGGACTGCATCTTCAACGGCACTGCCAAGCGCCCACCCATGGGTCTGGCCGAGGTCGCGCTCACGCTCGTTGACCCGGAGCTGTCTGAAGCCGTCGCGAAAGTGATCGACGCCAGTTCCGAAGCATCCGCGGAAGCGATCCCGATTGCCGAACCCTCTGAACTCTCGCCCGTCACCGAATTTCCGCACGAGGAAGCGCGCGCAGAGGAAGCGCCCGAGGGCCGCAAACCGTGGAAAAAGCGCGGCGCCGAAAAGCCCTCAATTCATCTTCGGCCCGGCGAAATCATCGTCGGCCGCCGCCTCTATCGCTCCGGACAGAGCGAGTATCTGATCAATGGCCGCGTCGCCCGCCTTCGCGACGTTCAGGAAATCTTCATGGGCATTGGCCTTGGCCCCGATACCTACGCCATCATCGAGCAGGGTCGCATCGGCCAGGTCCTCAACTCCAAGCCGATGGACCGCCGCGCCATCATCGAAGAGGCCGCCGGCATCACGATGTACAAGACCAAGCGCCGCCTCGCCGAGGCCAAGCTCGAAGCCTCAAAAATAAATCTTTCGCGCGTCAACGACATTCTGGTCGAAGTCGAAAAGCAGCTCGCTTCTCTCAAGCGCCAGGCCTCGAAGGCGCGGCGCTACGCCGAACTGCGCGAGCAGATGCGCGGTCTGCTTCGAATCGTTCTCGCCAGCAAGGCCGGCCATCTCGAGGCCGAAGCCGCACGCCTCGAAGCCGTACTCCGCGAAATGGAAACCACCGAGCAGCGCGAATCGCGCTCGGTGCAGGAACTCGAAGGCGAGCAGGAACGCCTGAGCGCGCGCACCTACGAACTCGACGCCGAACTCCGCCACACGCAGAACGTCCTCAATCAGACCGCGCTCGATCTCGATCGCGCCGAGAATCGAATCACGTTCAATCGCGAGCAAATGGCGCAGCTTGATTCGCGCGCCGCGCGCCTCTCGATCGAAATCGAGCAAGCCGAATTGAACGCCTCCGATCTCGCTAAGCGAGCCGCCGAGCACCGGGAATCCGTCGCGGCTTTGCGCGCTGCCACCGAATCGCTCGAAGCCGGCCTCCGCGAATCAACCGAGCACGTTTCAGCCAGCACCTCCGAACAGGCTCGGCTCGAAACTCGCGTGGCTGAGCTGCGGCAGCAGGCAAGCGCTCTTGTCGAAAAAGCGGCCCATGCTCAGGCCGAATCGCTGCAAGCGAAGGAAACGGCTGCGCGGCACAGCGCATCCGAGTCTCAGCGCACGGCAGCCCTGCGCTCGATCGAGCAAGAATACGCCGCGCTCCAAGTGGGCGTCGAAGCCTCGGACACCGCATTCGCGCAATCCGAGCAGCGCGCGCAAGATTTGGCCATAGCGGTCCGCGAAGCGCAGTCCCGGTTCGCGAGTCTGCGTCAATTGCAGCAGGATACTTCGCAGCAGCTCGAACGCGCTCGCCAGGACCTTTCTGCCGAGCGCGCGCGTCACGCTTCGATCGAACAGATTCTCAGCGAGCGTGCCTACACCGCCGACGCCGTCCAGAAGCTCTTCAACGCCAGCGGCGAAGGCCATTCGAGCGGCTTCCGCGCCGTCGGGTTGCTCGCCGATTACGCCGAGGTGCAAGAGCAATACGAAGGCGCCATCGAGCAGTTCCTTCGCGACGAGCTCGAATACATCGTCGTCGAGTCGTTCGATCAAGCCCGCGCCGGTGTCGCGCTTCTGCGCAATGAAATGGGCGGCCGCGCCACCTTCTTTGTCGATTCGATCGGCAGCCTCGAAATCGACAAATCCGATATTGATCGCGGCTCGTCAATGCCCGGTGATTTCATCGAGCGGCTCGACCGTCTCGTCGAATTCCGCGAGCCGCTCGGCCCAAACACAAAATATTTCCTGAAAAAGCTGCGCACAGCGTATTTGGTCGAAACGCCCGCAATCGCCGAGCGCATGGCGCGCGACAATCCGCATAGCTATTTCCTAACGCCCGACGGCACCTGCTATCACGGCCGCATGGTTTCCGGCGGACGCAAGGGCGATGCCGGCCCGCTCGCTCTCAAGCGCGAACTTCGCCAACGCGAAGCCGAAGCGGCGCGCCTCGAAGCGGTCGCTCGCGGGAAACAAGCCGAGCTGTCGCACATCGAAGCCGAAATCGCCGCGGCAGAGGATCATCTCGCGTCGACGACAGTGCAGCACATGGAAGCCGAAAAGGCACTCGTCTCCGCCTCTCACGAGCGCGAAAACGCTCGCCGCGAATACGCTCGCATCGAACACCACGTTTCCGCCGAGCGTGCCGAGATCACTCGGCTGCATGCCGAAGCTGAAGCCGCTCGCGCCCGCGCGGAGCAAGCGCGCGCCGAGCACGAAGATGCCGTTCGCTCTCGCGCCGCTGCCGAAGCCGAAGCTGCCGGAGCCGCCGAGGCTCTTGCGGTTCTGCGCAGCGAATTTCACGTTTTGCAGGAACGCGTCGTCGCGCGCCGCGAAGAACTGGCTGCAATGGCCGAGCGCCTCGCCAGCGCCGAATCGGTCGAGCAGCGCCTCGCGTCGGAAATGGCGCAATCGCAGGAACGCATCGCCGCTCTGTGCCAGCAGCATGCGGCCCTTGCTGTTGAACGCGGGGAAATCGAATCTTCGTGCGAGTTACTTGCTCGCCAAGCCGAAGAGCTCGGCCGCGAAAAGACTCGCTTGGCCGATCACAAGACCGCGCTCGAATCCGAATGGACCGGTGCACGCTCGCGCGCCGGCCAGCTCGACGAATCTTTGCGCGGCCGCCGCCAGTCGCTTGACGAGATTCGCGCCGAGCGCAGCCGGCGCCAGATCGAAAAGGCGCGCAACGATTCCGATTGCGATTATCTCCGCCAGACTTGCGTTTCCGAACTCAACTCGCAGCCGGAAGAAATGATGGCGCAGGAGCCGCAGCTTCTCGTCGGCGAAGAGCTCGCGGCCGCCGAGACGAATTACAACGAGATGAAGGCGCGCGTCGAGGCGATGGGTCCGGTTAACATGATGGCGCTCGAAGAGTTTCAGGAATGCGAGCAGCGCGAAGGTTTCCTGCGCCGCGAGCGCGACGATCTCGTGCAGTCGATCGAGAATACGCAGCTCACGATCAACGAGCTCGACGAAGTCTCGCGCCAGAAATTCGAAGAAGCCTTCAACATTATCAACGCCCACTTCGCTACCGCCTTCCAGTCGCTCTTCGGCGGCGGCCACGGCGAAATGCGCTTGAGCGAGCCGGATAGCTCGGGCGAATCCGGTATCGACATCGTCGCGCAGCCTCTGGGCAAGCGCCTGCAGAATGTCTTCCTGCTCTCGGGTGGCGAAAAGGCGCTCACGGCGCTCGCTCTGCTGATCGCCGTCTTCCGCTACCAGCCGAGTCCCTTCTGCATTCTCGACGAGGTCGATGCGCCGCTCGACGAAGCCAACGTCGGCCGCTTCACAAAAATGCTGGCCGACATGTGCAGCCAGACACAATTCATCGTCGTCACGCACAACCGCAAGACGATGGAAATGGGTTCGGTCCTCTACGGCGTGACCATGCAGGAACCCGGCGTCTCAAAACTCGTCTCCGTTAAGTGGGAAGACGACGCCGCTGCGGAACCCGCGAACAAGGCCGCCACCGCCAGCAACGCCGCCTGACGACAACGGTTCCTCCGGACGCGTTGCGCGCTATCAAGTCTTTCGTGCGCAATCGAATCGAAATTTCGAATTGAAATGCGCACTCTTACCGATTGACAACGACTGACCCTGCGCTAGAATGGCGCCCTCCCTTCACTCGAGGATAGAAAGCACGTGGCAGCTTCGCCGATGCAAGCCGTCGTTTCACAGACAGATTTTCCGGGACTCAAGCTTCAAGGTCGCGGAAAGGTGCGCGACATCTACGCGCTCGACGACCTGCTCCTCATAGTCGCCACTGATCGCCTTTCGGCATTCGACGTTGTTCTTCCCACGCCGATTCCCGATAAGGGCCGCGTCCTGACGCAGCTTTCGCTCTTCTGGTTCGATTATCTGGAAGACGTCGTGCTGAACCACGTCGTCGCCTCGAAATTTTTCCCGCCCGAGCTCGAACACATCAAAGACGAAATCAAGGGCCGCGCGATGCTGGTCCGCAAGACTGAACCGATTCCGATTGAATGCGTCGTGCGCGGCTACATTTCCGGCTCGGGCTGGAAGGAGTATCAGAAAAGCGGCTCTCTCTGCGGTATCCAACTGCCCGCAGGGCTGCGCGAGTCCGATCGCCTGCCGGAGCCGATCTTCACTCCCTCGACAAAAGCGACCACCGGCCACGATGAAAACATCACCTTCGACGAAACGGTAGCGCGCATCGGTGGTCCGCTGGCCGAAAAGCTGCGGGAAGTCAGCCTGACGCTCTACACGCGCGCCGTAAAACACGCTGCCGAGCGCGGAATCATCATCGCCGACACGAAATTCGAATTCGGCATTCTCGGCCCGCACCTGGTTTGGATCGACGAAGCTCTCACTCCGGATTCATCGCGCTTCTGGCCGGCCGATCAATACAAGCCGGGGCAGGCGCAGCCGTCCTTCGACAAGCAGTACGTCCGCGACTACCTCGAACGCATCGGCTGGAATAAGCAGCCACCCGCTCCGGCGCTTCCGCCGGAGGTCGTCGCGGCCACGCGGGATAAGTACCGAGAAGCCTATCAGCGCATCACCGGCCACGCACTCGACTGAACACTTGGGGATCTTCGTTTCCGGGCGTCACTGCGGAGCGTGCACACTTGAAAGAGCAACTGGAATCGCTGGTGGGGATGTTGGTCGATCGCGGAATCCTGCTCGAAGAAGCGCTCACCGAGTTCGAGAAGAAGTTCATCAAGCGCGTCCTGGAACACGCCAAGGGTAACCAGTGCCGAGCCGCCAAGGTGCTCGGAATTCACCGCAACACCCTCAGCCGCAAAATCTCTCAATATCACCTGGATTCGGCCGCGCGACGCTGACCGGCATCGGAACACCTTTCGCGCCTGAAAACAAAATGGCCGGTCCCATCTCGGACCGGCCACTCGAGGGTTCGAAACTTCTTGCCTGTCGTTTAGTCGCCTTACGGCTTTGGAGCCGGCTTGTGGACTGGCCGCTTCGCCCCTCCCGCCTTTTCCAGAGCAGGAATCGAAGTCGGATCGACTTTTACCTGGTCCCAGTGCATCAGAAAGGGCGACGGGTCGTAGCTCACGAGCGCTCCCGCGAAACTGATCGGATCCTCCTTCTGGAACCGCGCCACATCGGGCTGCGGAGTGATCTGCGCTGCGGCAGCCCCGGCGCCAGCTGGGGGCGTAGACGTCCAGACCTTCACGTCCATATTCGACGTCGTGGCGTTTTGCATTTGGTCCGCGTTGTCGCTCGTGAACACCATGAAGTCGATGTAGTTGTCGGACTTCTGAATGTCGACGATCTTGCCCACGACCTGCGGGAACTCTGCGCCGCAAATCGCGAGCCACGTCATTTTGGCTTTGTCGCCGCCCGCGCCGAGATCGTTGATCACTGTAATGATCGTGCTGGCCGTGCTGATCTTCGCAAGATCATCATGGCTCGGTATCGAGTAAGTTGCGGGCCGGTCCGGCGAATTGGCGGCGAGTTGCAGCAGCTCGCTGAGTTGAGCATCCACCTGGCTGTCGCAGCCGGGCTGCTCGTAAGCGAGGATCCTCTGTCGCAAATAGTCTTTCACCTTGGCATCGTCGGGAATCTTCAAATCGATCGCGCGCCCCAGCTCCCAAAAACCATCGAGAGCTTGAGGCGGATTCGAGTTCAGATACGCGAGGCCCAGTCGGTAGCTTGAGACGGCATCCTTGTTGTTCGATGCCAGGACCGCTTTGTACGCGTCGATCGCGGTCGGATAATCTTTCAACTGCGTGCTTGCTAGCCCCACTGCCCCTTCCAGATACGTGATACCGGCGCTGATCTGTGCATCAGTGACGGTCGAGTTCGGCACCTTCTTGAGATCCGGATAGAGCTTGATGCACTGCATCGCCACGTCCCGGTTCTTCGTCAGCTGATCGTTATCGGGCTTCGGGTATGCCAGGCCGAAAAGCTGCACGCGGGCTTGCATCGCCTGCACACGCACACCCACGTCGGCTTTGTCTCCGAGCGCGATCAGCTTGTCGCAGTATTCGATTGCCTTGGCGTAGTTCTTCAGTTGGTAGTAGGCCGTGTAATAGAACTGATAGATGTACTGCAGCAGCGTCGAATTCGGGAACTGCGCGACGAATGCGTCGAGCAGCTTGATTTTCTGCGCCGGATCCTTTTCGGCTGCCGCCGCTTGCTCGGCGTTGTACTCAAGAAGCGTGTAGCCTGGCTGCTGGCTTTGCTGCGCAGCCTGCGGGGCCGGCCTTGCCGGCAACGAGAAAAGACTTAGTGCAGCCACGGCGATTGCGACATTCCTAAGATGAGATCGTATGATCACTTCCCACCCTCCTGAACTAGGTCTGGATGATCGGTCAAATTTCGGGCTGCAGCTTCTGCAGGACCGCCGCGTAAAATACAGAAATCCACGGGATTATAGGGAAAGGCTTTCACCCGTGCAAGTCCAAAACCTGGCGCAGATTTCAGCTCGGTGACATGTCGCAAATGTTGACTCCTCCGCTCACATGCTAAGATGTGCCATCCGCGCGGCATGTCGCCTCGTCGGGATTACCTTCCATGTCTGACACAGCACTCGCGGGAAAAATCGCGCTCGTTACGGGAGCGAGCCGCGGGATCGGCCTCGCGATCGCGCGGACGCTCGGCCGCATGGGCGCAAAGCTCGCACTTTGTGCGCGAGACTCCGCGCGACTCGCGGCTGTCGCCGCCGAACTCGACCGCGCAGGCATTCCGGCGCTCGGGATTCCGACGGACGTGACTCGCCCCTCCGATCTGGCCTCGCTCGTCAAGAAGACCGAAGAGTCGCTCGGCCCCATCGAGATTCTCGTCAATAACGCGGGGATCGGATATTTCGCTCCGGTCCAGGACGCCGCCGAAGCGAACTGGGACGCAGTATTAGACACCAATTTGAAAGCGGTGTTCCTGCTGAGCCGCCTTGTCGCGCCCGGCATGATCCAGCGCCGAAGTGGGCATATCGTCAACATTGCCTCTCTCGCCGGTAAGAACGCCTTCGCCGGAGGTGGTATCTACTGCGCGTCGAAATGGGGTCTGCTCGGGCTTACGCAGTGCATGGCCGAAGACTTGCGCGCCTACAATATCCGCGTTTGCGCCATCTGCCCCGGCTCGGTCGCTACCGACTTCTCGCCTCATTCCGCGAAGAACGCCGAGAAAATGCTTCAGCCGGAAGACGTGGCTCACGCGGTCGAGATGATTCTCACGCAGGCGCCTCAGAGCTTTATCAGCGAAGTACTTCTGCGGCCCACGCAGAAGCCGTAGCGCCCGCTCGAATCCAAATTTGTCGAAGCGCATCTAACTGCTTCGATAACCAAAAGTGGGCTGCCGGGGCGGGTTTCGAACCCGCCCTTTCTGTTGTGCGCCCAGGTCTGGAGCACGACCATGATTCAAGTCCGACCATCGGAGGAGCGCGGCCACAACAAGCTCTCGTGGCTCGATTCCCGTTTCACATTTTCGTTCGACCAGTATTACGATCCCGAGCACACGCAATTCCGATCGCTGCGCGTGATCAACGAAGACGTCGTCGCGCCCGGCGCGGGATTTCCGACGCATCCGCATCGCGACATGGAAATCCTCACCTGGATTCTCGAAGGCGCGATCGAGCATCGCGACAACACCGGCGGCCACGGTGTGATTCGCCCGGGCGAGCTGCAGCACATGACGGCCGGCCGCGGCGTCCTGCACAGTGAATTCAATCCGTCCCAGAAGGATCCGGCGCACTTGCTGCAGATCTGGATTCTGCCGGAGCGCCGAGGTCTCGATCCCGGCTACGACCAGCTCTCGTTTTCCGACGCCGACCTGCGCGGCAAGTTCAACCTCGTCGCCGGGCCAGAAGCGCCGATCACGATTCATCAGGACGCGAACCTCTACATCGCGCGTCTTGATAAGGGCTCGGAGGCCAAGCAGCAGCTCGCTCCCGGCCGCCACGCGTGGCTGCAGGTCGCGCGCGGCGCCGTGAAGCTCAACGGCACCGAACTCAAGACCGGCGATGGCGCGGCTGTTTCGGATCAAACCGATCTCCGCGTCGAATCTCGCGAGCCGTCCGAAGTTCTGCTGTTTGATCTGGCCTGAACGGAAGCGGCCGATTCCCGGCGCTTGCTTCGGGACGCGAATTCGGTTACAACGCGTTTCCAGAATCCGGTCCCGGAGTAAGATCCCTCGCACAAAAAGGAGAAATCGAAATGTCGAATTCTTCCGGCAGCGTCGTGCCCCTGTTGGGACGAATCCTGATCAGCGTCGTTTTCGTTCTGGGTGGAATCGGCAAGATCACCGGCTTCTCGATGGAAGAGGGAATGCTCGCCGCGAAGCATTTTCCGATGCCGGCGGCCGCGCTCGGCGTCGCGCTCGTAATCGAATTGGTCGGCGGCCTCGCAATTCTTCTCGGGCTTTTCACGCGATTTACTTCGTGGATTCTGTTTCTGTATTTGATTCCGACGACTTTGCTCTTTCACAATTTCTGGGCCTTTCAAGGAATGGACCGGCTCGACCCCATGATTCATTTCGAAAAAAATCTGGCGATCATGGGCGGACTGCTGATTCTCGCGACATACGGCGCCGGCGCCTATTCGATCGATTCTTCCCGCGCGCCGAAAGCCGCCTAAGCCACATCGCCAAACTTGTGGTTCATCCGTGAATCTGCGGACGGTGCGCCCGCATCCGATTCGTGGTTTAATATCCGTCCATTTCAAGGAGGAAAGATGCCGGAACGCAAGAGGCCCGCTCCATCGGCGGTGCCGGTCCATGATGTGATCAGCCATCGCTGGAGCCCCCGCGCCTTCGAGCCGCGCGCCATTCCGCCTCGCGAACTCAAATGCCTTTTCGAGGCGGCGCGCTGGGCTGCGTCGTCCTACAACGCGCAGCCCTGGTATTACATCGTGGCCACCAAAGACGAGCCCGAAAATTTCCAGAAAGTCCTCAGCACGTTCGTTGAATTCAATCAGGGCTGGGCGAAGAACGCCTCCGCCGTCGCGCTCAGCGTGGCCGCGCACAAGATGCCGCACGACGGCTCTCAAAACCGGCACGCCTTCCACGACGTGGGGGCTGCCTCGGCCACGCTCGCGCTCGAGGCCACCTCGCATGGCTTCCAGGTCCATCAGATGGCCGGCATCCTGCCCGACAAGGCCCGTGAAGTGTTCGGCATCCCGCCGGATTTCGAAGCCGTCGCCGGTTTCGCCATCGGCTATCCGGGCGATCCCATGACGCTCCCTGAAGGCCGCCTGCGCGACAACGAAACCGGCACACGGCAGCGCAAGCCGCTCACCGATTTCGTCTTCACCGGCAAGTGGGGCAACGTCTCGCCGATCGTGAAGTGACAATCCGATCAGGATTGTCATCTGACGACGCGACCAGCGTCGTCATCCTGAACCCGGCGTTGTTAGCCGGGTGAAGGACCCCTCCTCAGCCCTGCGAAAATCCGGTTGGCTCTCGCATCTCGCTCCGGATGTCGATGCTCGTCGCATCAGCAGCTTGCCTCCCTCGCCTCGCGTTGATACTCTCCCGTCCGATTCGTGCAGTTCGGAGGGCTCGTGGCCCCGCGCGCCCGAGGGGGGAATGTGGTTCCATTCAAAACGCAGGCATTGCGAATTCTGCTGGCGCTTTTGCTGCTGATTCCGGTGGCGTACGCTCTCGCCGCCGGAAACAAGCGCGACGCATCGGAACTCGAAAATCTGAAATCGCGGGTCGCCGATCTCCAAAAGCAGGTCCAGAATTCGCAGGACTATCTCGCCATCCAGAATCTGCAGGATGCCTACGGCTACTACGTCGATAAATGCATGTGGGACGAGACCGCCGATCTCTTTGCCAAAGACGGCACGCTCGAAATCGGCTTGCGCGGCGTCTGGGTCGGACAGGATCGCGTCCGCCAGTATCTCCACACGCTGACCGATCTGAAATACGGCACTCTGTTCAATCACATGCAGCTGCAGCCCAAAATCGACATCGCTCCCGACGGGCTCACCGCGAAGGGACGCTGGCGCGCCTTCGAGCAGTTCGGCATGCTGCACCGCAGCGCGCAGTGGGCCGAGGGAACGTACGAAAACGAATACGCGAAAGAGGACGGCGTCTGGAAGATCAAGAAGCTGCACTACTACATGACCTACTACGTCGACTACTACAAGGGCTGGGACCAAGGCGGGAATCCGGCTCCCGGTGCGATTCAGGGCCTGCCGCCGAATCAGCCGACGACCGTCGCTTACAAACTCTATCCGGACGTTTTCGTTCCGCCGTATCACTACAAGAATCCGGTCACGAACCGATGAGGTTCGTGACCCTGCCTGCCCTGAGGGACGAAGGGAGCGAGTCCGCCGCGGCGGACGAGTCGAATGGGTGACAGGGAAATGACGATCCGACCAGGATCGTCATCCTGAGCGACCGAAGGGGGTCGAAGGATCCCTGTTGGAATTGAAATTTGACGAAACCTGAAACCGAGGAGGTGCACTTCAAATGAAAATCCGAACTCTGCAATTCTTGCTTGCGCTCTTGCTCATCTTCTCCGCGCGCCCCGCATTCGCTGCGGACGGCGACGCCAGCGACGACGCGGAAAAACTCGCCGGGCCGACTCCGTCCGCCGACGTCGACAAATCCAAAGACCTCGCCGCCGAGGTCGCAGCGCTCAAGACCGAACTCGAGGCGGTTAAGAAGCAGGCGCAGGCGTCGCAGGACTACGTCGCGATCTCCAACCTGCAGACCTCCTACGGCTACTACGTCGACAAAGCCAAATGGGACGAGGTCGCCGATCTCTTCACCAAAGACGCGACGCTCGAAATCGGTCTGCGCGGCGTCTTCGTCGGACAGGACCGCGTCCGCGCCTACATGCACAAGCTGCCCGATTTGAAATACGGCACGCTGTTCAATCACATGCAGCTGCAGCCGAAAATCGATATCGCTCCCGACGGCCTCACCGCCAAAGGACGCTGGCGCGCGATCATGCAGGTCGGCGTGCTCAATCAGCGCGCGCAGTGGGGCGAAGCCACCTACGAAAACGAATACAGAAAAGAAGACGGCATCTGGAAGATCAGCAAGCTCCACGCGTATTTCACCTACTACTCCGATTACTACAAGGGCTGGGACAAGGGCGGCGATCCGCCGCCGGGACCGATTCCCGGTTTTCCTCCGGACCGTCCTCCGACGGAGGTCTACAAGCTCTACCCGGACGTCTACGTCCCGCCCTATCACTACCCGAATCCAGTCACCGGGAAGTGAAGAAGCTCGAAACCGGAAGATGCAATCTCGCGAACTCTAGAGCGTCGCGTGCCCGACTGTTGTCATCCCGAGGTGGGCGTATCTCGCCCACCGAGGGATCTGCTGTTGCTTTCGTAGCGCCGGCTTGTCCTGGGCGAAGCCGACGTTCTTCTCTGGAGGTTTCAACTTAGCCCTGTGCTTTAGCCCAGCATTCTTCTTGTGTGGAAGCCCGGGCCTTCAGGCCCGCGAAATTGCGCCCTAAATCAAGCGGGGCTTCAGCCCCGGCGGGGCGCCTTATCCTTTGCGAAGCAAAGGCATGGGGACCTGCCTTGCTCGTAGCGCCAGCTTGCCCTGAGCGAAGCCGACGCTCTTCTCTGGAGGTTTCAATGTAGCGCTGGGCTTTAGCCCAGCACTCTTCGCCGCGTGCCCCATCCTTTGCCCTAGCAAAGGGTGGGGTCTCTTCTTTCGACTATGCCTAGATGGTTGTGGGCGGTGACGAACTCAACAAGCGTGAAAAACTGTGGACCCCGCGACGGGCGAGTTAGTCGCGCAGGGACTTCGACTGCAGGATGCTGTACGTAGCTTCCTGCTCCTTGGATTTGCTATTCACAGATTGCACGACGAAACCCTTGTCGGAGCGACGCGCTAGAAATGTGTCTCCTGCCCTAAGCGGCGTGCACTTTGACCATCTCCACGCTCGATCGCAGGCGATGATGTAAGCGTTGCCGTCAGATGCTTCGACGAACATAGCGTTTAGCACGTGGGCCCAGCGAAACGTGTTCTGAGAAGAGTTGCAATTCATCTGAAGGTTAGGTGTGGTCGTCGCTGTGCCAGAGGTAGTATTCCCGTACGTTGACGAGTTCATCGAAGTGTAGGTTGATCCGGTGATGCTGCAATTCGTTGATATACCGCCGTTCGTCTGGACAACGTAAGGGACCGACTCGGACTGCAGGACCTTTAACGTGAGCGCAGCTTCAGGCTCGCCCGCAGGCCTCTGGAAGTAGCTTGCGTCCGAGTCGCCATTTACGGCGTAGTCTGCGATGCTGACTTCCGTTGTGACGCCACCCTTCACGTTGTGAAGCGAGAATGGCACATTCATTCCGTTCATCTGCCGCCAATCCGAAAAGTCGGTCACGCTTTCGTCGACACCCGTCTTCACAACAATTTTCAACAGGCGACCCGTCGCCGGGTCAATGACCCATTCGCCTTCCGCACCATCGCCATTGATATGTAGCCTCGTAGCATTAACATTACCTACCTGTTGACTCCCGCCAGCGGTGCAATTGTAACGATCGCGATGCTGCGCAACGTAAAGAGGATCAAGCCTTGTTCCCGAAAGAAGTTCTTGCAAAGTGGAATCCGGGATCGCCGTCGTCATTTTTCCTGAGACCAGATAGTTAAACGCCGGAGTGAATACGAGCTTCTGGCCTCCGCCATTCGGCTGCTGAAGAGAGATGTAGAGATTTGAGGGAAGCACTACAACGCGATCGACTTCGTAGGAGGCAGTCCTGGAATTTCCGGTGATGGTCTCGCTGCCGTGCCAATGGACAGATTGCACGGATGCTAGCTTATCCGGAGGACCATAGTAGGCTAGTGCTGCATTTAGCGACGCCGAACAGTCCTGTTGTTGGGTGCCGGTTGCGGTGGCGGCTGCTGCCGAAGCGGTAAGCATCGCGTTCAGAACCGCATCGGAGACTCCCTGCTTCTTTAGATCAATCACTGCGTCAGCGGAGACGTCAAATTGTGGCGTTCCACTCCGGATCATTAGGATGATTGTCTGTTCGCTGACGCCCGACTTCGTGAGATTCACAACATCTGCGTTGGTTATCGGCTTACGCGACCCCTGTGCAGCAGCAGCCGTCGCCGATAGAGACACCATGATTCCCAGCAGCACTACTTCGCGTAATTTCATCTTGCCCCTATCGAGGAGCCGGTGTCACTGCAGTCGGCGCACTCAGGCTGCTATTACCAGCATATTACGTAATTATACGAGTTCAAGACCCCGACGCCCAGGGCTGAGACAATGGTCTCGCCTCGCTACGAGCACACGAACCGCGTGATATTGCTAAACGCGCAGCGTGGCCTTGATCGCGTTCGTGTGCAGCAGCAGATCGAGGGCATTGGCGGCGCCGGAGATGAAGATATTCGCGGCGCGTAACGAATCAACAGCACAGCCTTCGCCGTTGTCGACGGCGATGGCGATGCCTCCCGCTTTTTTCACCGCGCGCAGGAGTAGGCGATCGTTATTCCCGTTGCCGAATGCGGCAACGTGGCGCAGATCGAATTTCTTCGCGAAATCGCGCTTGACGACGTCCTGCCGTTTCTTTCGCAGCATGTGAGGCTCGGCGATTCCCTTGAGCTGCTTCCGCGCGGTGCCGTAGGTGTCCGCTGTCACGATTCTCACATCGAGCAATTTTTGCAGGCGCAGCAGACGCGGCTTTACTCCCGCCGTCAATTTCCCGTGGAGCGAGAGCGTGCCGGTGTAGTCGCTGATGATCGTGCGGATCATGCGCTTCCCAAATCCAGGAATATCGATCGCGATGCCGGGCTTTTGCATGACGAGAGCGTAGCGCAGTTTCGCAATTGACGGGCGACTGGTTGTGCTACGGAGGCAAAGCAGATCCCTCGTCGTCCGCCAGGAAGCGGCGGACTCACTCGGGATGACAGATTCCGCTGGCAGTCGAGCAGCCGATGTATAGTGGACACCATTCACAGTGTGCCTAACACGGGAATGGCGTGGAGGCAGGAACCCATGCAAAGAGCCGCCATTCAGGAGAATGGCGTTCCCAGGGAGCGTGCACCATTCACAGTGTGCCTAACACGGGAATGGCGTGGAAACAGGAACCCATGCGAGGAGCCGCCATTCAGGAGAATGGCGTTCCCAGGGGTCTCGGTTGGCACAGCCGCGGATATTTGCCGCATTTCGAAGGCGCCGCGACCATCCAGCATGTGACGTTTCATCTCGCGGATAGCCTGCCGCAATCGGCATTGCAGCGATTGGAATCGGAGCTGAAGACTTTTCCTTCTGAGAAACGCGACGTCGAACGCCGCAAGCGAATCGAAGCGTGGATCGACGCCGGTCATGGGTCTTGCGTCTTGCGCCAACCGTCGATCGCCGACATGGTGCAACGAGCGTTGCTGACTTTTGACGCGCGGCGTTACCGCTTACTGGCGTGGATCGTGATGCCCAATCATGTGCATTCTCTCTTCCAACCGACCGGGCCGTGGACGGTCGCGAAGATCGTAGCCTCGTGGAAGAAGTACACGTCGCGCAAAATCTGCGACTACAGGCGCGACAGTGGCCAAGACCCCATCATTCCTGTTTGGCACAGAGAATATTGGGACCGCTATATCCGAGATGAGCGACATCTGACAAAGACGATCCAGTACATTCACCTGAATCCCGTGAAGGCTGGATTCGTTGCCAAGGCCGAGAATTGGCGCTGGAGCAGCGCGCACTTCCTGGGAACGCCAATCTCCTGATTGGCGTGCTGTACTTCGAGTAGAGCGGCGCTATTGATTTGCGAGGGCAGTCAGAATAATGTGAAGCGCAGATTCCAGGAGCCAATCATGGCCGCGCAGCGCGTGATCGTCGCAGGTGTGGTGTTGCTTTTGATCGCTTGCATTGCCGGAGCGGGTCCGGCAATCAACGAAACGCAGCTTCCGCCGACCTACGTCCCGTCCGGGCGCCTGATGTACAAGCAGTACTGCGCCACGTGCCACGGCGCGGACGCTAAAGGCCACGGCCCGATGGCTGCCGCTCTCAAAGTGCCTCCGCCCGACTTGACCACGCTCGCCAAGCGCCACGACGGCAAGTTTCCGTACGACTACGTGTCGAACGTCCTCGAATTCGGGCCGGGATTCCCGTCGCACGGCTCGTCGGAAATGCCCACGTGGGGCCCCATCTTCCGCTACTACGACAAGCAGAACGAGAAGATCGTCAAACTGCGCATCAAGCATCTCTGCGATTACTTGGCTTCGCTGCAGGGAAGCTAGTCGTTAGCTGCGCGCACAGAGGCGAGCATTTGTGCCACTAGGGGAAAAGCAGATCCCTCGTCGGCCGGCCGGCGGCCTCGCTCGGGATGACAATCCCGATCGAATTGTCAGCGCCGCTTGCGCGAGCAAGCGGTGATTGGTACGCTCGCGTCCGCTGACGGGGGTGGAACAATGAGACAACAGATGAAGCAGTGGCGCATCGCGCCGGGATTGATTTTGCTGGGCGCGCTGCTGGTTGCCGGAATTGCGTCGCGCGCGCAGATAGCCACGCCGGGTCCGATGGCCGCGTCAGTGCGCGGATCACTGTCGGGCACGGTGACGTCCGATCAAGGGTCGGTCGTCGGATTCCGCGTGACGGTTCACAACCTGACCTACAAGCTCTGGTACACGGTTTTCACCGTGAAGGGCCACTACACGGTGCCGCAGGCGCTGCCGGGTTCGTACGACGTGATGGTGCTCGAGCGCGGATACGCGTCGCCAACGCTGCGGATCGATCTCGCTCCCGGCGAGAACAAGACTGCGGACATCGCCATCAAGAAAATTGGCGGCGGGCCGGGCGGAACGCAGGGCGCGTCGACCGAAGGAATGATGGCGGCGGCCGGCGGGCCTGGCGTCGCGGCGAACACGGTTTGGGTCAACTCGATGGACGAGCTCTATCCGCCCGGGCCGGGGCGCGATCTGCTGAAGAAGAACTGCACCGGCTGCCACGGGCCGGAGTTCGGCACGATGCACCGCACCAAGGAAGGCTACCGCATCGGAATCGCGCGAATGACGGAAACCGGGCCGACCGACAATCCGTTCGATACGAATCTCGGCCACACCTATCTCACCGGCGCGGAGAAAAATCAGATTGCGGAATATCTCGCGACGAATTTCGGTCCCGGCACGCCGGACAAGCGGCTGAAAGTCGATCCGCCGATCATCGACGAGAATGCACTCGCGAAGGCAATCTATGTCGCGTACGACATTCCCGACAATTTTCCGCGGCCACCGTTTCGCGGAAACGTGATCGGCGCGAACGAAATCGACGGCGTGACGGCGCAGGAATCCTCGACGCCGGGCGGCCGCGCGCTGCCGCAACTGCTGCACGATCCGTTCATCGTGCCGGACGGAATTTGGTACGCGAATCCGACGGCGAACGCGATGGTTCATCTCGACCCGAAGGAGCTCGATCCGAACAAGCGCTACAAGGTCTATCCGATGAAGGGGCCGGAGACATACGTGTTCATGCACGGAATCACGACGGACAGCAAGGGACACGTCTATTGGGCCGAAATTACCGGCGGGCAGCTGGGCGAGCTCGATCCGGAGACGGGAAAACAGATTCGTCACTACACGCCGCGCCGGGGCGGGATGCTCCAGGTGGCGACGGATAAGGACGACAATATCTGGTTCGGCATGGTGAAGGGGCCGGGCGGCGTGGGCGAGCTCGATGCGAAGACGCGCGTGGTGCATCAGTGGCAGACGCCGACGCCGGACAATCTGATTTACGGGCTCGCGGTCGATCCCGTGGACAACACGATTTGGGGCGCCGGATACAGCAAGGGCCACGTGACGAAATTCGATCCCAAGACGGAGGAGTACACGGAATACTACGCGCCGTCATCGTGGGGACAGATCCGGCGACTTGGAGTGGACTCGAAGGGAATCGTCTGGTTCTCGGAGTACACGACGGGAATCGTCGGGCGGCTCGATCCTGCGACCGGAAAAATGACGGAGATCAAAATGCCGACGCAGGGTGCGAATCCCTACGACGTCTGGCCGGACAAGACCGACAAAATCTGGATTACCGATCAGCCGCAGAATTCGCTCGTGCGCTACGATCCTGACACACAGAAGTTCACCTACTATCCCGAACCGCAAATGAACTGGAGCCTGCCGAAGGTCGAGGTGGAGAAGAACAACACGATCTGGTTCGGCGCGCGATTCCTGCCGTACATCACCGCGAATCACTTTTATCCGAACGGCTACACAGCGGACGCGCCGCCCGAGCCATAGGCGCGGAAGAACGAAGGCCCGTCATCTCCGATGCATGCAGGGGTTCATGCATCAGGCGGATGAGAGGCCCCGTTCGCGTTTGCTGCTAGCGACGCCAAATTTCGCGCAGCCGGTGCTGCACCGTGCGGCGCATCACTGGCCGGTGAAAGTGAAATCGATGCTCGCCGATTCGCCCGCGCGGACGGTGACCGAGCGCTCCTGCGTTCCGAACGTGGCGGTCCACACCGAAAGCGTGTAGTCGCCGGGCGGCACGTTTTTGATCGAGAAGGTTCCATCGTTGCCGGTGACCGCGTAATACGGATTGGTCACGACGCCGATGAAAGCCTCCATCCATGGATGGATATTGCAGTGCACCGGCACCATGACCGCCGGCTCCGAGAAGCGCGTGGTGAACGACGGCGTGCCGGGCTGCTGCGTAACGTTCCAGTCGCGGTTGCCTTTCGTGGCGACGACGTGAATGTTGTGCGCGGTCGGATCGTCCGTGACGACCTGCAATGGCTGGCCGACCATAATTCCCATCACGTGCGGCTGGAACATGCATCCCTTCTGCGTGAGCGTCGCCGAATTCGAGGGAACGTGACCGGACAGATTGCCCGTGCCTTTCGAGATGTAGACGAACGCGTTGGGCAGGGTGTTGTTCGAATTGACGCGGCCGTCTTCCGACAGCACGGGCTCAGGCTGTTGCGATAGGCAGACGGGATCCTTCTCCATCGAAATCGGACGCAGCGTCGGCGCTTTGCCCTGGAAGTGGATCGTGCCAGAGATGCCGCCAGTATCAGCCGGCCGCGCGATTACCTTCGCGCCAAGGCCGGCGATGAGCAGCACCACAGTTACGGTCGTGAAAGCCATTCCGAATCTCTTCATAGCTTTTGCTCCTCTTTTCTAAGAGTCCGCAATTGTCTCAGCGGATTCTCCTCGCGGCTTCCGCTTCGCCGCCAGCCGGGCCCGCGTGGAGGAGCGAGCCCGGCCAGCGACGTTACTTGGCCGAGGGGAGACCGATTCGCTAGAACAAGAACCGAGCAAGTATGTACAGCGTGTTGTTGTCGGAGGCGTTTCGCGGAAGCAGTTCCGACGCCGGCACGCCGCCAACGTAGTTCGTCGTAAGCCCGTTGAACTTAAAGTACCCGGTGTACTGCGCCGCGAGATCGACGTTTTGTGTCGGCCACCAGGACAAGTTCAAGATGTATCCGCTGCTGGCCGGGCTGCCGCTCACGTTGCCGTTGACTGGGTCAACAGCTCCGTAGAGCCCGAAATCGCGCGTGCCGGTCGTGTTGAACCAGCCGAATGTACCGCTGAAGCGGTCGCCGAAGTGGTACTCAGCGTTCGCCCGCACCGTGTTGAGTTGGTGCCGTAGCCGGTCCAGGTCCACCATAGCTGCGGTCGCATTCAATGCCGAGTTCTCATGGATGTAGGTGCCACGGATCGAAAGAACGTCGTTGCGGAACCGCGGCAGCGTGCGGTCGTATTGGAAGTCGAAGGCAGTGTCGACGTAATTGTCCGTGAGCGTGCCGGCGTCTTCAGACGAGGGACCAACGACGGCGCCCGGAGTCGACCTCATGAACATTCCGTAAGTGCCGACTTCGAGGTAGTTGTTCGTCCAAGTCTGCTGCCACGCGGCGCGCCAATACGGAGCGAGGCCGTGGATGTTGTACGCGGCGGGTTCGCTATTGCTGCCGGAATTCGGCTGTCCGAATCCGATGTGCTCGGAGCGGTAGCCAGTTACGTCGAAATAGAGGTGATCGTTCCACATGCCGTAGGCGCCGAATCCGGCCACGTCCTGCGCTAGGGTGCCGTCGATAATCGTGGCAGTGGCCGGCGTAGGCGCTTGATCGTCCGCGATGAACGGATAGCCCCACGCAGGCGTGGTGTGCCACAGGTCTTCTACGCCCGGCGTGTTGTTGAGATCGAGGCCGTAGATGAAGCTCTTGCCGAACAGGTTCTTTCGCGAGTTGGCATAGCGAATGTCGGTCTGATCCCAGCTGAAGTGGTCGTCCTGAGTGTCGTAGGTGAATTGCACGAAGCTCCCGAGGTGCGGCGCCCATGCTCCCGCCACGAATAGCGAAACGTCCTGCGGAAACTCAAAGCTGGAGTTTTGCGTGCCCGGCTGCACTTTGTTGGTTTGGGTGTACGAGGTCTCGAAAAAGACCGAAAGCGGCAGATTCTGAAGCAGCGTCAGCCCGGCTTCTCGTGAAGTTTTCTCGGCCTTCGTAACCGGCATGCCGGTAATCGTGTAGCCGTTGAGCTTGAACTGGCGTCCGAGCGGCGTGAGTTCGGGCGGCGTGGTGTGGCAGGAGCGGCACGGGAAGCCTGTCTGGCGTGAGTAACTGGGAACGGCGTGGGCGTTCGGCGCGCGCACGCTGGTCGCCAAGAAAGGCACGACCAGTGCAGCACCTGTGAGAATCACCTTGAGCCACTGCTGATTCACTCTATTCATTTCATCTCCTCCCCTTATTTAGCGAATTGCTCGATGGAGCACGGCCAAGTAGCCCCTGAGCACCGAATGGGTCAACGCAGCCGGGAAGTTGAACCCTTGAGCGACCGCGTTGATCGCGCGCTAAAGTAACGGAGAGGAGAAAAAGGCTCTGTGAGTGATGTCACGAGCGCTTGTGACGGCGCTCACGCTGGATACCAAAAACGATAGGTGAAGCGAGGAGGCAATCGGCCGATGTACGAAGCAGTTTTCGATTGCGCTGATGTCTCAGAGTGAGAATCCGCGTGGGACTGTCAGATTTTCGGGAGAACGATTCCCTGTTGGGACTGATACTTCCCTTTCTTGTCCTTGTAGGAGACTTCGCAGACATCGTCGGATTCGAAGAAGACGACCTGGCAGAGGCCTTCGTTGGCGTAAATCTTGGCGGGCAGCGGCGTGGTGTTGCTGATCTCGAGCGTGACGAAGCCTTCCCATTCGGGCTCGAACGGCGTGACATTGACAATGATACCGCAGCGAGCGTAGGTCGATTTCCCGACGCAGATCGTGAGCACGTTGCGGGGAATGCGGAAGTATTCGACCGAGCGCGCGAGCGCAAAAGAGTTCGGCGGCACGATGCAGACCGCGCCTTTGAACTCGACGAAGGATTTCGCGTCGAAATGTTTCGGGTCGACGGTCGTGGAGTTCACGTTAGTGAAGATGCGGAACTCGTCGGCCACGCGCATATCGTAGCCGTAGGACGAGACGCCATAACTGATGACGCCCTCGCGCACCTGGCGGTCTTCAAACGGCTCGATCATTTTGTGCTCGAGCGCCATCTTGCGAATCCATCTGTCCGACTTCACCGGCATGCGGGCCTCCTAAAGGCGAATCGTTCGACGCAGCATTTTTCGCGGTTCTCTCTGATGGCGATGGTTCGTGAAGAGAAACACCGAACGAGAGGTCCTTCAGCGAGGAAGGGCACTCGCTTCAGGACGGCGATCCTCGCCGGATCGCCGGAATCGCGCAGTGTATTACACGGGGCGATGCTTGACAACCTGCAAACTGCTGACTAGCATGGGGTTCCAGCCTGTTCGGGGGCCGTTCCGGAGGGTGTTGTGATCAAGCTCGACATCGTAAACGCTATCGTAGAGAAGAATCCAAACATTAAGCGCACGAAAGCCGAACAAGCGGTCGAAACAGTTTTCGAAGCGATGAAAACGGCGCTCGGCACCGGGCGCCGCATCGAACTCCGCCGTTTCGGCGTATTCAACGTGAAGCCGCGCAAGACCGGCATCGGACGCAATCCGCGCACGGGACAGCAAGTCAATATTCCGCCCGGGAAGGCGGTCCGTTTTAAGCCCGGCAAAGAGCTTCAGGCGCTTCCTGCTTCAGCCGCGAAGCAGTGATCGTTCGCGTCGGCGAGACGTGCTGAGAGGCACGTGCATCCAACTCGTGATGAAACCGCGGACAAGTGCGTACACATGAGCGCTGAAGGCGATCGCGGCATCGCGCCGCTCGAAATTCTCGATGTGCGCTATGCGCCGCCATTCGAGATGCCGGCGTATGCGCGACGGCGGCGGCCGCTGTGGCCTGCGCTCGTGCTGTTCCTCCTTACTGTAATTTCGACGCTCTCGGTCGGCTCGGAATTTGCGCGATCGTACGCGGAAAATCGCGAACCATTCTCGGACAATCAAGATCTGCTCGCGCTCATGACGCTGCCGTACCGTCATCCTGCGATGCTGGCACTGGGCATTCCATTTTCGTTCACGCTGATGGCCATTCTGCTCGCGCACGAGCTCGGGCACTATTTCGCAGGGAAATCTTACGGGATCGACGTGAGCTATCCGTATTTCATTCCCGCTCCCAATTTGTTTGGAACGTTCGGAGCGTTCATTCGCATCCGGTCGCCGATCACGACGCGCCGCGCGCTGTTCGACGTGGGGCTGTCCGGGCCCGTGGTCGGATTCCTGGTGGCGCTGCCGGCGATGGCGTACGGGGTGGCGACGTCGAAAGTTGTTCCGGGCGCCGAAGCCAACGCCGCAATCATTTTTGGACATCCGCTGCTGGTTCGATTTTTCGCGGCAGCTTTTTATCCGCACGCCGACGTGACTTGGCTGCTTTTGAATCCTGTGGCGCGCGCGGCGTGGGTCGGATTGTTTGTCACGGCGCTAAACCTGTTGCCTGTGTGGCAACTCGACGGCGGGCACGTGATGTTCAGCTTGGTGAGCAGGTGGCACAGGGCCATTTCGATCGCGGTGTCGCTCGGGCTGCTCCTGATGGGCTGGCTGACAACGCGCGGGACCGGCGAATGGATGTCGGTATGGTATCTGTGGGGCGGGCTGTTGCTGATCTTGACGTTGCGATTCCGGCATCCTCCAGTGTACGACCCCTGGCAGCCGCTCGATGCCACGCGGCGCGCATGGGCGGTCGTCGCGCTGGTAATCTTCTCGCTCTGCTTCACGCCTTGGCCCGCGACGTAGCGTCGCGGCACGAATCCGGAAACCTTCCGACTAAAACAGACTCGTGGGATCGACGTCGACGATCACGGCGTTGGAGGGGATTTCCTTCGCGGTGCAGAAGTCGAGCGCGGCAGCGAGAGATTTGCCGAGCATCGCGCGCTGCGGCGATTTCAGCACGAATTGAAAGCGGTAATCGCGCTTGAGGCGAGCCAGCGGCGCGGGCGCCGGGCCGAGAATCTTCACCCCATGCTTTTCAAACGGCGCAAAGCAAGCCGCGAGCGCGCGCGACCAGCGGACCGCGTTTTCGACTTTGCGGTCGCGCACAAGCACGCTTGCGAGCGCGGTGAACGGCGGATAGTGAAGCATCCGCCGGAAGTGCGCTTCTTTTTCGTAGAAGGATTCGTAGTCCTGCTGCGCCGCAAGCTGAATCGCGTAGTGCTCGGGATAGTACGTTTCGACGAGGACTTCCCCGGAAAGCTCGCCGCGGCCGGCGCGCCCGGCGACTTGAGTGAGCAACTGGAACGTGCGTTCCGCGGCGCGAAAATCCGGGCGTCCCAGCGCGAGATCGGCGGCGGCCACGCCAACGAGCGTGACGCGCTGAAAGTCGTGGCCTTTCGCGACCATCTGCGTGCCCACGAGGATATCCACGTCGCCTTTCGCGAACGCGCCGAGAATCTGCTGGTACTGGCGTTTCGTGCGCACCGTATCGCGATCGAGGCGCGCGACGCGTGCGTGCGGAAATTGCTGGCGCAGATATTCGTCCACGCGCTCGGCGCCATCGCCGACGAAGTACATGTACCCGGCACGGCACTTCGGGCATTGCTTGGGCGGGCGAATCGAAAAGCCGCAGTAGTGGCATTCGAGGCGCTCGCGGCTCTTGTGATACGTCAGAGCGATGCTGCAATTCTGGCATTGCACGACCGCGCCGCAGCTCCGACAGAGAAGCGACCATGAATAGCCGCGGCGGTTGATCAGCACCATCGCCTGCGTTTTTTCCTCGAGGCGCAGGGCGATCGCGGTGCCGAGCGTTTCCGAAATAGGTGCTGCGCGGTGCTGGCGGCGGAATTCCTCGCGCAGGTCGACGATGTGAACTTCGGCGAGCGGTCGATTTTCGACGCGCGACGTGAGCTTGAGCAGCCTGTATTTTCCGCCGCGTGCGTTGTGGAAAGTCTCGAGCGAAGGCGTGGCCGATCCGAGCAGCGCGACCGCGCCTTCGAGACGCGCACGATAGACGGCCGTGTCGCGCCCATTGTAGCGCGGCGTTTCCTCCTGCTTGTAACTTGATTCCTGCTCTTCGTCGACGATGACCAGCCCTAGATTTTCAAGCGGGGCGAAGACGGCGGAGCGGGTTCCAACGACGACGCTCGCTTCGCCGCGGCGGACGCGCCACCATTCGCGGGCGCGTTCAATATCAGGTAGGCCGCTGTGGAGCACGCCGACGCGGTTGCCGAAACGCGCGCGGACGAGCCGCCCAACCCAGAGAGTGAGGGCGATTTCGGGGACGAGAACGATGGCCGTCTTGCCGCGCGAGAGCGTGGCTTCGATTGCGTCAAGATAGACTTCTGTTTTTCCGCTGCCGGTGACGCCGTGAAGAAGCGCTGCCGTGAATTCGCCTGCCACGATCCAGCGCCAGATTTCTTCAAGCGCGGCTTTTTGTTCGGCATTCAGAACGTTCGCTGGAGGAGTGAAGTCCGTGTCCCAGGGGTCTTCGCCCGGCGTGATCGCTTCCTCCCACGTTTGCAGCACACCGGCCTTTTCGAGGCGCTGAACTACAGCGCGGGAAACATGAGCTTTTTCGAGGAGCAAGTTCAATGGAAGCGGGCCGCGCTCGGCGGTGAGAACTTCGCGGATTCGAGCCTCAGGGGCTAAAGCCCCTGGTAATGGATCGCGTTTCGGCACGGCTGAAGCCGTGCCCTGACGAAGCACTTCTTGCGCCACGTGTTCTTCCGCGGGATTCCAGGCGACGATTTTTTGCGTGCGGCTTTTGCGGCGGTGGAGCGCTTCGCGCGCGGTGAGATGGCCGAGATGGACGAGTTTCTCGGCGAGGGCTTTAGCACCGGACTGGCGCCGAAGTCGGGTAGACGAAATCGAGGAATCTACTTTATCGAAATGCCGCAGCACTTCGAGTTCGGCGCGCTCCACGTCTGTTTTTTCGCCCGTTTCGGAAAGATCGCGCATGTACGCGCGGCCACTATCGTTGATCGAGTAGACGCGATCCTGTCGCAGCTCGATTTCAGGAGGCAGCATCGCGCGAAATGCTTCTCCGACCGGTGCGAGGTAGTAGCGGCTGATCCAGTGGCCCAATTCGATGAGCTTGGGCGGAAGCGCCGGAAGCGGGTCCATCAGCTCGGCGATTTCCTTGACGCGCGTTTCATCGGGCGCAGTTTTGGATTCGGCCAGTCCGACGCCGATCATCGCGCGCTTGCCGAAGGGAACGACGACTCGGCGGCCAACGAGCGGCTCGCCGTCCAGCGATTCCGGTATGGCGTAGGTGAACGTGGTGCGCAGCGGAACGGGGACGGCGACTTCGCAATAGCGCGGCATGGCGGGCAATAGTGTAGCAGCCCAGGCTATCGGCGCTTGGGCTGGAGGCCGAGGACGGACATCACTTTCTGCAAATCCTTCCAGACGTCGCCTTTTGCGTTCGGATTGCGGAGGAGGTAGGCGGGGTGGTAGGTAGCGATCAATTTTGCGCCGCGATAGTCGAAGAACTCGCCGCGGTAACGAGAAATTCCCTGATTGGTGTTGAGCAGCGTTTGCGCGGCGCAAGCGCCGAGGCAGCAGATGACCTTGGGAGCGATGACGTCGAGCTGGCGGAGAAGATAGGGCGAGCAGGTGGCGATTTCGTCTTTTTCCGGAAGGCGATTTTCGGGCGGTCGGCATTTGACGACGTTGCAGATGTAAACGTCGGAGCGCTTGAGGCCCATGGCTTCGATCATCTGCGTAAGGAGCTTGCCAGCGCGGCCAACGAACGGTTCGCCCTGCTCGTCTTCATCGCGGCCCGGGCCTTCGCCGACAAATACAAGCTGCGCCTTCGGATTGCCGACGCCGAAGACGATGTTGGTGCGAGCCTTGTGCAATTTGCAACGAGTGCAGTTCGGACCGATGTCCGCGCGGATGCGATCGAGGGTGTCGTTCTCGATGCGATCCGATGATTCGAAAAGAGACGGGGATGGTGTGGACGGCGAAAAACGCGGGGCTGCCACCTCAGGGGCTGAAGCCCCTGACGAGGAGTGCGACGACATGTCGGAGCTTCCTTCGCCTTCGCTCAGGACAGGAAAGCTCCGACCCCCTAAACTGCGAGGATCGGCCGATGGATATGATGGCGCGGCGGGCGGGATTTCGGCTGAAGTTCCCACCCGCTGAGAAACCGCGGGTGGGGCACCCTTAACGTCAGTCGTTGCCTCCGGCACAGCGCGATCGAAATAGAAAGGGCCGAGGCCGAGGTCATCGGCGTATCGCAGCCATGCCTCTGACTTCGAGCGAATGGGCGTGCTCATTGAATCTCTCCGCCTTTATACATTACTTCTTCGGATCGACGAGCGCTTGATAGACGGTCGGGCGGCTGAGCTGCTCGACGTTCGGCTGCTTGGGGCCGATCTGGTGCTGGGTCATGCCGACGAAGACGATATCGTTCATGGGATCGATCCAATACCAAGTGTCCGCGGCGCCGAGCCAAAAGAACGTGCCCTTGCCGACGATTTCATTGGCCATCGCCGGATCGGTGAACACGGCGCAATCGTAGCCCCAGCCCATGCCGGGACGAATCGTTTCGGGGCCGATGAAGAATTCGCCGGTCATCAGATTCGGCGCGAGATGATTGGAGGACATCAATCGCACGGTTTCCGGCGCAAGGATGCGCACGCCGTCGAGTTCGCCGCCATTGAGCAGCATCTGCGCGAAGCGGAAATAGTCGCGCGCGGTGGAGACCATGCCGCCTCCGCCGGAGGGCATCGTGGGCTGCGATTTGTAATCGCCGAGTCCCGCACCGCCGATAGGCGGCGCCGCCACGAGATCCCCTTGCGCGTTTTCGGCGTAGAGCGTGGCGAAGCGGTTCCATTTTTCCTTGGGAACCATGAAGCCGGAATCGTTCATGCCGAGCGGCTTGGTGATGTGGTCATGTATGAAGTCCGGCAGCGACTGGCCGGAGAGTTTTTCGACGATGTAGCCCTGAATATCCATCGAAGCGCTGTAGACCCATTTGGCCCCGGGCTGATAGAGCAGAGGAAGTTTCGCGAGCTTGTCGATCATCTCCTGGAGATTTTTCGAGCTCATCACACCGGCGGATTGATAGGCTTTGTCGACAGGGCCGTCGCCGAAAAGGCCGTAGGTGAAGCCCGCGGTGTGATCCATCAACTCCTGCATCGTGGGGGGATGAATGGGATCCTCGACGAGCATTTTGCCGTTGGCATCAACGCCTTTGAAAACTTTCAGGTGCGCGAATTCGGGGATGTACTGCGAAATGGGATCGCCTGGGCGCCATTTGCCCTGTTCATAGAGGATCATCATGGCGACGCCGGTGACCGTCTTGGTCATCGAAAAAATGCGGAAGATGGTGTCCTGCGTCATCGGAGCGCCGCTGGCGAGGTCTTTCTTGCCGTAGACGTCGATATCGACGATTTTGCCGTGGCGCGCGAGCAGCGTGACCACGCCCGCGAGGCGCTTCTCGTCCACTTCCTTGTGCATGTTGGCGTGAAGGCGCGCGAGGCGCGCGGAGGAGAAGCCAACGGACTCAGGCTTGGTGACGACGATATCGGATGCTTTGGCGGGCGGCTGCTGCGCATGGAGGATCGGCGCAAGCGCGGCAAACGTGAGACTGGCCAGCATCGCGGTTGCGAGCGGCAAAAGTCGCCTACAAATCATGCGAATTGTCCTTTCCATTGCGATCATGCAGTGAGGATGGCCGAGTGGTCCGGCTGATTTTTGTAACTCAGCCGATGGAGCGTGTCAACGGAGCGCGATAGGAACTAGGACTGTCGAATTTCGAGCACGTGGTCGAGGATGCGATTGGCGACATCGAATTTCGAAAGCTTCGGGAGCGGGATTTCGCGGCCGTCGCGGAGGAAGAGCGTGACGATGTTCGTATCAGTGTCGAAGCCGGCACCTTGTTGCGTCACGTCGTTGGCAACGATCATGTCGGCACCCTTGCGCGCGAGCTTGTCGCGGGCGTTCTCGGCGATGCGCTCGGTCTCCGCCGCGAAGCCGACCAGAATTCGCGAACCCTTTTCGCGGCCGAGCTCAGCGAGGATGTCCGGTGTCGGTTCGAGCTCCAAAACGAGCCGCTCGTCGCCGCGCTTGACCTTTTGGGGGCGAGGCGCTGCGGGGCGATAGTCGGAAACAGCGGCGGCCATGATGACGACGTATGCGTCAACGGCACGCTCGCGGACCGCGTTGCGCATTTCCTCAGTGGTCCGAACGGGAACCCAGTCGGCGCCCTCTGGAGCGGGGAGATCGGTTGGTCCGCTGACGAGAATCACGTGCGCTCCGCGGCGAATGGCGGCCTCGGCCAGCGCGTAGCCCATCTTGCCGGACGAGCGATTGGTGAGAAAGCGAACCGGGTCGATATCCTCGCGTGTGGGACCAGCGGTGACGAGAACGGTCCGGCCTTCTAAATCGTGGCGCAGGCCGAGGACCGAGCAAACTTTTTCGACGATCGCTTCTGTGGCGGCGAGGCGGCCCGCACCAGTCATTCCGCAGGCGAGATAGCCTTCATCGGGATCTACGACGTGAACGCCGCGGGCGCGAAGAATTTTCAGATTCTCCTGCGTGGCGGGATGTTCCCACATGTTGACGTTCATCGTCGGCGCGACTACGACGGGAGCTTTCGTGGCGAGATAGAGCGTCGAAAGAAAATCGTCGGCGATGCCTTGCGCCAAATGCGCGAGCGAATCGGCGGTTGCGGGTGCGACCAACAGAAGATCGATGCGCTGCGCCACGGCGATGTGTTCTATGGCGCTTTCGACGTTGGCCGGCTCGGCGCCTTCCGCGCCGAACATTTCGGTGATGACCTTCTTGCCGGTGAGCGCGGCGAACGTGAGCGGCGTGATGAATTCCTGCGCCGCGCGAGTCATCACGACCTGCACGTCGAGCTTTTCCTGCTGCAGGCGGCGGACGAGTTCAGCGGCTTTGTAGGCCGCCACTCCTCCCGTGACGCCAAGCGCGATTTTCATCGAAACACCTGCGCGCTACTTTCGGCGCTTTCCTTCGCCGTCTTCCGATCCCTCGGGGACTTCGGGCAACTCGTACTCGAGCGCCCCCTGCTGCAATTCTTCTTCGGCAATGCGCGTGGTCTTGCGCGATCTTGGATTTTCGACCAGCGGGCGCGCTCCGACCATCAATTGGCGCGCGCGGCGCGAGACGACGACAACGTAAGCAAACTGGCTTTCCGGCGCATGTCGTTGAACGGCCATTTGAAGATCAGCCTCCGAATGATTTCAAAATCTCGTGAATGCGTTCCGCCTTTTGCGGAATGCGACACCTGGAACCCAGCGCGATGGCTTGCGCTTCGCGGCTGGCGCGTTCGAGATCGTCATTGATGACGACGAAATCGTATGCGTCATAGCTCAAAATTTCCTGGCGCGCGCGCTCAAGGCGACGGCGAATTTCGTCTTCGGAATCCTGGCCGCGCTCTCGAATTCGACGCTCGAGATCCGCGCGCGACGGCGGCAGCACGAAAATCGCTACGGCGTTGGGCAATTGCTTCTTGGCCTGCAAGGCGCCCTGCACGTCGATTTCGAGGACCAGATCTTTCTTCTGCCTGCGCGCCTCGTCAATCTGCGCCCGCGGCGTTCCGTACCAGTTTTTTCCGAAGACCTGCGCGTATTCGAGGAATTCGCCCCGCGCCACCATCTGCTGGAATTCAGCCTCGGTAACGAAATTGTACCACTTGACGGCGGCTTCCGTCTTGCGCGGGGCGCGTGTGGTGCACGAAATGGACAGCATCACGCCCGGCAGCTCCAAAATTTTCTGAACCAAAGTAGATTTTCCGGATCCAGACGGGCCGGAGACGATTAAGACCAATGGCTCCGAGCCGCTCATTCGATGTTTTGCACCTGCTCGCGAAGTTTTTCGATCTCGGATTTGATTTCGAGGCCGCGGTTGGTGATCTCGAGACCTTCGGCTTCACTGCCCGGCGTTTTGGAAAGAAGCGTGTTGGCTTCGCGCTGCATTTCCTGCAGCAGAAAATCGAGTTTCTTGCCGACGTCCGCCGCCGCGGTCAGATGAGACTCGAATTGGCGCACGTGGCTCGCCAGGCGCGAGAGCTCTTCCGAGATATCGCTGCGCTCGGCGGCGATGGCAGCCTCCTGCGCGATTCGGGCGGGCTCTATTTGCGTCTCGCCGAGGAGTTCTTTGAGGCGCGTTTCGAGGCGCTTGGCGAAAGCGGGCCGGGCGCGCTCGGCGAGTGATTCTACCTGCCCGGCGAGGCTCGAGATATTCGTCAGGCGACCGAACATTTCTTGCCGTAGAACGTCGCCTTCGTGCTCGCGCATGCGATCAAGCTTGTCGAGCGCTTCGGTAAGGCATGCGGCCATGATCTCTTCGAGTTTGGCCAGCTCTTCGTCGAGGGAAGTAGCGGCGGGTCCGATCACTCCGGGCAGGCGCAGAACGGACGCCAAGTCGGGTTCGGAGTGAATCGCAAACTGCTTCCGCAACGCGTTCACCGCTTGCACATAAGCGGCGGCGACTTCTTCGTTGATGGTGACGGCTGCGGGGCCGGCAGGCTCGTAACGCAGCGTGACGTCGAGATGCCCCCGGCGAACGCGGTCGCGAATGATCTGGCGGATGCGCGGCTCGAGAGGCTCGAAGCCCTCCGGCACGCGGACGTGCAGGTCGAGAAAACGATGATTCACGCTGCGCACTGAGAGCCGCATCGCGAAACCGTTTTCGGTGCGCACGGCCTGCGCATAGCCGGTCATTGACTTTAGAACATTGGCAGCAGCCCTGGCGGGGTGCACCACGGCGGATTTGGATTGTGCGGGTGCCATTGTCACTCCGGCCCTGCCATGCGCGCCACCGGCTCGGCGTCGCGGAACTGCATGTCGTAGAGGCGCGCGTAGATGCCGTTGCGCGCAAGAAGCTCCTCGTGCGTGCCGCGCTCGCGAATTGCGCCATCGTCGAGCACGGCGATCATGTCCGCGCGCCGGATGGTCGAGAGACGGTGCGCGATCACAAAGACCGTGCGGCCGGTCATCAAATTGTTGAGCGCGCGCTGGACGAGCATTTCGGATTCAGAGTCGAGTTCGGAGGTCGCTTCGTCGAGAATCAGGATCGGCGCGTCTTTGAGCAGCGCCCGCGCGATGGCGAGGCGCTGCCGCTGACCGCCGGAGAGGCGCTGGCCGCGGTCGCCGATCACGGTGTCGTAGCCGAGCGGCATTTGCACAATGAAATCGTGCGCGAGAGCTGCCTGGGCCGCCGCGATGATTTTCTCCTGCGCCATGTTGGGCTGGCCGTAGCACAAATTGTTGCGCACCGTGTCGTTGAACAGGATCGTTTCCTGAGTAACGATCGCCATCTGTTCGCGCAGCGAGCGGAGCGTCACATCGCGGATGTCGTGTCCGTCGATGCGGACAGCGCCCGAGGTGACGCTGTAGAAGCGCGGAAGCAGGTTGACGAGAGTGGTTTTTCCCGCGCCGCTGGAGCCGACGATGGCGACAACGGAGCCAGCGGGAACCTCCAGATCGATGCGCTTGAGGATGAGCGGGCCGGCCTCGTAGGCGAAGCTCGCATCGTCAAATTCAACCGACCGCGCGAGGCGAGGCAGAACCTGCGCACCCGGCGCTTCCATGACCTCTTTGGGCAAATCGAGATAAGTGAAAACCTGCTTCGATGTACCGCCTGCCTGCAGGAAAAGTTGATACACGTTCCCGAGGCGCTTGATTGGTTCGTACGATTTGAGCAAGGCGGCAACGAAGGCGACGAACAAGCCGACCGTCATGCGGTGGGCCTTGATCTCTCCGCGCGCCACAAGAAGAACCAGCACGATCACGACTGCGCCGAGAAGATCCATCACCGGCGAAGTGGCGGCGAAGGCCCTGATCCAGCGCATGTTTTCGCGAAGCAGATTGCGCGCGGCCTCGCGGAACTTTTGAATTTCGAAGCGCTCCATGCCGAAGGCTTTCACGACGCGATTGCCCGCGGTGGTTTCGTGCAAAATCTGGCTCAAGTCGGCGAGGCGCGCACGGCTCTTTTCCGAGGAGCGGCGAATTCGCCGGCCGAACTTGCCGACCGGCACGACGACGAGCGGAATCAGAACGGCAGAGCCAACCGCCATTCTCCAGTTGATGGCCAGCAGAACGGCGATGTATCCGACCAGAGAGAACGCCTGGCGGAACAGCTCGGCGAACCAATCCGAAAATGCGCTGCGCATCTGCTCGATGTCGCTGATCACGGCAGAGAGGACGCGGCCGACGGGGTTGTACTGGAAAAAGCCGATCGGCTGCTGCACGACCTGTGCGTATACCTCGTTGCGAAGATCGGTGACACCCGAGAGACCGACGTGCTGAATCAGAATGCTCCCGATGTATTCGGCAATTCCTTTCACGATGAAGAACGAAAGGAGCGCGACGGCGAAGACCGTCCAGACGTTATGAAAATGATGTGGGACAAATGAACGCAAGTCGACGACGTAGTTCGTGCGGGGAATTCGAATCAATTGGAGCGCCTGAGTCGTTGAAGCGGGATCCAGAACGACGTCAAACGCCGGCCGGATCGCAAGAATCACGAGGGCATCGATCCCGGCCATTACGGCGATCAAAAAGACGCCGAGGGAGAGCCGCGGTACGTAGGGGCGCAAATATCCCAGCAGCCGCCGAATTTCTTTTCTTTCGCTCCCGCCTGGAGCCGCAGTGGTTTCGAGTGCCAAGGTTTGGTTGCCGGGAATCGAAGCAACAGCCCGTTTCAGCGGTCGCCAGCCGCAGGAAACTTTTCTAGCCTATTCATCGGACGCGCGTCTTGCAAGGCGTAATCACGCGAGGCGTCCCGCGCAGGGAAACAGCGCGACTTCGAACAGGGAGCCTCAAGACGCCGTTTTATCGAGGTCCCGGTGCACGACTTTGGTCGAGTATCCCTTGCGCTGCAACGCTCTGCGAATCACTTCGGCCAGCGTCACCGACCGGTGCCGCCCACCCGTGCATCCGAGGGCGATGGTCAAGTAGCTTTTGCCTTCGCGAATGTAGTGCGGAATCAGATATCCGAGCAGGCTCTCGATGCGACGCAGAAATTCTCCGGTCTGCGGAAACGAGCGAATGTAGCGCGCGACACGCGCGTCCTTGCCACTGAACGGGCGCAGGCGCGGCACAAAGTGCGGATTGGGCAAGAAGCGCACGTCGAAGACCAAATCGGCGTCGGCGGGAATGCCGTAGCGGAAGCCGAAGCTTACCACCGAGACGAGCAAGGGGCGGCGGCTGGCCTTTTCGAAGCGCTCGATGACGAGCTGGCGCAACTCGTGCACGTTGAACTTGGTTGTGTCGATCACGATGTCAGCGAGGCGGCGAATCGGCGCCATGCGGCGCCGTTCTTCGCGGATACCCTCGAGAATCGATACGCCGTGACCAAGCGGGTGCGGGCGTCGCGTTTCGCTGAAGCGGCGCTGGAGCACCGCGTCGCTCGCTTCGATGAAGACAAGGGTCACGGGATGCTTCGCTTTGAGCTCGCGGAAAATCCGAGGCAATTCCTCGATGCGCTCGCCTTCCCGGGCGTCCACCAGCAGCGCCGCGCGCGACGCTTCGCCGCGGCCTTCGCTGTAGAGTTCGCTAAACGTGGGAATCAGGGCGACGGGAAGGTTATCGACACAATAAAAGCCCAGATCTTCGAATGTCTTGAGAACAGAACCTTTGCCCGAGCCCGACAAACCCGTCAGGATGACCAGTTGCCGGGAGTCACGTTTCCGGTCAGGACGAGTCACGGCGGCCGTCGGTCAGGCCTTCACCCGGCGGCGATGCGTGCTGGGGATGCGGAGATCTTCGCGATACTTCGCTACGGTGCGGCGCGTGACGTGAATACCTTCATCACTGAGTTTCTTGGTGATCTGCTCGTCGGTGAGCGGATGCGATGTGTCTTCTTCTTCGATCATCTGCTTAACGCGGCGCTTCAGAGACATCAAAGACATCTCGCTGCCCTGCGGCCCGTTCACCGATTCCGAGAAAAAGCTGCGCAGCTCGAGGACGCCCTGCGGGGTGTGAACGTATTTGTTGGCGACGGCGCGACTCACGGTCGAAGGATGCACGCCGACTTCTTCGGCGACTTCCTTAATCATCATCGGTTTGAGCTGATCGGGACCGTAGTCGAGATAATCTTTTTGCCGGCGCAGGATGGACTGGCAGACGCGCAAGATCGTGTGCTTGCGCTGCTCGATATTTTTCATCAGTTGCATGGCGGCCGTGAAACGCTCTTTTACGTAGTTGCGGACGTCGCGGTCGGCGGCATCGCGCGCGAGCAAGCGGCGATAGGTCGGGCTCAAGCGGAGCTGCGGCACGTCGTCGTCGATCATGAAGACCTGCCACTCGCCATCTTCTTTGCGGAACTGGACGTCCGGCTCGACGAGGCGAGGCTCGGTCTTGTTGTATCGGAGCCCGGGCTTGGGATCGAGCCGCTTGATCACGTCCACGGCGCGCTTCACGAGCTCGACCGGACGATTGAGCGCCCGCGCGACTTCCTTGAGTTGGTTATTCTGGAGAAGCTTGAGGTGGTCGGTGATGATCTGCCGCGCAAGCGTGTTCTGCGGATCGAGCAGCTTGATCTGCATCAGCAGGCATTCCTGCAAATCGCGAGCGCCGACGCCCGGCGGGTCGAATTCCTGCACCAGGGCAACAGCCTCTTCGACGTCCTCCATCGAATAATTTCCGGATTGGGCGATTTCGTCGAGCGTCGCCGTGAGGTAGCCGTTTTCGTCGAGATTGCCGATAATTGTTTCGGCAATCTTGCGGACGGTTTCAGTGCAAATGCTCACGCTGAGCTGCCACATCAGATGATCGGTGAGGCTCGCGGGGGAAGAGAGGAATTTGTCGAACGAGGGTTTTTCGATCTCTTCGCGCTCGCCATTTGAGGCGCGCTCGGCTCCTGTATCGAGATACTGCGTGAAGAAAGATCCGAAATCGAATTCGTCGAAGGGATTGGCCGCTTCTGTTTCGGGGACTTTTTCCGTTTCTTTCTTGAGGAACGCTTCGTCCGTGTAACTATCCGCAGCTGCTCCGTCGTCGGCGACTTCTTCGAGAACGGGATTCGCCATGATCTCCTGATTGATCATCTCGCGCAGCTCGAGGCGATTGAGAGCCAAAACGCTGACCATCTGCACGAGCCCCGGCGTCAGAATCTGTTTTTGAGCGAGGCGGAGATGGAGTTTGGGCGCGAGGAAATTCATGGGTCAGTTCAGGCGGAAGCCCTCTCCCAGATAGATTCGGCGAACGTCGGTGTTCGCCGAGAGCTCGTCCGGCTTGCCTGCGGCCAGGATTTTGCCTTCGCTAATGATGTAGGCGCGATTGGTGACGGCCAGGGTATCGCGCACGTTGTGGTCGGTCACCAGCACTCCGATTCCGGCTTCGCTCAAGTCCGCGACGATTTTCTGAATGTCGACGACAGTGAGGGGATCGATTCCGGCGAAAGGCTCATCGAGAAGCACGAAGGAGGGCGAAAGGACGAGTGAACGGGCGATTTCCAAGCGTCTGCGTTCGCCGCCCGAAAGCACGTGAGCCTGACTGTAGCGGACTCCTTCCAGCCCCATTTGCGCCAAAAGCTCCTCAACCCGGTCGCGCCGTTGCTCGGGTGTAACGGATAAAGTCTCTAAAACGGCGAGCAGATTCTCTTCAACCGTCAGCTTGCGAAAAACGGAAGGTTCCTGGGGGAGGTAGCTGATGCCGCTGCGGGCACGCAGATACATGGGGAGGTCGGTGATGTCCTCGCCGTCGAGCAAAACACGCCCGTAGTCCGGACGCGCGAGACCGACCAGGATGTAGAACGTCGTGGTCTTTCCTGCGCCGTTCGGCCCGAGCAGCCCAACCACTTCGCCCTGCTGAATCTCCAGAGTGACATCATCAACAACCCTCCGACCTCGATACGACTTCCTCAGATCGGCGGCCTGGAGTTTCAACATGCCGGTTCATTTCTCAACCCGGTGCTTCGTAACCGTGCGCGAACCTTCCTGCGAATCAATCAAAATCGTATCATTCGCTACAAAGAAGGTCAACGAATGGCCCGTTGTTGTGTCGCTCGAAGCATTAGCTAAAGTTGGTTGGCCGCCGGAAAGTACAAATTTTCCGTCGGCGGCGATATATTCAGCCTGTTCGGCGGTGCCCCGGCGGTCGCCTTGGCGGACAACAACGTTCCCGAATCCCAGCACGCGGCTCAACTGCCGCCCCCCCGGAACGGGTGTTGCTGTGCTTGCCGAGGTCGGCGAGGCAGTCTGATCCAAGAACGCGTCCAACGTGCGCGATTCCATCGATCCTTGATCAGAGCTGGCTGTGACGCCGCCCTCGAGGTGGGCCTTGCCTTGATCGCTCCAGTAAGTGAGGACCGGAGCAGAAATCTTCCAGAGAGTCGGACCGGACGGCGACTTCGACTTTTGCGTTACTCCTGGAAGCACGGAAAGCGGTCCAGAAGCCTGGGGGAATACGGCCACGACGTGGCCGGTCGCGATCAATTTTTTGTCGTCGCGCCACAATTCGATTTGGTCGCTCTCAAGCACGGCATCGCTCTGCCAGAGGCGCGCATGACCTGCGTACGTCGCGCGCCCGGCGTTGACCGAAGCAGTTAACGAATCCGCTGATACATGAGCCACGCCAGAACTCAGTCCCACTGCGCCTCCCTGAGTTGCGGGAATGTAAGTAGAAATCACACCGCCATCGGCGTGCAATTCGCCCGAGGATTGGCTGATCTCTACGTTTGCCGCTGTGGTACGACTCATCGAATCAGAGAGCACGGGAGACCCTTCGAGCGTAATCGTGTCTGTGGATTCGACGATCTTTGCGCGGGCCGCCGCGGCCTGACGATCAGCTTGCCGAAAGTGGACGTTTCCGGTTTCCTCGAGTGTGTTCCATTCGCCGTGTGCATCGAAAGTGGCCGCCATTTCGGCAGCGGAAATTAGTTGCGGTGGGGCGTCGCCCGCTTGCTGCTGTATTTCGACTCCAGAGTGTCCCAAGAGTTTATCGAGGCGGCCTGTCGAGCCAATCGCCGCGACAAATTTCTTGGCGTGCAGTGTCGTGGTGTCTTTGGCGGTGCGCGACTCGATCGTTGCCGGTGCAAGCGTCTCTGCACTCTCTACGCGCTGGCTTTCCATCGGCGCGCCGGACCCAGTGGCGGTGGATGCGATCTTCGCTCGCGGCATCGAGAACTTTACGAGGAGCGCCTCGGTCTTCAGGGAATGAACATCGCTGCCTTGGTGTACATCCGCGTCAACGCCACCCGTCGCCGTCATATCGCTGATCAGATTGCGGGCAGGAATCATGCTGAACTCGATGTGGCCAGCCGAAAAATGGTTTGTGCCGGCGGGAGTCTGTTGGGTGCCTGTGATATTTCCGTCGGCGATTACACGATCAATCCATCCGGCCGGATTCAATCGGGCCTCGAAGTGGTCGGCGGTGATAGCGACCTTGCCATGAATTTCGTCCGAGTGAATCTGCGGATGTCCCTCGGCGAACAGTCGCTGCGCGCGATAATTCTGGTCAAGATCGATCAAGATGCGGTCGGCGGAAAGCTGCCGGAAGCCCTGCTTCACGGTCACCGGACCGTTCAACATGACCGATCGATCGTTGCGCCGAATTTCAAGGCTTGTGCCCGCAAGATTGACGGGGATCCCGCCCGTTCGGTCCGATGCTGAAATGCCGAATTGGACGTCTTGCTCGACGCGCACGATCTCGTCGTGCGCGCTGAATGTGGCACCCACACCCCGGCCTTGTCCAGCCGGGAAACGGAACTCGACGGGGGCAGGAGTCGATGCTTCGCCGGTTTCGCGATTGAACGACAAATTGCTCGTCTTTATTTCGAGGCTGCCAGGCAACGGTTCGGCTGGCTTGCCTGAGGCCACGCCGGCACTTTGCATGTCGATTTGAACTTCGCCCTCGCAATGGACCAAGCCTGTATCCAGTTCGTAGCTGCACTCGTGCGTGTGAATGTTGTCGTTGCGGCTTCCGTCTCGACCATAAATCGTGATCCAAACGTCCTCGAGCATCGCGAGGTTTCGATCCTTGTATCGAGTTGCCTGCGAGGCGCGGACCGTGAAGATTCGGTGGTTCTGCTCATCCTTGGAAAAGGAAAACTGCCCGGACTGCTGCTGCACGGTGACGGGAACCGGTTTGGGCGCTTCGCGGCGCGCATGCGCCTCCCGCAAGGCACGTTCGGCGTAGATTCCAACCACGGCCGCCAGAATCAATCCAGCGACCATGGCCGACCAGCGCGCGTAACGCGCGGCTTCCCGATTACGCAATTTCGAGTCTCCCTAGTTGCTTAGAAGTTCAGTATAGGGGAGCGGTTTGTCCGGAACAACTTGAGCGGAAGGGCGCGGCGAGGCGAGCTTACAAACTATCAGCAGTAGGGAAGAACACCGACTCCGGCGGCAGCTACACTGTCGCGAGTCGTGTTTTTGACCAGGTACATCGCCTCGTCGGCCAAATGCAAAAGCTCGGCCTTCGTGCGTGAATCGGTGGGGTAGGAGGCGACGCCAACGCTCGCGGTGACGCGCACGTCGAGGCCCGTGTCTTTCAGCCAGCGCGTTTCGCGAATCAGCTTGTGCAGGCGTCGCGCGACCCCGAGCGCGTTTTCTTTCGACGTCTGCGGGAGCAGCACCACAAACTCGTCGCCGCCGTAGCGAAACGCGAGGTCAATCAACCGGCAGTGCTCCTTAACCGCTTCGCCGATTTCGGCGAGCAGTTTCGACCCGATGAGATGCCCATGGGTATCGTTGACGTTTTTGAAATGGTCAAGGTCAATGAAGATCAGCGAAAACTCAAACGCGTAGCGATGCGACCGGTAGATTTCCGTGTCGAGCATGAAATTGAGATGCCGCGCGTTATAAAGGCTCGTGCAGTCGTCGGTGATGGTGAGCTCATGGATTCGTTGTACGTGGCGCGCGTTTTCGATGGCGATGGCGGCGTAGTCGGCAAGCGCCTCAAGCAGCGCCAAATCGCGCGGACTGAATCCTTCCGGGCCGACGCAGTTGATGAGCTCGATCACTCCGAGGCATTGATCCCGGAAACGGACCGGCACCGCAACAATCGAGCGCGTCTCCACTTTTGTTTTCTCGTCCACCTGGCCGAAGAATCGCGAGTCCTTGCTTGTGTCAGGCACAACCACAGCTTCGCCCGATTCAGCTACCCACCCGGCCAGTCCTTGCCCGACCTTGATGCGTACATCCTTGAGCGCCTCCGCGCCCTTGCCCGTCGCGATCTGGAAATAGAGTTCTTGCTTGTCGGTGTCCATCAGGAGCAATGACCAAGTGTCGGGATGCAGCACCTCATTGATCTTCTCCATGATGGTGCGCAGGACCTGATCGAGTTGGAGGGACGACGTGAGAGCCTTTCCAAGCTCATGGAAGACGTTGACTTCTCCGCCTTCAGACGCCGGCGCCATGGGCGCAGGATTGCGGCGGCGTTCCACTCCACCAAAAGGTTTCGCGTCGCTTGCTCTGCGCAAGCGGTCCGCAGCGGCGGGTTGCTGAGCGTCTTGGGAGTCAGGTAGCAATACTCGCATTATAGTGAACGGTTTTCGCCGCCCGCAACGGACATTGCCGATCGATTGCCGAAAGGCCAATATCCAAGTCGCATTTGGTAAGAATTCGGGTCTTCCGTTCGGCCGAGTGAGCCGGCGTGACCGGAGTCCCGAGCCCTTCCACCATGGAGCGGCCCTCATGAAGGAACACTTCATCTGCAGCTGTCGGATGGATTCTGCGCGTGCGGTCTGAAATCAGGCCGAGGCCGCGACTCTTGCGGCTGTTCCGCGTGATCCGCCGGTCGCCGGGGACACTAGGCGCGAGGTGCGCGGAGTCTCGGCCGCGTGTCGAAGTGCCACCCACCCCGGCCAGCTGGGCCTACCCAACTCAGCTGGCCCTTTCCTTTTTCGCGCGGCGGTGCAGACTGATCGAATCGCTTTCCGAGGATTGACACGCTTGCGACCACCGCCTATATTTTTGTTGGTCCCCATCGGATGTCTTCGACACCTTTCGGCGAACACCTGAGACGTGAACGCGAGATGCGGGGCGTCTCGCTCGACGAAATCGCTGCCGCCACTCGCATCAGCACTCGTTTTCTCGAAGCCCTTGAAAGCGAGCAATGGGACCGCCTGCCGGGCGGCGCGTTCAATCGCGGATTCATCCGGTCGATCGCGCGATTCCTCGGAATCGACGAGGACGCGCTGGTTGCCGAATACGCCTACGAGCGCAAGGACGCCAGCGTCTCTCAGCCGTCGAGCGTTCCCTCGCAACAGATCCCTCGGAATTGGCGGCCGATCGTCGTAGCTATCATCGTTCTGGTCCTGTTCCTCGCGTGTGGCGCGGTCGTCTATCACAAATATGGTGCGAGGATCGCTGCGGGGCTCCACGCGCGATTTTCCGCGACCGCCGCGGAGGCGTCCCATTAGCGCAGAGCTACGCGGCCAAATCTGCTCTGGCCACGCGCGTCCGGAACAAAAACTTGCCGTCTGCTCCGGGAGCGTTCCTATCGGCAGCGAAGATCGCGCCGAACTTCTAGCCGTACTCGCGATGGATAGTGACACGACGATTTCCGAGCGCGCGCAAAACGCGCTTCTCACGCAACCGGTCGAAAACTTTCTGGCCGCTTGCGCCCGCGCGGATGCGGACCCGCGACTATTTGCTTACTGCGCCGACAACCTAGGTGCCAAGCCGGGTATTGCCGACGCGCTTGCGAAAAATGCTGCCTGCTCCACCGCCTGCGTGTCTCGCGTGGCACAACATTTGACGCCACAGGGCATTCAGGCTTTGCTCGAAAATCTCGAACGCTTCGTATCGGATCCGCAACTGGTCATCGCGGTTGCCGGATCGTCCTCTGCCACGGCAGAGCAGCGCGATCTTCTGGGAGAGATGCAAAAAGGTGCGGTCGCCATGGCGGAAATCGAAGAGTCCGCTGCGGCAGCAGAGCCCGATCCTGTGAAGCGCGAGACGCTCATGCAGCGAGTCGCTCACATGAACGTTGTCCAGCGAATGACTCTTGCGCTCAAGGGCGGCAAAAGCGAACGGCTGCTGCTGATTCGTGATCCCAACAAGCTCGTTCAGCGCTGCGTCTTACAATCGCCGCGGCTTACTGACATCGAAGTCGAAGCCTTCGCCTGCATGACCAATTTGACCGCTGAAATTCTTAGGACGATTTCGCTGACACGCGTTTTCATGAAGAACTACAGCGTTGTCAGAAACCTGGTCAACAATCCGAAGACGCCGCTCGATGTTTCTCTCCACTTATTTCCTCGCCTCACGGCAACCGATCTGGTAAAGCTAACGGCCAACAAGAACGTGCCCGAAACATTGCGCTCGGCCGCCATAAAGCTCAACCGCAAGCGCAAGTCGGGCGGTTCCGGGGAATAATTCGGCCGCGACGCTGCGGGGCATCTATTTCATGCAGCCCTTAACGAGTTTCGCCGGACGCGCAGCCTTTGCGATCACTTGCCCGGAAAGGCGCCTCCGACTGTGAAAGAAGGGGCGGTCACGATCAGCCCGCGGGGCGTCGACCGCCTGCGCTCGGGGCATTTATGGGTCTACCGCAGCGACGTGAACGCGGCGGAGGCTGAGCCCGGGTCCGTGGTCAAATTGATAGATGATCGGGGTCGCTTCCAGGGCCGCGCATTCTACAGCGACAAATCACAGATATCGATCCGCCTTTTGACGCGCGAGGATGTGCCAGTCGATCGAAAATTCTTCACCCTGCGTTTGGCTCAGGCCGAGGCGTATCGCAAGCTGACCGTTGAGAACTCGGACGCCTACCGTGTCGTTTACAGCGAAGGAGATCTTCTGCCTTCGCTGATAGTGGATCGCTACGGCGAATATCTCGTGATGCAAACGCTCAGCCAGGCGACCGAGCACTTGAAATCCGTCTTTGCTGAAATCCTTGTTGAACTTTTTTCGCCCAAGGGAATCCTCGAGCGGAACGATCCGCGGGTTCGCCTGCTCGAAGGTCTCGACCAGCGGGTCGGCGTCCTTTACGGCCAGATTCCTGCCGAGTTCCAGGCCAAGCAGAACGGAGTGACCTTCGCGCACGATCTCGCCAAGGGGCAGAAAACCGGCTCCTTCCTCGATCAGCGGGAAAACCACTGGGCGGCGCGCCGTTACGCCTCGGGGGACGTGCTCGATTGCTTTTGCTACGAAGGTGGCTTCGCGCTCACGATTGCGGACAAATGCAATCGCGTCGAGGGGATCGACATGGCTCCGACAGCCATTCACGCTGCCGAGCGCAATCGGGAGCTGAATTCAATCTCCAACGTTCGTTTTCGCGAAGCCAACACGTTTGACGTCCTCAAGCAATACGACGAAGCTGGCCGTCGCTTCCATATGGTCATTCTCGACCCGCCCGCCTTCGCCAAGAACCGCGAAAGCCTCCCGGCTGCACGGCGGGGCTATAAGGAGATCAACCTGCGCGCTCTAAAGCTGCTGGAGCCCGGAGGATTTCTGATCACCTGCTCGTGCTCCTACCACGTCTCTGAGGCGCTGTTTCTCCAGGTCCTGGCCGAAGCCGCGAATGACGCAAACAAGAAGATCGACGTCGTTGAGCGCCGGACTCAAGCTCGGGACCACCCGATACTGCTAACCATGCCCGAGACCCACTACCTTAAGTGTCTGATAGTAAGACCCTTACAGTAATTTAGAATGGAACTGGACCCAAGCTAGGCCTTCTTCAAATTATACTTGACACTATCATACTCATATTTTATGCTTTGGCTGCGCTTATTGCTAGCGCAAGACTTCTTAGGAGGAGATGAAAGTGAGCGCCATTACTCGACGTGACCCATACCTCAATCTCGCGAACTGGCAGGAGCAGGTAAACCGCATGTTTGATGCTGCGTTTCCGGGCCGTTCCGAGAGTTCAGCCCTGACCGCTTGGGCGCCGGCCGTCGACATCTACGAGACCGAGAACGAGCTCGTGTTGAAGGCCGATCTGCCTGATGTAAACGAAAAGGATCTCGACGTCCGCGTCGAGAACAACATGCTGACGATTCGCGGGGAGCGCAAGTTTGAGCAGAAGGTGAAGGAAGAGAATTACCTTCGCATCGAGCGCACCTACGGCTCGTTTAGCCGCAGCTTCAGCTTGCCGAACACGGTGAGCACCGAAAACATCAAGGCCGAGTACAAGAACGGCGTCTTGACGGTCGAGATGCCGAAGAGGGCCGAGACGAAACCGAAGCAGGTGAAAATTAACGTTACCAACGGCCAGCACTGAGGCCGAGAGAAGTGTCGGGGCCGGCGCGGGAAGCACCGGCCCCATTTTTGTCTGGTGTCTTTGAGTATTCACTTCAAAGTGAGAAAATTCAGCCATGGTGCGATTTGACAAATTGACGGTGAAAGCGCAGGAGGCCCTGCAGGCCGCACAGGAATCGGCGTCGCGGTCTGGCCAACAGCAGATCGAGCCGCTGCATGTCCTGTGGGCGCTCGTCGCGCAAGGCGACGGCGTTGTTCCTCCGCTTCTCGAGAAGCTGGGTGCGGCTCCAACGGCCCTGGCGAGCGAGATCGAAAAACAAATCGACCGTCTTCCGAAAGTATCAGACGTTTCGCATCAGTCCCTGAGCCGTGCGTCGAATGAAGCTCTTGAGAGGGCGTTCGATGAAGCCGGGCGTCTGAAGGACGAGTACGTCTCGACCGAACACATCTTGATGGGTATCGCGGCTGGGGATCGCGATCCAGCGGCGCAGATTTTGGCGCGTCACGGCGCGAATCACGACGCAATTCTGCAGGCAATGACAGCGATCCGCGGAAGCCACCGCGTCACGTCGCAGAATCCGGAAGCTACCTACCGCGCGATCGAACAATATGCACGCGATTTGACCGAGCAGGCGCGTCGAGGAAAGCTCGACCCGGTCATAGGGCGGGACGAAGAGATTCGCCGAGTGATGCAAATTCTCGCTCGGCGCACCAAGAACAATCCGGTACTGATCGGAGAGCCGGGAGTCGGAAAGACGGCGATTGTCGAAGGCCTCGCGCAACGAATCGTCGCGGGCGATGTTCCGGAGGTTTTGAAGCCGAAGCGCCTAGTCGCGCTCGATCTGGCGGCACTCGTTGCGGGCGCGAAATATCGCGGGGAATTCGAAGACCGGCTGAAGGCGCTGCTGAAGGAAGTGGCCGAATCCGAAGGTCAAATTATTCTGTTCATCGACGAATTGCACACTCTGGTCGGAGCGGGTGCTGCCGAAGGCGCGATGGACGCGTCGAACATGCTCAAACCAGCATTGGCGCGCGGCGAACTGCGCGCGATCGGCGCTACCACGCTCAACGAGTATCGGAAATATATCGAGAAGGACCCCGCTCTTGAGCGTCGCTTCCAGCCGGTGCTGATCGGCGAGCCTTCCGTCGAGGACACGATCGCCATTCTGCGCGGCCTGAAGGACCGCTACGAAGTTCACCACGGCGTGCGTATCAAAGACGCTGCGATCGTTGCAGCCGCGATGCTTTCCCAGCGATACATTACTGACCGTTTTCTGCCCGATAAAGCGATCGATCTCGTAGATGAGGCGGCGGCTGGCCTGCGCATGGAAATCGACTCGTTGCCGACTGAAATCGACGAGATCGAACGGCGCATAATGCAGCTTGAGATCGAGCGGCAGGCTCTGCGCAAAGAGTCCGATCCGCATTCGAAGGAGCGGCTCTCACAAATTGAGAAGGAATTGGGCGGATTGCGCGAGCAATCCAGCAGCCTGAAGGCGCACTGGCAGACGGAAAAAGATGCCATCACTCGCATCCGTAAGCAGAAGGAAGAAATCGAGCGACTGAAGGGTGAGGAGCAGCGCTACGAACGCGCGGGGGATCTTTCGCGCGTCGCCGAAATTCGCTATGGCAAACTCTCAGCCGCCGATAAGGAGCTGAAAGCGGCGCAAGACCGCCTTTCCGAACTGCAAAAAGACCACCCAATGCTCAAAGAAGAGGTGGGTGAAGAAGAGATCGCGAAGATTGTGAGCAAGTGGACCGGGATTCCCGTTGGGCGCTTGCTGGAGGGCGAGATCGAGAAACTCGTTCACATGGAAGAGAGGTTGCGCCGGCGGGTTGTGGGCCAGGATGCGGCGCTTGCGAGTGTTTCCAATGCGATTCGCCGCAGCCGTTCGGGATTGAGCGATCCGAACAGGCCGATCGGATCATTCTTGTTCCTCGGCCCGACCGGCGTCGGCAAGACCGAGCTGGCGCGTGCGCTCGCGGAATTTCTGTTCGATGACGAGCGAGCGATTATCCGGCTCGATATGTCCGAGTACATGGAAAAACATTCGGTAGCGCGGATGATCGGCGCGCCTCCGGGATACGTGGGATATGAAGAGGGCGGGCAGTTGACCGAACAGGTTCGCCGCCGGCCGTACTCCGTCGTGCTGCTGGACGAGATCGAGAAGGCGCATCCGGATGTTTTTAACGTACTGCTACAGATTCTCGAAGACGGGCGTCTAACTGATGGGAAGGGCCGCACGGTTGATTTCCGGAACGCGGTCGTCATCATGACGTCCAATGTGGGATCGACGGCGATCTTTGAGCTCGCAGGGAAAGATGCCAAGAGAGCGCGTGATGAAGCGATGGGTGCGTTGAGGGAGATGTTCCGTCCCGAGTTCTTGAACCGCATCGACGACATCGTGATGTTCAGCCCGCTCGGCGAAAAGCAGATCGAGCGAATTATCGAACTGCAACTGAGCTCATTCATGAAGCGGCTGGCCGAAAAGAAGGTGACGCTGCATCTCACGGCGGCGGCCAAGGCACTGCTCTTCCGCGAGGGCTACGATCCCGCGTACGGTGCACGGCCCATGAAGCGGGCAATCCAGCGGCTGATCCAGGATCCGCTTGCGCTCAAGATACTCGACGGCGAAGTGCGGCCGGGCGACGAAGTGGCCGTCGACGCCGATGCCAAAACAGGCGAAATGAAGTTCGAGCGCGAAACTGTGAAGGCCGGTGCTGCGTAATAGATAGGGGAGACGGGGACCATGAGGGCCATCAAGACCACATTCTTGCTCACAGCTTTGACACTGCTGCTTCTGTTTGTCGGCCAGGCGCTCGGCGGGCACAACGGCATGACGATGGCGCTCATCTTCGCGATCATCATGAACGGCACGGCGTATTTCTTCTCGGACAAGATCGCTCTGATGTCGAGCGGCGCGGTGCCGATCAGCCGGGAGCAGGCGCCGCGACTCTACGCCGTGATGGAGCGCCTCGCGGCGAAGGCGAATTTGCCGATGCCGCGACTCTATCTGATTCCGCAGGCTGCGCCGAACGCGTTCGCTACGGGAAGAAACCCGAGCCATGCTTCGGTCGCCGTCACGCAAGGTTTGCTCGAGTTGATGGATGACGAAGAGCTTGAGGGCGTAATCGCTCACGAGCTTTCGCACGTGCGCAATTACGACATCCTCACCTCCTCGATTGCTGCCACCATCGCGGGCACTATCACGTGGCTCGCACAGATGGGCAAATTCGCCATGATCTTTGGCGGATGGGGTGGCGGCGGAAATGATCGGGACCGCGAAGGCGGCGGGATCACGGCTCTTCTGATGATTTTTCTTGCGCCGATCGCCGCTCTGCTTCTGCAGCTCGGGATTTCGCGGCAGCGAGAGTATCAAGCGGATGCATCGGGAGCGAAAATGGTCGGCCATCCATACGGCTTGGTCCGCGCTCTCGAGAAGCTCGGCGAATACAACAAGAGAATCCCGATGGATATCTCTCCGTCCACCTCGGCGCTTTGCATCGTCGCTCCGAGGACTGCCGGTCAATTCCTCATGAGCCTATTTAGCACCCATCCTCCGCTCGCAGACCGAATCGCCCGCCTCCAACAGATGACGATTACACGCTGAGCGCGGCGCATCGGCTTGGCCTGCCTCAAAGTCCCTTGCAGTGCGCAACCAAGCCACAGCTTCGGCTCGGTTTGCCACCGCGAAGAAACCGTTAGAAGCGCGTAAAAATTGCAGACTACCTTTGCCCGCCCCAGACTTGCACCACTGGCAGCCCTCACATAAGTACAGCTGTTTCAATGGACTGCAGCGAAAACGGCCGTACGTCGCGTTTGGTGCGGGGCTTGCTCCTACCCGTTCCAGCAAGGGGTTTCCACGGAGGAATCGAAAACATGCTCGAGGAAAAGCAGCGGGAAGTGACAACTGAAGCGCCGGCGCCACGATGGATCGGAATCGTCGTTGTTGCGCTGGCTGTGATATCGCTGGCAGCCCTGGGTGTGGGCTGGACAGCATCGAGCCGCTCGGCGGCCGTTCAGCAGACGCTTGCGACGCAGACGCAGCAGTTCCACCAGAACGAAGACGTGCTGTCTCAGCGGCTCTCCAAGGCTGAGGACACCAACGCGCAGCTCCAGGGCGAGCTGAGCGTGGTCACAGACAAGATGAAGCTCACGCAGGGTGAGCTGACGCACGCCCGGGCCCAGGCCAAACAGATTAAAGACGAAGACGCCAAGCAGCTTGCCGATCTCCAGAACAACATGAACGGCCAGCTGGCGACCAAGGCGAGCGTCGATGACGTCAACAAGCTCGGCACCGACGTCACCGCCGTCAAGACCGATCTCGACGCGACAAAGAACAATCTGAACATGACTCGCGGCGAGTTCGGCACACTAATCGCGAAGAACCACGACGAGGTCGAAGAGCTCCGTCGTCTCGGCGAGCGCGATTATTACGAGTTCACGATCGACAAGAAGAACACTCGCGAGAAAGTGGGCGACCTGATGGTCGAGCTCCGCGGCGTGAACGAAAAGAAGAACCTCTACACGGTGGCAATCTACGTGGACGACAACCGCTACGAGAAGAAGAACCGCTCGGCGAACGAGCCAATCTACTTCTTCACCCACGGTTCGCGCGCCCCGCTTGAGTTCACCGTGAACCAGATCGGCAAGGATAAGATCGTCGGTTACCTGAGTGTGCCAAAGGTAGCTACCACGCACGCCCAGGCATCGGGGAACTAGCTAAAACGGCGTTCTCTCCGGCGGGAGCGGTGGCATAGAAACAATAGGGCGGCACGGTAGGATCGACCGAGCCGCCCTTTTCGTTTGCTTGGAATTTATTCCGCTTTGCTAAGCGCCCGCAGTTTCCGGGCGAGAAATCTCTTCGAGAGAGCGGGCAGTTTGTCGTACGGAACCTTGCCCTGCTCGTAGAGCTTCATCTTCGCCTTCGCAGCCTTGCGGCGGCGACGCTGCCGCTTCTGTGCCACGTAACGCTTGTCATATGCCATCCATTCCCCTCCGAAATGACCGAGAACGATTGTAGCGGAGAAGGCAACGGATGCAAGGTCCACTGATATTTTGCGCGGGAATTCCTCTAGCATACTCACGTGGCGTTTCACGGTCGCGAGGAGGCCATGCAAGCGACAGCCATTCATGCCAGCCGCATCCTGACGCCGGACGAAGAGATCAGCGACGGTGTCATCATCGTCGAGGGCGGCCGCATCAGCGGAATCGGCCACCGCGACACCATGCGCATTCCCGCGGGCGCAATTGATTTCGTCGCGTCCGGTATGACCGTCGTTCCGGGTTTCATCGATCTTCACATCCACGGGGCAGGTGGTCACGACGTGATGGAAGGCAACGCGCGCGCGCTGGATCGAATCGTTTCGACCGTCGCTCGCCACGGAACTACGTCGATCGTTGCAACGACGGTCACGGCGTCGGTCGAAGATACCTGCCACAGCCTCGAAGGCATCGCGCGCTACATCCGCAATCACGAAAATGCGGAAGAGTCGGCGAAGGAAACTCGCCCCGCAGCTGAAATTCTCGGGATTCATCTTGAGGGGCCCTTTATCAACAAAGCGCGCCGCGGAGTGCACCCTCCGGATTCAATCGTGCGGCCCTCCATCGAAACCTTCGACAAATTTGTGAAAGCTGCGGATGGGCTTGTCCGGATCGTGACGATCGCTCCCGAATTGCCGGGTGCCATACAGCTGATCGCGCATGCAGTGGCTGCGAAAATCGTTGCCGCGGTCGGGCACACCGACGCCGATTACGACCAAGCGCGGGCGGCCATCGAGGCCGGCGCGCGCCACTGCGTTCACATCTACAACGCTATGCGACCCTTCACGCACCGTGATCCGGGCGTCGTCGGCGCGATTCTCACCGATCCTGACGTGACCGCTGAGATCATCGCGGATCTCGTGCATGTCGCCGGGCCGGCGATTCAGGTTTTGATCGGCACGAAGGGATTCGATACGGTACTGCTGGTGAGCGACGGCATCGCGGCGACCGGGATGCCCGACGGCAATTATCGACTGGGAAATTTCGAGGTGTCGGTGAAAGATGGAGTCGCGCGAAATTCCGAGGGCAAGCTCGCCGGCAGTACGCTGACGCTCGATCGCGCCGTCAGGAATTTGGTTGCGCTCGGCGTGCCGCTGACCGATGCGATTCGGATGGCTACCGTTTTGCCAGCTCGCCGGCTGGGCCTTGCCGGTAAAAAGGGCATCATCGCGGTCGGCGCGGATGCGGACCTCGTCGCGCTCACTCCTGATCTGCGTGTCGGCGCAGTGATGACGCGCGGCGTGGGGATGGCGTAGCGCCATCTGCAGCCCTTATCGATTCAGCGGAATCTTCAGCTCTTCAGCCAGCCGGTAGGGATCGAACGGGCTGCAGGAGAAATAGCGGCCTTCCACTTCGATGGTTGGAACCTTGCGGAGGCCGTTGTTCACGCGCAAAACAATCGCTTCAGCCTCCTGCTTTTCATCGATATTCACTTCACGGAATTCAACGCCGCGTTCACGCAAGAACTTTTTCGCGCGTCGGCAGTCGCAGCACCACGTGGTGCCGTAAATCGTTACTTCTGACATTTCCGCCTTTTCTGCTTAGAGGTGGGGTAGGCCACCGGGTCGCATGATTCTCTCATTACTTCGATGCTGGACGAGCCGTTCGGATGCATGCGCGATGCGAGAGGGTAACGTCGAGCGAGGGAATTGCTCATCAGACGATCAGTGCGCGGGCCCGGTTCCAGGCGCACTGAAAATGCCTGCCTTGGCCGCCGCGCCCATCCGAACGATGGCGCGTTCGACAGCCAGCCGCTCCTCCTGCCACTCGGGGCTTCCGACCGCGAGACGCTGGAGCTCGGCTTGCGCCCGCTCTTGAGCGGCGCGGCTGCGGCTGACGTCGATCTCCTCTGCCTTCTCCGCAATCTCGGCCAGAACAATTACGCGGTTCGGCAAAATCTCCGCATAGCCCTCGATGATCGTTAGGTAGCGGGTCGCAGTGGCCGTGCGGTACGCCAGGATCCCTATGCCGAGCTCCGTGATGAGCGGCGCATGGCCCGGCAGCACGCCAAGATAACCCTCTTTGCCAGGTATTTCGATCGCCAGCACGGTTTCCTGCAGCACGTGCCGCTGCGGCGTGACGATTTGCAGTTCGATGGCTTCAGGTTGCATTCTGGTCTCGACTCGCCGGGGTCCGTTACGCCATCGCGGCCATCGTCTTGGCCCTCTCCCGTGCTTCTTCGATCGTGCCCACCATGTAGAACGCCTGCTCCGGCAAATCGTCGTGTTTGCCTTCGACGATCTCCTTGAAGCCCTTAATCGTGTCCTCGATCTTCACGTACTTTCCTTCCAATCCTGTGAACGGGGCCGCGACGAACATCGGTTGCGAGAGGAATTTCTCGATCTTACGCGCCCGCGCGACGGTCTGCTTGTCCTCGTCCGAAAGCTCTTCGATTCCGAGAATGGCGATGATGTCCTGAAGCTCTTTGTAGCGCTGGAGCACCGACTTTACGGCGCGAGCAACGGCGTAGTGCTCCTGGCCTACGATGCGCGGATCGAGGATGCGCGAGAAGCTCGCCAGCGGATCGACCGCGGGATAGATGCCGCGCTCCACGATCTGCCGGCTCAGGTTCGTCGTAGCGTCGAGGTGCGTGAACGTGGCCGCAGGCGCGGGGTCCGTGTAGTCGTCGGCCGGCACGTAGATCGCCTGCACGGAAGTGATCGAACCCGTTTTGGTCGACGTAATGCGCTCCTGCAGCTCGCCGATTTCAGTGTTGAGGTTCGGCTGGTATCCCACGGCCGAGGGCATGCGGCCGAGCAGCGCCGAGACCTCCGACCCTGCCTGCACGAACCGGAAAATGTTGTCGATGAAGAGCAGCACGTCGAGATGCTCTTCGTCGCGGAAATATTCGGCGACGGTCAAGCCCGTCAGTCCTACGCGCAGGCGCGCGCCGGGCGGCTCGGTCATCTGGCCGTAAATCAGCGCACAGCGGGATTTTTCAGGATTGCCCGGCTCGATAACGTGTGACTCCTGAAATTCGAGCCAAAGGTCGTTGCCTTCGCGCGTGCGCTCGCCCACGCCCGCAAACACGGACACGCCGCCGTGCTTCATCGCGACGTTGTGAATCAGTTCCTGAATCAAAACCGTCTTGCCGACGCCCGCCCCGCCGAACAACCCGATCTTGCCGCCCTTCAGGTACGGCTCGATCAGGTCGACGACTTTGATGCCTGTCTCGAACATTTCGAGCGTCGTCGATTGGTCTTGCAGAGACGGCGCCGGGCGGTGAATCGGGTATCGCTTGTCGGATTTGACCGGGCCCAGCTTGTCGACCGGTTCGCCCAGCACGTTCAGCACGCGCCCGAGCGTCCCGCGGCCCACGGGTACCGAAATCGGCGCGCCCAGATCGACGGCCTTCATCCCGCGAACGATGCCTTCGCTCGGCTTCATGGCCACGCAGCGCACCCGGCTCTCGCCCAAATGCTGTTCGACCTCCGCGATGATGTCGAGCGGCTCGGGCACGTCAAATCCTTCGCTCGTGATTCGCACCGCGTTGTGGATCAGCGGAAGGTGGCCTTCTTCGAATTCCACGTCCACCACCGGACCGATTACTTCGGTCACGTGGCCGGTCTTGTTGCTATCTGTTGCCATTTTGTCTCCGTTACGACGTTGCCGAGGCCGCGCCGCTGACGATTTCGATCAGCTCCTTGGTGATGGCGGCCTGGCGGGTTTTGTTCATTTGCAAAGTAACTTTGTCGATTAGCTCGGCTGCATTTCGCGTGGCGGAATCCATCGCGGTCATGCGTGCGGCCCATTCGGCCGCTTCCGATTCGAGCAAGATTCGAAAAACCTCGGACTGCACGTAGCGCGGCACGAGGTGCCGGAAAATTTCGGTAATCGGTTCCTCGTAGATGTATTCGACCATCGACTGCCCAGCCGGCGAGAGGTCATGTGGGAGTGATTCCTCCTCGCGGTCTTGTGAAGCTGATCTTGTCTCCGGTCCTTCCGTTTCACCCAAAATCGCCGGATCGATGGGCAGCAGTTTTTCGGTGCGCAGTCTCTGCGTCAGCACATTCTTGAATTCGTTGTACACAGTATAGACGGCGTCGACTTTCCCCGATTCGTAGAGTTCCCCAATCTTTGAAGCAATTTCCTTTGCGATATCGAAATTCACGTTGCCGGAGACGTTGACGTATTCCGCGGCGAGAGCCCATTCCTCTCGCTTGAGCGCGTTGCGTCCCTTCTTGCCCACCGCGAGGACTTCAAGTTTCTTCGACCTGTTCTCCCGCATGAAAATCGAAGCGCGCCGGATCACATTGGAATTGAAGGCTCCGCAGAGCGACCGGTCCCCGGTCAGAACGACGACCAGAACGCGCTCCTCCGGGCGCCGCTCGAGAAGCGGATGCACAGTTGACTCGACGCGCGCGGCCGCGGAGTGCAGCACGCGCAGGATTTCGCGCGCGTACGGACGCGCGGCGAATACGCCCTCCTGAGCCCGCCGCAGCTTCGCCGCCGCGACGAATTTCATCGCGCGCGTGATCTGTTGCGTGCTCTTCACCGAGCGGATACGCCGCCGATAATCGAGAAGGGTGGGCATTGAGAAAGTGCGCTAGTCCGCCGCGGCCTTTGCCGTGGCTTTGAACGTGTCCTTGAACGCGTCGAGAGCCTTGATCGCTTCCGCCTTGATGGTGTCGTCGATTTGTTTCTTTTCGCGCAAGCTCTTGAACAAGCCGGGATAGTTGGTCTCGATGTATGGATACAGCTCGCGCTCGAACCGGCGTACTTCGGAGACCTCGAGGTCATCCAGGTATTTATTGCCGCCCGCGAAAATAATCAGCACCTGACGTTCCACCGGCAGCGGCTGAAATTGATCCTGCTTGAGAACCTCGACAAGCCGCTGACCGCGCGCGAGCTGCGCCTGCGTGGTCTTGTCGAGTTGTTCCGTGCCGAATTGCGCGAAAGCTGCAAGATCGCGGTATTGCGCCATGTCCAGCCGCAGCGTGCCCGCCACCTGTCGCATGGCCTTGATCTGCGCGTTTCCGCCCACGCGGCTGACGGAAATGCCCGCGTTGATGGCCGGCCGCTGGCCTGCGTTGAATAGGTCCGCTTCGAGATAAATCTGGCCGTCCGTGATCGAAATGACGTTCGTCGGAATGTACGCGGAGACGTCGCCTGCCTGGGTCTCGATTACCGGGAGCGCCGTCAAAGATCCTGCGCCGAGGCTATCGCTCAACTTCGCCGCGCGCTCGAGCAAACGAGAGTGCAAGAAGAAAACGTCGCCGGGAAACGCCTCGCGTCCCGGCGGGCGGCGCAACAGAAGCGAGATTTCCCGGTAAGACTGCGCGTGCTTCGAAAGATCGTCGTAGAAGCAGACCGCGTGCCTCTTGTTGTCGCGGAAATACTCCCCCATAGCAGCCGCCGCGAATGGCGCAATGTATTGCATCGTGGCCGGTTCGGTAGCCGATGCGGCAACGACGATGCTGTAGTCCATCGCGCCGTAGTCGGTGAGCGTCTTTACCACCTGCGCGATTGTCGAACGCTTCTGACCGATCGCGCAGTAGATGCAAATCATGTCGCCGCCGCGCTGGTTGATGATCGTGTCGAGGATGATGGCGGTCTTACCCGTCTGCCGGTCGCCGATGATCAGCTCGCGCTGGCCGCGGCCGATCGGAATCATCGAGTCGATCGCTTTGATGCCTGTCTGCAGCGGCTCGCGCACGGGCTGGCGATCGACAACTCCGGGTGCCAGGCGTTCCAGCGGATTGCGGTGATCGGTCACGACGGGGCCCTTGCCGTCGAGCGGCTGTCCCAGCGGATTCACGACGCGCCCGATCATCGCCTCGCCCACCGGCACGGACATGATTTTGTTGGTGCGCTTGACGGTGTCGCCCTCGCGAATTTCCGTGTAGTCGCCGAGCAGCACCGCGCCGACCTGATCTTCTTCGAGGTTCAGCGCAATGCCGAAGACGTCGTGCGGAAAACTCAACATCTCGCCCGCCATGCAGCGTTCGAGGCCATGAATGCGCGCGATGCCGTCGCCCACCGAAATCACGGAGCCGACTTCCTCCACCGCGACGGCCTGCTGATAGTTTTCGATCTGCTCGCGCAGAATCTTTGTAATTTCATCCGCTTTGATATTCGCCATCCTGGCTCCTATTCCGTTTCCAGCTGCTCACGCAGCCGCGTCAATTGCTCGCGCACCGATCCGTCGTAGACGGTCGATCCGACGCGCACCACCGTGCCGCCGACGAGCGATTCGTCCTTGCGAAAACGCGCTTCGATCTTTTTGCCCGTGCGTCGCTCGAGCGCCGCGGTCAATTGCTCCCGCTCTTTGGCGCCCAGCTCGCGCGCGGAGATCACTTCTGCCTCGGCGATTCCGAGCCGGGCGTTTAGCTCAGCCTGGAAAGCCTCCAGAATCTCGCGGAGCATCTCCGTGCGTCGATGATCGACTAGGACGCACACGAAATTGCGTACGGCAGGTGCAAGCCCCATGCGCTCGGCGACTGCTTCGATCGCATTCTGTTTTGCCTCGCGGCCAACCGCCGGGCTTTCCAGCAAATTTCGCAAATCGCCTGAGGAAAAGAATATGTCGGCAAACGCGTCCAAATCCCGCTTCACTCGATCTGCGCTCTTTTGTTCGAGAGTCACGTCCGCCAGAGCCGATGCATACCGGGATGAGACTGCGCCGTTCAATTCACGCTCCTCTCAAGCTCTCCGACAAACGTGCCGAAGAGAACCGCTTCTGCCTGCGGCGTCAATTCGCGCCGCAGCTGCTGCTCCGCTCGCTCCAGCGCAATCTGTGCGGCATACGCCTTCAGCTCCAGCCGCGCGGCTCGCTCTGCGGCCGCGATTTCGGCCTGCGCCGAACGCTCGATCGTCTCCGCTTCCACTCGGGCCAGCTCCTTCAGGCGCTCGGATTCAGCCTCGGCGCTGCGCTTCGCTTCGACCCGCAAGACCGCGACCTCATTTTCGATCCCAGCCAGCTTGGCCTGAGCCTCGCGCCTCTGCCTTTCCGCAGCTTCGCGCGCGCGAGTGCCTTCGGCGATTCTTTGCGCGATATCGTCAGCGTTTCGGCGAAAACTGGGCGCGGCCTTGCGAAAGCCGTAGACGATCAATGCGAGCACGATCGCAAAATTGATCCAACGAAAAACCCAGCCGGTCGACGAGTCGGCCGGAGATGGCGTGCTTTCCTGCGCCAGAACAGAATGGGCCGCCAGCAGAACGCTTGCGCCGGCTAAACAGGTGGCTCTGAGCAACCCCGCAAGTCGCTTCATCGGGCGGCTCCTCCGCCCAGTTGCGACGGCTTTTCGAGAATCGTGCGGACAATTTCGCCTGCGAGCGCGGGAGCGTCGCGCTCCACTTGCGCGCGGGCCATTTCGAGTTCCGCGGCGATGCGCTTCTTGGCAGCGGTCACTTCTTCCTGGGCGCGATTGCGCATTGTCTTGAGCAACCTTGCGCGATTTTCCAGCGCCACCTGACGCGCTGCTTCCTGCTCGGCGTAAATCTCGCCGCGAGCCTTGCGCAGCGCCCCGTGGTAGGTGTCCATCTCGTGCTTGGCCGCTGCCTCGACTTCCGCTGCTTCCTTGCGGGCGCCCTCGATGCGCGCATCGCGTTCCGCCATCGCCTTCTGTATCGGAGTGAAAAAAGCCCAACGAAGGAAGAAATAGAAAAGTAGGACGATGATGATTGTGGGCACAGCTTCAAGGAACAGCTCGCCCAGACTGTGGAGTATTTCCATTGCAGGGATGTCGTGCTGCGGTCGCGCTCCTGGCTAGTTTTTCGCCGATTCCCGGCTCGCGGGTCGCGATGCCGGTACGATTCCTACAGGCCAACTAAAGGACAGAAATTATCGCATCCGCACTGCTCGGCGTCAATTGTTTGCGAGCGTCCCAATGAGAGGCGTGCGGTCGGTTCAGCTGTGAGCCCGCGCTAGCGCGCGGCACTGCGAGCGCCGGTCGCAACTTCCGCCAGCAGCGAGACGAGCTTCTTTGAGTCCGAAATCGGAGGATAGCAGATCGTCTCGACGCAGACGAATGCCCGCACATCCGCCGCATTCACCTGCGGCAACGTCTCGCGCAGCGCCGGAGGCAACGTAATGCTTGCGAGCCGCTCGGGCGTAACGCGCAGCACAGCTTTGCCAAATCGGTAGACGGAATGCGCCGCCTTCTCGAGCTCAGCCGCTTTCGGATCGCCGCTCTCGCCCGTGATTACCACCTGCAACGGATGCCGCGCATGCAGCAGCGCCGCCAGCGCGTACGTCGAAGCGAACAGCCCATATTGCGGAATCGGCCCGATGAATGCTTCGAGTGTTTTCTCGGCCCACGCGTGATAAAGCTTTTCACCGGTCAGCGCGTGCAGCCGATCGAGCACCATCGCTGCAACGGAATTCGCTCCCGGCGTGGGCGAATCCTGAATCGGCTTGCGGTGCACCTCTAGCCCGCCCATCGGCGCGGCATCCTTCGCACGATCGAAGAATCCGCCGCCATCGGGATCGCCGAAGCGCTCGACAGCGAGCCGCATCGCGCGCTCAGCGATATCGAAGTATCGCCGGTCGAGCGTCGCCTCGTACGCATCGAGCAGCGCGCCGGCCGCGAAAACCTGATCGTCGAGAGAGCCTTCCAGGCGCGGCCCGCCGACTCGATGCAGGAAGCCCTTCGACTCGTCCCAGGCCTCGGAAACGATGCGATCGAGCGTCTTTAGCGCGAATTCGCGGCAGTCGGCGCGCTCAAGGACATTCGCAGCTTCTAGATACGCCGAGACGAACATCGCGTTCCAGCCCACATAAAGCGTCTCATCGACCGCCGGAGTCGGGCGCCGCTGACGCCGCGCGGCGAGAAGCTTTCCTTTGGCGCGCGCCAGCAGCAACACCACCTGGTCTTCGCTCATCTTCAGCTGGCGCGAAACACTCTCAACCGTATCGGCAACCCACAAAACATTTTTCTCGGGATTATGGTGCATCTCGCCGTGCGGACCGACGTCGAAATAAAGCTCTGCGACGCGGGCTTCCTCCGGCGTCAGCACGGCGCGCAACTCCGCCTGCGTCCACGTGAAATAGTCGCCGTCATCGTCGAGCGTCTGATCCGCATCCTGGCTCGCGAAAAACCCGCCGCGCTCTTGGTCCGAGAGGACCTCCGTCACCCACGCGATTAAGCCTTCCGCGACCTCGCGGTAGTCATCGTCTCCGGTGGTTTGATATCCGTGCAGATAGTTTTTCAGCAGTTCCGAATTGTCGTACGACATTTTTTCGAAATGCGGGACGCACCAGCGCTCGTCCACCGAGTAGCGATGGAATCCGCCGCCGATCTGATCGTGAAATCCGCCGGCGGCCATTCCATCGAGCGTTTTTCGCGCGATGGACTCCAATTTTCCCCCGCCCGGCCATTTCGCGCGTTCGAGCAGCAAATCGACTGTTGATGAATGGGGGAATTTGGGCGCGTGCCCGAAGCCGCCGTGAACCTCGTCGAACCGGGCTAAAGCCGAATCGACCACCGCATCGATCACGCGCGCGTCGAACGCGCCTCGCGCGCTATGAAACAATTCGGACTTTGCGACCGCTTCTGCGAGTGCTTGCGCGGAATTGTCCACTTCCGCTCTGCGCGACTTGAACGCGTCCGCAACGGCCGCGAGGATGCGCTTGAATCCCGGCCGGCCCATCGCATCTTCGGGAGGAAAATACGTGCCGCCGAAAAAGGGCTTGCCCTCGGGCGTCAGAAAAGCGGTGAGCGGCCAGCCGCCCTGGCCCGAAATCGCGCCGATCGCGGACTGATAGCGCGCGTCCACGTCGGGCCGCTCATCGCGATCGACTTTTATCGGAATGTAGAGCTGGTTGATGATTGCCGCGATTTCGGGATTTTCGTAGCTCTCGCGGTCGATCACGTGGCACCAGTGGCACCACACCGCTCCGATATCGAGCAGGATCGGCTTGCCTTCGGCTCGCGCTTTTTGAAACGCCTGGTCGCCCCACTCATGCCAATCGATCGGCTGATGCGCAGCGGAGCGCAGATACGGGCTGGCAGAGTCCTTAAGCCGGTTTTCGAGGGCGCGAGTCACAGCCGGCTTCTCCCAAGTTTTTGGCGATTAGACATTGTCGCGCTCATTTGTTTTCAATCACTTCCGCCGAATCCTACTTGCGACTTTTGGCGATTAGAACTGCGTTGCCCGAAACGCAGCAACGCGCCCGGCTGCTGCCGGTGGTCCCGGCTTGGCCGCCCCGTCTCTTCCGTGTTACGCATCGCTCGCGTCCATCTCCCAGTTCTAGGGCTCTCGGCGAACCCTATATCCACGCTATCACACAATGCAAATCGCCAAAGGATTGTCGAGTAGCGCAAACGTTTGTAGTGACGAGGATTACGCGCACTGAAATCTGAAGTGAAACCTGCGATTTCAAGGGGGGGCTGTGATAGCGTACTCAGCACGTAAGAAGAGCAGAATCATCGGGAAGGTGTGCTATGCGGAATGTGATTTGTGGCCGCGGTTTCCTGGGCGCGCTGCTCGCAGTGGTCAGCATGGCAGTTGCGGCGGACGCTCGTGGAGCGCACCGGGAAAACACGGCGTCGCCGGCGGCGCCCGACGTGGCGCGAATGGAGCAAGTGATCCAATCTTACGTGTCCAACAAGCAGTTCATGGGATCGGTGCTTGTCGCGCGGGGAAACGACATCATTCTCGACAAGGGCTACGGCTTCGCCAACCTCGAATGGAACATCCCGAATTCGCCGACGACCAAATTCCGGCTCGGCTCCATCACGAAGCAATTCACGGCCGCTTGCATTCTGCTGCTCGAGGAGCGCGGCAAACTCAGCGTGAATGATCCCGTGAAGAAATACATGCCGGATGCTCCCGCCGCATGGGACAAAATCACGATCTTCAATCTGCTGACGCACACCTCGGGCATCCCGAACTTCACGAGTTTTCCGAATTACCACTCCACGGAGCCGTTTCCGGCCGCACCAGCGGAGCTCGTCGCTCGCTTCCGCGACAAGCCTCTCGACTTCGAGCCCGGCACGAAGATGAACTACAGCAATTCCGGTTACGTCTTGCTCGGCTACTTGATCGAGAAGATTACCGGCGAGAGCTACGCCAAATTCGTTCAGGAAAATATCTTCACACCGCTCGGCATGAAGGATTCGGGCTACGACTCCAATTCCGCCGTCATCCCGGAGCGCGCGTCGGGCTATACCCCCGGCCCGGACGGTATTGTGAACGCGGGATTCATCAACATGACGGTCCCGTTGTCTGCTGGAGGATTGTATTCCACCACGGAAGACCTGCTGCGCTGGGAACAGGGGCTTTTCGGCGGGGAGCTGCTTTCCGCGGCCTCTCTCGAAAAGATGACCACTCCGTACAAGAACGACTACGCATTCGGCCTAGCCGTGCAAACGAACGGCCGCAAGGTGATTCATCATGAGGGCGGAATCGAAGGATTCAACACCGATCTCGCATATTTTCCTGAGGGCAAGCTGACAGTTATCGTGCTCTCCAATCTGGACGGGGTCGGGATGGGCGCCGTCGCGACAAAGCTCATGGCATTGGTCAACGGCGAGAAGGTTGTGTTGACGTCCGAGCGAAAAGAGGTGCCAGTCGATCCAAAGATCTTGGACGGTTACACGGGGAAATACGACTTCGCGCCGAACGTCACTTTTACGGTTACTCGCGAAGGCGATCAGCTAATGACGCAAATGACCGGGCAGGGCAAGGTCCCGATCTTCCCGGAAAGCGCACACGATTTCTTTGCGAAGGTAGTCGATGCGCAAATCACGTTCGTCACGGATAGCGCGGGAAAAGCGACCGAGCTGATCCTGCACCAGAACAGCATGGATCAGCACGCCAAACGGATTGGCGACGCCCCGGTAGTGGTGGAGCACAAGGAAGTCACCGTCGATCCGAAACTATTCGACGGCTATGTCGGTACGTATCAGCTCGCGCCCAATTTCGTCTTCACGATTACGCGCGACGGCGCTCATCTCTTTGCGCAACTCAGCGGCCAGCCATCCTTCGAGATATTTCCTGAAAGCGAGAAAGACTACTTCTACAAGGTGGTCGACGCGCAGATTACGTTCGTTACCGAGAGCCAGGGCAAGGCGACGGAGCTGATCCTGCACCAAAACGGCCTCGATCAGCACGCGAGGCGAATCGAGTAGGTCTTGACTTGGCCACTCCAAGAGTGTGGCTGCAGTTCTCGTTGCCGTGAAGAGGGATTCTTCGACTTCGTGTTCGAACGCGCCTCAAAACGGCGCAATGCAAATCGTTCGGCCACTTCGCTCCCTTCCTGCGTCAGGGCAAGCAGAATGACGGTCCGAGGTCCGCGCGCGGCTATGAGATCAGCGCGGTCGGATTCGTCACGCACATGCGGTGCACGTCGGCTTTGCTGAAGCCCGCGTCGAGCATCTTCTGCGCGAACATGGCAAAGCCTTCCGCGACCGGCGGATTGATCGTCTGCCCCAGATCGGTCGAGAGCACCACGCGCTCCGGGCCCACCTTGCGGACGCTATCGAAGTAGGCGTCCCACGGCGCCTTATTTGTGTACATCGTCGTGAAGCAGTGCTCGATCATCGCGCCCATGTTGGCCACTTCGAGCTGCTCAGCCGCAGTCATATTTTGCGACGGGAATTCGGCATGCGTCACCAACACGCGCTTCAGCCCCATTTCCTTGGCGGTCTTCACCAGCTCGCGGATTTCTTTCTTGCTCAAGTGCCCGGTGGCGAGAACCATGTCGTGCTTGCCGATCAGCTCAAGACACCGACGCGCTGCCGCATTCACCTTGCCGTCAGAGCCGAGGACGGTCAGCGGCGGAGGCGAGATTCCTGTCGCGGAAAGCTCGCGCTGAATCTTCGCCCAGAAGGGAAGTTTGTCCGTGGGACCGTCGGTGCGGCCGGCGGTCTCGTTTTCGGCGTCGACTGTCGGCATCCACACGATCTTGTTGCCCGAGCGGCCCGCGATTTCAAGCGCCACGGGATTCAGCCCACCGACGCTATGGTTTAGTGTGATCGCACCATACGCGGTGATCCCCGGCGACGCCTTCGTGACCACTTTGGCGCGCTCGTACGTGGGCGCGTAGTGCGATTTCAGTACGAATCCCTTCAGCTTGTGCGCCAGGAATTCCTTCGCTAGGTCCAGATCATCGATGCGCCGCGCGATCACATCCGGCGCGACGTGCACCTGCACGTCATAGCCCCCCTCGATTGCTTCCCATGCGGCATCGGTAATACGAATCGGTGCTGCGGCAGTTTCTGCGGCCATGACTTTCCTAATCTCCTTATTCGATCGGACAGCTACTCTTGCAGCCGCACTGTATTGTGTCAAGCGGCGAATCGATTGGCTTCACTGAATGGGATTGCTGTAATCGGCGTCGCGCGGATCGATCGGCTTGCGGCCGGCAAACCCTTCGTCCTGCCGGTGGTAGAACCGGATTCGATCCTCGCCGAGCTTCCAGCAGAGATAGACGTCTTCGCCCCCGATTCGCGCGGGGAAATCGAGCAGGCCGACTTCGAGGTCCTTCACAATACAGCCGGTCGAATGGATCTTCTCGAGAGCTTCGCGGATGGTTTCCTCAGTGCTGTTGCGCTCAATGCGAAGCTTCGCGGCATCCTCATACGCGACCATCATCCCGCCGGACCGCTGAATGCGCTCGGCCAACTTGCCGAGCTTCTCATCCAGTTCCTCGAGCTTGCGGCGCGATTCGATCGCCTCGATCAAGACCGGCTCGAGCTGCGTGCGCAGGCGCTCGGCCTCGCGCAAGGAAAATAGTTTGCCGTCTTCTTCAGACATAGGTTTTCTGAGTTCGATATTAGCGCGTAGGGGCGGGACCGCGCGACAGATGATTTAGCCGCCGATAAACACCATCGTTCGCGAGGGCGGCCGGAAGCCCGGTTCGTTGATCCGGTGTCCTTTCTCTTTTTGCGCGACGATCGACAGAATCCGGTCGCTGATTTCTCCGTCGCTCGCGCCGCCGCGCAGGAGCGGCTTCAGGTCGTGGTCTTCCTTGCTGAAGAGACACGTCCGCAGTTTTCCGTCAGCCGTGAGGCGCAATCGTGAACAGTGCCCGCAGAAAGGCTGCGAGACGGGATTGATCAGCCCGACCTCGCCGCGCCCGTCGGCAAAGCGGAATCTACGGGCCGTTTCGCTCCGCTCATGCACGACCGGCACCAGCTGCCAGATCGCCGAAATGCGCCGGTACACCTCGTCGCCGGTCACGACCATGTCGCGCGTCCATGCGCGATCTGCGTCGAGCGGCATGAATTCGATGAAGCGCATGATCAGATCGCGGTCGCGCGCGAACTTGGCGAACGCTTCCACTTCATCGTCGTTGATGCCGCGCACAAGCACTGCATTCACTTTCACCGGACGCAGCTTCGATGCCTGCGCAGCGTCGATTCCCGCGATGACCTGATCGAACGTCTTCGTGCGCGTAATTTTTTCGAATCTCTCGCGGTTGAGCGAATCGAGGCTGATGTTGATCCGGTTCATCCCCGCCGCCACGAGGCGTTCGCAATGCCCCGCAAGTGTGTATCCATTCGTCGTCATCGAGAGATCTTGCACGCCGATCGCTTTGAGCCGAGCGATGAAATCCTCGACGCCCGGCCGGACCAGCGGCTCGCCACCGGTCACGCGCACCTTGCGGATCCCCAGATCGACCAGCAGCCGCACAAGCCGTTCGAATTCATCCCAATCGAGCAGATCGCGCGTCGGCATGTGCGTCTCCGGGTTTGCCGAGCGGCAGTAGACACAGCGGAAATTGCAGCGGTCGGTCACCGAGACGCGGAGGTCGGTGATCTGCCGGCCGAATTTGTCTGTGAGCGCCATTGGCTGCGTCGGTTCCAAAAGAAAAAGCCCAAATCCGCATTCGGACTTGGGCGAAACGCCCGGCGCACTTCTCTCATGCGCCTGGCATTCCCCTTTCCAAACACGGGAGGCCCGGACGTTTCCATCCGAACCCTCAGCTCATTTCATTCAGAGAGCATCGCCTCCGCGCCATCGGATTTCTCTCCCTTAGGCAGCGGAGGTCGGAGAATTCAACCGAAATCATATCGATGCGAGGTTCGCGAATCAAATCGCACAAGGTGAACGAATTTATGGAGTTAGTAACGATACAGCTATGCGGTTTTGGGTCTTACCGAAGGCGCCTAAGCGCGAAAACGGCTGATATTGCGGATTTCCTTGCGGTAGTCCGGAGCGAAAATCTCGGCGGTTCGGCACATCTCATAGAGGCGCGAGCGGATTCGTTTGCCGACGCGATCCGTCAGCGAATCCTCAACAGGAGCCGGCCGCGCCCCCGTCACTCTCGGAGTCGGCACCGTGGCCGATCTCTCCGCCGCTTCCGCGTCCAGGAAATTCGTCGTCAGCAGCGTGACGCGCTTCTCGTTGTAGCGCGTGTTCAGAATGTGCCCTACAGTCTCCAGTGCCCACAACGACGGCTTACTCGAACCCACATCATCGAGCACCAACAGCTCGGTCTTGAGCACCGGCTCGAGCACGCTCATTTCGGTCGTTTGGCTTTCGGGGTTGTAGCTGTCTTGAATGGCCTTGAGCAGCTCACGGTAATCGTAGAAAAGACCGCTGTGCCCGCGCAGCACGATCTCTTTCAGCGCCGCCACGGCGAGATGTGTCTTGCCGACACCGCACGGACCCATCAGCAACAGCCCGTGTTCGCTGCCAACGGGAAATTCCTCGGCAAAGCGCTGCACAACGAGTTTCGCTTGCGCGAGGCTGCGGTTCCATGCGGCCTGCTGTTCGCGCGACGCTGTTTCGATTTCGTTGTCGGTCTCGTAATTTTCGAAATCGCAGTGACGATAGCGTTCCGGGACGCGCGCCTTAGCCAGCGCGCGGTCGGCGCGATCGCCTACGGTGCAATCGCAGGGAATCGCCCACACCGTCTTGGGTTCGCCTGAGCCAGAGCCGGGCTTGTGGGTGGAAAGTGCCTGAGCTCCTTGCGTGGTGCGCTCGACAACCTTCCACCCGCTGCCCTGGCAGATCGGACAATCCGCTCGCGCCATTTTGCAAGAATATGCGGAGCGTTGATCGAGCGCAAGCGGACTCGCGCTGTGCAAATTGCGGGATCTGTGGAAGCCGCGCTCGACTTACAACAACGCGAGCCCGCAAATCGGTTCTCGCCGTTATTTCATCGCGTGCGTGCCGTGCGTAATCGCGGCGCCGGCTCGCAATGCCGCCGCGACGAGCACCGCCTCGGCGATCTCGTTGTCCGACGCTCCGGCTTCGCGCGCTCTATCCGAATGTATCTCGATGCAATAGGGACACTGCGTCGTAAACGCAACCGCGATCGCCATCAGCTCCTTGTATTTCGACGGGATCGCTCCCGCGGCCATGGCGGCCTTGTCGAACGCCCAAAACGCCTTCATACCTTCCGGTGCGTTTGCATCGAGCTGCTTCAACTTGGCGAGATTCTTCATGTCGTACATCGCACACCTCCCGATCGCTCCCCCGCGATTTGAGCGTGAGTAAGAAATTTCGAATCGACGGATTATATCTGGGATTTCCTAGTGAGGGGGCACACCGACAGGAAACACGCGTCGCTTGGCAGGATTACACGTATCGGGCGCTACTTTTCGACGCGAATCGCGTGGCGGGGAGCGGCGCGGACAATCGCCGTCCGGAATTTCCGTTCGTCAGGAAACGTAAAATTGTGTGCCATCTCGTTCCGCACGAATTTGATGAATGCTTCCATTTGCGACTGCATCTCGCCCATCTTGTCGCGCATGTTGAGGATGATTTCGATGCCGGCAAGATTGACGCCTAATTCACGCGTGAGATTCAAGATCACTTCGAGCCGCTCCAGGTCTTCGTCCGTGTAGAGCCGCGTGTTCCCCTGCGAACGAGACGGCTTGAGCAGCCCGACTCGTTCGTAGAGCCGCAGCGTCTGCGGATGCAACTTGTACAGCTCCGCGACGGCACTGATCATGTATCCGGCCTTTGCCCTTTTTTTCGAACGCGGTGGCATGGTTGTTTCCTCGCGCCGCCTCAGATCGCCGCGCGCGCGAAAATCTCGCTGCGCGGATCTTCCTGGTCAACCCTGCTCAATTCCTTTAGCAGATTCCGTACGCGCTCGTCCTCCGGTTTGGGGACCACAACTTGCACCTCGATGATCTGATCGCCCCGCTTGCCCGGTTGACCGGCCGAAGGCGCGCCTTTCTCTCGCAGCCGCAGTTTCTTTCCACTGTTGGTGCCCGGTGGAATGCGCACCTGCGCCCGCCCGTCAATGGTTGGCACTTCCACTTTCGCACCAAGTGACGCTTCGCTTACCGTCACCGGCACGACCGTGTAGAGATCGTCTCCGCGGCGCTCGAAAAACGGGTGCGGCTGCACGTTCGTGATGATGTAGAGATCGCCCGGCGACGCGCCACCCGTTCCCGCATTGCCGCGGCCTGCTACGCGCACGCGCGATCCCGTTTTCGCGCCGGGCGGAATCCGGACATCGAGCGTATCGATCCGCTGCATGCGTCCCTCGCCGCCGCAGTTGCGGCACATCGTGCGAAGCCTTCCGCTCCCGCCGCAGCGCGAGCAGGTGATCTGAAACCGCATTTTGCCGCTTACCTGTGTCACCTGACCGGAGCCGTTGCACGTTGGGCAAACTTTTTCATCGCCCAGTACCGCACCGGATCCATGGCACACGTTGCACACATCAAGCCGCGTGAAGCTCAGCTTCTTGACCGCCCCGTGCATCGCCTCGGCAAAGGTGATGTCGATCTGATATTCGAGATCGCTGCCGGGTTCGCGCCCTGGCGCTCCCGTCTGCGCGGCTGTCGCCCCGCGGAAAAACTGGCTGAAGAGATCGCGGAAGCTTGTGCCGCCGCCGGCCGCTCCGCCTGCGCCGCCGAAATCGAAGCCGCCGAAGTCGAAGTGAATATCTTCGGGCGATACGCCCCCGTACGGTGCCCCCGGCGGTGGCCCGCCCGCACCCGGCGTGCTAAACCCGAACTGGTCGTACATCTGGCGCTTCTTGGTGTCCGAAAGGACTTCGTACGCTTCCTGAATCTGCTTGAATTTTTCTTCCGCGGATTTGTCGCCGGGATTGAGATCGGGGTGATACTTGCGCGCCAGTTTCCGGTAGGCTGCGCGTATGTCTTTTACGCTCGCTTTTCGCGGAACTCCGAGCAGTTCGTAATAGTCGGTTTTGGTTGTTGTCGCCATGTCGTGAGCGCAGGGCCGGTCTCAGTCCCTCCGCCCCTGCGAACCTGCCTTCACAATTTCGCCCAGCGCGCGTTCCAGTCCGCGAGTTCCTGCGCCTCGTGCGCCAGCGCTTCCTTCTTTTCGCGCTGCCCCTCCGACCTCAGAGCCATTGCCGCTTCCTTCTGGTTTGCGCGCTCGACCCACCTGTCGATCAGCGCGATCTTTTGCTCGACGGTTTCGGGATCGGCCTTGAATCGCAGAAATGTGCCTGTGATTTCGATCGACCGCGGCGCAAAATCCGGCGGAACGTCCTGCTGCGCGTCATAGAAAAGCCGCCGCCAATCGCCCGACGGCGACTCCGTGATCGAAAGCTGCACCATGTAATAGTTGTCGCGGACCTTCTGCACTGCCTGCGGCGGACTCGCGCGCCGGATATTGCTCATCAGCCAGCTCCCAAATGCTCGTAGGGGCGGGTTTCAGGCCCGCCCCTAGCATCCTTCCAGACCGCGACAGCTTAGTTCGGCTTTTTCGATTCGTCGACGTCCACGAACTCCGCGTCGACCACTTCGCCCTGGCCGCCCGGTGCTGCTCCGCCGGCAGCGCCATCGCCGCCGGGCTTGCCCGCACCGCCGCCTGCTGCCGATGCTCCCGCGGCTTGCTGAGCCTTGTAAAGCGATTCGCCGATGCGATGAAGCGCCTTGGTCAGGCTCTCGGACGCCGCGTTCAGTTTGTCGAGGCCGCCTTCGTTCAACGCTCGCCGCGCTTCCTCGATCGACTCCTCGGTGGCTTTCACGTCGGCTTCGGCCAACTTCTCGCGGTTCTCCTTGATCAGCTTCTCGCCCTGATAGATCAAGGTGTCGAGCTTGTTGCGGGCCTCGACCTCCGACATCCGCTGCTTGTCTTCGGCCGCATGAGACTCCGCTTCCTTCTTCATCCGCTCGGCTTCTTCCTTGGTCAAGCCGGTCGAAGCCGTGATGGTGATCTTCTGCTCTTTACCTGTCGCGCTGTCCTTTGCAGACACATTCAAGATACCGTTCGCGTCGATATCGAACGTCACCTCGATTTGCGGCATGCCGCGCGGCGCCGGAGGAATTCCGATCAAGTGAAACTTCCCGAGCGAGCGGTTCCCGCTTGCCACGGGCCGCTCTCCCTGCAGCACGTGGATCTCAACGGACGTTTGGCTGTCCGCCGCAGTCGAGAACACTTCCGACTTGCGCGTCGGGATCGTCGTGTTGCGCGGAATTAGCACCGTCGTCACGCCGCCGAGGGTCTCGACGCCCAGTGAAAGCGGCGTCACGTCCAGCAGCAGAATATCCTTCACCTCGCCGCCGAGCACGCCTCCCTGAATCGCCGCACCGACCGCGACCACCTCATCCGGGTTGACACCCTTGTGTCCCTCGCGCCCAAACAGCTCCTTCACGAGCGCCTGGATCATCGGCATGCGCGTCTGACCGCCGACGAGCACCACTTCGTTGATCTTGCTCGCGTCGACTCCCGCGTCCGCCATGCACTTCTTGCAAGGCTCAACCGATCGCCGAACGATGTCGCCCACCATCGTCTCGAGCTTTGCCCGCGTCAGCTTCTTTACGAGGTGCTTCGGCCCGGTCGCGTCTGCCGTGATGAAAGGCAGGTTGATCTCGGTTTCCATCGTGGTCGAGAGTTCAATCTTGGCGCGTTCAGCCGCATCACGCAGCCGTTGCAGCGCCATCTCGTTCCCCTTGCCGTGCAGATCGAGACCTTCGTCCTTCTTGAACTCCTCGATCATCCATTCGACGATCCGCTGGTCGATGTTGTCGCCGCCAAGGTGAGTGTCGCCGTTGGTAGCCTTCACCTCGATGACGCCTTCGCCGACTTCGAGGATCGAAATATCAAACGTGCCGCCGCCGAAGTCGTACACGGCGATGGTCTCGTCCTTCTTCTTGTCGAGACCGTATGCCAGCGCTGCCGCCGTCGGCTCGTTGATGATGCGCTTCACGTCCAGTCCCGCGATTTTGCCGGCGTCCTTCGTTGCCGTGCGCTGCGCGTCATTGAAGTAAGCGGGAACCGTAATTACGGCTTCCGTTACCTTTTCGCCGAGAAAATCCTCTGCGGCGAGCTTCAGCTTCTGAAGGATCATTGCGGAAATTTCCGGCGGGCTATAAGGCTTGCCCTGCGCCATTGCCGCGACGTGATCGCCCTGCGCGACCACCTTGTAGGGCACCATCTTCATTTCCTCAGTCACTTCGTCGTACCGGCGCCCCATGAAGCGCTTGATCGAATAGATCGTATTTTCGGGGTTCGTGATCGCCTGCCGCTTGGCCACTTGGCCCACCAGGCGCTCTCCCGTCTTGGTGATTCCGACGACCGACGGAGTCGTCCGCGCACCCTCTTGGTTCGGGATGACTACGGGTTCACCCCCCTGCATCACGGCAACGACCGAATTGGTCGTCCCCAGATCGATACCGATAATCTTGCTCATTGAATCCGCTCCTGAATGGCCTTCTACTCAACCGGCCAGAAAACTGGCGTCAAGACGGTGATAGGATACACATTGAGTGTCTTATTGTCAAGTTTTCTGTGTGTCCGTATTCCGTTGCAGATAAACATCTTACAACGAGGACCATGGGCTTTCTAGAGAAGTCTTTTCAAGCTACCGCACCCTGTTCTTGCGACCTTCAAGGCCTGGCGAACTCCACGGCGGATGGCCGCATCATAGCGCCTGTCGTTACTGCTTCGGAATGCACGGTTCTCGGCGCGCCAATGCGGGCTTGTTTCGCGCTACAATAGCCCCGGCGATTCCGATTTGCATTGGGGGGAGGATCAGTTGAATTACCGCTTCCGTTGCGATCTCTTGGCAATCCGCTTTCTGCGGCGATCTACAGCGCTTGAGTTGACCGCCGTCGCATTTGCCGCTCTCGCAATGTTGTCGTTGGCGCAAGCCGTCCTCGCATTGCCGCAGGCCTCAGCTTCCTCTTCGACAACGACTTCAGCTAAAGCGCCTGCGAAAAAACCCGCTCTTGCCTCGAGGCCGGCGAGCGTCGAGAGTGTGCCAGCGCCGGTAAAGAGTTACGGCTCAAGCAGCGCGCCGATCAAGATGGAAGTTTTCACCGACTATCAGTGCCCGTCCTGCCGCAACATGTTTGAGGAGACCCTCCGGCCGTTGATTCAAAGCGACTACATTTCATCGGGCAAGGTGTACCTCGTACACCACGACTTCCCTCTGCCTGCGCACATGTACGGATATGAAGCTTCTCGTTGGGTGAACGCAGCAGCTCGCGTGGGACAGTTCCAAAATGTAGAGGCTGCTCTCTACGACAACCAGAATTCTTGGCAGGCCGACGGGAATATCGCGAAATATGTGGCCGCCGCGGTGCCGGCGTCGGACTTCAAGCGCATTGAAAGGCTGATGGTCGGCTGCGAGTTTCAGGGGCCTGCGGCAACCAAGCCTGCATCGCTCAGGACAGGTGCGCAGGCGAGCCACGCATGCGCGCTCGATGGCTATATCGAGCAGGATAGGGCTCTCGGGATGAAGATTCCCGTGCAAGCGACACCGACCTACGTGATCACCTACAAAGGCAACAAATTGCCGGCGGGCTCCGGCTTTGTTTCCTGGACCATTCTCAAGCAATTCTTCGATTCGCTGCTAAGCCAGTAGCTTTCTCGTTTGGGCGATCCTCAATGAACACGCTCGAGTCAGCGCTGCAGCTCGTGATCGACCACGGCTATCAGGTTCTCCTGCTTGGTCTCATTGTCGTCCTTTGTGTCCGCAAGCCTGACACGCGCCGCAAAATCGTTCGTGTCCTGCTGATTCTTGGCGGCCTCATTGTCGGTGCCGTTTTTCTGGCCGCTGCCTACGGCAAAATGAAACCGCTCCAAGGATTCGGGTGGTCATGGGCCTCCGTTCGGACGTCTCTGTTTTGGTTCGCCATTCAGGTCAACTCTTATGAAATCCTTCCGCCTGCGGCAGTGAACGCTGTGGCTCACTTCTTGCCTTATTTTGAGCTATTCCTTGGATTGTGGCTGATCAGCGGGATCGCTCGACGATTCTCCGCACTACTCGCGAGCCTTGCGATTTGCGGCTTCATGGTCGCAATCACGTCGGCTTACCTGCGTCACCTGAAAATCGACTGCGGATGCGGAATCGGCCCGCCCGAAGAGGTCGGACCTGCTGCATTGCTTCGCGACGGCTTGAAGTTTCTTCTGCCTGCACTTCTGGTGACAATCGGTGCGTTTTGGATTCGCCGCCAGTCCGGCGCGGGCGATTCCGGCGCGGCCGAAACGGTCCCCTCCGCTTCAGCTACGCAATAGCCTTCGCGCAGCAATGCCCGCACGACAAATCCTGAGTCTTCGACTCTCGATGCATGCTTGCTCGTATAGGGGATTCAGGCTTTTGCGGAAAAAATCAATCGCCGCTCGATGCGGTAGCCACTGTCGCGGTGGGCGATACATTTCGGAGGTAACGCCAGGGGTTCACAGGGGTGTTGTAAATCCGAACTTCGTAGTGCAGGTGCGGGCCCGTCGACCGTCCGCTATCGCCTTCATAACCAATCACGTCGCCGCACTTCACGCGCATGCCGACCTGAACGTTGAATCCGGAAAGGTGGCCATACCACGTGGTCACTCCAAACCCGTGATCGACGATCACAAGCTTGCCGTACCCGGCGCGCTGTTCCACCGTATCGACGATTCCATCGCCCGTGGCGCGGATTTCGTCGCCGTAGCGGGACGCAATGTCGAGCCCCGAATGAAAGGCTCCCTCACCGCTGAATGGGTCAAGCCGCTCGCCGAAAACCCCCGTAATTCGGCCAACCACCGGCCACAACGTCGGCGCGATCCCCAAGCTGCTCAACTGTGTCTCGGGGAGCAGCCGCATTCCGCCGCTCGACGCCGAAATCGCAGTCACATTTTTCTGTAGGTAGCCGAACTCGTCGACGGAATCCTGAAATTGAACGTCCGGCGCAGCATCGGTATCGGTCAGGCCAAACGGCGTCTGTCGGAAGCGCGTGATTCCGTACGCCATCGCGACCTCGCCTGCCAGCGACTGCAGCGAGTTCAGGCGCTCATTCGTATCCGAGACTTGGTTTTGCAGTTGGGAGTACTGCTGCTTCAGTGTTTGCTGCTCGCGGCGCAACGAGTTGTAACTGGCTGCTTTCCAGAGCATCCGCGAGTAGGAACCCATGCCAGCGGCCACCGTAATACCCCCGACAACCGCCAATACCGCCACGAGATGCATCACGTAGTAGGGCACACGGACGCGTCTCATAGCGCCTGAGGCGCTGGATGCGATAAAAAATGTGTAGGACTTACCCTTCATCGTCTCAGTGAAACTTCGCTCGAATGATTCCTGCGCTGGTCGGCGTTGCGCCGCACGCCCTTTGGCGGCTCGCCGTGCCCCTCAGAACGACTGCGATCATGAGTTTGAACCGAGAGCCCTGGTCCGAAACCCAGCCGATTCTAGTGACTCAACCCTGCTCCGTCAACCCTGAACTTCCATTTTCCGTAGGTTCGCCGGGCTCGCTTCCAACGCGATGCGACCCTATAATTCCAGAGCTGCCGTAGCCGAAGTCTACCCTATGGGCACAACCAGGGACAACTGACCTTAGGTACAGGATGGACGCAGAAACCAAACTGATCCGGAGGATCGCGCGAGCGATCCCTTCAGAAATAGGCGCAAGAAGGAGTGCAAGGCGAGGCATGGGCGGGGTGCGTCTCGGAATTGGCAATGATGGAGCGGTACTCGCGCCTAGCGGCCGAACCGAATGGGTCCTGAGCTGCGATGCCTTTCTCGAGGGTGTCCACTTTCTCGCCGACCGCCATCCACCTGACTCCGCAGGCTACAAATCGCTCGCCCGGGCTGCCAGCGACTTGGTCGCAATGGGCGCCGCCCCGCGATATTTCCTCCTGACCCTCGCGCTGCCGCTCCGCCGAACGGGAGCTTGGCTGGATGCGTTCCTGCGCGGAATGGCAAAGGCCTCGCGCGAACTCGGGATGCGTCTCATCGGAGGCGATACGAAGCGGCACCCTACCGTGGCGATCAGCATCACCGTGCTGGGCGAAGTCCCGCCTGGGCTGGCCGTCACGCGCGCTGGCGCACGACCGGGCGACATCATCTACGTCAGCGGCACGCTCGGGGCGGCGGAACTGGGCTTGCGACTGATCAAAGGTGACCGCAGTTTAGTCGCAAAGACCCGCTCAAGCGAAAGTTCTTCGCTCCTTCGCGCCCATCTCTATCCGCAAATTCGGGTAGACCTCGGGTCATGGCTTGCACGGCATCGGGTCGCTACAGCCATGATGGACATTTCCGATGGATTATCGACCGACCTCGGTCGTCTATGCGCCGCAAGCCGGGTAGGGGCACGGATCTGGGCCGAGCGCGTTCCTTGCGTCCGACTCGCAGCCGCCCTGCCGCGCAAACTCCGCCAAGCACGACTTGATCCGCTGGAGCTTGCGTTGAATGGCGGCGAAGACTACGAACTTCTCTTCACCGTCTCACCCAGAAACGAGAAACGCCTCCGCCGAGCACCGGGATTCGAAAACCTCACCCCGATTGGCCGAATCGAGCGCGGCAGGAAAATTCTATTAGTCGGGGGAAATGGCAAGCCTGCACCGCTCGCCTCTGGCGGCTGGGATCCATTTCGCGAGAAATAAGTGGCAGGATTACTGCGCGGGCGGGTCGCTCGAAGTAGTCGTCGCGTGTGTCGAGGCTGGTGGGGCCTCCGGAGGTTTCGCCGGTGCTGCTGGCGCCGCGGGCGGCTGCGGCTTCGCGGTCGCAGCTGGCGGCGCGGCGTTCTCGGTTAAGCCTTGCTCGGCGGCATCGGCCGGCGGCGCCGTATCGGGCGTGTCGACCTGAACCAGGTGCGCGCCCGCCTGCTTCTCGAGCGGCACAACATTCTGAAACTCTTCGACGGACATTCCCTGCATCGCGTTCTGCATGAACTCGAGCCAGATCGGCAGAGCAGCGCGCGCGCCCGTTTCTTTTTTCCCCAGCGACTGGCCCGGATCGTCGTTGCCAACCCAGACGCCCGCGGTGATCTGCGGCGTAAACCCGATGTACCACGCATCGGTGAAATTGTTCGTCGTGCCGGTCTTGCCCGCCGATGGCCGCCCGAGCTCTTTCGCTCGAACGCCCGTGCCGAACTGCACCACTTCTTCCAGCATCGCGACCATCGTGCGCGCCACATCGGGCGGAATCACGTCGGTCACATTCGGCCGAGCCTCTTCTAGGAGCGATCCGTCATAAGACGTTACACGCCTGATGAAATGCGGCTCGATGTGGATGCCGTCATCGGGGAAAACGCTGAACGCGGAAACGTGCTCGATCGGCGTCAGGTCGGCCGCGCCGAGCGCCAGCGGCAGATACGGCGGCAGCGGGCTCGTGATGCCAAACTTGCGGCAGAGATCAATCGTATTCTCGATTCCGACTTTGTCGAGCAGGCGCACAGCCGGAATGTTTCGCGAATCTGCCAGCGCCCGGCGCAGTGTGATGCGCCCTTCGAATTTTTCGTCGTAGTTGTGGGGAGTGTATTCCTGCGCGCCGCTGTGAAACGAGATCGGCTCGTCGATCACAGTGTCGAACGGCGAAGCTCCCTGCGCGATCGCTTCCGCGTAGACATACACCTTGAACGAGCTGCCCGTCTGGCGCATCGCCTGCGTCGCGCGGTCGAATTTCGATTCCTCGAAATCGTAGCCGCCCACCATCGCCTTGATCTCACCCGTGGCGTTGTCGATCGCGACGAGCCCCGCCTGCGCAACCGGTTTCTGCTCCAGTTCTACCTGCGCCGCCGTCCCAACAATCTCCTTGATGCGCACCAGCACCAGATCTCCCGGCTTCACCAGCTCCGTCACGATTTTGTGTCCGGTCCACGAAAAATCCGCCGGCGTGAGCATCGCGTGATACGGCCCGATCTTGATCCACGCGAACGTCGGCTGCGCCGATGTGACCAGCCCGGTAACGTAGTCGCCCTTCTGGATCGGGCCTTTCCAGTCGTCGCTCTGATACTTGTCGAGTGAGACGCTGCTGTCCGTCAGGATATTCGTCAGATGCCCGCGCCAGCCGTGCCGACGGTCGTAGGCATGCAGCCCGTCGCGCACGGCCTGGTCCGCTGCCTTCTGCATCGCCACGTTGAGCGTCGTATTGACGCGCAGGCCCTGCTCGTGGACTGCCGCCGTTCCGTACGTGCGCTCGAGATACTGCCGAATCTCCTCCACGAAATACGGAGCCAGATCGTTGCGCAGCGACTCGATATGCAGACCGAGCGGCAGTTTTGCTGCGGCCTGCTCCTGCGCACGCGTCATCTTGCCGTCGTGTTCCATCAGCGAGAGCACCAGATTCCGCCGGGCGCGCGCACGGTCCGGATGCGTGATCGGCGAATAGATCGGTCCGCGTATGATCCCCGCGAGCGTTGCGGCTTCGTCGAGCGTCAACTGGCCCACGGGCTTGCTGAAATAGTATTCGGACGCCGCTTCGAATCCGTAATTTCCTGAGCCGAGGTAAATCTGATTGCAGTACATCGTGAAGATTTGGTCTTTGGTGTAGTGCCGCTCGATCTGCAGCGCAAGAATCGCTTCCTGAATCTTGCGGTGGAAGCTGCGGTCCGAGCGGTCGAGGAATAGCCCGCCGGCAAGCTGCATCGTTAGCGTGCTCGCGCCCTCGACCTTGCGATGGTGCAGGACGTCGTGCCACGCCGCGCCGACCACGCGGGGAAAGTCGACGCCCCAGTGCTGCTCGAAGTGCTGATCCTCGGTCGAAATAATCGCTTCGCGCAGTACCTTCGGTATCTGGCTGTAGGTGAGAAGGATTCGCCGCTGCAACGCAAAGGTGCCAACCGATTGCCCATCGTCGGCATAGAGCTCCGTCTGCACCTGAGGCCGGTAGTCTTCGAGCGCGTGAATTTCCGGCAGGTCGCTCGAATAGACGAACAGCAGTCCGACCGCCGCGCCGAATCCGATCGCGCAGATCAGCAAAAAGAAAAATGCGAGACGCCCGAGCAGCGTCCCGCCGCCAATCTTCATCGTCGCGCGATAAAATCTCTCATCCACGCCGCAATCATTCTATCGCATTGCAGCATCCGATTCGGAGCGGTGAAGATGATGCGTTCTATGATGGTTTGCACGCGCGAGCGGACTTCAGTGCAGAGTGCGAGCGCTGTAGGCACCCGGTGGGAGCGCTTCGATTCTTGGCGGCGACTAAGCGAGCGCTTTCTTCAAGCGCTTCGTCGTCTTCACAAGCTGCTTTCGGAGGGTTTCAACCTGCTTCGAAATGCTCTCGAGCTCTTTGTCGGCGACGGCGCTCGCCTTGACGACTTTGCGCGCGGTTGCGTGAGCGGCGCGATCGGCTTTGCCAATGGCGGCGCCGATCCTTGCGGCAGTGCTGCTCAGTTTGTTCTTGGCCATTTGTGTTCCTCCATGTACTGGTGGAATATCGCGCGAGCTCGCGCACCGGAACTATACCACGTCAGACTTGCGTGCGTGGTAACCCGCGCGCGGCGTGTCTGGGCCGTACACACCACCTCTGGTGCCGGCTCCGGCTCACTGATTGATCATGAAGGTCGACATTTCCTCGAAAAAGGCGCGCAGAAATTGCTCGACCTCCGACGGCAAAGATGCCTCGGCGAACGCGTTGTTCATCAGTTGCATCCATCTGTCCCGCGCTGCTTGATCGATTCGGAAGGGAAAATGGCGCGCGCGCAGCCGCGGATGGCCGCGCTCTTCGATGTAGCGCTGCGGACCGCCAAAGCGGTAAATCAAGAAATCCCGTAGCCGCTGCTCGGCCGCAGCGAGGTCGTGCGGCGGATACATTTTCCCAAGGATGGCGTCTTGCGGAACCTGCCGGTAAAACGCGCGGACGAGCCGCGCGAATCCTTCTTCGCCTATCGCGGAAAATATTTCTGTTTCGTCCATGAGACGCGGCGACGAGTTTAGCATTGGTGGTCCGCGCTTGACCTGCGGTGTGCCCCGGCATATCTTTCTTGCATCCTTCGTGCGAGGGCCGGAAATGAAAAAACTGTGGAGAGCCGAATTCCCGGGATTCTTTCTTGCAGGAGCACTCGTTCTGATGACAGCCGCCGCTTCTTATGCTGCATCGAGCATTTACGATTTCACACTGCCGTTGCTGGACGGCAAATCCGCGCCGCTCGCCGACTACAAGGGCAAGGTCGTGCTCGTAGTCAACGTGGCGAGCCGATGCGGATTCACGCCGCAGTATTCGGCGCTCGAATCGACCTACGAAAAATACAAGGACCAGGGATTCGTGATCCTCGGCTTCCCGGCGAATAATTTCGCCAACCAGGAGCCGGGCACCAACGCCGAAATCGGCGAATTTTGCCGTTCGAAATACAGCGTCACGTTTCCGGTCTATGGAAAAATTTCCGTGAAGGGCGACGACCAGGCGCCGCTCTACGCCTATCTCACCAAGGAAGCGAATCCCGCCGTGGCGGGCGACATCAAGTGGAACTTCACGAAGTTTCTCGTCGATCGTCACGGTAAAGTCGTGCAGCGATTCGAGCCCGCGACGACACCCGATTCCCCGCAGGTGATCGCCGCAATCGAAAGCGCTCTGAAGCAATAAGAGCGCGGCGCCGTGCGGGCGTGCAGAGACTTGATTTCCCGGAGGACTCAATGTTGCCTTCGCGCAGAGAGCTGTTGAGGACTGCTTTGGTCGCCGCTCCATTCTTCCTAGAGGTGCCTGCCGGAAATGCCGCGCGTCAGGTCTCGGAACACAATGAAAGACCTGGCAGGTGGTTTTGGATTCCGGGCCATACGTTCCAGGTAACAGCCGCCGGGGAGTTGACTGGGAACGCGTGCACTTGGATCCTCGCCGAAAGCAAGCCGCGCGAGGGAGTGGTCTTCCATAGACACTCGCGCGAAGACGAGTGTTTTTACATTCTCGACGGCCGATATGAAATTACGATCGGGGATAGAGCCCTAACCGGAGCACCCGGCTCTTTCTTTTTTGGGCCGCGGAACATCCCTCACCGTTGGACAAACGTCGGATCGACCACGGGCAGGCTCATGTTCGTCTACAACCCTTCGGGAATCGAAGCGTTTTTCCTAGGCGTTGGCATATCCGTGAAAGGCCCTGCTGAGCGCCCCAACTTTGATCCTGCCGCCTTGGGGAAAAGGCAAGCCGAGATGGCACTGAAGGTCGGTTTGACGAAAACCGGCGAGGCAAAGTATCAGATTCGCGCCAACGGGTATTGAAGGGCTGCCCGTCGCGCGCGACTCCTGTCCACCGGCCAGCGAACTGCAGGACTATCCCCTGGACAGGAGCATCCCGTAGCCGGGCGCGCGGCCGCTCAAGCCCAGCAGCCGAACGCCTGCCCAAAGCGCATGGGGCAAACTCGAAACGACGGGAACGCCCGAGCGTTGCTCGAGCGGCGCGAGAATTTCCAGAGTCTTCAAGGCCCCGCAGGAAATCAGGATCGCGTCCGCCGTCGGCGCGGATTTCCAGACGCCCTCGCTGAACTCGAGCAGTTCGTCCTGCGTCACGGGCGGTCGATCCTCAAACCGCTCGATGCCCATCCCCTTGATGGCGAGCACCTCGAAGCCCGATTCGTTCAGGAATCGCTGCAGTCGCTCATTCACTTCGTTGTTGTAAGCTGTAGCAACCGCGAGCCGCTGTCCGCCGACCGCTTTGAGCCCTTCGATAATCGCGGTGCTCATCGTGGTCGATGGCAGACCGGTCGCCTTCGTAATGCTTTCCTTCAGCTGCTCGTTGAATTTCGCACCTTTGTAAAAAGTGAGCGAAGTGCCCATCACGTCGATGGCTGCAGCGCCCAGCGCGGCGAGTTGCTTCGCAGCGGGAACGATGTGATCGACGACCTTGTCGTAACCTTCGGGCGTCATGCGCTCAAGTCCCACGCCGGTGGCGAGAAATCGTACGCCCGTCGGATACATCAGCTTCGCTTCCGGCGGCACCGGCGTGTTTGCGGGAGGAAAAATCATCCCCAGGACGGGCTCAGCAGCATTGGCCAGATCGCCGAGCGCAGCGACCGCCGCTCCTGCGCCGGCAAGTCTCAAGAATTGACGCCGTGAATTGATCGCCATACGCTTGCACCTGCGCGGCATTCTAACGGTCCGCAAAATCACTTGCCAACAATTTCTCTCTTGTGCATGAATATAGCCGCGTATGGGTTTATCGCCTTGTCATCGGTGCCCCGCTGTCGGCTTCACTTGAAGCTCCTCCCTCTAAGCGACCGTCGGCCGTTTCCAAACTCCGTCTGAACTCTCACCAGAGAATATTTGGGAGGAAGCATCCTATGTGGCGAAGACTTGCTCCGATAGAAGCCATGCTGTCCCTGCTGTTCCTCTGCCCCTCGGGCGCTCGTGCGCAAAGTGGCGACGGGCCCAGGCAGGCGTCATTTCACGTAAAGAATGCGTTTGTCGTCAAAGTGCCGCAAGGTGCCCACGTCGTGCGAGTTTGGTTTGCTGTTCCGCAGGAGGACGCTTACTCGGTGATCACGAATTTCGCCGCGACCAGCGACGCCCCTGTGCGGTACGACTGGGATTCTTGGGGCAATAAGGAAGGCTACGTCGAGGTCCGCAACCCATCCGGGCCCGAAATCCACATCAGTGAGGAGTTTGATCTAAAGCGCAGCGAAATGCGCAACAAGATCGATCCGAGCGCAACGCGTCCGTTGACCGACGCCGAGCGCACCGCGCTAGCGCGCTACTTGCAGCCCTCAACTTACGTGATCGTCAACGATCAGGTGAAGAAGATCTCCACCGAAATCGTTGGCGGCGAAACCAATCCGATTCTCGCCGCGCGCAAGCTCTACGACTGGACGATACAGAACATCGATTACTGGGTGAAGGATCCCGATCATCTGAAAGCCTCGCCCGTCGGCAGCACCGAGTATTGCCTTGGCAAGAAGACCGGCAATTGCACGGACTTTCATTCGCTGTTTGCCTCACTCGCGATTTCGTCGGGCATTCCCGCGCGAATGATCTACGGCTCGTTGCTCAAGCCCACGCTCAACGGAATGACGATCGACGGCAGCTACCACTGCTGGATCGAGTTTTACGCGCCGCGTGTGGGATGGATTCCACTCGACGCCTCGCTTGCGAATATTTACGGCAAGCAGTTCGATCTCACCGACAAGAACAAGAATCTCGTCGAGCTCACAACTGCTACCGGCTATCGCGGCTACGATCCAGCCAAGATCAACTACTACTTCGGAAATATCGACGAGCGCCGCGTCGTCTGGTCGATGGGTCGCGACTTGATGATGCAACCCGCGCAGGAAGATGGTCCCGTGAATTCTCTGCCGAAGGCGTACGTCGAAGTGGACGGTAAGGCGTCAACCGACTACACGCGTACTTTCACGTACAAAGAGCTTTCGGCCGCCGTCAGTGGAGGATCGGACTAGACAATCGTTTGAGAACTGACTGACAAGAAAGGGAGGAGACTGAGCTCCTCCCTTTTTTCCTGTGCGGTCTACGGCAAGTAGTAGCGGAACGACGTCATGACCATGTTCTCGACAGCGTGGGGAGTTGCCAATGTGTCGGCTGTTGCTCCGGCGCCGGACCATGTGTTCCGGTTGATGTACGAGTATTGCAACCCGGTCTGTACGCGTCCCATCGGACCCTGATAGAAGCGATACCAGAATCCGAGTGTGCCCTGGATCACGTTACGCGTATCGCCGGTGCATTCGGCGAGCGACCCGGGAACGAAACCCGCACTGCCCCCAACGCCCGTCGCGGTGGAAGTTGCCGATCCGGGAAGCGGCTCGGTCAAGCATCCGTAGTTTGCTAAGCCGATGGCTCCGTAGCCCTCGTTCGGCACCTCCGACCCAGACTTGATATACCCCGTCCGCGCATCGTACTCGCCGCCGACGTAGGCGTAGATGTCCAGTTTCGGTGTCGTGTGCCACTCGAGGCTCGCGAGCGACTGGAAGTTGCGAATGGGTGCGAGCGTGCCATCGGGCCGCGCAGTCACGTCTGCGAGGGTGGCCGAGCCGTAGCGTCCGATGCCATCGCCGCCGAGGAAATGGATCGCAGCGTCGAGGTGCTTGTTGAACAGCGGCACGCGGGCATTGGCTCCGATGCCGCCGCCCACACGATGGTCGTTGAACGCTCCCGCCGCAGAGGGAGTCTCTGCCGTTTCGTTCGGGAAGACGCGGTCGCGGAATGTGCTGACGACGCCGAAAATTTCATAGTGTCCCCAACCCGGTTCGAATGCGGCCTTGAACACAAAATCCGGCGCCGTCGAGAATGCGAAATTCGCAACCGGATTCAACAACCCTCCGCTGGCGCCGTACTGGCCGACGATAAAATTGTTATTCGCGCCGTGAGCGGTAAGCGTGGTTTCGGCGTTCTCGACAGAGAAGCCCAGCCACACCTTGTTATCGAAGTTCTTCGTGACGCGGAATCCCGGTTGGCGCGCCCAGCTAAAGCCAACGTGGTATTGACCGTCGATCACCAGCGGCAGCACTTCGGTGCGGTTGTCCAAGCCGCGGCGGGTCTCAGTAAGCAGAGTCCACATCTGCCCGCCGGTGAACATCCAGCCGCTGTCGAACGCGGCTTGACCGAAGAATTGCCTCTGCCGCAGCACGAAGCTGTTGCTTTCAGTGTAGTTTGACGTGATGCCGGTACCGAGAAAGTCCGTCTCGTAGTAGCCGCCGATCTTTACGTCGTGCAGCTTGCCCTCGACGAGCATGCTGATGCGCGACTGCCGGCCGCTCACATTGAATTCGCTCATCTGCGCCTGAGACGCGCCGCTGAACGGGATCGTGTTGAACGGTGTCACGACGTCCGAGCTGAGCGCCCGTTGCCGCCACACTGCTGCGCCTTCCATGAAGCCCCCGGGTGTCAACGTGATGCCTTTGATGTGAATCGCCGTGGGCGGCTCGTTTTTGTCCTGCGCTGCCGCATCGCCGTTCGCGTGGACTGCCTCGACTCCTATGCCGGGATCGATTGCAGAACTTGCTTCCGCCACAGGCTCCCCTCCACCGCTCGCCGCTGCGAGGCTGTCCTTGAGCAAGCGCACCTGCTCCTTCTGCTGTTCGAGTTGGTCTTTCAGTTGTTGGTTTTCCTCCTGGAACTGCTTGCCCTGCATTACGAGGAGGTCGCGGAGCTCTTGAAGCTCGCTTTCCATGCGCGATTCCGCCGGCGTTGCGGGATTTGCTGCTGCGGCCGGCTCCGCCGGAGCCGGTGAATTTGCGGCTGATGTCTCGCCGTTATTGCTACCCGCCGCCATCGCAGGGCTTCCCGCGAAGAGGGCGAGCGCTAGCAAGCACGTGGCTAACTTTCTCATCGATGCTCTCCTTGAAGAGTTTTTTCCCACCCAAATGGGAATTCGGCTCGAGGACGCGCCTCGCGGTGCGACGAGCCCGTTGGGATCACAGCTGTGTGCTCGCGCGCCTACACCCGTGCGAGATCGAACTGCGATCGATAGGGTGCTAAACGGAGAAGGGAAACGGCCGACGGTCGCTTAGAGGGAGGAACTTCAAGTGAAGCCGGCGCCTGGACGCCGGTTGTGTTGTGGTCGCAACATGCCACCGTATGATGCCGAAGCCCAATCCGATTCGCAAGAATTTACTTGAGGCCCAGCATTTTGCACGCGTTCCTGCAATAGAGCTTCTCGCGATCTCCTTTGGAAATATCGAGCGAATCGATCACGCGAAGCGTCTCGCGTATGTACATCGGCCCGCCCTCCGGATCAAACGGCGCGTCCGATGCAAATAGCACGTGATCGATTCCGTAAAAATCCAGCGCGCAGACGAGCGCCGATTTCGACCCGAACGTCGCCGTGTCCGCGTAGAAAAACTTCTTGAAATACTCAAGATGCGGCAGCTTGAGTTGCTTCAGCAGCGGACGGTAATCGACGTTCGACGTGCGCGCTCCAAGCTGATCCCAGCCCGGCCCGACGCGACCCTCGAAAAACGGCACCATTCCGCCGGCATGGTGAATAATGAATTTCAGGTTCGGCATCTCGTCGAGCATTTTCGAAAAAACGATGCGCGCCTGCGCCGCGCTCGATTCATACGGCCAGCCGAACGTCCACCAGATTTCGTAGAGCGATTCCTGCTCGGTCTGATAGTCCGGGAATTTCGCAGTGCGCGCGGGATGAATCCAGATTGGTTTGCCAAGGCGCTCCATCTCGCGAAACACCGGCCGAAATTCCGGCGCATCGAGGGCTTTTCCGGCTACGTTGGAATAAATCTGAATGCCGCACGCGCCGAGATCTCTCACCGCGCGGCGCGCCTCTTCTACGGCGCCCTCCGGATCCCGCATCGGCACCGACGCAATGAAGCTCGGAAAGCGGTCGGGATATTTCTGGCAGAGCTCCGCCATGCCGTCGCTGCCGATTCGTGCGAGCTCGCGCCATGCGGGACGCTCGCCGGCGACGTCCGGCGGAGGCGACGCCAGCGAAAGTATCTGCTGGTATCCCTCGAACATGTCCATCACCTGAAAACGCCGGTCGAGATTCGTCATCATCGGGACGGCTTCGCTACGGCGATGCATGTCCTTCATCTGGCCCGTAGTTTTCAGCAGCGCTTCGTGAAACGCTTTCGGCCAAATGTGCGTGAAAATGTCGAGCTTTCTCATGATTCCATTCTCCCCTACAGATCTAAGGAGTCGTCCGCGGCGGTTTCGGGGGCGGTTGCTTCAGCAGTTCGTCCGGATCGTCGGCGCGATCGATGTAGCGACCCGAAAGCGCGTCGTAGCGCCCTGATGCAAAAGCAAGGCACCGGTCCGTGCACCAAGCCATGCCGTCCTGCGGTCCCATCTTCCCCTTCAGTTCGTGAAGACGCGCAACCATCTGCGGCACCCATCGTTGCGCGTCGGGATCGTTCATCGTGTCGTCGGCCATATCGGTCATGATCGATCCCGGATCGATTGCAAACGCCTTCACGCCCTGATCTTTCACTTCGTTGGCCACGAGTTCTGCCAGCCGATTCTGCGCGGTCTTGCCGAGGCTATACGCCGAAAGACTTGGCGTGAGCATGTGGCAGCGCGGTGAGGAAATATTGAGGATGCGCCCCGCGCGGCGTTCGATCATGCCGGACAGCACCGCGCTCATGAAGAGCAGCGGCGCGCGAATGTGCACTTCCTGAGCCGCCCACCACTTATCCGGATCGACCACGCCAATCGGGCCATACGGCCCGGCAACGCCAGCATTGTTCACAAGCAGCGAGATCGCGCCCAGTTTCTCGGTCGCTGCCTTCACCACGCGCGCAACGTCGTCGCGCTTGGTCGCGTCGCCTGCAACCGCCAGCGCGTGGCCTCCGGCGGAAGCGATTTCGCCCGCCACGTGATCGAGTTGCGCTCTGTTGCGTGACGTCACCGCGACGGCCGCGCCCTCGCTGGCGAATCGCAACGCGATCGCCTTGCCGATGCCGCGCCCCGCGCCTGTGACAATCGCAACCTGCCCGCTCAGCAATCCCGCCATTTCCAGCGACACCTTTCCGCCCGCACGAAGATACAGTTGGAAAATTGCAGCGGCAAGAATTTCACGCGTTCTCGGCAGCGACCGCCGCGAGCCCGCTCGCCGCTTTCCGCGCCGGCTTCATCAGCAGCAACACGATCGCCGACAGCACCGAGAGTGCTGCGACGCAATAGAACACCGGCGTGTAACTGTGGTAGCGATCGAACACCATTCCCGCAATGGTCGCACCGAGCGCGCCGGCCGTCGTGCCCACCACCATCATGAATGAAATCACCGGCGGATAGCCGTTCACGCCATAGTAATTCGCCGGCAGGACCATCATCGAGGAGAAGCAAACTCCGAACGATCCGCCCAGCAGAATTGCGTATAAGTACAGGCCCGCCGCACCGCTAACGTGCAGCGCCAACACCATTCCCGCTGCGAACACTAGCGAGCCAACCGCCCACGTCAACCGCGGCTCGATCCGGTCGGCGATCCCGGCGAAGAGCAGTGTCCCGAACAGCGCGGACAGCAGCATGATCGAAATGGACGATGCCGCTTGCGCCGGCGCGTATCCCAGATCGCGCAGATGCGCGTTCCCGTGCGCGAGGTAAAGCGGATAGCCCGCGCTGAATCCGACAAGTGAAACTAGAATGAGCCAAATCGCGGGCGTGCGAAGCACATCGAGTAGCGTCCAGTGTTCGTTGGTTTTGTGGACGCGCATCTTCACATCCGGGCGGGCAAAAGACGGCGCTCCGTCCGTCGCCCCATCGGGGAATTGACCGAGGTCCGCGGGACGCTCGCGCACAAAGGCCATCGCAAGCAACGCGCAAATCGCACTGAGGCCTGCGATGAGCCACCATCCGGCGCGCCAGTTCCCGCTGGAGACGCGAATCACCTTGTCCAGCAGCCGCGCCGCCACGAACCCGCCGAACGTGCCTCCGGTGTGGACGAGCGTGATCGCGAGCCCTTTGAGCCGGCTGAACCAGCGGTTAATCCCGGTCTGCGCGACCAGTACACCGCCCGTCATCGCGCCGAGGCCGATCATCACACCGTAGACCAGGTCGACTTCCAAGCTTGTGCGCACGACGGACGACATCAGCAGCGCCCCAACAACCACCACCACGCACCCGATCGACGCCGTAAACCGCACGCCTCTCTTCGCGATCAGAACCGCGATGAGCGGTGCTGGCACTCCGATCATCAATTGATAGATGGCGTAGGCGAGGCCCAGCTGCGTGCGGTCCCAGTGCAAGGCCTCGGCCATGTAGGTGTTGACGACGCTCGCGCCATACAGCGGGAACGCAAAATTCGCGAAAAGGATGAACCAGAAAATCGCGAGCAGCTTCCAGCCGTAGAAGCCCGATTGTCGCGTCATCGCCCCCACCGTGCGTGCGCGTGCTTGTTGCCGTGCGTTTTATTGAAGTTCTTCCGCCGTCACCCAGTTGCCGTGCACCTGATTGCGCAGGCGCAGCGGCAAATGCGCCGTCGCGATCGGACCCTTGTCGAGGTGCTCGGCCTCGAACACGAGCAGGTCCGAAAGCTGCGTATCGTGCAGATCGGCCACCAGAGCGAGGTAGCCCTCATGCCCGGGCGTCCGCGAAGGAATGTGCACTTCCTCCTGAATCGTCACGGGCCGGCTCGGATGATGCCAGGACTTCAGTTTTCCGCTCTTCACTTCGAGCCGGCTGAGAGTGTTGAATCCCGCGCCGACCGGCCCAGCGGTCAACGGCGCGCCCGCCTCGGGATCGAACCGCTCGTAGTAGCCGATCGAGTAGTCTTTCATGTGGTCTTTCATCGCGATACGCGGGAAATCACCTGAGGGCGCGAGCTTGTACTCCTCGAATTTGTCGCCCGGCTTCGACATGTCAAACGTCCAGCGCACCACGCGGCCGAACGCAAAATCCTCCGGCGTCGGATGAATGTGCGACGCCTCCAGAATGAACGGGAACGGCGCATACTTGCCGATGCCGAAATCGAGGTGCACGTATTTGCCCTCGGTGTATGCGTTCATGAAGTGAAACGCGGAGCACGCGGGATGCTTGAACCAGTGCATGTCCTTGACGGTGCCGTCCATCGGCATGATGCCGACGTAGGCGTCGAGATTCGGTTCACACACCCAGTGCACGCCGCCCGCCTTGATGCGATCGAGATTGGCCGTCGTCGGAAACACGGGGAAAATCACGTGCTCCTTCGACACAGCGAAGTCGTGCATCAGAGAAACGTAGGGAACCTGAAACCATTCTTCTTTTACCAGCTCGCCTTCCTTGTTCGCCACGCAGTAAGAGACGTCGCGCGTTGCCATCCCGCTCGCTTCGTAGCCGAAAAAGTGCAGATCGCCGTTGTCTTCATCGAGCCGCGTGTGCGCGGTCATCGTTTGGCTCTTAAGCTTGCCGCGATAGTTAAAGACGCCAATCGTGTCGAGCGTTTCCGGGTGCAGCTCCACCGCGAGGCCGTCCTCCTTGAGCGCCAGCAGTTTCCCGCCATGAAAAATCGGCGTCGTGTTGTTCACGCAGCGGTTGATGCCGCGCACGCTCGGATCGTCCGTGTAGGGGTTCCGGTAGAGACCGAAAAGTCCGCGCCGCGCTTTGCGCTCGGCCTTCAGCCGGTCGGTCATGACGTACTTCATCTTGAAATCGACGTGACCGTTTTCGAATTTGAACGCGCTGATCATCCCGTCGCCGCTCAGATATGTGTCGTGGCCGAGCATCGGCGGATACTGCGGGTCGGGAATAGTGCGATACCACGTGCCGTTGATTTCCTTCGGCATGTTTCCTTCGATCACCAAATCGTAGATGTCGCACTCGGTGCGCATCGGCGCGTTCATGCCCTGATAGTCGAACGAATCCGGGAATTTCGTTGTCATGGCCCTACTCCTTATTCATGCGAGGGTCGTTCGAGACCGTATGATGATGTCTTCGCTGAAGATTGCCCCCGTATTAGCTGACTCCTATCATTCCGGCGACGACCGTGTCAACGTAAGCTTGGCGGTTACACTTCGCGCATTGGCGGACTTCGCTGCGAACCGTTCCTTGCGGGTGTCGGCACGGCGGTACATTTTTCGAAGTACGCCGTATGCGCGCGGATGCTACCATACGCAGCAATTCAATCCTTGGAGTCATGTAGATGCCCGACGGCTCTGACAAGGCTGCTCCGCAGCCCGGCGCGCAATCCGGTTCGCAAATTATCGAACGCAAGCTCGCCACGATTCTCTCCGCCGACGTCGCCGAGTTCAGCCGCCTGATGAACGAGGACGAAGAGCAAACCCTGCGCGTCTTCCGAGGTCACAAGAAGGTTTTCGACTCGCTGGTCGCGACGCATCACGGGCGCGTCTTCAACACCGCGGGCGACGCGATCCTTGCCGAATTCTCGAGCGCCGTGGAAGCGGTTCGTTGCGCCACCGACGTCCAGTCTGCCCTGCGCACTCGCAACGACAAATTTCCGCCCTCTCGCCAGGTCCGCTTCCGCATCGGCATCAACCTTGGCGACGTGATGATTCAAGGACAGGATCTCCTCGGCGACGGCGTCAACGTCGCCGCTCGTTTGCAAACGGCCGCCGAGCCGGGCGGCATCTGTATCTCCGGCAGCGTTCACGATCAGATCCGCAACAAACTTTCTCTCGCGTTCCATTCGCTGGGCGAGAGGAGTTACAAGAACATTCCGCAGCCGGTGAGAACTTTTTCGATCGTGGAAGCCGAAGGGGGCGTCACTCTTCCGAGTCCCAAGCCCTCGAGCGCGTGGAAAAATCCAGCGATCTGGGCAGTTGCAGGTCTTGTCCTCGTCGCCGGGATTGGCTATGCGGCATACGCGATTCACGCGCGCGGCGACAACGCGACCGCGCCCGTGACGGCCGTCAATCCTCCGCCTGCGCCAGCGCCCGCACCCGCGACAACACCGGCGTCGGCAAGCTCATCGGTCGAAAAGCCGGCCGCCGCACCGCCTGCGTCCGCGCCAAGCGCCACCGCAGCTTCATCCTCGCCGAAAGCAGCTCCTGCCGAGGCTGAAGCAAAGCCCGTCGCGAAATCGAATGAACCGGCAGCTTCCGCCCCGGCTAAGTCGCCGCGCGCGACCGCACACGCAGGCCGCTTCGATGGCACCTACGGCGGTCAGGTTTGCTACGGGCAAACTCCGAAGCTGCCCAAGCATTGTTATCAGGCCGAGGGCACGGTGGTCGCCAACAAACTCAGCGGTCACTGGAACATGCCGGGCGAACGGGCGGTTACCATGCACATCGAAGGCGACGTGCGGCCCTCGGGCGATGTGACCATCTTCATGCACAGCGAAGATCAGAGTGGCGCGCGCGTCGCCACCATCAACATGACCGGTACGATCCAGGAAGGTTCGCTCGTGGCGAGTGGAGCGTTCGAGCGCGGACGCCCCGCGAACCTGAACTGGCGTTTGACCGGCCACGACTCCCCGGTGCAACCGTCTGGAGTTACCGGCCAGCAGCCGATTGGAGCGGTGCAACCCGTCCAGCCGTCTCAAAGCATTGAAGGCACCTGGGAACTCGTGAGCAGCACGACGAACGGCGTAACGCGGACCATAAAGCCAACTCGCATCACCATTACACAAAGTGGATCGCTGGTACGAGTCGGCGGTCAGGAGCTTCGCCTCACGGACGAGGGTACCCTGACATATCAGGAATTCTACGCGCACGACGAGCGATACGGACATAGGGTCGAGACGCCAGATCAAGCAGACCTGATTGATACTCTTACCTGGAGAATAAAAGGCTCCATGCTCGTTTTCGAGACAGTGTTCGACTATAGGGCGCCGTACAACGGCCATCCTGTGGGCAAGCTGGTGCGAATCATGGAATATCGCCGGGTCACTCCTTGAGCGGAGTCGCGGTGCGCAGGCAGTCCCTAGTAATCCCCGAATTTATCGCGGGCGCTGCGCTTCGCGCGGTATCAGCGCGGAGCCGGGCTTGGGTGGTGGCTCCAGCAGCAGCTTATCGAAGTCGTCGCTCGGCAGCAAAAACCGTCCCGAAAGTCCGGCGTAACGCCCGGACGCGAGCTGTACGCACATTTCCGCGCACCGCGCGAGCCCCGCGGCGGGATCCTTCGCCTTGATCACATTTTTCAGATACTCGACCATCTGCGGCACCCACTTCTGCGCGTCCGGCGAAGTGATCGTATGCTCGGTCATATCCGTATAGACCGTGCCCGGCTCGATCGAAAAAACGCTCACACCGTGTTCTTTCGCTTCCGCCGCTGCGTGCTCCGACAATCGTATCTGGCTCGACTTCGCCACGGCATACGCCGTCAGCTTCGGCGCGAACCACTGCCCGCCCATCGCCGACACGTTGATCACAGTCCCCGCGCGCCGCGCGATCATTCCTGGCATCACCCCGCGCATAAACAGCAGCGTGCCGCGCACGATCACCTCCTGCGCATCCCACCACTCGTCGGGGTCATTCACCCAGATTGGACCGAACGGCCCAGTCACTCCCGCGTTGTTGACCAGCACCGTCGTAGGACCGAATTCCTTTTCCGCAGCTTCGACGACGCGCGCCACATCCGCGCGATTTGTCACATCTCCCGCAATCGCCAGCGCTCGCCCGCCTGCCGCTTCGATCTCCGCCACAACCGCACCGATCTGACTTTTCGATCGCGCGGTCACTGTAACCGCCGCTCCCGCCGTAGCCAGCCCCCGCGCGATGGCTCTACCGAAGCCGCGCCCTCCGCCAGTCACAATGGCGGCGTGCCCTGCCAACACGGCTGCCATGGACTTGTTCACGTTCGTTTGCTCGCTGGTTTGCGTAGCGCCGGCGTCTCGCCGGCGGTTTTGAAGTTTTTGTTACGGGCAAAGACAGAAATCGCCGGGGGGTTGGCGGCACTACAACCGCCCATTCGATCGTCTTGAATCTTCACTTGATAGGTTTCCCGGTGACGGGATGCAGATAGTGGAACGGCACGACTTCGTTTTCCGGCCAGAAAGCCGCGCGCCGCGTAGTCAGTTCATCGGGACCGTTCGGATCTTCGGGATAGGTCTTCGAAAATGCGGGGACAGCGTAACCCGGCTTCACTTTGCCCCAGCCCTGATCGTATGGCGCGTAGAAGAAGACATTGTAATTCAGCACGCCAATTTTCCAGACGCCGTCTTCCCTCAGGTAGGTATTCTCGTAAACGCCCGCCTCCCAAAACGGCGGAAAAATTTCCGGCACGCTTTGATGGCTTCCGCCTTGCATGAAGCAGCGGTACCGCGCCTTGGCCGACATCCGGTCCGGTGCAACTGTGATCACATCCTGCAGCAAAAGATGATCGAGCATTAGCCCGTGCGTCGGGCGATTTTTCCCGCCCGCGAATCGCTGACCGAGCCGCCCGCAGTACAGCCTTCGCACTCCGGCCCGCCCCTTGAACACGCCGCCGAGAAAATACGTCTCGCCGCGATCGGAGAAAAGTTCGACGACCTCTTCGTACAGGCACTTGTCCATGAAGTATCCGTACGCGTGCTGCAGCCGCCGGATCGCGAGCTCATCCTCCGCGCGCCCAAGCCGGTCCGCCAGCTCGTCGACGCGCCTCTCCATCCCCTTTAGCCTTTCTTCGGTTGTCATTTCTGATGTCGCTCCCTGCCGAACCTCGTCATCCTGAGCGCAGCGTCCCGACCGTGTTCTTTGCGGAGATCGCTCTCAGATCTCCGCGTCGGGACGCGGAGTCGAAGGATCTCTCTTCGATGCATCTATTTGCAATTGTCATCTCGAGCGGAGTCCCGCGCTCTTGTTGTTCCCTCGGTTCTTGATGGCGCGGGACGAAGAGAGGGATCTGCTGTTTCTTGGTTTTCGCCTATGCCTCGCTGATGAACTTCGTCTGCAGGCACGCCTCGAGCCCTTCGATGCCTTCCTCCGATCCGTGCCCGCTCTCCTTCACTCCACCAAAGGGCGATTCCGGAATCGAAATCTGATACGTGTTGAGGCCGATCATCCCCGCTTCAAGCTGTTCCCCCAGCAGCTTCACGGTCCGCTGCGAATTGGTGAACGCAAACGCCGCTAGCCCGTACGGCAGCCGGTTCGCCTGCTCCATCACTTTGTCGAAATCCGAAAACGGATTGATCACCGCGACCGGCCCAAACGGCTCCTCGTTCATGATGCGCGCCGTTTTCGGCACATCCGAGAGCACCGTCGGCGCGTAGAAATAGCCAGGGCTTTTCAGCCGCCCGCCGCCTGCCTGCACTTTCGCGCCGTGCTGTTCGGCATCCTCGATGAACCCTTCGATCGCCGCGAGCCGCCGAGCGTGCACCAGCGGCCCCATTTTGTTCTTTTCCTCCAGCCCGTTTCCGACCGGCCAGCTCTTCGCGCGCTCCGCAAATCCCTCCACAAATCGGTTGTAAACCTTCTCGTGCACGTAGTATCGCGTCGGCGAAACGCATACCTGCCCCGCGTTGCGATATTTCGCCGTCGCCGAAGCATCGAGCACTTTGTCGACGTCGACATCGTCGAACACGATCACCGGCGCATGCCCGCCCAACTCCATGGTCGTGCGCTTCATGCCGTCCGCCGCAAGCTTCATCAAGTGCTTGCCCACAGGAATCGATCCCGTGAACGAAATCGCGCGAATCACGGGCGACGCCAGCAGGTGCGTCGATATCTCCGACGGCACGCCGTACACGATCGCTAGCACGTTCGCTGGCAACCCCGCGTCGACCAAGCATTTCGCCACGGCCAGCCCTGACGCTGGCGCTTCTTCCGCCGGCTTCAAAATCACCGAGCATCCCGCGCCCAGCGCCGCGCCGATCTTGCGGGCCGGGTTGCCAAGCGGAAAATTCCACGGCGCGAACGCCGCGACCGGCCCAACCGGCTCTTTCACCACCGTCATGCGCGTTCCCGGCGCCCGTTGCGGCAGGACGCGCCCGTACGCGCGCCGTCCCTCTTCCGCGTACCACTCGAAAATATTCGCGGACATCATCACTTCGATCCGCGTCTCGTGAATCACCTTACCCGACTCGGTCGTCGCGATGCGTGCGATTTCCTCTTTGCGTTCGCGCAGCAATTCCGCCGCGCGCTTCAAGATTTTTCCGCGCTCATCCGGAAAAATTGCGCGCCACGTTTTGAACCCTAGTTGCGCCGCCGCAAGCGCGCGGTCGAGGTCTGCCTTCGACGCGTGCGGCACTTGCCCGATCACCTCCTCGGTCGCCGGATTGATCACCGGCGAAGTCTTCCGCCCCTCCGCGGACAGCCATCCGCCGCCGATAAGAAGCGCCAAATCCGCGTATGCCGTTGCCAGTTGTGTCGCCATTTTCGTGCTCCTGTGCTGGATTCGCGCATCGTTTCACGTTCGCGCGACGCGCGTCAAGTCGCGCGCAAAAGCAGGAACGCCGTCATTCTGAGCGGAGTGGCCGGATATCGTTGCTTCGTCCCGCTCCTGCGGGACGTCCGGCCACGTAGTCGAAGAATCCCTCTTGAGCTTTTCCGAATTCTCATCAGCGCGAGTGTTTGCAGCCGTTCGTCGCGCCTCTGATTTAGAATATCCGGCGCTTGCTGACCCCTGCCGAATCCGACCGCCTGCGCCTCGTTCTCGTCGAGACGCGCAACCCGCTCAACATCGGTGCCGCCGCTCGCGCCATGAGCAATTTCGGCTTCCGCCATCTCCGAGTCGTGAAGCCTTACGCGCCTGCGTTTCGCGAGGCCCGCTCCGCCGTCGGCGCTTCATCCGTGCTCGCGCGCGCCGAAAAATACGGCACCGTCGCCGACGCTATTGCCGACTGCACGCTCGTCGTCGGCACCTCCGCGATTCGCACTCGCCATGTCCATCACACCGTTCGCCGCTCCGAAGACGCCGCGCGCCTGATCCATCGCCGTCTGCGCTTGAGCAACGTCGCACTTCTCTTCGGCTCCGAAAAGCGCGGCCTCACCAACGACGATCTCAGCCACTGCCACTGGCTCTTGCGCATCCCCACGCACGAAGAAAACATTTCGATGAATCTCGGCCAGGCCGTCGCCGTTTGTCTCTATGAACTGATCCGCAACGCCAAAGCCCCACGCGCCGGAGAAAAATCGCCGCTCGCCTCCGCCGGCGAAACCGAACGTATCACCGCCATGCTTCTCGACGCGCTGCAACTCAGCGGCTTTCTCGATCTGCGTCGCGTCGCCGATTCCGAACAGCGCATTCGCCGACTCGTCCGCCGCCTGCATCTCCCTGCGCGCGACGCCGTTATCTGGCTCGGCATGTTCCGCCAAATCGTCTGGAAACTCCGCTCAGAGAGGTCAAGCTGAACGTGAAATACTGGCTGATCTTACAGTGGACATCTGACTCTTCCCCTGCGGATTACAGCAAGTTGATTGAAGCGGAGGAACTCCTACGAGAAAAGCTGCGCGAGCCTGACGTTATCGACGGCCATGATATCGGATCTGGAGAGATGAATATTTTCATTTTGACCGATAACCCGCAGAGTTGCTTTGGACACGTCAAGCGAATCTTTGGAGGCCGCAAAATCTGGGCTGCTCTACGAGCCGCCTATCGCGAGGCCGATGGGAACGAATACACAATTCTTTGGCCCGAGGGTCTCACCCACTTCGAGGTCGGTTAGGTTCTTCGAATAACAGCGCACGTATACACGTAGCCACCCTCGCGCTACTCTCTCCGCATGGATATCGACTGGCTCCGCGAGCATTGCCTCTCACTCGCGCACACAACCGAGCAAATCCAGTGGGAGGATGCGCTCGTCTTCAAAGTCGGCGGAAAAATGTACGCGGTCGCCTCGCTCGAGCCCGGTGACACCTGGCTCTCGTTCAAATGCTCTGCCGAGAATTTCCCCGAGCTCATCGAACGCCCCGGTGTCATCCCCGCGCCCTATATGGCCCGCGCACAGTGGGTCGCGCTCGAAACCGAGACCGCGCTTCCTCGTGCCGAGCTGCAAGCCCTGCTCGCCGAAGCGCACGCACTCATCTTCGCCAAGCTGCCGGAGAAAATTCAGTCTCAGCTCAGCGCGCCGCCAAAGCGCTCGGCCGCACAACGCCGCGCTGCCCCGAAGTCGGCCCGCCGCGCCGCGCGCAAACGCAAATAGCTCGCCGCCTCCGTGGTTGACTCGCATCCGGCCCGCCCATAACATCTTCCTTTCGGCCGGAGATCATCCCCTTGATCGGCGAGACCGTCTCGCACTATCGCGTCGTCGAAAAGCTCGGCAGCGGCGGCATGGGCGTCGTTTACAAAGCTGAGGACCTCAAGCTGCGCCGCTTCGTCGCGCTCAAATTCCTTCCCGAAGACATCGCCCGCGATCGCCTCGCCCTCGAACGCTTCGAGCGCGAGGCGCAGACCGCCTCCGCTCTCGATCACCCCGGTATCTGCACGATCTACGAAATCGGCGAGCACAATGGCCAGCCCTTTATGGCCATGCAGTTCCTCGAAGGCCAGACTCTCGATCAACTCATCGGCGGCCGCCCGCTCCCCCTTTCGCAACTGCTCGATCTCGGAATCGAAATCACCGACGCGCTCGACGCGGCGCACTCCCACGGCATCGTTCACCGCGATATCAAGCCCGCGAACATTTTCGTCACCAAGCGCGGCCGCGCCGTCATTCTCGATTTCGGTCTCGCCAAGCTCAGCACGCAAAACAGCGTCAGCAGAATGTCCAACGCTCCCACGCGCGCAACGGGCGTCACCATCGACCTGCTCACCAGCCCGGGCACAGCCCTCGGCACGGTCGCCTACATGTCCCCCGAGCAGGCGCGCGGCCAGGAGCTCGACGCGCGCAGCGATCTTTTCTCCGTCGGCGTCGTGCTCTACCAGATGGCCACCGGCTCGCTGCCGTTTCGCGGCGACACTTCCGCCGTCGTATTCGACGCCATCCTGAATCGCGCGCCGGCACCGGCCACGCGCCTCAATCCCGAGTTGCCGCCCAAGCTCGAAGAGCTGATCAACAAGGCGCTCGAAAAAGATCCGCGCCTGCGCTGCCAGACCGCCGCCGAAATGCGCGCCGATCTCGAGCGCCTGAAGCGCGACACCGGCTCGGCCCGCGTCGCTGTCTCGTCGACAGAAGATGCGTCCGCGTTGCCGCTTTCGACTCCGCCAGCAGGCACCGCCTTAGCGCCCGGCACGAGTCGCCAGTCCGCGGCTGTGCCGGCAACAGCCGGAATCGCCGCGCCGGCTGAAGCTCCCTCGCGCGGGCGAAAAATCATCATCCCTGCCGCAGCGATCGCAGTGGTCCTCCTCGTCTCAGGATTTCTATATTGGAAAGGATTTTTCCGCTCCGGGCTTGCCGCTACCGGCTTCCAAAATCTTTCGATCACCAGCCTCACCTCGACCGGCGACGTCACTCTCGCCCGTCTCTCGCCGGACGGCAAGTGGCTCGCCTACGTCTCGCGCCGCAACGGAAAATTCAGCTTGTGGGTTCGCCAAATCGCCGTCCCGAGCGCGGTCCAACTGATTCCGCCGACGACCGATCAAATTTACGAAGCGTCGTTCACTCCGGACGGAACTTTCGTCGACTACATCGCTCAACCCGCTGAAGGAGGCCACAGCGCCGGATTTCAGATTCCCGCGCTCGGCGGCACTCCGCGGCGCTTCCTCGACCACGCCGACTCGGGCTTTTCCTTCTCGCCGGACGGCAAGCAGATCGCCTACGCAACGGACAGTGCCGGCGAAACCGAAGTGCAGCTCATGATCGCCAACGCCGATGGCAGCGGAGCCCACAAGATTGCGAGCAAGCAATCGAATCCGGAATTCGGCGACTACGGCGCCGTTTGCTGGTCCCCGGATGGCAAGCGCATCGTCGTGAGTGAAAGCGATCCCAAAAACCCCAACGGCCTCTCCGGGCTGGATGAAGTCGATGTCGCAACCGGAGCCGAAAAGCCCATGCCCGGCCGCCGCTGGCGCGCGATCTACGACGCGACCTGGCTCCCCGACGGCAGCGGTCTGCTTATTTCCGCTGAAGAAAGGACGGGGATTCCCTCGCAGCTCTGGATTGTCGGCTATCCGTCGGGCTCGCTTCGCCGTGTCTCGAATGATCTCGCATGGTATTTGTCGGTGGGAGTCTCAGCCGACGGCAAAAGCATCGCCAGCGTGCAGCAAAATCCGTCGAGCGCCGTTTGGATCGGTGCCTCCGACGATTCGGGCAACCTTCGCCAGGCCACATCCGGTCGGCTCGACGGCTATGAAGGCGTCGCGTTCACACCCGATCATCACATCATTTACTCGGCAGACCACTCGCAGAATTGGGATCTCTTCATCGCGGATCCCGACGGCGGAAATTCGCGCCAGCTGACCTTCGACAATCACTACCACGCCCACCCGGCCGTTTGCGATGGCGGCAAAACGGTTGCCTATGACACCGATTTCGACGGCGTCACTCATATTTGGAAACTCGATCTGCAGAGCGGAGCAGCCTCGAAACTGACGAACGGCCCGGGAGAATTTTCTCCGGCCTGTGCCGGTGATTCCGATTGGATTTTCTATCAGGGACAGGCCGAGGGAGGCGCTTCCTACATTTTCAAAATCAATTCATCCGGCGGCGATCCGGTCAAAGTGTCGCAAGAAGCCGTTCTCAGCAACCCGTATCTGACGCTCGATGGCCACCTGCTGCTCTACGTCGTCGCGCTTCCCAACGGAACCCCGGTCGCAAGAATCATGTCGCCCGATACCGGCGTGATGGAAGGGCAAAAAATGCTGGAGCCGACCATTGACTCCGTTCATCGCATCGGCGCATGGATGCCCGGCAACGGAGCGATGGCTATCTCTGACGTTCGCACCGGCGTGCCCAATCTTTGGGCCATTCCGTTCACCGGCGAAGGTGCCGAAAGGCAATTGACTCGTTTCACTTCCGGCGTAATTTTCCGCCTCGCCTACTCGCCCGACGGCAAGCTCCTCGCCGTCTCCCACGGCACCGAAGACCGCGACGCCGTCCTCTTCACCTCCGCAAAGTGAGCTTTAGCGCAGGTTCTTTCTCCGTAGGGGCACAGCATGCTGTGCCCGGCAATGTTGCTTGGCTCGACGTAGACTATTCGCCTCCCGCGCTGAGACCGGGTTTGCATGTAGCGCCGCGGTCTTTAGCGCGGCATCTTCCGCCGCCACTCTTCTTCAACAAAGACACAAAGGCGAAACGAACATAGGGCTCAACCGGAGTCCACATACTCCCGCGCTTGCAATCCCTTTCCCGTCTACTAAGATGGTCGCGTGAAGAAACTGTTGGGTCGCGACGCGCAAATTGGCCAACGGGCCGTTGAGCTAGCGGTCTGTCCGCACACGCATCCCGCCCGCGCGCCCCTTCACGGCAAGGAGGATTCCGATGTCACGATACGGCAAAGCTGCTGGCAGGAGTGTGGCGAGAGCACTGCGCGAGCAGAAGGAGGGGAAGCTTCGCTCGGGCCGAGGCGGCAAGGGAGGCAAAGTCACCAGCCGCGCTCAGGCGATCGCCATCGGACTTTCCGAAGCGCGCAAACGTGGCGCCAAGGTCCCAAAGAAAAAATCGTAGCGCGGCTACGACTCGACGCCGACCAAAAGGGTGTCAACCCAAACCAGGTGTTTCTGCCCGTAACCCGCAGAAAACAAACGATCGCGACCGCAAACAAGTGTCAATTTTTTGCGATGTGCAAACTCATTTCTACTCGAAAGCGAAAAAAAGTAGATCTGGTCGTAACTCTATGAAAACAAACGTTCGGGGTCTCGGCTACCCGAAAATGAATCGGGGGGTATTTGCGCGCTTTTCCGCTCTCGATTTTCGAGTTTCGAATTTCGCATCATTCGGTATTTGCGTCACATCGTATAACCTCTCGGGAGGAATCATATGAGACTCAATGAATTCACGACGCTGGGACGCACCGGGCTGCGCGTAACTCCGCTTTGCCTCGGAGCGATGGGTTTTGGCACCGGTTGGGGCTGGGGAGCGGATGAAAAATCGTCGTTTCAAATGCTCGACCAGTATTTCGACGCCGGCGGAAACTTCATCGACACCGCCGACGGATATCAGATGGGTCAGAGCGAAGAGATCGTCGGAAAGTACGTTGTCGAGCGGAAGTTGCGCGATAAAGCCGTGATCGCGACAAAATACACATTCAACTTCGGAAATCTCGGCAATCCCAATGCCGGGGGCAACGGCCGCAAGAATCTCTATCGTGCGCTCGAAGGCTCGCTCCGGCGCCTCAAGACCGACTACGTCGACCTCTACTATCTCCACGCGTGGGATCTCATCACGCCGGTCGAAGAAGTTGTTTCGACGATGACCGATCTCGTCCACGAGGGCAAAATTCGCTACTACGGACTCTCCGACACGCCGGCATGGTATTTCACGCGCGCGCAAACGCTCGCCGAAAAAGGCGGGCTCGAGCGCTGCGCTACGCTGCAGCTCGAATACTCGCTCGCCGAGCGCAACATCGAGCGCGAGCACATTCCCGCTGCGCAAGAACTGGGCATCGGGTTGTGCCCGTGGAGTCCGCTGGCCGGCGGTTTACTGACGGGCAAGTACAGGAGGGAAGGAGACAAGGGCGTCGGCGACGGGCGGCTCACGTCGAGTCCGATCTTCAACAAATTTACCGAGCACAATTGGCGCGTGCTCGAAGTGCTCGTCGACGTCGCGAAGCAGATCGGCCGGGCACCGTCGCAGGTTGCGCTGAATTGGGTTGCAACGCAACCAGGCGTGACGTCCGCGATCCTCGGCGCGACCAAGACGACGCAGCTCGCGGAAAATCTCACCAGCCTGGATTTCTCGATTCCGGAACATCTGCGCGCGCGTCTTGACGAAGTCGGCAGGCCCGAAGCCGTGCATCCGTACAACTTCTACACATCGACGATGCAGCTTCGCGTCAGTGGAAACACCACAGTTCGCGAATGGCGCCGCGGCTACGTCTACGAGGGCTCGATCGCTCCTCCGCCCGACAAGAAAGCGACCGCGAGCTAGTCGCTGACTGCTTGCGCGGGAACCTGCTCGCGCACGCTTTCCGCGGCGGGGAGCTCGTCAAGCTTCCGCAGCTCGGGGAATAGCCAGGCGCACCCGGCCGTGACGGCGATCGCGCCGATTCCACCGATCACCACGGCCGGAATCGTTCCGAAAATTCTCGCCGTCGCTCCGGATTCGAAGCCGCCAAGCTCGTTCGAGGTGCCGATGAAGATCATGTCCACGGCGTTGACGCGCCCGCGCATGTCGTTCGGCGTCACGAGCTGTATCAGGATTCCCCGAACGACCACGCTGACCATGTCGGTCGCGCCGACCAGAATCAGCGCGACCATCGAAAGCACCATGCTGTGCGAGATGCCGAAGAGAACCGTGGCCGCGCCGAATCCGGCCACGCACCAGAGCATCTTCGCGCCGGAGTTGCGGCCGAGCGGCCGGTGCGCGAGCAGCACCGCGGTCACCGCGGCTCCGATCGCCGGCGCGCAGCGTAGCAGTCCCAGGCCGAGTGGCCCGCTGTGCAGAATGTCCTTTGCGAACGCGGGCAGCAAATAGACCGCGCCGCCGAGCAGCACCGCGAACATGTCGAGCGAGATCGAGCCGAGCACCATCTTCTCGCTCCAGATGTAGCGGAGCCCGGCGAGCACAGTCTTTACGCTGAAGGGTTCGCGTGGCCGCGGGCGGAATTTCGGGATTACGCCGAGCATTGAGATCGCGGCCGACGCAGCCGCGAACATCGCCGCGGCGTAGACCGGCGAAGGCGTGCGGAATATTCCGTAGACCAGCCCGCCGACCGCAGGTCCGAGAATCGTGGCCGCTTCGAAGATCGTCGCGCCCCACGCGAACGCGCTGCGGAAATGCTCTTCGGGCACGAGCAGCGGCAGGATCGCGCGGCTTGCAGGCGCGTTGAACGCGCGAACGATTCCGACGAGCGCGACGACGCAGTAGATCAGGCGCACCGACTGCGTGTGCGACAGACTGATCGCGAGCAACAGCGCCGAACAGATCGCAAATCCGGCGTAGCCGGTGGTCAGCACCTTGCGGCGCTCGAAGCGATCGGCGGTGTAGCCGGAGACGAGAAACAGCAAGATTCCGGGAAGAAACTGCGCGAGGCCGACGAGACCAAGATCGAGCGTGTTGTTCGTGATCTCATAGACCTGCCAGCCCACAGCGACCGATTGCATTTCCGTGGCAAGCACGATGAAAAATCGCGCGACTTGAGAAAGCGTGTAAGACGGATAGGTGAAAACGATTCGGCCGGCGAGTCTGGAGTTCCCGGGGGTTGCAGCCATGGCCAACTACTCTGCCACAAAATCGGAATCGCGACGAGGATGCACCGGTAGCGCATCTACGGCGGAAAAACTTTGCAAAGTTACTTCGCGATGTGAGCGCCGAAAATTGCGTCGAAGAAAACGCCGAGAAGATAGCGGATGTCTTGATCGGTGATGGTCACGCTATCGACGAGGTTTTCGAGCAGCAGCGCATTCGATAGAGCACCGAGAGCGGCTGCCGCAGCGGTGTTGGGAACCGGCAGCTTGTGTCCCGTCGCTGCGACTAAGCGCTGGAGAAACTCCCCTACCGAAGCGCGGATGCGCCGCTGCCGCGCGCGCAGTCGCGCATGAGCTTCCGGGTGACGGATGGCGTAGAGCTTGAATTCGAGCGAAAGCAAAACGAGCCGGCGATCCTTGGCGAGCTGAGCGTAGTGTTCGCGGAGTGCGCGAAGTCGCGCCGCGGGATTGGCGTGTTTTGCGAGGACCGCATTGACTTCGCCGATGCGCTCGGCCACCCAATCTTCGAGGAGCGCGAAGAATATGTCCTCCTTGCTGCGGAAGTTGGCATAGAAGGCGCCGCGCGTGTAGCCGGCGAGTCCGGCGATATCTTCCAGGCGCGCGGCTTCAAATCCGTCACGGGCGAATGTTTTTTCGGCGGCGGCGAGCAGACGGCGGCGTGTGGCCATCGTGCGAGCCTGCTGCCGAGAGAGCGGCAAACTTGACCTAGGCGCTAGTCCCGTTTCCGGCGTCTGAGCACGTGCGCGATTCACTTCATCCTCCGCCCTCGCGCTTTACAGCATACATACATGCATGTATCTTATTCCTGAACGCTCACGCTGACAACAAACTTTCATGGCTGCCGCCACCATCGCGATCGATCACAGCGCCTGGCGTCCGCGCTACAACCCGTGGCTCGTCGCGTTCACGGTAACGCTCGCGACGTTCATGGAAGTGCTCGACACATCGATCGCGAATATCGCGCTCCCCCACATTGCCGGCACTTTCGGCGCGAGCGCGAACGAATCGACCTGGGTGCTGACGAGCTACCTCGTCTCCAACGGGATCGTGCTGCCCATCAGCGCGTGGCTTGCGACGCGAATCGGGCGCAAGCGCTATTACATGACGTGCGTCGCTCTGTTCGCCGGAAGCAGTTTTCTTTGCGGTCTGGCGCCGACGCTCGGAATGCTGGTCTTTTTCCGCATTTTGCAGGGAATCGGCGGCGGCGGGTTGCAGCCGAGCGAGCAATCGATTCTCGCGGACACGTTCTCGCCTGAACAACGCGGGATGGCCTTTTCGATTTACGCAATGGCGGTTGTGCTGGCTCCGGCGATCGGCCCCACGATCGGCGGATGGATCACGGACAACTACAGCTGGCGCTGGATTTTCTACATCAACGTTCCCATCAGCATTCTGTCTCTTTTGATGTCGCACCGCTTCGTCGAGGACCCTCCGTACCTTCGGGCGGAGCAGGCAAAGAAGAAAGGCGCGACGATCGACTACGTGGGACTGGGCCTGGTTGCGCTGGGCGTGGGCGCGCTGCAGATGGTGATGGACAAGGGACAGGAGCTTGACTGGTTCGGCTCGCGCTGGATCAGCGGCGGCATCGTGCTGGCGGCCGTCGTCTTGACGTTTTGGGTGTGGTGGGAATGGCACCATCCGCACCCGATCGTCGAGCTGAAGCTCTTGAAGAGGCGGAATCTTTCCACGGCGATGTTTTCGATGGTGCTGCTGGGAAGCGTCCTCTACGGCACGACTGTGCTGTTGCCCGAGTTTCTGGAGACGCTCATGGGGTATCCCGCTGCACTGGCCGGCGAAGCGATGGCGGCGGGAGGATTCATGATGATGCTCACGATGCCCACATCGGGTGCGCTCACCAGCAAGATGGATCCCCGCGTCATGCTGGCTTGCGGCTACGGCGCGACGGCGCTCGGGCTTTACAACATGGCGGCACACATCAATCTGGGAATGGATTTCTGGACTGCGTCGAATTTGCGAATGTTCCAAATTGCCGGCCTGGCGTTCATATTCATTCCGTCGAACGTGCTTTGCTACGCGGGCGTACCGCGGGAAATGAACAATCAAGTGGCGAGCATGATGAGTTTCGTGCGAAACATCGGAGGCAGCATCGGAATCGCCGTGGTGAGCACGCTCGTGACACGCGCGACGCAGCGGCGGCAGAGTTATATGGCCGCGCACATAAACAACGGCAACGCGAATTTTCGCGACATGATCAGCGGCATGGCGGCGACGCTCCACAGCCAGGGGCTGAGCGTTGCGGAAGCGACGCACCAGGCGTACGAGCGGGTCAATATGATGCTGCAACAGCAAGCCGCCGCTGTGGCCTACAAGGACGTTATCTCCGTGCTGGCGATTATCGTGATGTGCTTAATTCCCACGGCATTCATCATGGTGAAGCCGTCGAACGTGAAGCGCGACGCTCCCCCGCCGCACTGATCTGGCGCTGCCAGAGCGACTATTTTTTCAGCACGGCTTGCCAGTTGAGGACGACGGTGAATTTCGGCAGAGGGCTCGCGCTCGTAGCGGTAGGGGCAGCCATTAAGAAGCGCTTGCCGTCCGGTGAGACGTCGAAAAAAACTACACCGGCCGGCACTTTGAACAGCGTTTTGGGGACTCCTGCCTGAAACACGCCGCTGGTGCTGACGTCAACGGCCGTCAAGTTTCCACCCGCACCCATGTAAAAGAGCTCCTTGCCGTCATGGCGCCAGAGTGGGGCGTTGCCGCCGTCCTTGGACACCATCCATTTGCCGGTAAGAGGCGCGCCTCCTGAAGAGGATGATCCTATTGAGGCGGCGTCGAACGGCCGCACGTAGATTTGGTCCTTACCCGATTCGTCGGATGAGTAGGCAATCCAGCGTCCATCCGGAGAAAAGCGAGCCATCGCTTCGTTGAACTCTGAGGTGTCAATGCGGATGGGTTTGCGATCTGCCGCCGCGCCGCCGAGAGGAAGCACCCAGATGTGGGAGGGCGGAACAGGATTGAAAAACAGAAGGAAACGCCCGTCAGGCGACCAACTCGTGGGAGTTTTGTGGGTACCGGACTTCAACAAAAGTTCATCGTCACCAGCCAAATTCGAGGTCTTTTCGTACAGGTCGAAAAATTCACCTCTATATGAACCGAATGCGATGCGGCTGCCGTCTGGCGACCATACGGCGTAGCTATCCCAGCCGGAGTCGAAGGTAAACCGCGTCGTGACACCTCGCGCGAAATCATAAAGCCAGATGTTTCGATTGGCGGTATTTTGGGGATCGGCACGCTCGAAGGCAACCCGCTTCCCATCGGGTGAAAGCACGAGCGTGCGGAAGATGGCAGGATCTCCTGCGGCTCCCAGTAACTTTCCCTCCCGGTCGAACCACGTCAGCTGACCTTGGACATTGCCCCTAGTGCCAGCGGTCGCCGATCCTTGGTTGCCCGCCAAATAGACCAGAGCACCCGTGGCGGAGGTCGAAAAGGTCACATTCGAAACCTGTTCTGCAATCGGAACAGCCTCACCGGTCATTTCAAGTCGCCGTGTGTCGAATGGCTGCGCCATCAATGTGCCAGCGCTCCCTAAGGCGGTTGCCCCACGTACAAAGAGGAGATACCCAATGGCTGTATCCGAAGAGTGGGTGTAAACGGCGGCGGAAACGTCGGCAAGTAACCTCCTCGATGATTGTTGTTCCCGTTGGGTGTCCGCCGAGCCCACGTAAATGCCGGTGCCCTCCGGACCTGCCTCTCTGAAGTAGACAAAGTGGTGGCCGTCCGGCAGCACTGAAGGAGCAACAGCGGCTCCGCCCGTGGTAATCGGAGAAGCAGCACCACCCAAGGCGGACACTTGCATGAGCCCGACAGGGGTACCGAAAATGATCTTGTCGTCGCTCGTCCACGTGCCTCCTAGCGTGCCGCCGGAATCGCAGAGCGCCACCGGAGGGCTACCAGCAGACTCGATTTTCTTCAGGCTACTCCCGAGCTGGAAAGCAACGAAACGGCTGTCCGGCGACCAGAATGGCAATCCTGCGGCCCCGGCCGTACCTTCGAGAGGTTGGGAGTCGAGTGCGTCGATCGACCGTACCCACAGGCGGCTCTGGCCGTCCGCACTTGTACCGATGAACGCCAACTTGCGGCCGTCAGGTGAAAGGGAGAGACCCACGTTTGGGTTAAGTCTCTCGGGCAGAGGGATCTCAAAGCGCATCGCCTGAGCTGCGGGTGGCTTCTGATGAAAGTAAAGAAAAGCCAGCAATGCAGCGGCCAATAGCGAGATGCCCGCCAACGCCGAGAGAAGCCATGTCCGCCAAGGCTGCTTTGCGGGACGGCCGGCGGCGGCGAGCGATGCCGCGTCTTCGGGCGGTCCCGAGATTACTTCGTCGAGCGAGATGCGTGCGTCGCCGATATCCCGCAAGCGCAGCTTTGAATCTTTTTGCAAGCAGCGCTGCAGCAGCACGCGGACGCGCATAGGAGTGCTCGCAGGGAGTTTGGACCAATCCGGCTCCTCTTTGATGACGGCAGCCAAGGTGTCGGTCACGGTTTCGCCTCGAAATGCCATCATGCCCGTCAGCATTTCGTAGAGCACGCAGCCGAAGGCCCAGATGTCGGCGCGGCGATCGACTGCTTTGCCTTTGGCTTGCTCGGGAGACATGTATGCAGCCGTGCCGAGCAGGATTCCTTGCTGTGTGGCCATACGGCTGATTGTGGGAGAGGTGGAAATGTCGATTGAGGCGATATCGCCTTCGAGGGCTTTCGCGAGACCGAAATCAAGAACTTTGACGGTGTCGTCCGCAGTCACCTTCACGTTGGCGGGTTTGAGATCGCGGTGAACGATGCCGTGCTCGTGGGCATATTCGAGCGCGTCGGCGATTTGACGCGCGATGCGAACGGCTTCGTCGACCGGAATCGGTCCTTGGCGGATGCGATCGGCGAGAGTGCGTCCTTCGACGAGCTCCATCACAAGCGCGTGCGTGCTGCCGGAATCCTCGAGGCCATGAATCGCGGCGATGTTGGGATGATTGAGCGAAGCGAGGACTTTTGCTTCGCGCTGGAACCGCGACATGCGGTCCGGATCGCGCGCAAAACGATCCGGCAAAATTTTCAGCGCGACATCGCGTCCGAGTTTCGAATCGCGGGCGCGATAGACTTCGCCCATCCCGCCGGAGCCGAGCGGTGAGGTGATGTCATATGCCCCGAGACGTGTGCCAGAGGAAAGCGTCACGGTTTTTCTCGCGTGTGAAGGTCTAAAGTGGCTGCTCTTCCGCGATCGTCGGGTCGAGCGCCGCGGCAAGGCGGCTATCTTAGTCTGCGGTTTGCCGCTAGGTCAACGAAAGCTGGTCGCTCGGATAGGCGATGCGCGTGCCGCGGACGCGGGCGAACGGCGTGAGCGTGTGCTCCTTCGGCGCGGCAGAGCTCAGGATTTCGAGGACGCGGATTTTGCGAACTGTGTGCGCGTCGGCGACGAGGGAGCGGTGGCATCGCCACGGCACAGCCTCGGCGCACATCAGCGCGGTGGGGCGGTCTTCGGCCAATTTGATTACGCGATCGAGCGCGGCTGCGAATTCGTCGGTTTGCATGTAGTCGGCGTAGCCGCGGAAGCTGGCGTTTCGCCAGCCGAGGTTGACCGAATCGGCCTTGGCGTGGCGCAGGCCGCCGAGCGACTTGAGATGAACATAACGGATGCGAGCAGCGCGGAGCGATGCGGCGAGCGCGTCGGAATCGAATTGCGGATTGTGACGCGATTTGGGAATCGTGCGAATGTCGATCAGTTGCGTGACGCCGTTGGAACGCAGTAGCTCGATGAAATCTTCAATGGAACGTGTTGAGTGACCAATGGTGAAGATAGTGAGAGCAGTGCGACCGCGCCGGGCCGGCATAGGCACCATGATAATGCGAATGGGGGCAGCAGTGCTCCGCCGCAGCGGGAAGTGCTGCGCTTTGCGCCAGACGGCGATGAGAATGTGCTTCTGTGAGAGACAGCGGATGGGGATAATGGTGCCCTGCAGATCGTCGCCGTTGTGGTGAGGCGCGCAGGCAGAATTCTTGCGCCACGGAAGGGCTCATGGCGGAAGTTAGCACACTGTTCTGGGACAACGGCGGCGTAATCCTGACCAATGGCTGGGACCGTGGATCGCGTCGATTGGCTGTAGAGCAATTCCATCTCGATTTCGCGGATTTCGAAGACCGCCACGAGCTGATGCTCAACGCATTCGAATGCGGCGAATCCAGCCTCGACGAATATCTGCAACGCACGGTTTTCTACCGCGAGCGGTCATTCACCATGCAGGATTTCAAGGACTTCATGTTCGCGCAGTCGCAGGCGCTGCCGGAGCCGCTGGCGTTTTTGGGCGAGCTCGCCGCGACGCACCGGTACATGATGGCGGCGCTGAACAACGAATCGCTCGAAATCAACGAATACCGAATCCGCACCTTTCGACTGCGCGAGTACTTCGGGGCATTTTTTAGCTCGTGCTATTTAAGGGTGCGAAAACCGGACCGCGGTATCTACAGTCTGGCGCTGAAAATCACGCAGCGCGAGCCGGGCGAGTGCGTTTTGATCGATGACCGCGGGCTGAATCTGGAATGTGCGCGGGAGTTGGGCATGCACACGATTCAGTTCGTGAACGTCGCGCAACTGCGCGACGACCTGGCGCAATTGGGCATCAAAACCGACGGGCAGCAGTGGCCGTAGCCGATTGAGGAGGCGAGCGATGGAACTGGGAATGATCGGGCTTGGGAAAATGGGCGGTTTCATGGTGGAGCGGCTGGTGCGCGGCGGGCACCGCATTGTCGGATTGGACCGCGACGCTGCGGCCGTTGCGCGCGTGGTCGAGAAGGGCGCGACGGGCGCAGACTCGATCGAAAAACTGATCGGGCAGCTCAAATCGCCGCGCGCCATCTGGATCATGGTGCCGTCCGGCAAACCCGTAGACGATACGATTGATCTCCTGCTGCCGCATCTCGCGCCGGGCGACACGATCATCGACGGAGGGAATTCGTATTACCGCGATTCGGTGCGGCGCGGCGCGGCGCTCGCGCCCAAGAAGATCAATTTCGTCGATTGCGGAACGAGCGGCGGAATCTGGGGAGTGACGGAAGGCTACAGCATGATGATCGGCGGCGACGCGGAAGTCGTGAAACGGCTGGCGCCGATTTTTCAAACGCTCGCGCCGGGACCGGAAAAGGGCTGGGGGCGCGTGGGACCGACGGGCGCGGGGCACTACGTGAAAATGGTCCACAACGGAATCGAGTACGCAATCATGCAGGCATATGCCGAAGGGCTCGATTTGTTCCGACACAAGACGGAGTTCGGGCTCGACCTGCTGCAGATTACGAAAATCTGGCAATACGGAAGCGTAGTCCGCTCGTGGCTGCTCGATCTGACGGTGGACGCACTGTCGAAGAATCCGACGCTGGATGGCATTGAGGCGTTTGTCACCGATTCGGGCGAAGGACGCTGGACGGCGATGGAGGGCATCGAGCACGGAGTGCCGTTGCCGGCGCTGACGGGCGCGCTGGATGCGCGCTTCCGCTCGCAGGATCCGCAGCCGTTTGCAAACAAGCTGCTCGCGATGATGCGGCACGAATTCGGCGGGCACGCTGTGAAGACGGCGAAGAAATAATTGCGACGAAGCGGCGACGGTCCAAGAGTTCCCAATCGATGAGAGATCCGATGCAGCGCTAATCGCGTTTTTCCCAACTGCAAATGAAAATGGACATCCGAGGATTTCCCGATATCGACGCGCTCAACCGCGCGGCGCTCGACGGGCTGCTGCGAATTATGGGCGACGCCGTCCGCGAACGTGGCCGGTTTGCGATCGCACTATCCGGGGGACGCACGCCGGAGAAGTTGTATCGGCTATGGGCCGACAGCGGCGCGCAAAATGCGCGGACGCCGTGGGACAAAGTGCATCTGTTCTGGGGCGACGAGCGATACGTTGCGAAGGATGATGCACTCAGCAACTATCGGATGACGCGGGAAGCGCTGATCGCGCGTGTAGCGATTCCCGCTACCAATGTGCATCGTGTCCCCGGGCCAGCGGATGCGGCCACGCCGCAAGCGGCGGCGGAGGCGTACGAAGTAGAGCTGCGGAAATTCTTCGGTTCAGCAGTGCCCGCTTTCGATTTGCAACTTCTGGGGCTTGGAGTCGAGGGACACACGGCGTCGCTCTTTCCCGGATCGCCGGCTCTGAATGAGAACAATCGCTGGGTAATGGCGGTTGAGGCGCCAGCCAAGCCTCCGCAGAGGCTGACGCTGACGCCGGTGGTGCTGAACCAAGCCCGCAATACGTTTTTCTTGGTCACTGGAGAGGATAAGCGAGAAATCGTCCGCGCTTTGCGTTCTGAGCCGGATGGGACACCGAGCCAATACCCGGCAGGGAGGATTCGTCCTGCCAGTGGAGTAGTTTGGTATCTCGACAAGGCCGCAATGGGCTGAAAAGTCAGAGTTTGTCTGAAACTTGATTAGAACCTCCTGCGTCTACAATAGTGAGCAGGAAAGTGGCAACGCGGCCCTCCAGGTAAGCAGCCAATAGGAACCAAAAGGGTCCGAAGACGCGGTATGATATTCTCTTCCGCTTTCGGGTCTGCGTCAGCTATTGCAGATTTGCCCGCAGTGGTCATTTCCGTGCGACAACAGAGGGAAGAATTGGGGATGCGTCGATCGATGAACAGGAATCTTAGTCAGTTAGGGCTGGCCACCGCAATTCTGGCCGCCATTCTCCTCGCCAGTTGCACGACCAAAACCGCTCAGACAGCCCCGAGTTTCACGGTGCCGGTGACGGTAGCCAATGTGGTCCAGAAAACCGTGCCGATCGAGCTGACGGCAATCGGCTCGGCAGACGCTTATTCGAATGTGTCCGTCAAGGCGCAAGTGAACGCGGTGCTCGACGAAGTGCACATCAAAGAGGGGCAGTTCGTCCAAAAGGGAGATTTGCTCTTCACGCTCGACGCGCGGCCATTTCAGGCCGCACTTGCCCAGGCGCAGGCGAACCTTGCAAAAGACAAAGCGCAGGCCGAACTCAACGAGGTGCAAGCGCAGCGCTACGAGCAGCTTTATAAGGCCGGAGTCGCCGCGAAAGAGCAATACGACACGATGAAGGCAAACGCCTCCGCGCAGGAGGCGGCAGTGGCGGCCGATCAGGCGGCCGTCGAATCGGCCCGGTTGCAATTGGAATATTGCAAGATCTACGCGCCAATCAGCGGACGGACCGGTGCACTCCAAGTCTATCCGGGAAATATCGTCAAGCAGAACGACGTGCCGGTATTGATCGTCATCAATCAGGTGACGCCAATTTTCATCGACTTTTCAATTCCGGAGCAGTACCTCGGCACAGTTCAAAAATTCATGAATCAGGGAAAGCTGCGCGTAGAAGCCACTCCTTACGGCGACACACAGCCTGAGATCGGCTATCTCACGTTCGTCGACAACAACGTGGACACTACGACCGGTACGATTAAATTGAAGGCGACTTTCGAGAATTCGGATCACCGGCTGTGGCCCGGGCAGTTTTCCACCGTGTTGCTGCGCATGGCGCAGGATGAAAACGCGACGGTGGTCCCCTCGCAAGCAGTGCAAACCGGGCAGCGCGGCGACATTATCTGGGTCGTGAAATCCGATATGAGCGTGGACCAGAGAACCGTGAAGGTCGGGCGCACGGTGGGAACGGACTCCGTAATTCTAAGCGGCGTCCAACCGGGCGAGACCGTAGTGACCGACGGGCAGCTTCGCCTCATTCCGGGAATGAGGGTACAGGTCACCAACGCGGTGCCGACAAGCTAGAAAGTATTTCGATGAATATTTCAGAGCTATTCATTCGGCGGCCGATCATGACGACGCTCGTCATGGCAGCCATCCTGATTTTCGGAATTATCGCGTACCGCTCGCTTGCCGTCAGTGACCTGCCGACCATCGATTTTCCGACTATCTCGGTCGGCGCGAGCCTTCCGGGTGCAAATCCGGACACCATGGCGGCAGCTGTCGCTACGCCGCTCGAGAAGCAGTTTTCCACGATCGCCGGCATCAACTCGATGACGTCGACAAGCCAGTTGGGTGGCACGTCGATCACACTGCAGTTCGATCTCAGCCGCAATATTGACGCTGCCGCGCAGGACGTACAGGCGGCGATCGCGCGGGTGCAGGGCCAACTCCCCCCCAATATGCCGAGCCCGCCGACGTTTCAAAAAGTGAATCCGGCGGACCAACCCGTCTACTTTTTGGCGCTGAGCTCGGCGACGCTGGCGCCTCAAGTGGTCGACCAATACGCGGAAACACTGCTCGCGCAGCGAGTCTCGATGGTCAAGGGCGTGGCGCAGGTACAAGTTTTCGGTTCGCAGAAGTATGCGGTGAGGATCAAGCTAAACCCGCAGTCACTGGCGTCGCGGCAGATTGGCATCGACGAAGTTACGACGGCCGTACAGAACGCGAACGTGAATCTGCCCACCGGTACGCTTTACGGCGCGCACAAGGCATACACCGTGCAAGCAACGGGGCAGTTGATGCGCGCCTCTCTCTACCGGCCGTTGATCGTCGCGTATCGCAACGGATCGCCCGTGCGGTTGGAAGAACTGGGCAACGTCGTCGATGGCGTGCAAAACACCAAAGTCACGAATTCCTACAACGACGAGCACGCGATCATTCTGGCCGTCCAACGACAGCCGGGAACAAACACGGTGCAGGTCGTCGACGGCGTGAAACAGGTTCTGCCGCAGTTTCGAGAGATCATTCCTCCATCGGTGAACATGATCGAGGTGTATGACCGGTCGGCAGCGATTCGCCAATCCGTAAACGATGTAAAGTTTACGCTTTTCGTAGCGATCTGCATGGTCGTGCTGGTGATTTTCCTATTCCTGCGAAACCTTTCGGCAACGGTGATCCCGAGCATCGCGCTGCCGATGTCGTTGATCGGAACGTTTGCGGTGATGTATCTGCTGGACTACACCGTAGACAACCTGTCGCTGATGGCAATGACGCTATCGGTCGGATTCGTGGTTGACGACGCCATCGTAATGCTCGAAAACATCGTGCGTCACATGGAGGCGGGCGAGAACCCGCTCAATGCGGCATTGAAAGGCTCTCGGGAGATCGGCTTCACGATCCTGTCGATGACGCTATCGCTGGCGGCCGTATTTCTGCCGGTATTTTTCATGAGCGGAATCATCGGGCGGCTGCTGCACGAATTCGCAGTCGTGATCATCATGTCCGTATTGATCTCCGGATTTGTGTCGCTGACGCTGACGCCGATGTTGTGCAGCAGGTTCCTGCGGGCGCAGCACGACCGGCGGCACGGCCGGGTTTACATGGCGCTCGAGGGATTTTTCGACCGGCTGCTGAAGCGATATGACGTCTCGCTTCAGTGGGCGTTGCGCCATCGGGTTTTCGTGATGGCGACGTCGGTAGTGATCCTGTTCATTACGGCGTGGCAATTTGCCGTGATCCCGAAGGGCTTTTTGCCGGAAGTCGATGCTTCCATGCTGCAGGGCTATACGCGGGCGGTGCAGGGCATTTCCTTCGACTCTATGAAGGCTCACCAAGAAGCCCTGAATAAAATCTTCCTTGCCGATCCGAACCGGGCCGGCTTCTTCTCCACGGTCGGGTTAGTGGGCACGGGCGGTGGGAATTCGGGCTTCGTGTTCCTTCACCTAAAGACGCCTTCCCAGCGGCCGGAAGTGCCCAGCGCGACGATGCTAGCCTTGGAACACAAATACGGCGGAACTCCGTTGATTGGCGGCCTTCTGCGCGCCGCGCAGCCGCTTTTCATGCATCACCCCGACATCACCGAAGTCATGCAAGAGCTGCGGGCGAAGCTCAACAGAACTCCCGGAATCATGGTGTTTTTGAGAAACCCGCCGCCGATTCAGATCGGTGGAGACGTGACGGAAAGTCCGTACCAATTCACATTGCAGAGCCCGGATACGACCGAGCTTTATCGTGTGGCTACCGATTTCGAGCAGCGCATGCAGGCCTTGCCGATGATCCAGGACGTCACGAGCGATCTGCAAATCGCAAATCCCCAGGTGGACGTGAAGATCGATCGCGACAAGGCATCGGCGCTGGCCGTCACTGCGGAGCAGGTTGAGGACGCGTTGTATACGGCTTACGGGGAGCGCCAGGTTTCGACGATCTACGCTCCCAACGACGAGTACTGGGTGATCGAGGAACTTGAGGATCAGTATCAGCGGGACCCTGCGGCTCTTTCGTCGTTGTACGTGCGTTCAGGAACCGGGAATCTAGTTCCGCTGAGCGCGGTCGCAAGTTTGGGGACGAGCCTCGGACCGCTGACGGTGAATCACTTGGGTCAACTCCCCGCCGTCACGATTTCGTTCAATCTGAAACCCGGAACGGCCATCGGACAGGCGCTTGATGCCATCAACGATCTGGCGCGATATTTGCCGCCGACAATTTCCACCCAGTATCAGGGAACGGCGCAGGCATTCGAATCGTCGCTGGCGGGCTTGGGCATCTTGCTTCTCATCGCGATACTGGTGATCTACATCGTTCTCGGAATTCTCTACGAGAGCTTCATCCACCCACTCACGATTTTGTCCGGCCTGCCTTCGGCAGCTTTCGGCGCGCTGCTGACGCTTCAGATATTCCATATGAGCCTCGATTTGTACGGTTTCGTCGGCGTGATCATGCTGATCGGCATCGTAAAGAAAAACGCGATCATGATGGTCGACTTCGCCATCTCGCGCGAACGCGAAGGCCACACTACGGCGGCGAAAGCCGTATACGAAGGCTGCCTGGTGCGTTTCCGGCCGATCATGATGACCACGATGGCCGCGTTGATGGGCACGCTGCCCATCGCGATCGGATCAGGGTCCACGTCGAATTCCCGGCGGCCTCTGGGAGTGGCGGTAGTCGGCGGGCTCGTCTTCTCACAGCTTGTGACGCTTTATCTCACGCCGGTCTTTTATACCTACATGGACACGTTCCAGAGCTGGATGGAACGCAGGTTTGGAAGGATCGTGGGAATCGCCAAGCCGCGGCTGGCGGATAGCTCAGCGTCCGCGGACTGAAATTTCTCGCATCGTTCGCCAATTCTGCTCCTGTTTTTTCGCTTGTCCTCGCGTACAGCGAAGAGAATGCCTGCACGTACCATTGACCCGCTTCGGACGCACTCCTAGGATGACATTGGATTTGCAAGTGAAGCCGGCGAAACGCAAATCGCCGAGCAGCTAACTCCCGCGTTTCGCAACGGTTGTGGGGACACTCTCAAAAATGCCCTTCGGGGAGAACCTGCCCAAAGACATTCGCAATAGAACCAAGCGCCGCGGGCCGAGAATGAATTCCCGTGTTCCCGTAACAATCGAATGGAATGGAAGTGCAGGGCCGCTTCACTTTGAAGCGGGCTTTACTCGCGTCGTGAACAATTACGGCTGCCTGCTCGTAAGTCCTCGGGAAATCGAATTGCGAGAACGAATCCGGCTGACCAACCTTGCGACGCGACACGTTGCAGAAGGCGTTGTGGTCTGGAAGGGGGCCCAGCGGCCGGATGGATGGGATGTGGGGGTGGAACTCGTGTCCGCCGATCTGAATTTCTGGGGGGTCGAGCTATGAAGATTCAAAGCCTGCACGTTCCGAAATCGAAGCAATCCGCTTATGCGGCGCCGCATGTTGGGGCGGCGCATGCGAATCCAGAACCGGTTTCGAAATCTTTGACGCCCAATTCGTCGCTTGCGGAACAGGAACGGCGCAAGACGCAGCGCGTCCTGCTGCGCGTGCGCGCCAGCATCCATGTTGCCGTGCAGGGGCATCTCGCCACGATCGATGCGGCGACCCTGAGCGTCAATCCGCACGGAGCAGTCGTGGTTATGAACCAGAGCTTACCGGCCGACACGCAGGTGGTACTGGAGCATTCCGGCACACGAGAGCGGATTGCCTGCAAGGTAGCGCGCCCGCCTCGGCAGATGGCCGAGGGATACCACGTGCCGCTGGAATTCGATTCTCCTGCGCCCGGATTTTGGAAGATCGATTTTCCTCCATCGGACTGGCGCCCGGATAACCAGTAACGCGCACCCGGCCTGCAAGACCGACAGGGTCTTCGAACTTTACCGTACGCAGTCCGCGAACATTAGAAACCTTGACTGGCCCTCCGCGTGGTGCCATCGTTTTATCACCCTTCCCGAACGACTCCGCAGAAAACATAGCCAGCATTCGCCAGGAGGAAGTCATGTCAGCCAGCGAACGCCGTGGCGCGCCACGGAAGGGATGCGCAGTGCCCCTACGCTTCCGAGTAGTAAGCGAAGAGAATAACGGCCAGGCGGAAAGTCTTGAGCCCGGATTTGCCGCGCGCCCCATGGAATCGGGAGCGAATGGAGCGGCATGCGAAGGAGAAGCCTTCAATCTTTCCGAGCGCGGCGTCTATTTTCGGGCGCGCGAAAGAGTGAACGTGGGAGAACGGCTCGAAATGTATTTTACGCTGCCCCGTGAGCTGACGGGTCGCGCGCCGGAGCAGATTCGCTGCAGCGCGCGCGTGGTTCACGTAGAGGAGAGCCCTGACCACCGGGGCACCACGGGGATCGGCGCCTTCGTCGAGCGCTTTGAGCCGCTGAAGCAGCGCCGCAACTGGTCGAATTAGTACGGCGATCGACGTGGCGGAGAAAGCGGCGCTCAGTGATTGTGCGGCGAAACTGTGAACGTGACCTTCGCGGTGGTGGCGTTGCCGAAACCATCCTCGACCTGAACTGCCAGAGTGTGCTCGCCGACCGGAAGTCCCGGGAGCTCGATGTAGTAACTTTCTTTCGGTGAATCGGAGAGCAGGCCCGTCGGAAAGATTGTTTGCCAGTCGCCGGCGTCGAGGCTGTACTGGGCACGCGCGATGGGGCCGGAGACGCTCGTTGCATCGAAGGACGCCTTCGTATTTAGCACGCCCGATCCCGCGCGAAGATTATCGATTTTTGGAGGGGTGTTGGCGATCTCCCACCGCTCGCTCGTGCGCTCCGCGCGAAGAGCCTGATCCGCTGGATTCGATGGCGAGTCGGACGCGACGATCTTCAGGTAGTACGCGCCATCCGGCATCGTGGAGGTGTCCCAGGAGTAGTAGCGCTGTGTGATTTTGTCTTTCAGCAGCCGCCAGTCCTGCTCGCCCTCACCGCGATAGTAGATCGAGAAAACGAGATCGTCGTCGTTGTCATCGTGCGCGCTCCAGAGCACGCTCTGGTAGCCCTTTTGCTCGATTCCTTGGGCGGGAAGGTCGACTCTCGCCCCTGCAGGTTGAGTCTCGCCACTCATCATCACGAGCGAACTGCTTCCCGCGGGACTATGAGGATTTCGCAGCGGGACCGGCGTGGCATTACCAGGACCAGCGGGCTGCGCCGGGAATCCCATCGCTCGAATTCCGGGATCCTGGATCACAACATCGTCAATCACTGGCGCGACGTTCTTGGGCAGGTAAGCGAGGCTGACCCAGGAGATGCTGGGGATTTCTCCCCGGTCGGCGCTGGCGTTAAGAAACTCCGCTTTCCACTGTACGAACCGCGCAGCGGGGCAAGTAACCGCCTCGCCTGTTGGATCCTTATACGGTCCTGCCCACGGGCTCCAGTTGTCTTCGGAGCTGGATGAGTTGCCGGAGCGAACGTAGAACTGGACTTTGCCCTGCATCGCGCCGTTTTCGCCCCACCAAGTCAAGCGGCCCCAGCGCGAGAAGATTTTCGCGTCCAATGTGTCGGACTCGAAAGTGCCCTTGGTCTCATAACCGGGGCCTAGAGCGAAAATCTTTCCTGGATTGGCCGTTGCGACGAAGACCTTGCCGTCGGCGCGCGAGACAAGGCTCGTGACCTGAGACGACGCCGTGCTGGCGACGCTTGAATACAGATCGTCGCCTTCGATCTCGATCAGGTTGCCCATGTTTCCCGTTCCGAGCAGCAGCTTTCCACCGGCGGAAAATCCCAGCGAGAAAACGAGATCGTCACGCGACGTCCAAAGCGTGGCCGGCGAGCCGTCAGGTCCGACCTTCACCACTTCTGCTCCGCCGGTTGTCGAGACGGATGGAAAGATGATTGGCGCAAACGGCTGCTGCACGGCCGCTGGAGTCTGCACGACAACGCCGGGCTGTGATGTGATTACCGGTGCGGTTGTCTGAGGCGCGACGCCCGGCAAGAAACGCGGAAGCGGCGGTGCATGCTGCTTCTCCCCCACCGACGCCGCGTAGATATTTCCGTCGTTGTCCTGAGTGAGCGCCGTCACTTCCGACTTGTTGGTTTCGTAGAGAACAAAAGACGCTCCCGCTTCTGGCGCGGCGCCCGGCGACTTGCGCACGACCTCCACGCGCTGTACGAGGCCATCTGGCTCAGTGCCGATCAGCAGATTTCCTTTGGAATCGAAAGCGAGAGAACGGGCGTGGCGTTCGCGGCTTTGATAGAAAAGCTTCCCCTTGCCGTCGGGCGTAACGACGAAGACCTGGCCCGCGTCGCCGGTAGCGACGAAGAGAGCGCCGTTCGAATCCACTGCCAGCGCCCAAATGTATTTTGTCTTTGGCTCAAAGAAGACCTTTTTGGTGCCATCCGGCGCGACCTGGTATACCTTTCCGTCCGGCGAAGTTCCAACGTACAAATTGTCAGCGGAATCGAATGCAATCGCCTGTGCAGCCAGCTCCGAAGAACTGAATACCGTCGTGGCTTTGCCGTCGTCGTCGAACCGCAGCACTTTCGCATCGGAACCACCAGCCGCGTAAAGGCGGCCGCGCGAATCGAGGCGCAGTGCCCACACGTAGGCGAGGTTTGGGTCCGCGAACGAATCGAATTTAGGTGCCGGTGCAAGTCTGCCGTCACTGCGGATGGCGACGCCTCTCGCCGTGCCCTTCTCAAACTGCGTGAAATCAGTCTGCTTCCAGAAGCGGGTGTGTTCCGCGCGGGTTGCCAGCGGAACCAATGCGGAAAAGGCGAGCAGGCACACTAAACTCGCTCGGCGCGTCATCGATCGGGAACTCCTTTGGGATTCGGGCTCACTTCACCGTGATCGTGAGCATGTGCTGGCCTGTGATGACCTGATGCATCGGTACTGACCATTCGCCAGCCGTGGACTCCCACAGCAATCTCGCGCCGCCCGAATTCTGCCGCTGGTTGAGCACGTTGATCGCAGAAACGGGTACGTTTGGCATTTCCTTGTCTTCTACCAGCACGGTCGGTGTCGGTTGGAGGAGGGTGGCGTATAGACGGTCGTTGTGGCGCTCGCGGTTGAGCAACCGGATGAGCTCTTCCAGACTCCCGAGCTGGCCTTGCGACGTGGCCGCGAGGGACTGCACGTTGCGGTTCAAGAATGCCGCATCGCTGATCACGAGTTGAAGCGAACCTCGCGTCGTTTGCGCGGGAATCGTGACGGGGATTTCCTGAATGAACGGCTCGCCGCGGTAGGGGCGCAGAAGAACCTTGACGGACAGCGTCTCGCCCGGACTTACAGTACTGCGCTCGATCCACGCGCCGTCAATTGCGGCGGAGCGGTGATCCTGGAGCGCCTTCACGTGCAAATCGATGCGGTCCACTTGCGGCAGCTCATATGGATTCGAATAGATCTCGGCGAAGGCCGACTGCAGCTCCGTGGCGAGATAGAAGGCGGGAGGAGTTCCCGGATCGGCAGGCGCGAACAAGTCCTCAAGCGCGACCGGCGTGTGGCCTTTCAAGTTAATCGCGCCATCCATCTGCAGCGTGGGGTCTTGAGCATAGGCCGGGCTGCCGATAATGCCGTTGTACGCCGCCGCTGCAATGAGAGTGGGGGTCAATTGCGGGCTCTCGATCACTTCGAAGTGATACTTTTTCTGTTCGGCAGGGGTGTCGAGCGTCAAGTCGACAGGGATCATCGGCGGTCCAGCGCCGAGCTTGCCCATCACCGCTGTCTCGCGGTCCTGAGTGAGAGTGCCGATTGTGGCGCCCGTCGTGATGACTTTCGTCGACGAAGCCGCGGATGCGAGCGTCATCAGCACGTGCGCGCGGGAGAGCGGCATCGCAACCGAGCCGAACCCGAACAGCGGATGCCCGCAGGCGAGCACGCGGTCGGCTACCACCGTCGTCACGGTGCAGCCGGAACTGATCGAGAGATCGCCGCGGACCAAATCCATTCCAACCATGTCGCCCGGCTTGAGATTCCCATCGTCCGGTGACGGCGGCGCTGTCCCGCCGGCCATGGCCGTCATGCCCCAAGTGGAAAAATCTTTGCCGAACCGTGCGAGCGTTTCAGGATAGAGCCCCGTTGTGATCAGCGGCGTGTCGATTGGAACGAGAAATTGCCCCGCGCCCACTGCTGCGCGCTGTGCAAATTCGTCTGGCAGAGCGACCCGCTGGGAGATCGCTGCAACAGCGGTTCCGTGCGCGGGCGAAGATTGCTCGACTTCGAACATGTCCGCGATCGGCGTAACGCCCGCGATCGCCTCGCGTGTGAACGTCCCGAGCTTCAGCGCCAGCGCGCCCGCGAGCTTTCCGTCGATGTAAACGGGGCTGCCGCTCATGCCCGCGACGACGCCGGTTTGCTGCGCCTTGTCGCCGAGAAGCCTCACCAAAATAACGTCGAGCTTCGGTCCGATGGCGTTGTGGAGCACGCCGATCACTTCAAGTTCGATTTTTTGGACCTGGTCGCCTTCGAAAATCGTGTAGGCCTCGCCCTTCATTCCAGGCTTGATATCGCTTACGGGAAGGGTCGGAGGATTATCCGCCGCTCGAACGGGTCGCGAGGCCGCCAGAAGTAGGGCCGCGAAGAGAAAGAGAAGGAGCTTCCGAAATGCGATAGGCATGGGAAACCCATCATACGCGGCTGTCCGGCAGGAGGCAAATGGCGCGGATTCCGCTCGAAACGCCGGTAAAGTCGCCATATTTATCTGCCCAGGCTCACTTCAAAGAACATCAGCGGCTTCTTATCGGAGACATTGGTCACGTCGGGGACATAGAGGCTCGAGCGTTCCGCGAGGGACATATCGTGGTTCAAGTCAAAAAAGAGGAACCCATGAAGCCTGCCCAGCGGAGGAATCACTTCTGCATCAAGCGCAAGAGGATGAAGGATGTCGGTCAACTGGTCGACCTTCTTGTCCGCACCGGTCTGCACGCCGATTGGGAAACGCGGCTGTTTTGGCGCGGCGGGCCCGTGAGGGTGCGCGATCGCTTTCGCCACTTCTTCCACAGGCAGCCAATCGACACCTTCCTGACGGCCACTGTCGTAGTGGACGGTCAACTGAATCGTTTCCATGTTGACTCGAATTGGTTGCGGCGTTTCGTTGTTGAGGAAAACTTCGACCGGCAAAATTCCGACCGGAATCGGATCGGCCTTGCCGAATTTTTCCTTTGCGCGATTCATGTCGGTGTAGGGATCGGCTGAAATCGTCAATCCCTCGTGGCGATCTTGCGGGAGAGAAGAAGCTGCGTGCGCTTCGCCGGCCGCTCGTGAATTGGCCTGTGGAAAACTCGCGCTGCAGCCGAAGAGCGCGATTGCGACCACAGCGAAAATCTTGTTCATAGGCTTTCGACTTTTGATCGGATGCCCTCGCCGCGACGCGCGTTGTGCGCGCGTTTGGGCAGCTACTATAACGCAGGTTTACGAAATGTGAATCGTGGCGAATAGTATCAGGCCGTCTGGCGTACCGCCCGGTTTGTCGCAAATTCTTCTTGACACAGGACTTGTCGCATGACAATTTCACGCGGCCAGCACCCCTCTCATACGCAGGAGATGACACGATGTCGAGCCGGAGAGAGTTCCTTCAAATGGGGGTAGCCGCGCTAGCGCTGCCAATTTCGGCGCACGCGGCGTTGTCACCCACATCCTCCATCTTGGACGGCGATCTCAACGCAATGCCCCTCTACAAAGTAGTGTTCGACGAAAGATTTTCCGCGAGCCGCGCGTTCGCCGAGGAAGCCGAGCGCTTGGGCCAGTCGGTCCATGGAATCAAGGGTGACATGACCGATCTGTGGTATCACGATCTGCACGCGCGCTGGACAGAAGAGCCCGCGGCAATTGCAGGGCTCACCGCGCACGGCCCGATCTTTTGCCTGGAAAGGCTCGCGTGGGATCATCGCATGCGCGTGGTATTTCGCGTCGATCACCGTTACCGGCAAGACGGCTCGATCGAACATGCAATTTCGGGTCCCTCAAGCATGTTGCGCCGCGCCACAGCGCTGAGCGATGAAATAAATTGGAGCAGCGAGATGGCGAACCTTGTCGCGCGCTGCCCCGCAACGCGGTCTCAGACGTCCCAGTCCAACGTGATCGGACCTACAGCGAAACGCACCGATGACCCGGAGCACCTCATCTCCTGGGTCATTGCGCCTGTCCACAGAGCCTGAAGCATTTTTTGCAGCAATTGCGGTCTTCAGCGCCAAGGTAGGAGCACTGGATGAGAGTTCCCCCGGGTGTGAGTCCGGCTGATTTCGCAGAGGCAATCAAGCAATTTGAAGCAGTAGTCGGCAAGGAATGGGTATTCACGTCCGATGAGGATGTGGATCTTTATCGCGACGCCTATTCGCCTGTGTGGGGCGAGCCGTCGGAACCGATCCCTTCGGCAGCGATCGCGCCGGACGGAGTCGAGCAAATTCAGGCAATTCTCCGGATCGCGAACCAGTACAAGATTCCGCTCTGGACAATTTCAACCGGCAAGAATCTGGGCTACGGCGGCTCGGCACCGCTTCTGGGCGGCAGCGTGACGCTGGATCTGAAGCGTATGAATCGCGTTCTCGAAGTGAACGACAAGAACCACTACGCGCTGGTCGAGCCGGGCGTCAGCTACTTCGATCTCTACAGCTACATTCAAGATCACAAACTCAAAGTCTGGATCGACCCGCCCGACCCGGGATGGGGCAGCCCGATGGGCAATTCGCTCGAAAGGGGCGGAGGATACACGCCCATGCACGACCATTACGACGCAGTGTGCGGAATGGAGGTCGTGCTGCCAAACGGCGAGCTGATGCGGACAGGGATGGGTGCGCTGCCCGGCGCGAAGACGTGGCAGCAGTACAAGTATGGATTCGGTCCGTTCGTGCAGGGAATCTTCTCTCAATCGAGCCTCGGCGTCGTCACGAAAATGGGAATCTGGCTGCTGCCGGAGCCCGAAGCCTACGTGTCGGGAACCGTGATGGGGTGGAAGCGCGACGACCTGATTCCGATGATCGAAATTTTCGCGAATCTCGTGAACTCCGGAACACTGCGGACCACGACGACCGTGGCCAGCCCCCTGTGGTTCGGCCTGCCCGACAAGGAGCTCGATCCTCTGCGGGTGAGTGGAGCTGTGAAGGAGATGGAGGAGTACGGCGCGCGCAAGAAAATTCCATACTGGACGATTCCCCTTCCTTTCTACGGTCCGGCCAAAGTGGTGGCGGCGCAGTGGGAATACGCCAAGGAGAAGTTCTCGTCGATCCCGGGCGTCACGTTCGAGGAAGGTCCCTCATACCGCTTTCCTTTGAGCGCGGAAGACCTATCGAAGATCAGGGATACGGTGCCATTTGGAATTCCCAGCCTGCAGATTTTCTCCGTGATCTCGATTCTCGGACAGCAGAGCCAGGGGCACCTTGGTTTTTCTCCCATTATCCCGATGACGGGTGAAGCGCTGCTCGAGGCGCTGACGCTATTCGATCAGGTTCATCGCGAGTTAGGCTCCGGCGGTGGGGCGTTTCCTGTCTTGTCGTCTTTCCCGAGGTCGCTGGTCATCATCTACCTTTTGCCGATCACAAAGGACGGCGGAAAAAATCATAGGATTCGGGAAGTGTACCGGCGCTTGATCAAGGAAGCTGCCGCACGCGGCTGGGGCGAGTACCGCACGCACACGACTTTCATGAACGATATTTCCAACACCTATTCGTTCAACAACCACGCGCTGCGGCGATTTCATGAAACGGTGAAAGACGCGGTCGATCCCAACGGGATTCTTTCACCCGGAAAATGCGGAATCTGGCCCAAGCGGATGAGAAAAGCAGAAGCATGAGAATCTCGAGAGCGGGATTGCTGATTGCGGCGACCCTGATCTTGTCGGGCGCTGCGTTTGCAGCGCCGCCCGATCAGGAGCAGATCGAGCGCGGACACAAGGTCTACGATAAATGGTGCTTTCCGTGCCACGGCACGGGTTTGGGAAAGCCCGGAACCGAAGCATTGGCGGCGCGCGGGCAGAAGCCGGCCGTGCTCGAAGAACGCACCGATTTGACAGGGCCGGCGATTAAACAGTTTGTTCGGCACGGCGTTTCGTACATGCCGATGTTTCGCAAGACGGAAGTCAGCGAAGCCGATCTCGACGCCATCGTTGCGTATTTGACGCGATACAACAAGTCGTAGGATCGAGGCGCGCGATGAATCACTCGCGCCGTTGGATCATGAGCAGCAAGGCAGGGGGTGGAATGTCATGAAAGTCCCGCCGGGTGTGAGTGCGAACGATTTCGCAGCGGCGATCAAGGAATTCGAGGGCGCGGTCGGCAAGGAATGGGTTTTCACGTCCGATGAGGACGTCGCGCTCTATCGTGACCCATACTCGCCTTTCCTCGGCGAACCTGACGAACGTGTAGCTTCGGCAGCCATCGCCCCCGACGGCGTCGAGCAAGTGCAGGCAGTCGTCCGCATCGCCAATAAGTACAGGATTCCGATCTATCCGGTTTCGACGGGGAAAAATCTCGGATACGGCGGAGCCGCTCCGGCCTACTCGGGGAGCGTCGTCCTCGACCTGAAACGCATGAATCGCATTCTCGAAGTGAACGAAGAGAATGCCTACGCGCTCGTCGAGCCCGGCGTCAGCTATTTCGATCTGTACCGCTACATCCAGGAGAAGGGGCTGAAACTTTGGGTCGATGTGCCCGATCCCGGCTGGGGCAGCCCCATCGGCAACGCCATGGACCGCGGCGGCGGGTATTTGATGGCGCAGTATCGCAACCATTTCGATTCGCACTGCGGGATGGAAGTAGTGCTGGCAAACGGCGAGATCATTCGCACAGGCATGGGTGCGATGTCGGGCGCGAAAACGTGGCAGGAATACAAGACCGGCTTTGGCCCCTGGGTCGACGGGATCTTTTCGCAATCGAATTTCGGCGTCGTGACCAAGATGGGATTCTGGCTGATGCCGGAGCCGGAAGCGTATCTCTCTGGGACCGTCTATGTGCCGCGGCATGCCGACCTGATTCCGCTCGTCAAGATTTTGAACTACCTCGAAAACACGCGCGTCACCAACGGCATGCCGGACCTCGGCAGTCCTCTGCTGTACATTCCGATGATTCAAGAAATCGACGTGTGGAACGAGGGAGGGGCTCCGCCTCCGCCGGACGCCGAGTTAGCGCAGTTGATGGCGCAGTCCGATGCGGGGTTTTCGCCGGAACTGGAAGCGTACGCGCTGCGAAAGGGCATCAGCTATTGGAGTTGCAAGCTGAGCTTCTACGGGTCCCCGAGGGCCAACGAAGCAAACTGGGAATCTGCCAAGGAAAAATTCTCGGCGATTCCCGGTGCCAAGTTTGTCCAGAACGAATCGTACACAATGCCGCTGACGCCTGAGCAACGCGAAAAAGTTCACAAGCCGCAATTCGGTATTCCGAGCCTGGCGATGTTTTCGATTGGCGCTCGAACAGCGACGAATCCAAATCCCACCAACGGGCATATGTGGTTTTCACCAATCATTCCGCGAACGGGCGAGGCGATCTTTGAAGCCAATCGCGTGTTCAATGCAGCCGCGAAGGAGTTCGGGATTCCCGCGCTCACGTTCAGCCTGCCATCGTGCTATTGGGAGCGCGCATTTATTTTCATTTTCGCGTTTCCAGTGACGCGAGACGTTGAAACCAACAAGAAAAATCGCGAAGCTTTCAGAAAACTTGTGCAGCGCGCGGCCGAGCATGGCTGGGGCGAATACCGCACCGCACCTGCATATCAGGATCTGATCATGTCGACGTACGCCTACAACAATCACTCACTGCTGCGATTTCACGAAACCTTGAAGGACGCAGTTGACCCCAATGGTATCCTCTCGGCCGGTAGGTACGGGATTTGGCCTAAGCATCTCAGGAAAAATAGCGCGTGAAGATCGGAAGAAATATCTTCGCGAATTCGTTCGCTAGGAATACAGGATGAAAGTTCCGCCCGGACTAAGCGCGCAAGATTTTGCCGACGTGATCAAGCAGTTCGAAGACGCGGTCGGCAAGGAATGGGTGTTCACCAGCGATGAAGATGTGAACCTCTATCGCGATGCGTACTCGCCGTTCTGGGGCGAGCCGGACGAACTCGTCGCGTCCGCAGCCGTCGCTCCCGAGGGCGTCGAGCAAGTGCAGGCGGTCGTTCGAATCGCCAACAAATACAAGATTCCCATCTATCCGGTATCTACCGGCAAGAATCTCGGCTACGGGGGTTCCGCTCCCGTCTATTCCGGCAGCGTGGTTCTCGATTTGAAGCGTATGAACCGGGTGATCGAGATCGACGAGAAGAACGCCTATGTATTGGTCGAGCCCGGCGTCAGCTACTTCGATCTGTATCGACATATCGAGGAAAAAGGACTGAAGCTCTGGGTCGACGTGCCCGATCCCGGCTGGGGCAGTCCGGTCGGCAACTCACTCGACCGCGGAGGCGGCTACCTGATGCCGCAGTTCCGCAATCACTTCGACTCGCACTGCGGCATGGAGGTCGTACTGGCGAACGGCGAAATTCTGCGGACGGGAATGGGCGCCCTGCCCGGCGCGAAGACTTGGCAGCAGTACAAAAGCGGTTTCGGCCCGTGGATTGACGGAATATTTTCGCAATCGAATTTCGGCGTCGTGACGAAGATGGGATTCTGGCTGATGCCCGAGCCGGACTCCTATCTTTCCGGCACGGTCATCGCGCCGAAACGCGACGATCTGAACGCGCTGGTCGAGATCATGACGTGCCTCGAAAACACGCGCATCACCAACGGCATGCCGTTCCTGGGCAGCCCGTTGCTATCACGAGGATTGTTCGGAGGCGGTCCGCCGCCCGATGCGGAATTGACGACCCTGCTCGCGAAGCCCAACGCCGTTTCGTCGCCTGAGCTGCAGCAATACGCCGAGAAGAACGGAATCGGATACTGGAGCTGCAATCTCTTTTTCTACGGCGCTCCGAAAGCCAACGCGGCGAACTGGGAATTCGCGAAAGAAAAATTCTCTGCGATCCCGGGCGCCAAATTCATGGACGGCGAATCGTACAAATTGCCGCTTACACCGGAACAGCGTGAACAAGTTCACAAGCCGCAGTTCGGGATTCCCAGCCTGGCGATGTTCTCAATCGGCGCGCGGTCGGACGCGAATCCGACGCCAACCAACGGGCACATCTGGTTCTCACCGATCATTCCGCGGACCGGCGACGCAATCTTTGAAGCGAACCGCGTCTTCAGCGATGCCTGCAGGGAGCTCGGTCTGCCGGCTCCCGTATTCAGCCTCCCGACCTGTTTTTGGGAGCGAGCGTTCATCTTCCTCTATGGCTTTCCGATCACGCACGATCCTGAGACCAACAAGAAGAATCGCGCGTCGTTCCAGCGATTGGTAAAGATCGCTGCAGAGCACGGGTGGGGCGAATACCGGACGGCGTCGGCGCATCAAGGCGCCGTGATGGACACGTATTCGTTCAACAACCACGCTCTGCTGCGCTTTCACGAGACGCTTAAGGACGCCGTCGATCCGAACGGGATCATTTCCGCGGGCCGCTACGGAATTTGGCCGAAGCATTTGAGAGAGGCGCGATCATGAAAAAGGGTGGAATCTTCTTGGCTGTGATGGTTTGTTTCGCGTTTGCCCCGAAAACGACGAGCGCGCAAGAGCGTGTCACTTCGTCTTGGACGACGGCGACAGTTTCGGGCCAGGGCCAGCCGCGAGGTTACGTCGAATATCAAAAATTCTGCTCGGCCTGCCACGGCGAAGGCATCGGTCGCCCCGGCACGCTGGCGTTGCAGGCCAAATACAAGGGCGCACTGCCGGCTCTCCTGGACAAGCGCACCGACTTGACGCCGCAGCTGATCAAAATGTACGTCCGCAATGGAATCACCGTGATGCCCACCTTCCGCAAGACGGAAATTAGCGACGCCGATCTCGATGCGATCGCCGCTTATTTGACGCGCAACAACAAGCCGTAGCGAATCGAGGGCTTCGGATGCGAGTTCCGCCGGGCGTAGCTCCCAGGGATTTTTCCGACGTGATCAAGCAGTGGCAAGAAGCCGTCGGGAAAGATTGGGTGTTCACATCCGACGAAGACACGGATCTCTACCGCGATTCTTATTCGCCGTTTTGGCATGAAGACGTCGAGCCGGTTCCCTCCGCGGCGGTTGCTCCCGACACCGTCGAGCAGGTGCAAGCGGTCGTCAAAGTCGCCAACACGTACAAAATTCCTCTGTGGACGATTTCGACCGGGAAAAATCTCGGCTACGGCGGCGCGGCGCCGCTTTTGGGCGGCAGCGTGGTGCTCGATCTCAAGAGAATGGACCGGATCCTCGAGGTCAATGACAAAAACCATTACGCTTTGGTCGAGCCCGGCGTCAGCTATTTCGATCTCTATCGATACATTCGGGAAAAAGGGCTCAAAGTCTGGATCGATCCCGCCGATCCGGGCTGGGGCAGCCTGATCGGCAACGCCGTCGATCGCGGCGGCGGCCGCACGCCCATGCGCGATCACTTCGACGCTCACTGCGGAATGGAAGTGGTCCTCGCAAATGGCGACATCGTTCGCACGGGCATGGGCGCGCTGCCCGGATCGAAGACGTGGCAGCAATATCGCTACGGTTTCGGCCCGTACGTCGATGGAATATTTTCGCAATCGAATTTCGGCGTCATCACGAAAATGGGCTTCTGGCTTTACCCTGAGCCGGAAGCCTATATGACCGGCACTGTCGCCGTTCCAAAACACGACGACATCATTCCGCTCGTGGCAAACCTTGCCTACTTGATGAATTCAGGCATCATCCTCGGCACGACTACGGTCGGAAGCCCGCTGAACTTCGTCCGCGATCCCGCGCTTGCAGCGCTGCGGGCGAAGCCTGGCGGCGCCTCGTCGCAGGAGCTGGAGCAATACGCCGCCGAGAAAAATTTGGCGTATTGGAGCATTGAGCTGCCGTTCTATGGGCCGAAGAAAATCGTCGCCGCTCAATGGGAGTATGCGAAGAGCCGATTCTCCGCAATTGCAGGGGCCAAATTTCAGGATGGCAGTACAACTACCTTTCCGCTGCCTCCCGGCGCACCGATCCAGTTTCCGGCTTCCGTCGCCATGGGCATACCCAATCTCGCCGTTTTCGGAGTCGGCAGCGCGCGCAGCGAAGGGCACATCTGGTTTTCGCCGATCATCCCGATGACCGGCGAAGCTGTACTCGAAGCGCGGCAGGTCTTCGAAAGCGCCTATCGGGAAATGGGCATGCAGACCGGCCCGATGTTCTTTCTCGGTCCCTCGTCAAATTATCCGCGCTGTTTCCTGGTGCTTTTCGGTTTTCCAATCGAGCATGACGTCGATAAGAATCGGGCCAATCGCGAGCACTTCAGGCGCTTGATTCAGATTGCAGCCGAACACGGTTGGGGAGAATATCGCACGCACACAGCTTTCATGGATACGGTGATGGACGCGTACTCCTTCAACAATCACGCGCTGCGGCGGTTTCACGAAAGAATTAAGGACACGGTGGACCCAAACGGTATACTCTCGCCCGGCCGTTGCGGCGTCTGGCCAAAACATCTGAGAAAGGCAAGCGCATGAGAAATGCGAGGGCAGCGATCCTAGCGGTCGCGATTCTGAGTATTGCGGCGCCGGCATTCGCAGCGCCGGACGACGCGCAGATCGAGCTGGGCCACAAGGTCTACGACAAGTGGTGCTTCCCGTGCCACGGCACCGGTTTCGGAAAGCCCGGTACGGAATCGCTGAAAGCGCGCGGGCAGAATCCGGCGGTGCTGGAAGAACGCACCGATCTGACCCCGGCGGTCATCAAGACTTTCGTGCGGCACGGAGTGCTCTTTATGCCGACGTTTCGCAAGACCGAAATCAGCGACACCGAACTTGACGCGATCGCAGTCTATCTCACGCGCAACAACAAGAAATAACCTATGCGACTACCTCCCGGAGTGAGTGCGAGCGATTTCTCGGCGGCGCTTTCGCAGTTTGAAGGCGCGGTTGGCAAAGAATGGGTCCTCACGTCTGACGAGGACATGGAAACCTACCGCGACTCCTATTCTCCTTTCCGGCACGAAGAAGAGGATCGAATCCCTTCCGCCGCTGTCGCGCCGGCATCGGTCGAGCAAGTGCAGGCCGTCGTCCGGATTGCCAGCGCACATAAGATTCCGATTTGGACGATTTCGACGGGCAAGAATCTCGCCTACGGCGGCTCTGCACCCGCGCTGTCCGGATGCGTCACGCTCGACCTGAAGCGGATGAACAAAGTCCTCGAAGTCAGCGACACGAATCATTACGCACTGGTCGAGCCGGGCGTCAGCTATTTCGACCTCTATCGCTACATTCAGGACAACAAGCTCAAAGTGTGGATCGATCCGCCTGATCCCGGCTGGGGCAGCCCGATGGGCAATTCGCTCGAGCGCGGCGGCGGACGCACGCCCATGGGCGATCATTTCGCCTCGGTGTGCGGCCTCGAAGTGGTGCTCGCGGACGGCGACTTGATGCGCACCGGGATGGGCGCTCTGCCCGGAGCCAAAACGTGGCAGCAGTACAAGTACGGCTTCGGCCCTTATGTAAATGGCATCTTCTCGCAATCGAATTTCGGCGTCGTCACAAAGATGGGGATCTGGCTGATGCCCGAGCCGGAGGCTTACCGCGAAGGAACCGTGATGGTTCCGAAGCACGACGACCTGATCCCTTTCGTCGAGACGCTTTCCTACTTGATGAATTCGCAAATCGTGCGGGGAACGATGCTGCTGGAAAGCCCCGTGCTCAGTTACCGCGCGTCTCAGGGCGGCAGCGTGCTCGACATGCCCGGAGGCCCGTCCGTCGTCGAAACGGAACGAATCGGGGCGCAGCGAAATCTCCCCTATTGGCAAATGCTGCTGCATTTCTGGGGGCCCCAGAACGTTATCGACGCCCAATGGGAGTACACGAAAGAAAAATTCTCGGCGATTCCCGGCGCGTCTTTCAAAGAGGGCCGGCAGTACCGCTTCCCAATCGAGCTGCCCGATTCGGACAACGTGCAGCGAGTCTATCTCGGCATCCCGAATCTTTCTGTCTTTTCGCTGATTGCGGGCGGCCAGGGCCACATGGACTTTTCGCCCATCATTCCGATGACGGGCGAGGCCGTATTCGAGGTCTTGAAAGTATTCGGTACGGCTTACGCAGAGATGGGTGTGCCGCCGAAGAACCAATTTTTCGCGCTGCCGTGGACATTCTTCCCGCACTGTTTCGTTCTGCTTTTCGGGCTCCCCGTCGTGCACGACGTCGAGCAGAACCGCCAGAACCGCAAAGTCTTCGAGCGGCTGGTCGAAGTGGCGGCCGAGCACGGCTGGGGCGAGTACCGCACGCACATCGCGTTCATGGACAAGGTCTCCAGCGTCTATTCGTGGAACAATCACGCGCTGCGGCGCTTTCACGAGACGATCAAGGACGCGGTCGATCCCAATGGCATTCTTTCTCCCGGCAAGAGCGGCATCTGGCCCAAGAGCATGAGAAAGGACCGCGCGTAGAAATTTCGTTCGGCGCTTGTCGGATGCGGTTCGCCGCAGATTCTCCGCGGATAGCGATATAATTGCGGTCTTGTGCGCGGGTCGAGCTTCACCGCAGCGCGTCGCCTTCCGAATGTACTTTTTCTATCGAATACTCAGCGCAGCGAGCGTGATTTTCCTCGCGCCGTACTACGCGCTGCGCGGCTGGAGACGGAGGGAACCCTCCAGCACGTTTCGTGAGCGCCTCGGCGGTTTGTCGCGCGAAATCATGTCCCGCGCGTCTCAAGTACCGTCAGGCCAGGGCCAGAATCGCGGACCGGTCTGGATTCATGCAGTCTCCGTCGGCGAAGTGCTCGCTGCAAAACCGCTCGCGGAAGGTTTGAAGCGGCGTTTTCCGGATCGCCCTGTTTTTGTCTCGACGACCACCGAAACCGGCCAGCGCCTGGCTCGCGAGCGGCTGGACTTCGTCGACGGCATCTTTTATTTCCCGCTCGACTGGATCATTTCCGTCCGCCGCGCGCTACATGCCATTCGTCCCGCGCTCGTGATTGTGATGGAGACGGAAATCTGGCCCAACTTTCTTCGCGAGGCGCGGCGTCGAGACGTGCCTGTCGTTTTCGCTAATGCGCGGATTTCAGAAAAATCGTTTGCGCGCTTCAAGAAGTGGGAATTCCTCGTCGGACCGTTTTACGAGCGCGTGCTAGCAGACGCAGATCTTTTTCTCGCGCAGACGCCCGAAGACGCCGCTCGCCTCAGCGAAATGGGCGCGTCCGATGGCCGTGTCGAAGTGACCGGCAACCTGAAATACGACAGCGATCAGCCCGATATGAGCCGCCTCGGCGTGTGGCTCGAAGGGCAAATTCAGCGGCAGGAGCGCTGGCCCGTGTTGGTCGCTGGCAGCGTCGTTGCCGGCGAAGAAGAAGCCGTGCTCGCCGCGTATGATCTCGTGCAGCGCCGCTGGCGCCGCGCGCTTCTTCTTCTTGCTCCGCGAAAGCCCGACCGATTTGACGCAGCCGTCCAGATCGCCGAGGCAGGCGGCTGGAATGTCCTCCGCCGCACCCACGTCGATCTCGAAGCACCGCTCGATGAGAATGTCGACGTGTTTGTGCTCGATTCGATCGGCGAACTTGCCGGCCTCTACTTGCTGGCGGACGCAGTGTTTGTCGGCGGCTCGCTCGTACCCGCCGGCGGCCACAATATTCTGGAGCCGGCGTGGTTCGCCAAGCCGCCCGTCTTCGGCCCTTCGATGGAAAATTTTCGCGATATGGCGGCGCAATTTCTACGGGCGCGCGCAGCCGTGCAAGTGACAAGCGGACAGCAGCTCGGAAAGGTTTGGATTCAGCTCATCGAAGATGACAAGCTCCGCGAGGAGATGGGCCGCGCCGCGCGCGATATTTCTGAGCGCAACCGCGGCGCCACGGAGCGCTCGCTCGAGCGCATCGCCGCTGCGCTCGGCAAACAGGAGCACGCGGCGTGACGTTGCTCGAATCCGTGCTTTGGCCTTTCACGCTCGCGTACGGTGCCGTGACGCATCTCCGCACGCGAGCCTACCGAACCGGCTTGCTGCGCCCCAAGCGTCTCGATGGCGTCGTGATCAGCGTCGGAAACCTAACCGTTGGTGGTACAGGCAAAACTCCGATGGTTCTCTGGGTTGCCGAGCGCCTCATCGCCGACGGCAAAAGGACGGGGATTCTCACACGCGGCTATCGTGGCGAGACATCGACGGAGGGATCGACGAGCGACGAAGTTCGGTTGCTCCGCGCCCGGCTGGGCGATCGTGTTGCGTTTGGCGTCGGAGCCGATCGATGGGCGCGCGGTCGCGAACTTGCGGCGCAGGGAGTCGAGTGGTTCATCCTCGACGACGGGTTTCAGCACATTCAGCTCGCGCGCGATGTCGATATCGTTCTAATCGACGCAACGAATCCTTTCGGAGGCGGCCACCTGCTTCCTGCGGGCCGATTGCGCGAGCCGAAGTCTGCGCTCGGGCGGGCCGACATCATCGTCATCACACGTACTGAACACTCGCCCGCCGTCGAAGCCGTCATCCGGCACGAATCCGATGCGCAGATTTTCTACGCCCGCACGCAGCTCGATTTCATCAGGAGTTTTTCTGATGGACAGATGGGTGGCAGGGTTGAGCCGAGTCAACTAGGCACGCTTTTCGCTTTCTGCGGAATCGCAAATCCCAGTGCGTACCTGGCGGACCTTCGAAAATGGGGAGTGCAAATTGCGGGCTATCGGTCTTTCCCCGATCATCACAAATACACTCAAAACGACGATGATGCGCTCGCGTCGGAAGCTCGGGCGGCAGGCGCTTCCGGCGTCATCTGCACGGAAAAAGATCTGCCGAATCTCCATGGCATTCAGTATCGCCTTCCGACCTTTTACTGCTCGATTTCGATGAGCGTTGACCGCGAAAGCGAATTCTGGCGAACGGTTCTGGCCACAGCTAGATCCAGCGTGCATGCAGCGCAAGGGAGCCTTTTCTCGAATACATGAACGAGATTCGTCTGTCGCAACGTTGCTGCTGCCGCGCCGCTATGATAGTTTTCGGCGCGGCCCATTTGTCCTACTCGACGCCTCCGGGCGCTTCTCGCTCATGCATCACTACACGAGCCCTTCGGGGCGCATCGAAGACATCGCTCATCGACGCGCGAGTGCCGTCTCCTCCAATCCGGGAGCGCGCCGCTTGAAGGAATCCAGAAAATTCTGGGCGCGCTGGCGCGTGCGCATCGGCTACCCGGTTGCGGTCATCTATTGGGTGCTTGCAGCGCCGACGCGCCAATCGATCCTGATCGGCGGAATCGTTGCCGCGTTCGGTTTGCTGATACGCGGCCTCGCGTCGGGCCATCTGCGCAAGGACGAGCGACTCACGATCAGCGGGCCTTACGCTTGCACGCGAAATCCGCTCTACTTGGGCAGTGCCTTGCTCGCGGCAGGATTTGTGATCGCCGGCTTCTCCTGGATTGCGGGATCGCTCGTCGCCATCTATTTCACGGTCTTTTACAACGCCGTGATGCGAAGCGAAGAAAGCGACCTTCGCCGGCAATTTGGCGCGGCATTTGAGGAATACGCGGCCCGCGTGCCGCTTTTCTTCCCAAGCTTCGGCCGCGCGAAGGATAAAGAATTATCATCACCGCAGCTGCACTTTTCGTGGGTACAGTATCTGCGCAATCGGGAATATCAGGCGCTCATCGGAACGATAGCCGGACTTGCGTCGCTGGTGCTGCGAATCTGGATTCGGCGTCGATTTGGCTACTGAAAGTCGGCGATGCCTGTAGACGCGTGACTACTGCAGTCGGTAGACAGCATTCATCATTCTCTGAAATTGCGGCTTGTAAATGAGGTCGAAGGCGTTTTCTTTACCGGGAAACATTTCGAGAGCTGCGCGCCGCGTGGCCGCGATCATTCCGGCAGCTTCTTCCGCGCTCAGATCGCCCGCGGCGATCTCTTCGAGAGTCAAGCGGACCAGGATACGCAGCCGGCGAAGAAGTCTGCTCTCCTCGTCGATTTCTGCTTGTGTAGGTGCTTTTGACGCGCTTTCCGGAAGGGTTTCCATGATTGGCCCGGTTCTTCAAATATGATGAACTCGGGTCGCGGGAAGCGCAATAGTACTCGCGCTGCATATGTCGAGCGCCTAACCTGTCCTACCCCTTTTTTGGTCGCGAAGTAGGTCGACCGACAAGAATCAGTTTCCATCGAAAGTGTCGACGGCGAGATTCTGACCGTCCGTGATCGCCGTAATGGCGCCGTTTTGATCGGTCCGCAACAATCGTATGTTTCGTGATTCGTATCGTTCGACGACATTTCCTGCAGGCTGTCCAAAGGCGTTTCCTTCTCCGACCGACACGGCGGCTACGCGTGGGCCGACTGCCGCGAGAAACTCATCGGTTGAAGATGTCTTGCTTCCGTGATGCGGCACCTTCAGGAAGTCCGCCGCGAGCGCGGCGTGCTCGCCCACGAGCTGTGCCTCAACGTGCTGCTCGATGTCGCCGGCCAACAGGAATCGCACTTGCGCGTCCGACAGCCGCATGACCAGCGAATCATCGTTTGAGGCTGCGCCAACAGCTGAGATATCGGGAGGCCAGAGCACTTCGCCGCTTACACCACCTGAGTTGAACGCGTCGCCTTGCACCTTGTGAACGATGGCGACGCCGCGCGATCGCGCTTCTTTTAGGAGGCTCTTGAATGCGGGCGTTTCCTCATCGCGACCGATCCACAATTCGCCTACTCGGAAGTTTTCAAGCACCGCGTGCAGCCCATCGAGATGATCGTGATGAGCGTGCGTAAGTGCGACCACGTCGAGCCGCTTTAGACCGCGCGACCACAAATAGGGCGACACAACTTCTTCGCCCACGTCCGTCCCGGAACGATAACCGCCGACTCTCTCGGAGCCGGAAAGCCCTCCGCCATCGATTAGCATCGTGCGGCCGTCGGGGAAGGCGGCGAAAATCGAATCGCCCTGGCCGACATCGAGTACGGTCGCTTCGAGCTTGCCGCGTTGGAGACTCGGCCGGAAGGGATGCGTCGCGACTAGGATGGTCAAGGCGGCAAGCACGACCGCCGACGCCCATTCAGCGGGCGCGATCGGCGGGCTCAGTTGGCGCCTCGCAACGCGCCCGGAACGCCGCGCCGCGGCCGCGCGCGCGGCAATCGCGAGAATAACGAGGAAAGCGAGGAATGCAACGATCAGCCACATAGGAGCCTGCGGAATGCGATACGAGAGGCGCGGCAACCGACTGAACCATTCCACCGTGCTCAACAACAGACTCGTGCAAAAACCAACCGCTTTTCCAAGCGCTGTAGCAAGGCGTGCCCAAGCAAACGTTGCGACAAGCGTCAGAAAACCCAAAGGAACGATCAGACCCGTTAGCAGCACTGCCGGAATGTTGCTCAACGGCCCCGCAAGGCTCACGCGGTGAAAATCCTGCGCGAGGAGCGGCGACATTCCCCACTGAATCACCGTTGAGAGAAGAGAGATCTCCCAAAGGTGGAGGCCGATGCGAACGGGTACGGTGACGAGCCATGGCGAACGAGGCGCAAGCCGGCTCGGCAACCGTGCCGCGAGCCAGCGCGCAGTCGCGCGCAGCTCGATTCGGAATTGAGCGATCTCCGGGGCGTACGCGCCGTCCCGGGTAACGTCGCCGAGATGGCTTAAGCCCGCGCGATACGGCGCACTGGAACGCTCCATCCACGGGACGGCAAGCCCAGCGATCACGCCGGCCGCCACGAACGAAAGCTGAAAGCTCGAGTCCAGTAGCGAAGATGGCTTCCAGATTAGAATCACGAGCGCGGCGAGCGCCACCGTGTTCAGCAAATCCACGCGGCGAAACAGCGGCCGCGCACACAGGTAAAGCGCGGCCATAAGCGTGGCGCGCAGAATCGGCGGGCGGTCTTGGACAATGCCAACGTAGGACGCTAGCGCTACGAATGTCACCATACTCGTGATCCCGATGCCCAAGCGAAGCCTGCGACACAGCCAGAAAAGAAACACAACAAGAGCGCCGACGTGCAGTCCCGCTACAACCAGCACGTGATATGCGGCCGTTTTCTGAAACGCTTCGACCGTCTGCGAATCGACGAAGCTGCGATCTCCGAGAAGCATCGCGCGCAATACAGCGGCCCGTTCGGGATTATCAGGAAAGAGGCGATCCAGACGGTCGAGTAGGTCGCCCCGCGCACGCGCCAATCGATGCCGAAAATTCGGCGCAGGGCGATCGACCAGTTGCAGCAGTTCTCCGCTTCGCAAAGATCCCGTCAGGCCGATATTCTGGCGAGCGAGATAGCCGCGCTCGTCGAAGGATCCGGGATCGCCGAAATTGCGTGGCACGCGAGCCTTGACGAGTGCTTCGACGCGGTCGCCTGCCCGCAGCCCTTGCGGAGCGTGGCGCAAGTTCTCTGAATCCGTCGCGCCGTACAAATTCAATCGAAGCCCGCCGCTCACCGGCAAACTCGCACCCGCGACTTCGACCTGTTCGAGATCGATTTCGTAGCGCCGGCCCCAAGGGAGCGCCAAGGGATCCTCGCGCAAGCGGCCTCGCCATCGCAGCGGTACGCTCAAATCGAGGCGTCCTGCTGCGATGAGCCGGCTCACATGATGCGCAGGAACTGACGCGCGTTCAACGCTGACTGCGGTCGCTCCCAGCGCACTCCACGCAATCAGCGCGAAAGCCCACGCGATCGCAGCTCGCTTGCCCCACAGGAGATTTGCGCCAAGCAGAATCGCTGCGGCGCTGCTTGCGAACCAGAATGGCAGAGAATGCGGCCAGGCGCTCCCGATCGCAATTCCGGCCGCGAAAGCCAAAGCGATCCAGAGCGCAGGGAGCTTCATTGCCGTCGGGTCAAACGAAAGACCGTCTCGATATGAAACGTTTGTGGAAAGAGGTCGAACAGATCGATTTGCGAAATCTCGTATCCGCCGGCGGTCAACGCAGCGAGATCTCGCGCGAGCGTCGGCGGCTCGCAGGAAACGTATGTGATGCGTTCCGGAGCGATGCGAACGAGACTCTTCACGGTGCCCGGCTCCAAACCGGCGCGCGGTGGATCGAGGAGGATCAGGTCCGGCTTGTCTTTGTACTTCGCGAGAAACCGCTCGACATCGGCGGTTCTCACTTCGATCGGACCTTTGCCTGAGGCATTTGATTCCAGATCGCGCGCCGCGGCGGGATTCGATTCGACGGCGACGACGCGACCGAATTGCTTCGCAAGTGGAATCGAAAATAGTCCGACGCCGGCGAAAAGATCGAGAGCGAGCTGACCGTTCTTTGGGTTGGCTGTGACCTCGCGGACTAAATCGTCGACAAGAAAGCGATTCACCTGAAAGAAGGACAAGTGGCCGACGCGATAGGTCGCACCGCCAGCGTTGCATTCGACGAAACCCGGGCCGTCGAGTTCCATTCGTTCACTATTCGGATCGTGAAAGAGAAGGCTCTCGGTCTCCGGCAGAATTTTTCGAAACGCTTCTGCGACCTGTTCGGCACGAGAAGGAAATTTGGCAAAAGTTGCCGTCACAAGAAGCTTTGAGTCGTTCGCTCCGGCAAACGCTTCGATTTCTCGCAACTCCGAGGCCAGCGCCCCTTGGGCCAACGCGCCACGCAGCGCGAGCAACGACTTCAGCAAAAGAGGCGACAGAACCGCGCAGTCTTCGACAGCGCAGAGCGCGCTCGAATTCGCGCGGAAATATCCGATGCCGAGAGCGTCGCCAGCGGACTCGCCGCGCGGCCGTATTTTCCACTGCGCTCGATTTCGGTAGCCCCACGGCGGCGAGGCGTGCGCCGCGATTTGGCCCGGCCAGTCGATTCGCCCAAGCCGGCGAAGCGTTTCGCGGAGAATCTCGGTTTTGTATTTGAGCTGCGCGTCGTAGGGAATGTGTTGATAGTGGCAGCCGCCGCAAACGCCGAAATGCGGACAGCGGGCCCGAGCGCGCTCCGGCGAAGGTTCGAGGACGCGTTCGACGCGTGCGCGGACGAACTTCTTTTTCTGCTCGACAGGCGCCGCCGAAACACGCTCCGCCGGGATCACGAACGGCACGAAGACCGTCGAGCCGTCGTGGTGCGCGAGGCCCTCGCCGCCGTAAACGAGTTTTTCGATTGTGACTTCCACTTTGCACCGAGTTTGCGAGGCCCCGATTTTTGGCGATTAGAGTGAGTCGCCGGGCTTTGTTTTCAACGAGTTCGAGGCGAATCTACTTGAACAACTTTGGCGATTAGAAAATCGGACCGCCGAGCGCTGCCATGAACGCCTGCCGCAGTCTGCTCTCACCTGTCACTCTTTCCTTTCCGAGGCGCTCTTCGCGCCTCACTTCCACGCTACCACACGATGCAAATCACCAAAGCATTGGCGATTAGCGTAACACATAGTCAGAGCAGGGCTTAGGTATGTCGTGGGGCCAGGCAAAAGATGCGATATAGCCGGGGCAAGTACGCAGGTCAACTGTGGAAAATACGGACGGCGAGGCTGCGGAATTAACTGAGATAGAACAGGCTCAGTCTCGGCAGGCCGAAGTGCTCGAAGAGACGCTTCTGCATGTACTGCCGTTCGAGCTGTGAAAGCTGCTCGGCGGACATCTTCCGCCGATAGGGCGCAAGCGAGCGGTCGACTTCGCGCCGGATTGCAAGCAGCGTCTCTTCGTCGGCGTCGGCTGAGAGCGCAGCGTTCAGCTTGTCTTCCAGGACCGTCAACCGCCGCTCTAGATCTTCCAGGTCGAGCTCGCCCTGCGCTTCGAGGATCGGAGCCATTTCCTCGATCCGCTTCGCGGTCTCGTCGATGCGAGCCGCAATGGCTGCATTTGTAGAGCCGAGCTTTTCGGCACTGGCGTGCAGCCGCGAAGAGTTGCGAGCCAAATATTGCTTCAATTCTTCACGAGTGAATGGCTGAGCGGCGCGTGAAGACTTCACTTCCGGTCCGCTACCTGCCGCGGCTTCCTGCGCTTCTGCGGCGGCATCGAGCACCGAGTCTACGCAGTACGCGAGACTCTTCAGTTGCCGGCCGCCGGCCGCCCGTCGCGAGCGTCCCCAACTCTCAAAGGCGCGATCGATGCCTTTGAGCACCGCGCCGAGTGGAATGCCCGCTTTTTGCCAAGTCTCGACGATTGCCCAATCGAGCGGCGAGACCAACAGATGCGCGCCGCGCTTGCGCCAGAAGTATTCTTCGATTTCCGTGAAATAGTTGAAGTAGTTGAAGGATTCCATCGGACGGCCGCAAAAAGCCTATCCCTTTTTGCGACCGGCGACGCGAGCCTGCGCTCCGGATTGATTTCGCTCCCAAATGATGCGCAGGCCTTCGAGCGTGAGGAACTCATCGACCGTTTCGATGTGGCGGGACGCGCCGCCGATCAGAGCCGCCTGGCCTCCAGTGGCGATCACCTTCGTTTTGGCGCCCATCACTTTTTTCATGCGGTCGAGTATGCCGTCGACAAGATCAGTGTAGCCGTAGAAGAGGCCCGATTGCATGGACGCGGCGGTATTCGTGCCGATGACCTTGCCCGGATCCTTGATCTCGACGCGGAACAATCGAGCGGCGCGCGCGAACAGCGCATCGGCCGAAATGCCGATGCCCGGCGCGAGAACTCCGCCGAGATATTCGCCTTGGGGCGAGACTGCGTCGAAATTAATCGCGGTGCCGAAATCGACCACGATGCACGGCCCGCCATATTTATCGAAGGCGGCGATGCTATTGACGATGCGGTCCGCGCCCACTTCGAGCGGATTGTCGCAATGAATCGGCATGCCCGTCTTCACGCCCGGCTCGACGAACAGGGCTTTGTGGCCGAAATATCGTTCGGCCATTCCTGCGAGCGTGGCGTTGAGCGGCGGAACGACGGAGCTGATGATCACGCCGCCGATTTCGCGCGGCTCAAGCTCCGCGAGGGTGAAAAGGTCGCGCGTGAGAATGCCGTATTCGTCGACTGTCTGGTCGCGCGCGGTCGTAAGGCGCCAGTGGGCGACGAGTTCCTTGCCGCGAAACACGCCCAGCACTGTGTTGGTGTTGCCCACATCGACGGCGAGAAGCATCAGGAAGCCTCCGCGACGTCGCCGGACAGCACGGGCACGATTCCGGCGCCGTCATCGCGTGCCACGCGAAGCACGCCACTCGGTTCGAGACCTGCCGTTGTGCCCGTGAAAGACTCTGTCGCTGTCGTGATGCGCACGCGCTTTCCCTTGAAGTAGCTTGATACCTCGGCGAAGCGCCTCAGAATCGGCGTAGCGCCATCGGCGAGGAATTGATTGTAGTAGCGGTCAAGGGAGCGCAGCAAACGAATCAGCAGCTCGAGGCGCGAATGAGTTTTGCCGGTTTCGATGCGAAGCGAAGTGGCAATGTCGGCGAGCGCGTCGGGCATCTTGGTTTGATTGACGTTCATGCCGATGCCGATGACTGCGTAGTGGATGCGGTCGGGCTCTGCATGCATTTCGGTGAGAATACCGCAAACTTTCCTGCCGCCGACCAGCAGATCGTTCGGCCAGCGAATGTCGGGCAGCGTATCGAGGTCTTCCGCTACGGCGTCGCGCGCGGCCAGCCCCGCGACGAGCGTGAGCAGCGGCGCGTGCGCGGGCGGAATCGGCGGGCGCAGCAGGATGCTGCAGTAGATTCCGGCGGATTTTTCGGAGGTCCAGCTGCGGCCGGCACGCCCCCGCCCGGCAGTCTGCTCTTCGGCGAGGACGATCGTGCCATGGGGCTCGCCCGATTCGCCGAGGCGCATCGCGACGGAGTTTGTGGAATCGATTTTGAAGAAGTGGTAGATGCGGCGCGCGAAGGGCGTCCCGTAGAGGCGGTGGCTCAGCATCTGCGGGACGAGAATGTCCGGCATGCGCTCGATGTGATAGCCCGAGCGCGGATGACCTTTCACTCGAACGCCGAGGGTGCGAAGAGTTTGAATCCAGCGCCAGACCTGCTGGCGCGTGACGCCGATTTCCTTGGCGATTTTCGCGCCGCTGATGACGATCGTCGAGTTTTCCGCGAGCAGAGTCAGCAGCGCGTCGATGCGCCGGTCGGTCGTGCCGGGGAGAGTGGCGACGAGCTTTGTCGGCATGGAGGAAGAGATGGAGAATACCGGAGGGGGGCGGCGGCGACAAGCGAGAGAAGGAAAGGCCCGCGGCCTTGTTGGCCGCGGGTCCCTGGCTTCTGCGGTGGTCAGGTCTTAATGGGCCGTGGCAGCAGTGGCGGCCGTGGCTGCCGACAACGCGGTTAGTAGCTTTTGGCCGTCGGGCGTGCCCCAGCCAGAGACTGCATCGTAGCCGGGCGCGGCCGTATAGCCGCCGATCTTGTCGGTGGAGTTGTTGCCAGCGTCGACGTCGGTGCAGCCCTGTGCGCCGATGGTGGAGCCGGCCTGCGGTTGAGAATACAGGAGCGGGGTGAGATAGCCGATTCGGTTGGTTGTCCCGCGCTTTTCATTGATTAGGGCGATGAGTGAAGCGATGAGGGGTGTTGCGGCGCTGGTTCCGCCGTTGGGCTGCGCGCCGTTGTCGACAACGAGGAGATACGGCGATGCGGTCCAGTCGGCGTTAGCTGCAACGTCCGGTAAGCAACGACCCACGATGGCCCCAGGATTCACGGATTTGACGGCGACGGTGGATTGCCAGACCGGGCGCGGAAATACCGCGCTGACGCCGCCGCCTGTGCTGCCGCCGTTGTCCGCACGGAGACCGTCGCCTTCCTTCCAGGTGATATCGCCGCCAACAGCGTTGCGGTGGAGAATCGTGGTGCCTCCAACGGAGAGCACGTAGGGACTGGAGCTGGGGAAGTCGGCGTGAGCGTGGCCGTCGCTGACGGCGTCGCTTGAGCCGTCGTCGCCGGCGGCGACGCAGACGGTGATGCCGAGGTAAGCGGCTTCCTTCAGGGATTCATTGACCTGGGTCATGGCTTGCTGCGTCCAGATGTCCGCGTCCTCCGCAAAGCCCCAGCTAACGGATACGACTCCGGGATCGTTGGCTTTGTCCTGTATGACGGCATCGAGCGCGGTGATCCAGCCTTGCTCGCTCCAATCGGCGAAATAGAGGACGATCGCGGCCTTGGGGCACACGCCGGCGACGACTTCGGCATCGAGCATGACTTCACCTTCGGCACCGTCCTTAGCGTTCGTGGGCGTGCCATCGGTGCTGACGGGCTTGACTACGGGCACCGCAGTCTTGGTGAGCTTGCAGAAGTTTTCGAGATCATGCTCGAAGAAGCCGCCACCGAATTCGAGGATTGCGACGGTCTGGCCGGTTCCATCTCCGGTGGGGAAATCGTAATGCTTGGCTAGATCCGCAGGCGTATACCAAGATGACGGCACAGAGCTGAGGGGTCTCTTAGCGTGGGAGGAGCTGGAGACAGGATGCCGCTTCCGGTGCGCGACGCGGCGGTTGTCAAGTCCGAAGACGCCTTGGACGATGTCCTTGAGTTCGGCAGGGACGCGTACTTCGCCTACACGGCCACGAAAGTTGCCGTCTTCGTGAGCGTAGTTGAAGAGTTTTACCTGGAAGGCATCTTCCATCGATGCTACAGAGCCGGAGAAGCGGATGCTACGAGCGGCCAGATTGGAACGGACGACCGTGAGTCCGAATCTGCCAAGGGCGGAAGTAACCCTTTCGATGTCAGCGCTGGAGGCGCCGTAGGCGGCGAGTTCTTCGCGCGTCATGGCTTTGGATGGACGGCTGGTGAGTTCAGGTAGGGGCTTGGCGCGGCGGAGCTTGGTGGTCACTTGGATCTCACTGTGAGGATTGGCGATACCAAGTAACTTTGCGCCGGCCAAAGGGACTCTTCTGCTTCCCACAACGACCTCATGCATTGGTGTCATTTTGTTTCCTCAGTCGAAAGTGTTTGCGCATCTGCCGGAGCTTTGGGGACGGAGCGGCATGTTGCCGGAGATGCTGGGTGTGCGCGCTTATAGTCGACTTGGTGGGAACGAGAGCAGCGGACTAATTTTGCTTTGCAGAGTGAGCGTATGGGTCGCGCCCGCCGTGCTGAAACTACACCAGGCCGGCAGCTAACCCCCGATCGCTTGGAAGATTACCTACAATTCAGTCTACGGCGTGTCGTTCAATTAATCGCTTGATATACACGGATCCTGGAACTACGTGTGCTTTGTTCTACGAGCACGAATTACTTTTGCCGCCGACAGGGTGAGCGCTGGCGGACATGCGACCTGGCAGAGCAGGATCAATCTGCCCCGCTGCAGAGACACGAACCGAGAAATTCACATCCCCGCGTTTACGAGAGTTGGGTGAGGCGGTCCTTGAGCTTCTTCAGCTCGATCTGGCGTTCGACGAGAGTCGCGCGGAGCGCGTCGACGACTTGCGGCGGAGCCTTGCTCGTGAAATTGGGGTCGGCGAGCCGCTGCTGCTTGGATTCAACGTCTTTCTCCAGGCTCGCGATTGCCTTTTCGAGGCGCGCGATTTCGGCGGCTTTGTCGAGCGTATCGCCATAGGCGATGCGCAGATCGAACGCGGCCGTGGAGCGCATCGTGGCGCCGGCGGCATCGAGATGGTCGCGCGAGACGCGCAATTCCGAGAGGCTTGCGAGGCGCAGAAGCGGATCCATGTTCTCTGCGACGAGCTTAGGAATCATCGCGCCGCGCGCCGAAAAGTCGGCGGGCACTTTGCGCTTGGGGTCGATCTTCATCTCGGCCCGGATGTTGCGCGCTGCGACGACGATTTCCTGCAGGATCGCCATGGCGTCGTCCGCGCCCACGTCGGTCCAGTGAGCGCGCGGCTCAGGAAAGCCATCGAGCGCGATCGATCGTGCGCCTGAGGCTTGGGGCAACCGATGCCAGAGCTCTTCGGTGAGAAACGGCATCACGGGGTGCAATAAGCGCAGTGCCGCGTCAAGCGCGGCGAAGATATTGCGCCACGCAGCGAGCGCAATGTTGCGATCGGTTGAGGACAGCTGCGGCTTTACCCACTCGATGTACCAGTCGCAAAAGTCGCCCCAGAAAAATTGGTAGATCGTCTGGCAGGCTTCGTGGAAACGGAAATTTTCGAGCGCGTCGTTGACTTGTGCGGCAACGGCTGCGAGGCGCGAAAAGATCCAGCGATGCGCAAGCGCGCCTTCGCCGGGCACCGGATAGGGTGCTTTCGCGCGAATCTCAGGCGCGGCCAAATCTTCCAGGGTCAGCCCTTGCGCTTCGACTTTTTCGAGATTGACGAACAGAAACCGCGCGGCATTCCAGATCTTGTTCGCGAACGCACGCGCGCCGAGGATACGGTCTTCGCTCAGGATGATATCGGTGCCCGGCGCGGACATGCTGGCGAGCATGTAGCGCAGCGCGTCGGTGCCGTATTGCTGCGTGAGCTGCAGAGGATCGACGCCGGTACCTTTGGTCTTCGACATCTTCGCGCCTTCCGATGTGCGCACGAGCGAATGAAGGTACAAGTGGCGGAATGGAATCCGATCCTTGGGCGTCGCGCCGGACGTGAGTTTCAGGCCCATCATGATCATGCGCGCGTCCCAGAAGAACAGAATGTCGTAGCCGCTGATCAGCAGGCTGGTGGGATAGAAGGTGCGCAGATCGGGCGTGTCATCCGGCCAGCCGAGCGTCGAAAACGGCCACAAAGCTGAGCTGAACCACGTGTCGAGCACGTCGGTATCTTGTGTCAGCTTTGCGCCGCCGCATTTCGGGCATTTCGTTGGAACGCTGGCGGCTCGCGCATGGCCCTCAAAGAGTTCGACGCGCGAATCTGAAGCAGGAACCATTTCCTTGCAGTCGGCGCAGTGCCAGATCGGAATGCGATGGCCCCACCAGAGCTGCCGGGAAATGCACCAGTCGCGGATGTTGTCGAGCCATTGCAGCAGGATCGTGCGCTGATTGTCCGGGACGACTTCGATCAACCCATCGAGCACGGCCTGCTTCGCCAGTTCGGCGAGCGGCTTCATTTTCATGAACCACTGCGTCGAAATGCGCGGCTCGACGATCGATTTGCAGCGGTCGCAAACGCCGACTGCGTGCATGTGCTCCTTCACGCTTTCGATCAGGCCGAGTTCTCGAAGATCGTTGACGATGCGCGCGCGGGCCGCGAAGCGCTCGACGCCGGCATATTTCCCGGCGGCCTCGCTCATGTGGCCATCGCTCGTCATCACGTCGATTTCGGGCAGATTGTGGCGCTTGCCGACTTCGAAGTCGTTCGGATCGTGCGCGGGCGTGATTTTGACGACGCCCGTGCCGAAATCGCGGTTGACGTAGGAATCTGCAATCACAGGAATCTCGCGGTTCATCAGCGGCAGCATCACGGTCTTGCCGACGAATCGTTTATAGCGCTCGTCATCGGGATGGACCGCAACCGCCGTGTCCCCCAGCATCGTTTCCGGGCGCGTCGTGGCGACGACGAGGAATTCATTCGTCCCAACGATGGGATAGCGGATGTTCCAGATTTCGCCGGTACGCTCGTGATGGACCACTTCAAGATCGCTAATCGCTGTCTGGCATCGTGGGCACCAGTTGACCATGTAGCGCCCGCGGTAGATCAGGCCCTCGCGATAAAGCCGCAGGAAGGCTTCGAGCACTGCGCGGTAAAGTTTCGGCTCGAGGGTGAAATGCTCGCGCGTCCAGTCGCACGACGCGCCGAGGCGGATCATCTGCCCCTTAATCACGCCCCCGCTTTCGGCCTTCCATTGCCAGATGCGGCGTTCGAACTCCTCGCGGCCCAGATCCTGGCGGCGGATTTTCTGCTCGGCGAGCTTTCGCTCGACGACAAACTGCGTGGCGATGCCCGCGTGGTCCATCCCGGGCAACCAGAGCGTGCGATTACCCTTCATGCGGTGCCAGCGCGTGAGCATGTCGATTTGCGTGTGTTCGAGCATGTGGCCGATATGAATCGAGCCGGTCACGTTCGGCGGCGGAAGCGCGATGGAAAACCGAGGGCCGTCGCCGCTATTTTCGGCGCGGAAGAGCTTCTCCTCGAACCAGGCTGTGGCCCAGCGCTCTTCGATCTCCTGCGGCTCGTAAGCCTTGGGGATTTCCCGGGGCATGCGTTCCCTATGGATTGAATTTGCTGCTGACGTGAAACACTCAATATACGAGGCGTGCGCGCGGGGCGTCAATTGGCGCGAAAGCGCGCCGCATCGGCCATCAAGGGATGAAGGAATTCCCCATTTCGGGGAGAAGCGGCGGTTACTTGTCTTTCTTCGTCAATTCGCCGTGAAGCACTTTCTCGACCAGCGGCTTCAGCACGCCCTGAGAGAGCAGATCGTGCAGCTGCGGTTCGAGCTTTTCGAGGACTTTCTGCACCACGGCGTCCACCGTGCCGGAATCGCTCGCTGACTTTTCGGAAACCTGCGCGCGAAATTCCGGTGGCGGCGTGAGAAAAGGAATCTCAGCGAGAACCTCGCGGTTCGGCGGAGGTCCCGTGGGAATGCGTTCGCTCGGGCCTGTGGATTCGGGTTCCGCCAATGCGACCGGCGGTTCGACCCTTCGCGAAAAATCCTGCGCGGGCGCTTCGTCGGTAGAAGGTGCAGGCGATGGCGGCGCGAAGAACGAGTGTAGCGGCTCGCGCTCCTCGGCGTGGCTGCCGTACTGAGGTGGCGCCGGTGGCTCATCCTCCACAAGCAGCGGCTCGGGTGTCACGTGCACGGCCGGCGGCTCGACCAGCTCGGGATCCTTGCCGGAGATCGGCGGCGCGAAATCCGACTCCACCTCGAAATCATTGTCGGTTTTCGACGCAGCGACCGGCACAGCATCCGCGGAGGTCGTCTCGACAACTTCGCGCGCCGTCTCCGCGACCGGTGCGGGCGGTGATAGCCAGGAGTCACTCGACGAGCTCGCGGACGACTCGTCTGCGAAGAAAGGCTCGTCCGCCTTTTCCTGCGGAATTGACGACGATTCCGAAGTGGACCACGGATTCGAATTGAAGTGTTCGACTTGCACGGTGTCCGCTTCGGCGGCCGGCGGCTCGACGGATTCGGCGCGGGCTTCGCGCTGTGATGGCTCGGAGCTGGCCTCCGGGAAACTCGGCGCCGCAGACTGTTCGGAGAGCACGCTCATCCAATCGGCTCGCGGCTGCTCCGACGATCCCTGCGCCAACTGATCCATCCAGTGCGAAGGCGCGGCTTGCGGTTCTGTTTCGTGCACGGGTTCGGGTTCAATGACGGGGACCGATTGCGTTGTCGGCTCCTGCTTCGCCTCGGCAGACGCGGGCGCATCAATCGAAGTGAAGTATTCGGCGTCGGGCTCCTCAGAGACGGGCTGTTCGATCTTCACAGGCTCAGCTTGCAACGGCTCGGGAGCTTTGGCTATCGGCGTTGGCTCTTCTGCTGGTTCAGGAACGCGCACATGCCGCGGGGGTACATCGCGCTCGGACGGAAACATCGATGACTCGAGGTCCTCGTGCGACGCGAATGCGGGCTTGTTCGCGACGTCGGCGGGAATCTCGATGTCCATCGCGTTGCGGCGCCAATCGCGCGTGGTGGCCGCGCCCTCGAAGTCTTCGTCGCTGGTTTCTTCTTCAGCGTCGTTCGCCGGAGCAACGGGCTGTTTGGGCTCCGCGCCGGATTCTTCGAGTGCTTCGTCCAGAGCTCGCTTTCCAGTTCCGAACCCGTAGACGAGAGCGGCTTCCTCCGGGGTTGGCTCCGGGAAGTCGGGCAGCGGCTTGATTTCGGCTCGCGCCGAATTTGGCGGCTCGGGTATCGGTGCAGTTTCCGGCTCGGGAGGCGGCGCTACCGCGGCCTTCGCCTCTTTCGCCTTCGCCAGTTCCGCAGCAATTTTGGGATTCTTTTCGAGCGCGGACATCACCATCGCGATCAGCGGATCAGGCGGGACGAAGGGCTTTTTCAGAACCCCATCTGCGCCGACGCGACGCGCCTCTTTTTCGTCGAGCGGATCGAACGCGCCGACCAGCAAGATCACCGGGACGTGCGAGAAACGCTCGTCCTTTTTCACGAATTCACAGACTTCATAACCATTGCGCACCGGCATGAAGATGTCGGCCAGGACGAGGTCGGGCTGCAAATCGGGGATGCGGCGCACGGCGGCTTCGCCGTTGCCCACCGCGATAACCTGAATGCCGCGGTCCTCAAACGACAGCGACACCATTTTCTGAATGTTGGCGTTGTCGTCCGCGACCAAAATTTTGGGCACTGGAAACCCCTTGGGACGCGGTTGCACAATACCGCGACGTCCCCTCTGTACGACTATTGCAGCATTACCGCAGGGGTGCGTCAACGATGACGAGGAACGAGGGTGCTTGAGTCGTCAGCAGGGAGTAAACGGGCTGTCCGCTAGGGAATTAGCTTGTGCAAACCCTTCTTTTTCTTGCTGCTGGACTCGGTTTTCGGGTCGGCTTTGTTGTCGGCAGTCTTGTTAGCCGTTTGCGAGCTACTGCTGGTTTGACCTTCAGGAGTTGAAACAGCCTGCGAAGCTCCAGCCGGGGGCGCTCCAGAGCTTGCTGGCGCGGGAGCAGCTTCCGGGTTCGGCGATGCGGTTGAGGCCGCTGCAGCCGCCTCTGGAGCGGCCGTTGGCGCTGGGGTGGCTGGTACTGCCGATTCAGCACCGGGAGTCGCAGCGGCATCCGTCGCTGTCGGCGCCGCGGTAGTCGGCGCGGCGATGATCTGGGCTGCCGGTGTCGAGGTGGCGTCTGAACTCGACGAAGTATCCACCGATTCCGTATCTGTCGACGCGGAATCGCTGCCAGAAGAGATGTTTTGCGCGGAAATCGTGAACGATGGGCCCGCCGCGCCTTGATTCAGCACTTCCGTCGCGGAAACAGTGTCATCGGGCGGATTCAAATTCGGCTGACCGGATCGAGCAGCGGTCCAGACATCGGGCGCCGTCTTGATCATGCCCATCGGAACTTTCAGAACCGCGTTCGGATGGTGCTCTTTTTCGAAGAGTTGTTGCTTCTGCATCCGCGCGAGCGCATCGGGATCGGGTTTCGGAACCGCCATCCCCATCGACGCAAGCTTCGCCTTTGCTTGCGGCGCAAGTGGCGAAAGCGGGTAATTCTTGACAATCTGGCTGTAGCACTGCCCGGCGAGATCGGACCAGTGGTTCTTGTCGTCTTCGTTTTTCGACGCTTGCTTCGCTCGCATGTAAATGTTCCCGAGCATCGACAGAGCGAGATCGCTTTGGCTATAGAGCGGGTAGCGTTCGCTCATCTCGACGAGGCGGGCAGCCGAAGCGCGGTAGTCCGTCTTGGTGTAGTAAAAACGCGCGATTCTGAATTCACCGTCGGCCAGCACTTCCTGCACGTTGCGCAGGTATTGCTCGGCATGAGGCACGAGCGGGCTCTGCTGGTACTTGAGTAAGAATGTTCGGAACTCATCTTCCGCCAGCAGGGCCTGGCTATTGTCGCGGTCCGCTTTTTCCATCATCCGGTAATGAGCCATGCCGACCTGCATCTGTGCGTAAGCGGCTTCGTCGAGAAACGGAAAGAAGACGATGAAATTCTTGTACTCCTCGACCGACTGCGTCAGATTCGACGTACCACCTTCTTTGTAATACGAATCAGCGATGGCCAGCTTGGCTTTCGCGAGGTACTCGCTGTCCGGGTATGTGTTGATCAGGGTCTGCAAGTCGAGACGCGCCTCTAGGTATTTCGTTTTCTTGAGGCTCTCCATCGCACGATCGTAGAGCACCTTATCGGGCTCGGCCGACTGGCTGACGTCCGTCTTGTCCGCTTTTTTCTTGGGCTTAACCTTGGTGACGTGAACGTGTTTTTGCCCGTAGGCGCTGACGCACGTGAGGCCAGCTAACAAGACTCCGAGCGCCACAATCATTAGACGGCGCAAATGGAGAGGGAATCCGACCATCGAATTCTCAAACTTTCTGGCTTATAGCCTCGGTGGCTAATCTCCGCAACTGGCGCGTCGCCGCTGCCGGGTCGGGTATGTGGAAGATCGAAGTGCCCGCCACAAACGTGTTGGCCCCCGCCTGTGCCAGCTCGGCTACGTTGTCCGCGTCAACGCCGCCATCTACCTCAATTCGGAACGCGCCATTATAGCGTGCGCGCCACTGATTTAGCTGGCGAATTTTTTCCAGCGCCCCGGGTATGAATTTCTGACCTCCGAAACCCGGGTTCACAGACATTACGAGAACCGTGTCCACCTTGTTCAAAACCTCGGCCAGCATCGTGACCGGCGTCGCAGGATTGATCACTGCCCCTGCCTCCGCCCCGGACTCGCGAATCATCCCCAGCGCGCGATCCAGATGCACCGTTGCTTCCTCGTGGATTAGAACCCGGCTGGCACCCGCGCGGACGAACTCTTCGATGTATTTCTCGGGACGTTCGATCATTAGATGCACGTCGAGCGGCAGACGGGTTGCCTTGCTCAGTGACTGGACGACGGGTACGCCAATCGAGATGTTGGGGACGAAATGGCCGTCCATCACGTCCACGTGGATTACGTCTGCTCCGCCTTGTTCGACGGCGCGAATCTCATCTCCCAGCCGCGAGAAATTAGCGGCCAGTATGGAAGGCGCGATCTCGATTCTTGCGTAAGCCATTGCGAGTTGGAGAATTCTAGCACAGGGATGGGGCCGGAACCGGAACGCTATTACTGAGCAACCTGGAGCTCGATCGAGGAGCTGGCGTCAACGCGCTGGCCGCGTGTCGGCGTCTGCCCGACCACTGTTCCCGACGCTTCCTTCGGTGCCTGCACCGGCGTGATCTTGGCGACCTTGAGACCCGCCGCGCCTAGCTTAGACGTCGCATCGCCAACGGGGAGGCCTTCCAACTCCGGCATCACATAGGCTGCCGGCCGCGGCCCCAGAGAGACCAGCAAATTGACGTGAGGGCTTTGAACGTCGGTTGTACCTGCCGCCGGATTCTGGAGCGCAACGGTGTCCGGCGATGTCGCGGGCAGATACAAGCTGGAGACCTCGCCCAGTTGCATTCCGCTGCGCAGCAGCTGCACTTGAGCAGCTCGCAGGCTCAGATCCTTCACCTGCGGAATCGACACCTTCTGCGGTCCAAGGCTCAAGACGACGTGCGCATCTTGGCCCGTTTTCACCTGCATGTTCGGTGGCGGGCTTTGCCGGACGACGGCGTCCACCGGAAGAGCGCTGTAGACGCGGTCTTCGATTTTCATCCCGAGGCTTCGGCCCCGGAGAATTTGCTGCGCTTGCTTGGCGCTGCTTCCGACGACGCTGGGCACCATTACCTCGCGCCCTTGTATGGCGAAGCGCATCGCCGTCAGCGCGCTCAGGAAGGCAACCGAAGACAAAATGAACAGGAGCAATGCCATCCGCAAAATCCACTCCAGGCGCTCCCGCAACGTCATTCGCTCGCTCCTCTCCCCACGAGCCTAACACGATGATGCCGCAACGCACGAGCGCCCCGGATAGCATCGATAGCGTGTCGGAACGCGCCGGAACTTGACATCACGGCTGGTCGAGAGCGGCGGCGAAGAATCCATCGGTGTGATGGGTCGGTGGCGACGTGCGAAAAAAGCCGTCTGAGTCGAAAAGCGTTCCGGCATCCAGTCCGCTGACCAGATGTGGCCGAAGGGACGCTGCCACGGTGTCAGCTGGAAGGCGGCGGACCGATGGCGCGTCGCGCAGCGCTTCGGCGACAACCTCCTCGTTTTCCTCCGGTTCGGCCGAGCACGTCGAATAGAGCAGCCGCCCGCCCGCGGCGAGACCGGCGATCGCACGCGTAAGCATCCGCACTTGCATTTGATGAAACTCGCGCAGTTGTTTCGAACGCAGACTCCAGCGAATCTCGGGATGCCGCGCAAGTGTGCCCGTTCCGGAACACGGCGCGTCGACAAGAATGCGATCGAACTTTTCGCGAAAGGGAAGCGGCTGCTCGGCATCCAGCTCCACTAGATGCACGCCGCCCAGCTTGAGCCTCTCGAACTGTGCGCGCATGGCGCGCAGCCGGTGCGCGTGGCGGTCGGTCGCAATCACGGTTCCCTTGCTTCCTGCGATTCGCGCCAGCGCAGCCGTTTTTCCGCCGGGCGCTGCGCACAAATCGAGCACGCGATCACCCGGCCGGACGTCAAGCAACAGCGGCACGGCCTGCGAAGCCTCGTCCTGAATCGAAATCGCTCCGTCGCGAAATGCCCGAGTGTTCGAGGGACTGCCGCCGCTTACAGCAAACGCATTCCTGAGCAGAACGCCGGGCTCGATGTGCATGCCGGCCCGCTCGAGCTCGGCGAAAACCTGCTCTCGCCGGTCCGGCTCGTTTAGGACGCAGGCTAGGCGAGGCTTTTGATTGTTCGCTTCGAGCAGCGCCGTCGTTTGCGCCTCGCCGAATCGTGCAAGCCACCGCTCGACCATCCACGTCGGATGTGAATGCAAGATGGCGAGCCGGTCGACGGCGGTCAAATTTGGCGGAAGAAATTTTTCTGCTGGAGTCGAGGCTTCCTTCGCTACCTTGTGCAAAACCGCGTTCACAAGCCCCGCAGCGGAAGTCTTGCGCGCCCGCTTCACCAGGTCGACCGCTTCGTTCACTGCCGCGCGCGCCGGTATTTTCTCGAGGAAGCGCAGTTGGTAAATGCCCATGCGCAGCGCCAGGGCAACCGGCAGATCGAGTTTCTCGACTGGTTTCTTCAGGTGCCGCTCGAGCAAGCAGTCGAGCAGACGGCGCCAGCGCAAGACGCCAAGCGCAATTTCTGTTGCGAGCGCGGCATCGGCCGGTTTGACGCGCGCGTCGAGCGATTCATGGAGTACGTCGCTCGCGTACGCACCCTCAGCTTCGACGCGCCGCAGCACGTCGTATGCAATCTGCCTCGCGGGTGAGACGCCCATCGCGCTTCAGCTTCCGAAACGCTCGCCGGGTTCAAGACGCGCGCCGTTGGCAAATTCTTGCGCGGTGACGCGCTTCCGGCCTTCCAAGTGCACAAATGTAAGCCGCAAGAATGTGCCCGCGCCGCATACGACAAAAACTTCGCCGCCGGTGGCAAATATCGCGCCCAGCGCGACAGCGTCTCCGCTGGGCGCGAGTTTGAAACCCGCCCCCAGTTCTGCTTCCGACGCCGCTTTGCCCCAGATGTCGCAGCGCTTTCCCCGGAACAACGTATACGCTCCGGGCCACGGTTCGAAGCCGCGAATTCGGTTGTAAATTCTGTGCGCGCTCAACGACCAATCGATTCGCCCGTCTTCTTTCTTGAGCGGCCGCGCGGTGGTTGCCTTTGCGCCGTCCTGAGGCTTTGGCGTAATTTCGCTGCGGTCGAGCTTCTTCAACGTTTCCGCGACCAGCGGCGCTCCCGCCACAGCAAGGCGAGCCGCCAGCATCGGCGCCGTTTCGTCCGGCGCGATTTCCGTCTCATGCGCGAGCAGCGTCGGTCCCGTATCGAGTCCCATGTCGATCTGCATCGTGGTGACACCCGTGCGCGTCTCCCCGTTGACGATCGCCCAGTTGATGGGCGCGGCGCCGCGATATTTCGGCAGCAGCGACGCGTGCAGATTGATCCAGCCCAGCCGCGGAATCTTGATCAATCGCGGCGGGATGATCTGCCCGTACGCGATGATGACGACGGCGTCCGGCGCGAGTCGCTTGAAATACTCGTAGCTCTCGTCGGACTTGATTCTCTCCGGCTGATAGACGGGAATTCCTGAGCCGGCGGCGGCATCCTTCACGGGCGAGCTGTGCATTTCCTGTCCGCGCCCGCGGGGACGATCCGGCTGCGTCACGACGCCGACGATTTGAAAATCCGGATCCCTGAGCAGGAGTTCGAGCGAAGGCACCGCAAACGCCGGCGTGCCGCAGAAAATGATTCGAAGCGCCAAGGCGCGCCTACCACTCGCCGGCTTTTTTCAGCTTGCGGATTTTCCGCCTGATCAGATCCCGCTTGAGCAGACTGAGGTGGGCAATAAACAGTGTTCCATTGAGGTGATCGATTTCATGGCAAAAGGCGCGAGCCAGCAATCCCTCTCCGCGCATCTCGAATTCCTTGCCCGTGGCGTCCTGCGCGCGCACGGTGACGTATTGCGGCCGCAGCACGTGCCCGCGGAATCCCGGCAACGATAGGCAACCCTCCTCTTCGCGCTGTTCGCCTTCCGTGTGCGTGATCTCCGGATTTGCGCAGACGATCTTCGCTTCCGGATTCTTGCCGTTGCTCACGTCGATCACGGCCAGCCGCCGGCTGATTCCGATCTGAGGCGCGGCCAAGCCGACCCCGTTCGCCGCGTACATCGACTCAAACATGTCTGCGACGAGTTTCTGGAGTTCCTCGTCGAACTTTTCCACCGTTTGTCCCGGGGTCTCGAGTACCGGATCGCCGTATTTCACAATCGGATGAATCATCGTCTGCCTTCGCCGCACTCCTCAAAAATTATCGAGCTGCTTTTCGTATCCTTCGAAATTCCGGCGCGTTTCTTCCATCGAGTCTCCGCCGAATTTTTCCAGAAACGCGCCCGCCAGCTCGAGCGCCACCATCGCCTCGCCCGCCACGCCTCCGGCGGGCACCACGCAAACATCGGAGCGCTCGTATGCCGCCTTCACCGCTTCTTTGGTGTTCATGTCGGCCGTTAGCAGCGGGCGCCGCAGCGTCGAGATCGGCTTCAAATATCCGCGGACCACAATGTCTTGTCCGTTCGTAATGCCGCCCTCGAGCCCGCCGGCCCGATTCGATGAGCGGTCGAATCTCTTACGTGTCGCATCGTAGCGAATCTCGTCCTGCACTTCCGAGCCGTAGCTTCCGGAGTTTGCCACGCCGGTTCCGATCTCCACGGCTTTCACCGCCTGCATCGACATCACCGCGCGTGCAATCTTCGCGTCGAGCTTTTCGTCCCACTGCACATGAGTGCCGAGTCCGGGCGGAACTCCCCGCGCGACGACCTCGAAAATTCCGCCCACCGAATCGCCCGCGCGCAGCACGTGGTCCACTTCCGCCTTCATCTTCGCTTCGGTGTCCGCATCGACGCAACGCAGCGGCGATTCGAGATTCTCGCAGACCGCGACGATTTCTTCCCACGTCGCGGCGCGCTCCATTCGCACATGCCCCACCGCAACGGTGTGGCTCAGGACAGTGATGCCGAATTCGCGCAGCAGCAGCTTAGCCAATGCGCCCGCAGCTACGCGTGCCGCTGTCTCGCGGGCGGAGGCGCGCTCAAGGACGTAACGAGCGTCGTGAAAGTTGAATTTCTGCGAGCCGGCGAGATCGGCGTGTCCCGGCCGTGGAGCGGTCAAGCGGCGTCGCGCGTCTTCCGCACCCTCGCTATCCTCCACCGGCAGTGCCTGCTCCCAGTTTTTCCAATCGCGGTTCTCAATTCGAAGTGCGATCGGCGCTCCGATCGTCCTGCCATGCCGCACTCCTGCGAGAAAATCGGCCTGGTCCTTTTCGATCCGCTGCCGCCCGCCTCGTCCGTATCCCAGTTGCCGCCGGTGCAGCTCGCGCCCGACGAAGTCCAGATCTACGGGCACGCCCGCCGGCAGGCCGGAAATCCACGCTACGAGCGCCTGCCCGTGAGACTCCCCCGCCGTGACGAATCGCAGCATTCTATGTGGCGCCTTTTTCTCCGAGGGTAAGCGAAGAATTCTACCGGACGCTCCCGCGCCCGTAAAGGCCGCGCCCTCCTGAAGATGGCGCGCTGCCGTCGCACCCGCCCCTGCACGCTTGTTTGCTTGACGGCTTCGACAGCCGACGTTACGCTTCCGAGGACTCAGCTCAAAAGCGCGAACCGCGCTCGAGAAGATGCCCGACAACAACGATCGCCCATCGCTCCTGTCGTTTGCCGCGGACTTCTTCAAGCGTCAAGTCTTCGCAGTCCAGCAATACTCGCTGCTTTCGCTGCAGGCCGCTCTGAACGTCTTATCGCCCCCGCTCTACTGGGCGGACACGCTCGAACAGATGGATTCGATCGGCGTCGGTTCTCTGCCGATCATCATCGCCGCTTTCCTGTCCATTGGCGGCGTATTGGTCTTGCAGACGGCCGCCCAGTTTCAGCGCTTCGGCGAAACCAGACTGACCGGTGACGCCGTGTCGCTGGCTCTGGTCCGCGAACTCGGGCCCGCGATCGCCGCCCTGCTGGTGTCAGGCCGCAACGCCTCGGGTATCGCCTCTGAACTCGGATCGATGGTGGTTACCGAACAAGTAGACGCCATGCGCGCGCTCGGGACCGATCCCACGCGCAAGCTCGTCACTCCTCGGGTCGTGGCGATGGTACTTGTGCTGCCGCTGCTGGTGGCCGTGGCGGATTTTGTGGGGCTGGTTGGCGGTTTCATCGTCGCCCATTTCACGCTGCGGCTCGGCGCCGTCGAGTTCTGGACGCGCGCGGTGGACGCATTGGAATTCGGAGACCTCGTTCAGGGAACGGTAAAGCCGGTAATCTTTGGTTTTGTGATTTCGACGATCGCCTGTTACAAAGGGCTGCGCGTGACGGGCGGAACGCAGGGCGTGGGCCGCGCGACCACTTCGGCAGTCGTCGCCTCGTCGCTCTGGATGCTCATTCTCGATCTCTTCCTCGCAAGACTGTTGCTCTATATGTTTCAAAAGTGACGCAGAGTCCAACGCCAAGGCATTGCCGCTTGCAGTCTTCCGATTGTCGAAAAACGTCCGCTCGGTCTCGTCGTCATTCCCATCTATAATTCCTTCATGGCGCTACCGTCTCGCCCGGCGTCGCAGCAGCTGGAGGCAACCGCGGTCCCGGGTGAACCGCTCATCGCGTTCAAGGATGTCCGCATTGGTTTCGACGAAGGCGATGTGCTCCGCGGGATTTCGTTCGAAGTCTGGCCGGGCGAAACCAAGGTTCTCCTGGGGGAGAGCGGCTCGGGCAAAACGCTGATCATGAAGCTGGCGTGTGGCCTTCTGCGCCCCGATCAGGGTCGCATCTGGGTGATGGGCGAAGATCTCGGGGCGATGTCGGAAAACGAGCTTCTCGATTTCCGGCGGCACGTGGGTTTCGTCTTTCAGGAAGGCGCGCTGTTCGACTCGTTGACCGTGGCGGACAACGTCGCGTTCCGGCTGCGCGAAGAGAACCTCGACGACGCGGAAATTGAGGCTCGCGTGCGCGAAGTGCTGCGTTTTGTCGAAATGGAACCGGCGATCTACATGTTCCCGGGCGAGCTTTCCGGCGGCATGCGCCGGCGCGTTTCGATTGCGCGCGCTCTCGTCGACCGCCCGCCGCTCGTGTTTTACGATTCGCCGACCGCAGGACTCGACCCCGTCACGTCGCAGACGATCATCACGCTTATCTTGCGCGGTCGCGACTTGCAAGGCGTGACGTCGATGCTCGCCACGCATCGCGTCCAGGACGCGTTCGGTCTGGCGCGTTTTCGCTTCGACAGTGAATCGGGGCGCGTGATGCCGATCGTTAAGAACGGCGAGCGTTCCTCGCAGTCTGAAGTTGAAGAAGCTGAAAGCCGATTCGCACCGACCAACGTTCTGGTGATTCGCGACGGGAAAATCTACTTTGAAGGCACGGCGGAAGACGTTCTGCACACTTCGGATGATTACTTGAAGACTTTCTTGGCATCTGCGGAATAACATTTCGATCCGGCACTACGAAGGAGGAGATGCGATGGCGCAACGGAAGCAATTGACCTGGGCGGAGCTACGAGTCGGAATTTTCGTGCTGGCAGGCCTGTTCATTGGGATGATCGCGGTCTTCTATGTTACCGGTGCGGGATTCCTGGGGCCGAAATACCGCCTCCTTACGCATTTGCCGTCGGTCGAGAATCTCAAGACCGGCGCGGCGGTAGACCTCGACGGCATCCAGATTGGCAACGTCGATTCGATCTCCCTGACTCCTCACCCGAAGGATCGCACCCAAAGCGTCACGATCGTGATGCGGGTTGACAAGCGCTACCAGGACCAGATTCGCAGCGATTCCGAAGCGCGCCTCGTTACTCAGGGATTGCTCGGCGACGGCTACATCACAATCTCCCGCGGCGTCACCGGCACGGCTATCCCACCCAACGGAGAGGTGACGGGCAAGGAGGAGGCCGGCACAAGAGAAGTTGTGGAGCGCGCCGCTGATTTGCTCCAGAGTTTCAATGAACTCACGGGAGACGTCCACGACGTCGTCGCGAAAATCCAGAAAGGCAACGGTACTGTGGGCAAGCTCCTGAACGATCCCGCCCTGTATAACAACCTGAACGACACAACCAAGAGGCTCGATGCCGTGGTCACATCCGTTCAGGAGGGACAGGGCACAGCGGGAAAACTGATCACCTCGGATGAGCTGTACAAGAAGGTGGACGCGACCGTAGGGCACCTGGAAAACGCGACGGCGGCCATCTCCGATCAAAAGGGCACGCTGGGCAAATTGATCTACGATCCCAGCGCGTTCGACGACATGAAAGGAATCGCCAACAAAGGAAACGCGCTGCTCTCCGACGTACGCGAGGGCAAGGGTACGCTCGGCAAGCTCGCTACAGACGAAGCGCTTTACGCGAATGTCCGCGATGCGTCCGCAAACGTACGCGATGCCACGGCCAAGCTGAACTCGATCCAGGGCACCGCCGGCAAAATGTTCACCGATCCGGCGCTCTACGACAATCTGACGGGGCTCACTGGCGACATGCGTCTGCTGATCAGCGATTTCCGCCAGAACCCGAAAAAATTTCTGCACATCAAACTCGGGATTTTCTAGCACCGTTTTCTCGACCGACCCGGCCGAGTGGAGGCCCAACCGCGCCACTAGCTAGCATGACTGCGTGGCGGGCAGGGCCCGTAAGTAAAACGCCTCGGCCGGTGCCGTTCGAGAGGTATGAAGGAATGCCCGTTCGTACTCGGGCGCTACTTATCCTCCAAAATCAATTCGACTTCTGTTCTGCGGGGTTCCGAACTCGCGCCCGAGGCGAACCCCGTGGCGTGCTTCGGACCGCGCGGGGTGACAATCAACGCGATCTGCTGCATCTCATACATCGACGGACGAGTCTTGTTGCGATAGACGGAGCACTCGCGAACCGGAAACGGAACGCGAAGCGCCGGATCCTGCGCAACACAGATCACCAGCATTTCGCTCTCACGGAACCCGCGCCGCACTTGTGCGTAGACACAGGTGTCGCAGAGCGGCTCGCCGTGCACCGGAGTGCCATTTTTCACGCGTACGCTCATGAGCGTCCCCCTTTCTACGAAGCGCAGAGACCGCCTCGGTTTGCGCGCTGACCGTCAATTACGCGCGCGGATTGAAGTTAGAAAAATTTCACGCTGGTTGCCGACAAGCGATTGAGCTGCGAGAAGATGACTACTGTGCGGGACTGAAGGCCAATCGGCCACAATCCCGGAGCAGCGTCACCGCCGCCTGCCTAAGCAACGAATTGTGTTTGTCGTCGGAATGCATGCCGAAAGTTCTCCAGCGTCGAGCATCTTGGGCGAAGCTACTGAAAAATGCAATCGCAAACTCTCGAACGGCAGAAAATCGCGGTCGAAAGGAATCGCGCAGCGCCTCAAATGCAAAAAAACAGTGGTCGAGGGCAATTCCCAGCACGCGATCGCGGCGCTAGTCCTTGTCGGCTGAGGAAAACTGCACTGCCAGTTCGCGGATGCGGCGCAGATCGAGTTTGCCGGTGCCCAAGTGGGGCAACTCTTCGACGAAGAAGAATTGATTGGCGCGCGGGATCCAGAGATTGGGCAGCCCCGCTTCGGGCAGCCTTTCGAGAACGATCTTGAGCTGTTCCTGCTGGAGAAGATGCAGCACGACGAGCCGCTCGCCTTTCTTTTCGTCCGGGACGCCGGTGACGACGAACGTCTGCTCGGTGAGATTCGCGATTTCGTGCAGACGCTCTTCGATCTTCACATGCGGGACCATTTCGCCGCCAATCTTGCTGAAGCGGCTCAGGCGGTCGGTGATAGTGAGAAAGCCGTCTTCGTCCTCGGCGGCAATATCTCCGGTGACGTACCAACCGTCGCGCAGCACTTCTTTCGTCTTTTCGGGTTTGCCGAGATAACCCTGCATTACGTTCGGGCCGCGGACGATCAGCAGGCCCGAAGTGCCGACCGCAACCGGCTCCTGCGTTTCAGGATCGACGATGCGCACGCTGATGCCTGGAAGGGGATGACCGATCGACCCGCGCTTCGCGCCAATCTGACGAAATCCGGGCGCGCGAAAATCTTTCGTGTTCACGGCAACGACAGGGGAGCACTCCGTCGCGCCGTAGCCCTCCAGCGGGCGGATGCCGAAGCGGTCTTCGAACGCGAGCGCGACGCGCTCGGGCAGCTTCTCCGCGCCGACGAGAACGAATTCGAGGCTGCCGAAATCTTCGGGCGAACAGCGCCGCATGTAGGCCTGCAGAAACGTCGGCGTGGCCATGAGGAACGTGATGCGGTAGTCGCGTACGAGTTCACTGATCGCGGCCAGATCGAGCGGGCTCGGATGGTAGACCACGCTGACTCCGAGCACAGGCGGCAGCCAGAGCGTGACCGTGAAGCCGAACGAATGAAAGAACGGCAGGACGCCCAGCAGAGAATCGTGGCGGTCGAAGCTGAACGTCTGTCCCATCTGTTCGATATTCGACGCAATGTTGTAATGCGTGAGCATCACGCCTTTGGGATCGCCGGTACTGCCGCTGGAAAAAATCACAGTCGCGAGATCGTCGAGTGTGCGCGTCTTGCCGCCGCCCAGAACGCGCTCCAGCGTCGCGCCCGGCAAAAACCAGCAAAGCAGCGCGACGATTCGCTCGCCCAGACGCGGGTCCGCAGCCACTTCTTCGAGCAGAATCGTCTTGCCGGGAACTTTCAGCGGAATCCGGTCGAGCAGCGCTTTCGTGGTGAGGATGGTTTGCAGATTGCATTGCGCCGCGCATGAGGTCAGACCTTCGCTCGAGGCTGTGTAGTTCAAGTTCACCGGAACTTTTCCTGAAAGCGTCGCTGCGTAATTCACAAGCGCACCGGGCACCGATGGCGGCAGCAAAATGCCGACCATTTCCTGTCCGGCCCAAGTTGCACGGAGCCGCCGCGCAAGAAAGATCGAGCTCAGCAGCGCGCTGCCCCAATTCATCCGCGGGCGGCGCTTGTCTCCCATCGCGAAACGAAAAGGTCTGCGGTGCGCCACTCGGATGAAGGAACGGTGCAGCGTGCGCAGGCGGCTCTTGCGATGGCGGTACGCCTCAGTCTGAAGCTCCTGCACGGCGCGGCGTACTTCAAAGGGCGACGCCGTCGGCGGCAGCGGTTTTCCGAAGCTCACGGTGACCGGATAGGGAATCGTGCGCGGCAGCTTCCAAAAAAAACGGCGGCGCTCGAAGCTGAAGATGCTGCCCCACACGCCGTCGAGGTTCACGGGCACGATGGGCGCGTCAACGCCCTTCATGATGCGCTCCATGCCGCGCCTGAAGGGAAGCAACTGGCCGATGCGCGTGATTTGACCCTCGGCGAAGATGCAGACGACCTCGCCATTCTTGATCGCGTTGGTTGCGGCGCGCAGCGAGTGGAGCATTTCGCGCGGCCGCTGCTCGGAGGAAATCGGAATCACGCCGATCATCTTCGCGAACGGCTTCACGTACGGCAGATCGTAGATGCCCTTGTACATGAGGAAGCGAATCGGCCGATCGATCGAGGCGATCAGCAGGCAAGCGTCGACAAACGACATGTGATTGCAGACGAAGAGTGCGCCGCCGGATTCGGGAACGTTCTCGCGACCTTCGACGCGGATCCGGTAGATGGTGTGCGTCGCAAGCCACAGCACGAAGCGCAGCAGCGAATCCGGAAGCAAGTAGATCGAGTACGCCGTCGTTACGAGCGTGAGAATCGCGCCGTCGAGGAACATGCCGCGCGGCGATTGATGGAATACGTCCGCGAATAGATAGTAGGCCGCCGATGAAAGCGCGATTCCGATCCACGAGACAAGATTTGCCGCCGCGATGACGCCGCCCTTCTGTTTCGGCTTAGGGCGATACTGAATCAACGCGCCCAGCGGCACGGAAATGAGTCCGCCAAAAAGTCCCAGAATCGAGAGATGAATTCCGACCAACATGAGCGAAGGTGGAGGTAGATACAGCAGGCCACCGAACACGGTCATGCCGAGCGCGCCCAGGGGAATCAGCCCGTACTCGATCTTTCCGCCGGAAAGATAGCCGGCCGCAACGCTGCCGATTCCGATACCGATTGCGATGGCCGCTTGCAGGTAGCTGGTGTGCCGCTCGTCGATGTGCAGAACATCGTGGCCGTAGATGACGATGACGGTCTGAAGCAGCGCGGCGAGGAAAAAGAGATACGTGTAACCGAGAACGGCCCAGCCGAGCACGCGATCGGCGACAATCGTTTTCATCTGCGTGACGAAATCTCCGAGCGGATTCCAGCGAAACTTCTTGGCGGGGTCGGCGGCCGGGACCCGGGAAATGCCGAGGCTTGTGATCAAGCCGACGCATGAACACGCGAGAAGAATGACTCCGGCAATCGCTTCGCGTCCCCGGTACTGCTCCGCAAGAAATCCCGCAGCCGCGACGCCAGCGATCCCCGATAGGAACGTGCCGAACTCGATGATGCCGTTGCCCCACGAGAGTTTGGGTTCCGGAAGCAATTCGGGCAGCAGGCCGTATTTCGAGGGACCGAACAGAGCACCTTCCGTACTCATCAAAAACACGCCGGCACATTCGAGCGGCAGATTTCGCATCGCGAGACTGAAAATGAAAAACGCCATCGCGATCATTTCGAACAGCTTGGTTCCAATCGTGACGCTGCGCTTGCTGTAACGGTCGGCGAAATTGCCGCCCGCCATTGAAAAAAGGATGAACGGGATCGCGAAAAGAGCGTTGATGATCGGGACAAGGCGGTCGCGCGCGGCGCTCGGAAGATTCATCCCGATGACGATGTAGATGACGAGGAATTTCAGCGCGTTGTCGTTGAAGCCCGTCTGGAATTGCGTGACGATGAGGCTCCAGAATCCGCGCTTCCAGCCCGCCGAGGCGGGCGAGTCGTGCGGCGGCTCGCGATGATGCGTGGAGATCGAGTTGATCGGGTTTGAGGCCATGGCTAAGGCTGCATTGTTAACAAGCGACTTTTTTGGCGATTAGACGCAGCGCCCGTCGTTTCTTTTGAATAAGTTACCGCTGTTTCTACCTGCGAAGTTTGGCGATTAGAAATGGCGTTGCGCCCGAGAAACCGCTTGGTTCGCGGGCATGGGGAGAGCGACTGCGGGCTCGACGTCGAGACGTGTATGTGGTCAACACGGGCACCCATGAGGCGGGCGCGAGCAAGTGGCTCGCTCATCATCTTTCCTTTCCGGCCGCGCAAAGGCGGCCACAATCCACCACTCTAATTTTAGATCGCAGTGAGAGGTGTCAAGCGAAGAATTCCCTGTGGATTTTTGAACGTCGGTGGAATTGGTGCGCCGATTTCGTCGACTGCGAGAAAACCGCATGCCGCGCTGAAGACCGCGGCGCTACATTCAAATCTTGGCGATGGTGCGCTCTGGAGGCGTGACCTGGGAGAGCAAGAGCACAGCCAGGAGTGGCTGTGCCACTCAGGCGAGGACGCGGAGGGAGCGCTTCGTGACGGTGACGTGATCGCCGGAGGCCGGGACGGCCGAGGCGGGCAGCGGCGTTTCGCGCTTGGGATATCTTGTCGAGACGTAATCGTTGACGAGAGCCTGGAAAGCGGCGGAGAGCTCTTCGTACGTTCCTTCGAGCGTGGTGAACTTTTGGCCGTCGATGTAAACCGGGCAGCGCGGGGATTCGCCGGTGCCGGGAAGGCTGATACCAATGTTGGCGGCCTTGGATTCGCCCGGACCGTTCACGATGCAGCCCATCACAGCGAGTTTTAGATTTTCGACGCCGTCGTAGTGCCGCTTCCATTCCGGCATCTTTTCGCGGATGTAAGTCTGAATGCTTTCGGCGAGCTCCTGGAACGTAGTGCTGGTGGTGCGGCCACAGCCGGGACACGCCGTGACGCTCGGCGCGAAAGTGCGGATGCCGAGCGCCTGCAATAGTTCGCACGCGGCGTAGACTTCCTCGCGGCGATCGCCTCCCGGACGCGGAGTGAGCGAAACGCGAATCGTATCGCCGATACCTTCGCTGAGAAGAATTCCCATCGAAGCCGAAGACCACACAAGGCCCTTCGCGCCCATGCCTGCTTCGGTGAGGCCGAGGTGCAGCGGCTGGTCGGTTTTCTTCGCGAGATCGCGATAGATTTCCAGCAGATCGTTCGGGCGCGAAACCTTGCACGAAATGATGATCTGATCTTTGCGCAGGCCGGTCTCGAGCGCGAGCTCGGTCGACTGAAGCGCCGAGAGCACCATGCACTCGTTGATGATCTCTTCGGACGTTTTGCCGAGATCCTTGTCCGTGTTCTCCTGCATCCTCTGCATGACGAGCTCTTGATTGAGCGAGCCGCCATTGACGCCGATGCGGACGGGCTTGCCATTGTCGCGCGCGACCTTGCAGATGGTGGCGAATTGCTCGTCGCGGCGCTGGCCGTGGCCGACGTTGCCGGGATTGATGCGGTATTTATCGAGATCGCGCGCGCAATCGGGATACTTCGTCAGTAGGACGTGGCCGTTGTAGTGGAAGTCCCCGATGACGGGAACGTCGCAGCCGGCGTCGAGCAGGCGCTTCTTGATTTCAGGAACGGCCGCGGCGGCTTCGGGCACGTTCACGGTGACGCGGACAAGTTCAGAGCCCGCCTGCGCGAGTTCGAGGCACTGTTGAGCGGTCGAGGCGGCGTCGGCCGTGTCAGTGTTTGTCATCGACTGCACGACGACGGGTGCGCCGCCGCCGACCTGGACCTCGCCGACCTTTACGCCGACCGTTTTGTGACGATTAGGCATCGGGCTGCTTTACTCGAACATTGTAACGCACCCTCGAGCCGTGTGGGCCTCGAGTTCTCGGTGGGTTGAAGAGGGATTCTTCGACTTCGTGGCTAGACGTTCCGCTCGATGCAGCGGAACGAAGAAACGCGTCCAGCCACTTCGCTCAGAATGACGCGTGGGGATAGCTGTAGTCGGAAAATCGATTAGGCTTCGGCGCGGTGGCCGTGGTTCGCGGCCTTGCCGTTGCGCGGAGGCGGAACGATCGTGGCCATCTTGCGAATCATGGCAAGTACGAGCCTCTTGTCGTCGTCCGACAGGCTCGAGGAGTAGCGCTTGATATCGGCCAGGAAGCGGATCTCTTCGTCGGAAAGCTCGCCAAGAATCTTCCGCGTTTCGCGGTCCTGCGGAGTGTCGGTGCCCGGGAAGAAGTCGGCCAGATTGATTTCCATCGCTTCGGCGATCTTCGCGAGCGTTTCGAGAGACGGCACTGTGTGGCCGTTCTCAACGCGCGACAGATAGCAGCGCAGCAGGCCCGTACGGCGCTCGATATCACCCTGCGAGAGACCGCGATCGCTGCGATACGACCGAATCACTTCTCCAATATTCACTTTTGGTTTTTCTTTGGGCATGGCGTCCTTCCCGCGAAGGTTACATTCCGTACAACAGGCGGTATCTTACGAGTTACCATCGAAAGGGCGCAAGGAGAAACCGGAGCGAATGTTCCTGACAGGAAACTTTTCTAATGATTCTAATCTTCTAGTTCGCAGGGCCGGGCAAGGGCGCTGAGACGTCGTTTTGCAGGCGGAATTCCAGCAGAGTCTCGCTGGGAACGCGCACCTTATCGCCATGGGTGAATACCTGAACGGCGGTTCCTGTGCCGGCACCAGCCACCGCGCCGATCGCAGCGCCTTTGCCTCCGCCGGCGATCGCTCCGATGATCGTGCCGATTACGGCTCCTCCACCGATGCGTTGGGCGCTTTGCGTGCCCCGGCCTTTGCCGGCGACGTCGTAGTCAGTCGAGTTAAGCGGAACGATGTTTCCACCAACGCGGATTCCCGTGAGCTCGAGCGTCAACTCGGCGCCGCCAGAGATTTTGCCGGCTTCTTTTGCTTGAGTGAGCCTGCCGTAGGCGTCCGCGCCTTTGGGCGCGACGACGGTGTTACCGACCAGGAGCGGGCTTTCCAGGCTTGCCTTAAACGTGTCACCGACCTCGTTCACTGAGGAATCGACGCTGTCAATCATGCGGACAAAGACGGACGTCCCAGCCGGGATCGTGATGTATTGGCCTTGGGACGCAGGCGCAGCAGCGACGGCGGCCGGCGGATTCGGCTGAGGTGGCACGACTGGCGCAGCAGGAGCGACCTGTGGCCTCGGCGCATCGGGTAGCACGGATGGCGGCGGGGGCTGAGGAACTGCGGCGGCCTGCGGCGGAGGCACAGCGTTCGATGCATCGCCCGAATCGCTGAAGCCGATGTTGAGAACGTCTTTCGTGGCGAAGACTTGCTCCTGGCCGTTGACACGGAAGCGAATGTTCATCGACGAGCCGCCAATGAACTTGCCTTGAATGATTTCGCCGGTCTTCAATTCGAGCGTGTCCGCGGCTGCGATCGAGGCGAGCGCAAGCGCGCTCAAGGAAATGGAAGCGAGGATCAAACTGGAAGCGATCGCTTTCTTTGCTGCGCCTGCGGTGCGCATTTTCATCGTGTCCTCGCTCGTTCGATCAGGTGCTCTCCGATTGGATGCGGCGGAGACGGAGAGAGTTTGCAGAGCCGATCATACTTCAAAACGAAGCGTCGCGTTTCCTGCGCTCGGCCCGGGCCGGTTGAAAAATCCCGATCAGCGAGAGCGGCAGGCTTGAAGTTAGTGCACGGACTGCGGAACTGCGGTGGGATTCGACGGGGTGATTGGCTTGCCTGAGCGCTTATCGGCATAGAGAGCTTCATCGGCGCGCTTCATGAGTTCTTCGGCGGATTCACCGGGGCGATAGTCGGTCCACCCGCGCGAAAAGCGGCATGGAATCTTGGTGCCCTCGTATTCGACCTCGAGCCCCTCGATGCGGCTCAAAACACGACCGACTTCTTCAGTGCGGCATTCGGGGAGAAGCGCCATGAATTCGTCGCCGCCGAGACGGACGGCTAGGTCGGATCCACGGATTGCACGCTGAAGGCGTTCGGCGAAACTCTTTAGCATGAGGTCGCCACCGGCGTGACCCAGCTTGTCGTTGATCTGCTTCAGCCCGTCGAGGTCAATCAGGAGAACCGTGAGCGGGCGCTGGTAGCGAGTGGCGCGGCTGATTTCCTCCGTGAGCCGCTGTTCACCCGAGCGACGATTATAGAGGCCCGTCAGAGGGTCTAGCGCCGCGAGCTTATAGACCTCGTTCGTCAAGTCCTGAACTTTTGCGAGCGAGTGGATTTGATCCGCCAATTGGCCACGCATCCGGAGAATCGTGTGCTGTTGATAGACCAGATAGACGCTGAACACGAGCACAATTCCCACAAGCGATCGAACTGCCTGGTTCAAGTAGAACGAGTAGGTGCCTTCCTCCCGGCTGAGCAGGGCCGGGAAAGCGAAAGACGCGACCGCGATCGTCAGCAAGAGCAGGACGAGGACGGTCGACGACCAGAGCCACCATTGGCGCCGGTCTAGCTTGCGCAGATCTTCGCGGAAGGCTTCCGGTCGCGCCGACACTTTTTCCCGAGAGGGAGAGGGATTGTTCTCGACCATTGTTGAGTACGCGCCCCAGCTAAACCAATTTAGTAGCGCGAATCCGCCAGAATCTCCATAAGTACTTTCCGTAGAGTTTCCATCTTCGTCAGGTGGGGGAATTCCGAGCACTTAGGATTCGATTCCCCGGCCACTCTCGGCACGGAGAGCCGATGACTACGTAGTTAACCCATGGGCCTGCTTTGCGGCGTGAGCGTTTCGACCTAATCGCAAGTGGGATGCACAGGCGTTTGTAAATTCACGCAATCGAGGAAGTGTAATTTCACTCTACCTAGGAGAGGTCCATGAGATCTGTGCTCAGAATGCTGTTGCCTGGGGCAATGCTCGCGATGACATTGGCTGGATTAGTTGTAGCGGGATCGGCGATGGATCTGCCGTTCCCGCCGCCGACGAATGGTGGCGGCCACTTGGTGGCGGATTTGCCGTTCCCGCCGCCGACGAATGGTGGCGGCCACTTGGTGTAAGCGGACTGAAGACAAGCTGGCACATCGCCGGCACGCTTGGCAACTTCCTACGTTCATGGCCTTGGTGAGCCTCAGCATCGGGGCAACGACTAGCCAGCCATGATACATGTGTAGTCCGGAAGTGGGAGAACGAGCTCTGCTTCCGCGCTTCGTGTTATCATTCGACCTCAATTTGCAGAGGCGAACCGTATGTGGCGGTGGCTGGTCGAGGTTGCAGGAATTGCCCTAGAGCTATTTGTGCTTGTTCGCAGCGCGTGGGTCCGAAACCTCCCCAGGTATTACTTCTTCTATATATACGTCGCTTCTGTTATGATCGCCTCCGCCGTTATGATGACTGTAGTGTTACGTGCGCCGGGACTCTACCAAAATTGGTATTGGCCTCTCCAGTTGACGACGCTGGTGACAGGGTACGGCATCTTGCTGGAGATCCTCAATCATGTATTGGCTCCCTATCCTGGTGCCGAGAGGTTTGCCAGGATCGCGTGTCTCGCGGCTTTTGGCACTATCTTCTGTTTTGCATTGATTGCGCCGCGCGTGATGCCGCGGTGGTCACCGGGGACCGTAATTGAATTCGAGCGTGACCTGCGCTCTGTCCAGGCCCTCTTCATTTTCGGGCTGTTGGCACTGATTTTCTATTACGGGATTCCGATTGCAAGAAACATGAAGGGTATGGTGCTCGGCTATGGTCTCTACATCTTGACCAGCTTAGTGAGCCTCGCTGTGCGCTCGTATGCGGGGCCCTCGTTCACGAGTACTTGGAGGGTCGTTCAGCCTCTTTGCTTCGACGTAACTTTGGTGGTTTGGCTGGTAGCACTATGGTCCTATTGTCCGAATCCGGTTCCGGACCATAGCATTCATTTGGAAGAAGATTACGAGGCCTTAGCCAACAGGACGAGAAACGTGATAGGGATGATTCGCACGTACATAGGAAAGGCTGCGCGGGCGTGATTCAACTGATTTTCTTTCTGACAATTGGGGTGCTGCTGTTCGCGTCACTTTTCTTCCTGGCCCGGCGCAATCCGCGGCCAGAGGGCAGCTCAGGAGCACTGATCGAAGCCCGGCAAGCGCTAACCGCGCTGCAAGGTGGCTTGCTACCGATCGAGTTCGTGCACCGGGTGTTCGCGCCGGACGACTGGGACTACGTTCGATCCGAGGCCCCCGCTGGCGTGCGGTCACTCTTTCTGGAAGAGCGAAAGAAGATTGCCCTCCTCTGGGTAGATCAGGTGCGGGCGCAGATCCGGAGCCTGAGGCATTTTCACCGTGGTTCGGCCCGATCGTACGCACGTCTAAATCCAAGGCTGGAAATGGAGCTGGCTCTATCGTTTGCGGGCTTAGCCTTCACCTGCCGCCTGCTGCGGGCAGTGGTTTATGTGGGCGGACCATTTGCAGCGCCGCGACTAGTCAATGCCATGGCCGGCGCAGCTTCGCACGCATGCAAGATTTCCGAGCAGTCCCTGGCGTTCCTGAATGCGGCCCAATTGGGCGTCTTGAACGGACCGTCTACTGGCCAAGCTACGCTATAGGTAACTGAACATGAATACAGCGACCCGACGGGTGGATGTGGAGCACGCGGCGGAAGACCTGCGTCACCGCACACTTTCCGAAATTCCGCGATCGCTCGACCGCTTGATCTACCTGGCTTCCATGCGGGATTACAACACAGGGCTCTACTACCACGATGGCCTAGCTTCGCGGTTTACGCAAGAGGTGGCATGCCAGGCATTGGCGGACTGCCACCGCGAGGCATTTAACCAGCTCGTTTCCTGCTCCCTGCGCGAGCTCGTCGGTCAGATGGAAGAATACATTCGCTCGACGCACACGAGCCCACGCAACTTCGTGACAGCGTGGAGGAAACTGGAGCCTTATCGGGTGGCGGTACCGGTCGAGACCGACCCCGTCGTTGCGCACTTCCTGTTTTCGAGCTTCAAGATCGCCTTGGCAGTCTTGGAGGCTCGCCTTCGGTCCGCTCAATCGGGACCAGTCGCATAGCGACTCCGGTTACCTGCCCGACGATTTCGGCCTCCGATGGATATGAAAACTGCCTCGTAGCGCAGCCGGAGAGCGGGTGAGGCAGAAGCGTCAACTGCGAGCCGCGCAGTTCACACCACGTGCACGCGTAACCGTCCCTCAGCTCAACAAAATAGATCGGGCGATCGTATTCGGTCCGCCATTCTGCAGCCTGCATTCGGATCGAATGACTCTCGATTTGGACGAAGGACCCGGGCCGCAGCAGTGGGTACATCGAGTAATCTTGCGTCCCGATGTAGCCGTACTGGCAATGCCGAACGTCAAGCTTCTGAATTAGCGCGATCGGAACCTCTCCCCATATTTCGACCATGCGGGAGATGAGGCTCGTTGACTCGACGTTGAAGCTCTTGTCGAAGCGCACCGGGAATGAAACCGGCTTTTCAGGGTCGGGCGTTTCAAAGGTCGTTAGGTGCGTGTGCTGAAGCGGCAGCGCCAACTGATAGCGCGATGTGGCGTTCAGGTCTATGCCGAAAACGGAGAGCAGGTCGTTGAATTTGGTCCTGTAGATGACGCTGAGACTGTAAAGCTTGTAGATGCTGGGGATGGAGTTCTTGTTTTCGAGTTGGGTCAGCCAGGCGTTGGAGATATAGAACTCTTCGTTTTGGCGATCTTCCGCGATCGTGCGGCTAAACTCCTCGACTTCACGCGTCGTGACACCCAGACGATTGCGAAGCTCCCTGAGCTGCTCCCCTGGACGCATTCTAGCCCCGCCTCACTGCCCCACATTGGTACGCACTGCCGGGACACCCACAATCTAGTCACGATAAAGCTTTCTCTATGCGGAATCAACTGATTTGGGGCAGGTTGCGGTAAACGTAGATCCTTGGGGATCGACGGATGACCTCTCGCCGGCGAAGCGGATCTGGCGAGGTCAAGAGGCAGGAGCAGGGTTTTAGTACCACTATGCTTATGATCCGAAGCAATTGCCGTCGACTAAGTACAACATCGGGCCCAGTTTCATTGCGAAACAGTACTGGTTACATGCGCAGGGTATCTCACCTATCCGTTGCCGTATTTCGATTTTCGCGTCATGCAGCGTCACGGTGCTAGCACTGGAGCGCTCGGTGTGGCAGGCTTGAACCAAACCACCGGGAGCGTCACGACCATGAATTTTTCGGGCGACTCTCCAAGCAATGCTGCGCCGCAGTATCGCGAGCGGCGCACCGTGCCTCGATTCAGCTTCATCGCATCTGCGGAGATTGTGGAACCGGTAAGCGGAGTCCACATCGCGGGCCGAATCTCTGAAATTAGCCGAAAAGGCTGCTTCGTCGATTTGCTAAATACTCTGCCCACCGGCACCGCAATTCACTTGCGAATTTCGCGCGATCAGGGAGCTTTTGCCTCGTCCGGCAAAATCATCTACACGCAGGAAGGCATGGGAATGGGAGTAGCGTTTATCGACGTGCCGAGCGAACAACAGAAAATTTTGGACACGTGGCTTCTAGAGATCGCCGCATAGCTAGGCGATTTTCCAATCAGAAGGTTGCGAACTGAGGGGCCAAAATTCCGGACTCGGCCGCGAAAATTCAACGGCCACCTGCGACAATCCCGCATAGGACGACCCAAGATAGGCGACCCGGGCCTCGCGCTTGTCGGCGTTTGCCGGATTCGTCACGACCAAGCGCTGGCCCAATTTCACTTTGGTGGCGAGCATCATGAGAGCGCCGTGGGCGCTGACCGTGACTGTGAAAGTTTCTTCCTGGAACGCACGGTGATCGGGGAGTTCGCCGCTCACGACGACAGGCAGATCCATCAACACGCGCTCACTTCGTCTCTGAGCTGACTGGGGCAAAGCGTCGAGCCTTTCGCAAAACTCATCCACCACTATCGCCCGATCTGTTGGAAAAGGCAGCTGAAATCGGGCCGTGACACCGCCGAAGTAACCTGCTTTCATGCGGATCGGCCGGGTGGAAATTTTCGGGACTTAACAGTAGACTAGGTATCTGACAAGACAGGGCCGGCCATGAAAGCCGCTAACAATTCGTCAAAAGGAAACGCAACCTCGGAATCGGGAGAGGCACGCCGGAGGCAAATCGTGAGCTGGTTGCGAAGCCACGGTATGCCGATTCGAGGAGGGGATCTGGCGAAACATTTTCGGGTGAGCAGGCAATGCCTCGTCCAGGACATGGCGATCCTGCGCGCCGGCGGCGAAGAGATCATGGCCACGCCGCGGGGTTATCAGCTTCCGACGACGAACAAACAGGTTCACCGCGCCGTGATCGCCTGCAAGCATGGACCCGAGCGCACCGAAGAGGAACTGCAGACACTGGTCGACCATGGCGTGAAGATTTTGGACGTGATTGTCGAGCACCCGATTTACGGCGAGCTGCGAAGGGCGTTGATGCTCGAATCGCGCGCCGACGTCCACGAGTTTCTCGACCACGTGCGTTCGTCGAAGGCAACGCTGCTCTCGGCTCTGACGGGCGGCGTCCATCTTCACACGCTGGAAGCGTCGCGGCCCGATGCGATTTCCCGGGCCCGCGCAGATTTGCGAAAGCGAGGAATTCTTCTGAAGTGACGTCGCCGACACTTGGGATGCAACCGACACGCGAAGAACTCGTTGAGGAAGCCCTCTTTCGTGGGGGTACGCTCACGCTTGAAAACGCGCGCTACCGCGAGGCGGTGCGCACGCTCTCCGAAGCGTTGTTGCTTGACGACATCGGGCGGGGAGACCTGACGACGAAATCGCTTGAAATCCGCGAACGAGATGTGAGCGCCGCAGTCATTAGCCGAGCCGGGGGAATCGTTGCAGGTCTCGAAGAGCTGGCGTTTCTTTTTCAAGAGCGCGACATCGAAGTTGCGTTTGAGAAGCGTGATGGAGACGCGATCCGACCGGATGAGATTTTGCTGCGATTGATAGGCAGTGAAACGAAGCTGCTTGAGCTTGAGCGCGTAGGCTTGAATCTGGTGCAACGGATGAGCGGGATTGCGACGGCAGCGCACTGCCTGAACGAGCGCGCCCGGCGCAGCGGAACGGCTCGCGTTGTGGGAACGCGGAAGACTCCATGGGGCTTGCTCGATAAACGGGCGTTGCATGTCGGTGGCGCGGGAACGCACCGACTTGGCTTGGGCGATGCGATTCTGATCAAGAACAACCATCTCGCACTGCTCGCAAGAACGGAAGAAGAAGCGGTTTCCATGGCGATCGAACGAGCATGGAAATCCCGCGCCGAAGCGACGTTCATCGAGGTGGAAGTGCGCAGCGCAGGCGCAGCTCGAGTTGCGGCGCAGGCCTTCCGGAATTTTCAGAACAGAGATGCGAGGCAATATCCGTGCCTGCTCATGCTCGACAACATGACTCCCGAGCAGATCGGCGAAATTATCAAAATGCTCCAACGCGAGAATTCGTGGGATTGCATCCTGATCGAGGCGAGCGGCGGAATTTCGGAAGCGAACATCGAGGCGTACGCAGCGACGGGCGTGGACGCGATTTCGATTGGCGCGCTGACGCATTCGGCCCGGGCGCTGGATATTTGCCTCAGGATTTCATAACTCCAACGGGAAAAGGGGACTCATCATGGCAAGCGCGGCAACGCAGACATCTACTCAAATCAGCTTTGACGAGCGCTACACGCTTCCGCCGATAGAAAGGCTGACGGATACGGCCGACGCGATTCGGCGCAAGCAGCAGCGCGTCCGGGAACTGTGCGTCGAGCGGAATGCAATTCTGTTGGCGCACCACTATCAGCGACCGGAAGTGCAGGAGGTTGCGGACGCTGTTGCCGATTCGCTGAAACTCTCGCAAGCCGCGGCGAAAACGAACGCGGATGTGATCGTCTTCTGCGGCGTACACTTCATGGCGGAAACGGCGTCCGTTCTGTTGCCCGAAAAAACCGTTCTGCTGCCGGACCTGCGCGCGGGATGCTCGCTGGCTGCGGCTATCACTGTTGAAGAGCTGCTGAAATGGAAGGCGAAGCTGCCGGACGCAGTTGTCGTCTCGTACATCAACACGTCTGCAGCTGTGAAGGCGGAGAGCGACTACTGCTGCACGTCGGCGAACGCAGCGAAAGTAGTTCGCGCGATTCCGGCCGACCGGACGATCCTCTTCATTCCGGACAAATTTCTGGCGGAAGTCGTAGCGCGGCAAACGGGCAGGAGCAATATCGTCGCCTATCCGGGCTACTGCCACGTTCACAAGACCATTCGGCCCGACCAGGTCATCGAGCTGATGGCAGACCATCCGGATATCGAGCTGCTGTTGCATCCGGAATGCGGATGTGTCAGCTCGTGCATGGCGAAAGCCGCGGACGGCACGCTGCCGCAGGACCGAACGTTCTTCCTTTCCACCGAGGGCATGTTGCGGCACATCAGCGAATCCTCGGCGAGCGAGTTCGCCGTGGGAACTGAATTAGGAATTTTCACTCAGCTCAACAAGAAGTTTCCCGAGAAGACGTTTTATCCCGTGAACCCCAACGCGGTTTGCGCGTTCATGAAGACGATCACTCTCGACCGGATCATTCGATCGCTCGAGACCATGCAGCCGGAGGTATGCGTGCCGCAAGAGATCGCGGTCCGCGCCAAGCGCGCGATCGATCGGATGCTGGAGCTCGCGTAGGCCGCAAATGCTGAAAATCGGACTTCTCGGCGTGGGCGCAATCGGCCGGACCATCGCGACCGCACTCGATCAAAAACAAATCAAAGCTGAACTGGTCGCCCTATCGGATCAGGACGCAGCGCGCGCAGCTGAGCTTTCCGCTGAACTTTCAAGCCACCCGCCCGTTGTCTCGATCGACGCGATGATCGAGCGCTCCGATCTTGCCGTGGAGGCCGCAAGCCAAGCTGCGCTCCCAGAATTTGTGCCCAAGGCGCTGGCGCGAGGCCGCGACATGCTGATCATGAGCGTCGGTGGGCTGCTCGGACGGCAGGAATGGTTTCGCCATGCCGAGGAACAGGGCTGCCGAATCTACGTGCCCTCGGGAGCGATTGCCGGACTCGACGGAATCAAATCTGCATCGATTGGGCGCATCGAAGCGGCTGAATTAACGAGCCGCAAGCCGGTGGCGGCGCTAAAGGGGTCGAAATACGTCGTGGATCGCGGCATCCGCCTCGATAGCTTGAGCGAAGACACGGTGATTTTCGAAGGGCCTGCCGAAGAGGCCGCGCGCGCATTTCCCGCGACGTCCAATGTGGCTGCGTCACTGCGGCTGGCGGTCGAGCCGTCGGCGCCGGTATGCGTGCGCGTAGTAGCGGTGCCGGGCGGAAACGAGAACGTCCATGAGATTCGAGTGCGGGGCGAATTCGGCCGGCTCTCGATGCGAGTGGAGAATGTTCCGTCGAAATCGAACCCGCGAACATCGCAGCTGGCCGCGTTTTCAGCAATCGCAACGCTAAAGAACCTGACTCAATCCCTCCGCGTCGGCACCTGACGAAATTCCCGCCAGAAGCAATCCAGGTCTCGCGTCGGTTGGCGTATACTCCGGGCGTCTTGATTGATTTCGAAGGGAGCGATCATGCTGCGAACACTTTTTGCAAGCGCCACCCTTGTGGTCGTCCTCGGTTCTCTTGCTCAGGCTCAATATCCCGATGAGCTGAGAACGGCGGAACAAGTGGTTAAGCATCACTGGGAAGCGTTCAGCCACCACGATCTCGAGGCTGTGCTCAGCGACTATGCGGACGACGCCATCTTTATCGCTCCCAACCAGACGGTTCAAGGCAAGGCTGCGTTGCGCCAGATGTTCTCGAAGTACTTTTCGGGCGGCACGAGCTCGCAGACGCCGCCTTCATTCGAGGTGAAAATTACGTCCGACGGCGACGTCGGATACGAACACTGGGTGTCAAACGCAGGTAGGCCTGGGGCTCTCGAAGGAACCGATGCATTCGTGGTTCGCCACAGGAGAATACTCTTTCACACGGTCGTGGGAGTGCATCCCGCAGGAACGCAGCACTAGCGGCGGTTGCGCAGGTTACAGCGGCTTGCCGGCCAGCCAGTTGTCGATGCGCCGGTAAAGAGCTTCGACTTCAGGGCCGGTCAGTTGTGGCATGTCCATTTTGATTTTGTAGCCGATCTGGGTCTGCAGGTACGCGAGATGCCGGTAGCCTTCGGGAAATGTCGCGAGCAGGTTCTGATCGAGCGATAGCTTCGCCGCTGGATCGACGGGGTCCATGCGGTCCTTTTCGTAAATCGGCTGACGCAACACGAGCCCCCACTTCCCGGCACGCTTCTCCATGAAATCGCAGAAACGCCCGGTGCAAACGACATCGCACAGAACGTCGTGAACCTTCGCCCGTTGCTCAATCTTCATCTTCGTGATGGCCATGGCGCGATTTCCGCGCACGTCGATCGTGCTGCCGCCGAGGAAGTGCAGGATCCGCACTCCTTTTGCGAATCCCGCTTTGCTCATCTCAATGAATTGGTCGGCGGTGCCCTGCGTCCAGGTGGCCATCATGACTCCGTCGTCATGCCAGAGGGAGCGGAATTTGTCCCACTGATTTGCGTCGCGCCAGAGGACCCAGTTGTCAACCATTTCGCGAATCGCTAGCCGTTCCATCATTTCGTCGGTCATCTCGCACTCCTGTATCGAGGATTACGGACCCCAGAGTCTACAACAACTGCGGGAGGCGAGATGGAGAGACCGATCCGTTCAGCGGAGCGGATACATGCCGATCCATTCGGTGATGGCTTTTGCGAGCTTCGAGGAATCGTCGAAGAAAAGGCGGCTGCGGCTTTGATGGGCTGTCGTCACTTGGACTTCGCAGAAGTCCCCGGAGAGGCCTGCGCTTAGCAAGACCGCCCAGCTTTCGTTATTTGGAGGTTCGCCGATGCACCTTCGGACCGCGTCCTCTATCTCTTTTCGTGTCTGGGAGTCCCAGCTCCCATCGAAATTGACGGTGAGGCTCATTCTGAGCTTTTCGGCTGGCGCCGACTGACTCAACGAGGAGGGTTCACAGAATCTGGGCAATCGTGAAGGAGTCCGCTGTGACCGCCGTCACAAGGCTTTGTGACGCAGATCACTGAGCTGTAATTGACAGAATCAGGCGGCTGAGACGAGTGGTGCCGGAGGAGGGAGTCGAACCCACACGGCCTTGCGGCCAGCGGATTTTGAGTCCGCCGCGTCTGCCATTCCGCCACTCCGGCGTGCAATTATCTTAGGCTACCTTCGGGGGCCCGGCAACCGCCCGATCACGCCCGGTTGAAAGGAAGCGGCCGGCAGGTTAGCATCGGCGCGATGGCAGATCGACTTCGCCGCTTCTTTGGGAGACCCGCCTTTCTGGTCGGCCTCGCAGCGTTTCTTGCGGCATTCGTGGTCCAATCGGGCGAGCTGGGGACTAGCGACACGACGCATCGCCTGCAGACGACGCACTCGTTTTGGACCTCGGAGGATCCTGTCGATCCGCGCGACTATCCTGAATTCGGTGTCCACGGGCGCAACGGCAAGCTCTACGCCTGGTACGGCATCGGCCAATCGCTGTTGATGCTACCCGCGGACATTGTGGGCACATATGTCGGCAATTCGGATGTTTTCGACGAATACGACGCCGATCCGCAGCCGCGCAGCATCGTGGTCAGCTACACGACGAACATCCTCGTGTGCGTGCTTGCGGCGCTCGTCTGCTTTCGGCTGCTGGGCCTGCTTGGATTCACGACGAATCAGCGGATAGCGGGCGTTTTCGCACTGCTTTTCTGCACGACGTTTCTCCATTACACGCAAAACATGATGGAGAACAATTACATCCTGTTGCTGACGCTCACGGGCCTCACCTTTCAATACCAATGGCTGCGCACGGGGAACAGGAGCGCGCTGCTGATCGGCGCCGGCGCGCTCGGATTGAATTTGTTGACGCGTCTCACCACTGGAATCGATTTGATCGCGGTCGGGATTTTTCTGGTGCTCATTTTGCTTTTCAGCGGCGAGCAAGGCCGCAGGCTGCGCTCGCGATTCTGGAAATATGTGAAAACTGCGGTGCCCGTATATGCGTTGTTTTTCTTGATGGATCGCGTGTATCAGTTCTACCGATTCGGGTCATGGTCCGAGACATACATACAGGTTTTCGCACGCGAGCAAAAAATGCTTGATCCGACCTTGCCCGCTACGTTTCCCTTCAGCGGGTCCTTTGGCGAGGGATTCTTCGGCGCTCTCTTCCAACCTGAAAAGTCGATATTCCTGTTCGATCCGCTGCTGATCCTGACGCTGCTTCTGGCCGTGCTCGCGTGGAGGCGTTTTCAGCCCGAAATTCGGGCCTACTTGATCGCGTCCATCGCGCTCATACTGGGTCACATCTGCTTCTACGCGAAGTTTTACGATTGGGCCGGCGATTTCGCGTGGGGCGACCGTTACGTTTCAACCGCCGTGCAAATCGCCGCGTTCATGTCTGTGCCGCTGTTGATGCGCCATCGCGCGGACGTTGGCGCGATCGTTTGGCGCGTCGGAATGGCGCTCGTGGCACTCAGCGTCGTGGTGCAGCTCGCGTCGGTGATGTTTTGGTGCCCTCTCGAGATCTATCAGATGGAGACGCTAGGCCACCCGACATTCGTGATCTGGCTGCGTCTGAAGAACATCGTTGCCTTTGCGCTCGGCAAAATGGATGCGTGGGGCCTGAATAACGAAGCCATGACGCAAGATCCGTGGGACTACGTGCACATCACCACCTACAACTTCTTGCCGTTCTTGCTCGCACGTGTCGGAAAGGCCGCCAGTTGGGTCGTGCAACTGATTACAGTGATCTGGGCCGCTGCGCTCGCGGCGACACTCGCTCTTCTAAACTTTATTCGCGTTTGTGTGAAAGGTGGAGTATTCGAAGACGGTCGAACAGCTTCTTGAGTGACACCCTGGGGATAGCCGCAGTACCATGCACCCGTCGCGCTACTGTCCGTCGGAGGGATAAGGTGAAGACCAAAACGCTGTGCAGTGCCCTCACCCTCGTGCTCGCAGTCACGGCCCCTGCGCTCGCGTCTCAACTGCACTTGCAGGTTTTCACTTCGCCGCCGGAAGGAATCGCTGTCAATTCCACGCTCGTGTATGGCGATAAGGACGCGATCCTGATCGACGTGCAGTTTCGGCTGAGCGACGCACACCGGCTCGTCGCGATGATTCTCGAGAGCAAGAAAAATCTGACGACCGTTTACGTCACGCATCCTCATCCGGACCACTATTTCGGGCTCGTGGTGATCCGGCAGGCGTTCCCGAACGCGAAATTCGTGACACTGCCTCGCGTCGTCGATGGAATCAAGTCGAGCTGGGAAGGGAGAGTGAAGGCATGGAAGCCGCAATACGGTGACAACATTCCCTCCAGCCCGATCATCCCGGACGCGCTTGATGGCAACACGCTGACGCTGGAAGGCGAAACGCTTCAAATCTTCGGCCCGTTGCAGGGCGACAGCGCCGGCGACAATTCGTTCGTGTGGATACCGTCGCTCAAGGCGGTCATCGGCGGCGACACGCTTTTCAGTGGCGCGCATTTCGTGTTCGCGCCGATGACAGCGCAGCAGAAGAAGGACTGGCGCGGCACGATCGACCAGATTGCGGCGCTCAAACCGGAGGTCGTCGTTCCGGGTCATCAAATCGCCGGAGCGCCGAATGACGCGACCGTGCTGGCGTTCATGAAGAAATACATGCAGGATTCCGACGACGCGCAGGCATCCTCGAAATCGGCGGACGAATTCAAGGCCAAGATGAAGAACCTCTATCCAAATCTCGGCATCGACGGACTGCTGAATATCAGCGCCCAGGCGGCGTTTCCTGCCAAGCCCGCGCCTCCTGCGAATATCTCCGTTCAATAGCGGCGCTGCGCTGAACCAAATCCAGTTGCGGCGCGTCTAAGGTGGCAGAATGCAGTTTTGGGGAGGCATCATGCGCTCTCGTAATATTGCGGCGTGGAGTCTTGCACTTCTCGGCGTGATCTTCCTGGCGGTTCCGGCTCGCGCGCAATTTGGAGGTTCGCCGCAAAGTCCTCCCGCTAAGGCGGACTGCAAATTCGCGGACGGCAAGACCATTCACGTCGACTACTCGAGCCCCCGAATGCGGGGACGCAAGATTTTCGGCGGCCTAGTGCCGTACGGCGAGCCGTGGCGCGCGGGCGCGAACGAAGCGACAACTTTCGTAATCGACACGGATGTCAACGTAGGCGGCAAGACCGTGCCGAAGGGCAGCTACACGCTGTTTGCGCTGCCGAATCCGGACGCGTGGACGCTGATCATCAGCAAAGACACGGGCGAATGGGGTGTTCCGTATCCAGGCGAGCAGGACGATTTCGCGCGGGTGCCGATGAAGGTCTCGAAACTGAGCTCGCCGCTCGAAAATTTCACGATCGCGTTCGATCAGGCGGGCGGAGCTTGCACGATGCGTTTGGAGTGGGAGACGACGCGCGCGGCCGTTGAAATCACCGAAAAGAAGTAAAGGCCAGTACCGATTCCGAATTATTGCTGAACGCGGGTTTGCGCTTTCGTGCCGTGGGCTTCCGGATTTACGATCGCACGGGATACACGGCCTCGACCAATCAGATGCTCGCCTGATCTCGCTTCCACTTCGAAGACCAGGAAACGGCCCTTGTATCTCACGAACCGCGCGGAGGCATGAACGGTCGCGCCGGGCGGCACTGCTTTCAGGTGGTCCACTTCGATTCGCGTGCCGACAGTGATTGTGCCCGGCGGCAGTTCCGGCTGAACAGCCTGCACGGTTGCGTGCTCCATGAGGCCGATCATCGACGGCGTTGAGAAGACCGCGGGAAGGTTCGGGTCGACGCTCTGAATCGTGTGGCGAATTTCGACGATGCGTTCGACCGTAGCCTCTAGCCCTAGCCGCGGCCGCTGCTGCGGCAGAACAGAAATTTTCGAGGCTTTTCGACTCGCGGACCTGCGCTTGGAGGCGCGTTTGCCGCGATCCGCATTTCGCTTTTTCATGCTTGAGGTTCGCGCCGGCCGATTTGTGCGCTCGTACTCCCACCCAAAAAACTGCGCATGAATTCGAGCATCGTAACACCGACCTGATTCCACAGCCGGCGCTTGAGTGTGCGATAGTCCTGCGAGCCGCTGAAAACATCGCGAATCAAATCGCGGAACGTCGGCGAACAATTGAGCAGCTGTACCATACGCGTGGTGATCGCACCGCCGAGGAACGTGCCGCGGAAGATCTTTTTCGCGATGTTCGCCGCGAATTCGAGGTCGGCGGAAAACGCTGCGCGCAGCCGCTCCGGGTAGGTTTGCAACTGCCCCTCGATCAGCGCCTGCGCGAGCAGATCGCCGGAGCGCAGCGCGTAGTAGAGTCCTTCGCCCGTGATCGGATCGACGCACGCAGCCGCGTCGCCCGCCATCGCCCAGTTTCTTCCCGCGATGCGCCGGCCGCGAATCGTTTGCGCCTGGGGCGAGGGAAGCACATGGCTGTAAAACTGCGCGCCGCTCATCGGAATTTTTTCTTCGCTGACAAATTCCTCGAGGTGACGTCGCAACTGGTGTGTCGGGCTTTGTCCCATCTTTGCGCAGATTCCGACGGAAAGATGATCGGCGCGCGGGAAGGACCAAAGGTAGCCCTCAAATTCCCTTAGAAATTTCACCTTGATGATGTCTTCTTCGGTAGGAACGAAATATCCGAGCGTCACTTCGAGATCTTTCGCGCTGAGAGCCGTCGTTTCCGGAAGCAATTGATTGCGCGCGCCGGCCGCGACGACGACGAAATCGGAATGGCGCTCTTCGCCGCCGGCCGTGAGGCGCACGAGAGGTCCGTCTGTCGCCACGCTGGTCACGCGCGTGCGGACGGTCGTGCAGCCCGCCGCAGTGGCGCGGTCCAGCAGGAGCCCGTTGAGCACTTTGCGCGCGTAAATTACGATCGGATGGCTCATGTCAAAGCGCGCGCGATGGCCGTTGCCGGAGATTAGTTCAGCGGTGCGGACGATTCTTTTCGGTTGGCAGGCATCGAGCAGGAATGGGTAAGCCTCAATCGCTTTGTGCGTCAGGCCGCCGCCACAGGGCTTTTCCCACGCGAGACGCTCGTCGAAGATTGTGACATTGAAGCCGTGGCGGGCGAGGCGCTCGCCGCAAAGCGATCCGGCGGGACCTCCTCCGACAATGGCGATGTCTTTCATGGCCCTGATTTGTAGCCGTTTTCTGGCCCGGTGGCAGCCGGGGTCAGGTAAGCGGGAAAATCGCCGCAATAAACCAGGCCGCGAGTATAGCACCAAAAAACGCGGCAGCCGCGGGGGAGCCGGTGCGGGTACGTAACGCATCGGTAGCGAGCCGTTGCAGGATGGAAAATATTGCCAGAGTAGCAACCAGGATCAGAATCAGCATCTGTCCGCTTGCGAGTGCGTAATAGGTGAGCAAACAGGCCAGCCACAATTCGGCGCGCAGCGCGAGGCAGACGGCAAAGCGCGCCGCTCGACGACGGCCCTGACCAACCGGCCCAAGAACGACCTCTTCGGCAAAACAGAAAATCCACGCGATCGGCACGAGCGCTGCAAACCGCAGCCAGCGCGGAGCGTTGAGCCACAAGTCCGCCGTTTGCCAATTCAGCCACGCGCCGACGCCGATCATCACGGCGAAACCGAGCGCCGCGGCGGCGAAAAACGCTCGCGCATCGAAGCGCAGCGATTGCTTTGCACTCTGCCAATTCAGCGCCATCAGCAGGATGCCCGCGATCAGCAGTAGCGACGCGAGGTAGTCGCCCGTGTAGAGGTGCAGAAACGCCAGCGGCACGAACGGCTTGAGGAGCAGCGCCGTCGCGAGCGCGCAGACTGCGCCTTCGGCGAGCGCAAGTGTGATCGGCGGTTTCGGCGTCACGAAATCATCCAATCGTGGTCCAGCGAAATGCGCTGCGATCGTTGCGAACAGAGGGAAGAGCGCGAGAAATCCGAGCAATCCAGCAATCGGCGCGAAATTTGGGAAAAGCAGCATCGTGTCCAATCCGAGCAGAATCGACTGCGAGCCGCGCTCATTCCATCCCCTAAAGCTGGACTGTTCCTGTTGTCCCCGCTCAAGTACCGAGTAGGTCCAAAATCCGATTTGCCGCATTACGCGCGGATCGTCGAGCAGGCTGACGTGGTCGGAGAACGGCGTCACCTCAAGATGAAATGCGCGGGACTGTAGGAAATCGTCAGTGCTCGTACGTTCACCGCCCGCAGCTTGCGCGAGCGTCTGCGCGGCACGCTTGAGAATCGGCAGATCGAATTGCGCGCTGAAGACGAGGAGATTCGATGGCATGCGTCTCGGCAGAGGCGTTGGCGCAGGGGAGAGAGCGATCGTGCCGGCGACCGGCGCACGATCGGTCGCGCGAATGGCAATCGCGCCGCCCATCGAATGCCCCACGAGAATGGTGCGCTTCGGATCGATTTGGCCGGAGCGAATCAGGGATTCAGGCATGATACGCGCGCAGGCGTCAGCGCGCGCAAACGAAAACGCGTCGGTATTGTCGCCGTGCCCTGAAAGATCGAACAGATAGACTCGAAGCTTTTCCATCGACGTCAAATACGTGCCGATCGGTTTCATGATCCGCCGATCCGCAGCCAGCCCGTGAAGGACGACGGCCGTGCCGCGAGGATGGCCTATAGGCTCAAGGATCGTGGCGGGCAAATGACAACCGCCGGCTGCGATGATGACGTCGCGATGCGGGAGCTCAGTGATGCGGAGCGCCCATGCGCTCAAGCCGAGTGTCGCTGAGCCAACGAGCGCGAGTACGATCTCCCATCTCTTCATCGTCGTTTCCGTGGTGGGGTGAACGCGCGTGGTAAAATAATCTTCTCGGTCGAGCCCGCCGGGCCGGACCGAGGGACAGAAGTTTGGTACAGGCCGTTTCGCAAAGTGGGCTGATTTTCTACCGGGGCGGGGGTAAACACAACGCCCACGGAGTGGTGTGCCCGCGCGGCCCGCAACTCCTGCCGTTTACTCGCGGAACTCCTTTCCCCTCGAGCGTTTTCCTTGTCAGCTGTCGCTTCCTGCTTATCCGGGAAACTTGCGCATGATTCTCCCGCTCACATCCGAGATTCTTGCTCAGATCGCGCGGCACCCGGCCGTCGAAGAAGCTTGCGACAAGCTCCGCCGCAACGCTGACGAAGTTCGCCTCGCGGGTCTCACCGATTCGGCAAAGGCGCTTCTTGCGCCGCTCGTGTGTGCGGCGCTCGGCCGTCCGGCAATTCTCGTTGTGGAATCGAATGAACGTGCCGAAGCGCTGCTTGAGTCTGTGCGGTGGTTCTATCGCGCGGTGACAGGTAAGCCGGGACGGCGCGTCGCGCATTTTCCAGCGCTCGACGTGCTGCCGTACGAAAACCGCTCACCACACGCTGAAATTTCCGAGGCGCGCGCCGTCGCGCTCTGGCGCCTCGCGACCGGCGAAATCGATCTGCTGATCGCGCCGGTGCGGGCGGTCCTGTGGAGGATGCGCGACGCGTCGTTTTATCGAGAACTAGCGCGCGTGATCGCGCGCGATGAATCGATTGCGCATGAAGACCTGATCGGTTTTCTCGAACGCGCTGGATATGACAAGCAGGCAACGTGCGAAATGCCCGGGCAGTACGCGGTTCGCGGGGGCATCATCGACGTGTTTTCGCCGGAAACGCCCCAGCCGGTCCGCATCGAGCTGCTCGGCGACACAATCGAATCCATTCGCGCGTTCGATCCTAGCACCCAACGCTCGACGAATCCGGTCGAGCGCGCCGCTCTGCTTCCCCTCACGGAAGTTCCTCGCGGCGTAGAAGCGCTTGCGAGGCAGCACGTCTCGTCGGCATCGGGGCGAGAGGATGATGCGGCGCCGGCCGGCTTCTATCCGGGCTGGGAATTTCGCGAGATCGCGCGGGAAGAGCGGCCCGGCGTCGTGTTCGATCTCGCTAGCGAGCCGGTGCTCGTGATGGACGAGCCATCTCAGGTCGATTCAGCTGTCGAAAGATATCGCGCTGAATTGGACGAAGCCTTCGAGGACGCCGAAGATCCGCTCGCGAAGCCTCCTAACCGCTACGTTCTGAGCGAGGACGAGTGGTCGCTGGCGCTGCAGCTTTTTCCACGGCTCGCTCTAGAACATCTGGCAATGGCGGGCGAAGGCAAAGCGTCTCTGGCGCTGCAAACGCGGCCAACAACGCGCTATCACGGCAATGTGGCGGCATTCATGGCCGAAGTCCGCGGCCGCCTCGGCGCAGGTGAACAGGTGATCGTCTCGGCAACGAGCACGGGCGAACTGGAGCGCTTCGCTGACATCTGCCACGAATACGAAATGCCTTATCACATGGGCGAGCTCGAGGAAGACACGACGGTCACGCGCCTGGCCGAAGAATCGAGCCGCGGCAACATTCCCGCGATGGTGCTGTGCAAGGCGCCCCTTTCTGAAGGCGTCGTTTTTCCCGAAGCGCGGATCGCTTTCTACGGCAACGGCGATCTGTTCGAGTCGCTGCCGCCACAAAGGCCTCGCGCGCGACCGCAGACAGCGAGTTTTTTCAGCGATCTCTCCAATCTCAAGCCGGGCGACTACGTGGTCCACGTCGACCACGGTATCGGCCAATTCGAAGGCCTGCGCCAGGTTACGACCGACAGCGCGAACGGCGAATTCATGCTGCTGCGCTACGCAAGCGACGCGAAGCTCTACGTGCCGCTCGCGCGGCTCGATCTCATACAAAAGTATCAGTCGCTCGGCGGCGCTGAGCCGACGCTCGATCGTCTGGGCGCCACTGCCTGGGAAGCTCGCAAGTCGCGCGTGCGCAAATCGATCAGCGACATGGCCGACCAGCTTCTTGCTCTCTACGCCGAGCGAAAGACTACGCCCGGTCACGCATTCCCGAAGGACACCAACTGGCAGCGCGAGTTCGAAGACGCATTTGAGTTTCAGGAAACCCCCGACCAGTTTCGAGCCATCGAAGACGTCAAGCGCGACATGGAATCGGGGCTTCCAATGGACCGGCTCCTGTGCGGCGACGTCGGCTACGGCAAGACCGAAGTTGCCATGCGCGCTGCGTTCAAGGCCATCGCGGATGGAAAGCAGGTAGCGGTGTTGGCGCCGACGACGGTGCTTGCGTTTCAACATCTGGAGACCTTTCGCCGCCGATTTGCGGCGTTTCCGATGCGCATAGAAATGCTCAGCCGGTTTCGCACGGACAAAGAGCAGATGAAGACGCTCGAGGAACTCGAAGCAGGAAAGCTCGACGTCGTGATCGGGACGCACCGTCTGCTCTCGAAAGACGTGAAATTTCACGATCTCGGCCTCTTGATTGTCGATGAGGAGCAGCGCTTCGGCGTCGCGCACAAGGAACGTCTGAAGGAGATGAGGAAGAACGTGGACGTGCTCACAATGTCGGCCACGCCGATCCCGCGGACCCTGCACATGTCCCTTGTCGGGCTGCGCGATATGAGCGTGATCGAAACGCCGCCGCGCGACCGGCTGGCGATTCAGACTACCGTTGCCCCGTTCAACGAAACGCTCGTCCAGCGCGCGATCGAGGAAGAGCTGGCTCGTCACGGCCAGGTTTTCTTCGTGCACAACCGCGTCGAATCGATCGCCTCGCTCGCGACGATGGTGAAGCGGCTCGCGCCTCGCGCCCGTGTCGTGGTGGGCCACGGCCAGATGCGCGAGAGCGAACTCGAAAAAGTGATGCTTAAATTCGTGCGCGGCGAAGCGGACATCCTGGTTTCGACGACGATCATCGAAAACGGTCTCGATATCCCACGCGCGAACACGATCATAATCAATCGCGCCGACCGCATGGGCCTCGCCGAGCTGTATCAGCTTCGCGGGCGCGTCGGCCGCTCGAACCAGCGTGCTTATGCGTACTTGCTCGTTCCGCCTGAAGGCGCGCTAACGCCGATCGCGCGGCAGCGGCTGGCAGCGCTCAAGGAGTTCAGCGATCTCGGCGCGGGATTCCGCATCGCCGCGCTAGACCTTGAGTTGCGCGGCGCGGGAAACCTGCTCGGCCGCGAGCAGCACGGGCATATCGAGGCAGTCGGTTTCGATATGTACTGCCAGATGATGGAGCGCGCAGTGGCTGAGCGAAAGGGCGAAGCCGTTGCGCCGGAGCGCCGCGCTACCCTCAATCTCGGTCAGGACATTCGCATTCCGCCTGAATACATCGAGAGCGAGAATTTGCGCCTGCGGATTTACAAGCGTATCGCAAGCGTCACATCCGAAGCCGAGCGCGACGAAGTCCGCCGCGAACTCGAGGATCGCTTTGGGTCACCGCCGCCCGCGGTGGTCAATTTGCTCGACTATGCGGTGCTGAAGGCGCTCGCGGAAAGGCTGCTCGTCGCCAATGTCGATCGCCGCGGCGATCAGATCGCGATCAAGTTTTACGAAGACACGCCGCTGGGCCCGGAGCGGCTCGTCAAGCTGATCGGCAAGCGCCGCGATATGCGTCTGGACCCCGCCGGAGTACTTTGGCTCACCCCAAAGGCCGGCAGGGACGGGAAGGCCGGAAAAGACTCAGCGGGGGGCGCGGCTCCAGTGAGCGCGCCGATGGATGCCGTGAGAAACGTGTTGCTGCAACTACAATCGTAGCGATAAACTTCTTTTCGAGTGGACAACATGAAAAATAGAAGAATTGCCTGGGTTTCGACGCTTTTACTGGCTGCCCTGGCGCTACTGACGCCCGCGCGGGCATCCGCGCAATCGCAGCCCGTCGTCGTCGAGCAGATCATAGCGCGCGTGAACAATCAGATCATCACGATGTCGGATTATCAAAAGGCGGCCGCCAGCCTGCCGCAGGAGGTCCAGCAGGATTGCCAGAACTGCACGCAGCAGGAGATCGCCAGCGAAGTGGCGGATCGCCGCAAGAACCTGCTCCGCGACATGATCGACCAGCAGCTTCTGATCGAGCGCGCGAAGGACATGGACATCTCGGTCGACACCGACCTGGTGAAGCGCCTCGACGAAGTACGCAAGCAGAATAATCTCGCCACCATGGAAGACTTGGAAAAGGCCGTGGAATCGCAGGGCATCGTCTGGGAGGACTACAAGAACCAGATGAAAAATGGCCTGCTGACGCAGCAGGTGATTCAACGCGAAGTCGGCGGGCGCCTCGATATCGGAAGCGACGAAGTGAAAAAATATTACGATGCGCACAAGCAGGACTTTGTCCGGCCCGAGCAGGTGGCGCTCCAGGAAATCTTTCTTTCCACCGAGAACTTGTCTCCTGAAGAAACTGCATCGGTCCGTACGCGCGCGGAAGATTTGCACAAACGGCTTGTGAACGGCGAGGATTTCACCCAGCTTGCCAAGCGCTACTCACAGGGCTCAACCGCGCAGGACGGCGGAGATCTTGGCCTGTTCGAGCGCGGCCAATTGGCGAAGCAGCTCGAGGACGCCGTGTTCGGTCTCGAACGAGGCCAATTCACGGACGTGATTCAGACCAAGACCGGCTTCGAAATCCTGAAAGTGGAAGACCACTATCAGGCTGGTCAGCAGCCGCTCGAAAAAGTCGAGGGTGAAATCACAAACATGCTCTACACCCAAAAAATGAAGCCTGCCCTGCGCACCTACCTGGCGCAGTTGCGCGAAGAGAGCTACGTGCAGGTGAAGCCCGGCTACACGGATACGGCCGCGGTTCCAGGCGCAACGGTGATCCAGGAGGTCGCTCCCACGCCGGACACTCCCGACAAGAAAAAATCCAAGAAAAAAGCCCCGCTCCCCAAGATCAACAGCTGATGAAATCGCAGTACATCGCCGATCTTGCCGATGGTCAGGTCGTTGCTTCCCTGTTCCTCGTACGCGAGAAGGAGGTGAGGACTTCCGCGCGCACGGGAAAGTCGTGGCTGGAGCTGAATCTGGCTGACTGGTCTGGCACGATCGCCGCGAAAATGTGGGACAACTTCGAGGGCGTCGCGAGGACCTTCGAATCTGATGACGTGGTGCGGGTTCGCGGCCGTGTGAAGCTTTACAACAATCAGAAGGAGTTGACGCTCGATCAGATTATCCCCGCAGCTGAGCGCGAATACGATCTTGCCGACTTTTTGCCGCACACCAAATACGACATCGAAAAGCTTTACGCCTCGCTGAAAGCGGCCATCGCGGGCATGAAGAATCCGTGGCTCAAGCAATTGCTGACGAGCGTGGTGGACGATCCCTCGATCGCTCCGCGCATTAAGCGCGCCCCGGCCGCAATGACCATGCACCACGCGTATATCGGTGGCCTGCTTGAGCACGTCGTGAGCCTCATCGGCCTGGCATCCGCGATAACGGCGCACTACCCGGAGCTCGATTTTGATTTGTTGCTTACGGGCGTCGTTTTGCACGATATCGGAAAAATCGACGAGCTGCGCTACGCGCGCGGCATCGATTATTCCGACGAGGGCCGCTTACTCGGCCACATCATGATCGGCGTGCGGCTTGTTCAGGAGAAAATTCGAGTGATTCCGGATTTTCCAGCTCCGCTCGCCACGCTGGTCGAGCACATGATCTTGAGCCATCACGGCTCCCACGAATTTGGATCGCCGTCGTTGCCGCAGGTTCAGGAAGCGGTCGCGCTGCATTTCATCGACGACATAGATTCGAAAATGGCTGGAATTCGAGCCACGCTCGAATCCGCAGCTGCCGATGGCGGGGCGGGGAACTGGACCGAGCGCAACCCGTCTCTGCGGCGTGCGCTTCTGCGGGCGGACAAGTTTCTGGCCGGTGGAAGGTCCGAAACTTCGGCGGCAAAGGCGGCTGCGGTCGCGCCTGCGGCGAAACCAACTTCTCGAAAGGATTAGGCTGCGCTCATGTTCGAACGATCGCCCTCGCCTCGCCACTCGCTGCTCGATCTTGCTCCGCTCGAGCTCGAGTGCATGAACACGCTGTGGCCGCTCGGAGAGGCGACTGTGCGCGAAATTCGCGATCAGCTCGCGCCGCGGCGCGCGCGCGCCTACACCACGATTATGACGATCATGGACCGCCTTGCACGGAAGGGCGTCGTCGAGCGGCGCAAATCAGGCCGCGCCTACATTTACCGCGCCAGGCTCGCTGCTGAGGAAGCACGGGCGCAGGCGCTCGCGCAAATTGTCGACAATTTCTTCGGCGGATCGAAAGATGCCCTGCTCGCCCACCTTCGCGGTGATTCTCGGGCTGCCGTCGCGCGCCCCGGTGCAGGATCCGACTAGATGTTTCCCGTGGAACTCAAAATTCGCGACCTGGCGATTCGTCCGGCGACGATTCTCGCGCCCATGGCCGGCCTCACCGACACGGTCTTTCGCCGCGTAATCCGTTCGCTCGGCTCGTGCGGCCTGATCATGACCGAATTCACGAGCGCCGAGGGCCTGACGCGAAAAGCTGCGCGCACTCTGCAGTATCTTTATTTCGACGAGGACGAGCATCCGATCGCGGGCCAGATTTTCGGCGCCGATCCCGCGGTCATGGCTTCCGCCGCAGCTCTGATCGAGGATCTCGGCTTTGATCAGGCGGATATCAATCTTGGCTGTCCGGTGAAAAAAGTGGTGAAGTGCGGAGGCTCCGGCTTGCTGCGCGATCTGCCGCATCTCGAGAAGCTCCTTCGCACGGTTCGGGCTGCGGTGCGCATTCCGCTGACGATAAAGATCCGCTCCGGTTGGGATGAGAACAGCATCGTTGCAGTTGACCTCGCGCGCATGGCCGAGCAAATCGGCATCGAAGCAATCGCCGTGCATCCGCGTACGCGTATGCAGGGCTACGCCGGTCACGCGGACTGGAAAATCATCCGCGATTTGAAACAGGCGGTGAGCATTCCCGTCATCGGCAACGGCGACGTCCGCAAGCCTGAAGACGCTGTGCGGATGATTGCGGAAACCGGTTGCGACGCCGTGATGATCGGCCGCGCGGCGTCATCCAATCCGTGGATTTTCCGGCAAATCGCGGACTACCTCGCCACGGGCCGCTACGACGAGCCAACGGAGTCGGATCGGTACCATTTGCTTTCGGATTATTTTCGAAGCCTGATGGCTGCGGAGATGCCCGACGCCGTCGGCAAGATGAAACAGTTTGCAACGCTCTTCACGCACGGCGTGCGCAACGGCGGCGAACTCCGTCAGCAGGTCCACCATTCGCACACCGCCGCTGAGATCCTCGATCGCGTCGACGAATTTTTCGTCGGCACGAACAGCCCCGTCGCTCGCAACTGAAGTTCCCGTTCGAATCACTCAGGCTTTGCCAAGCCTTTTGACACTGCGTCATCGAGCAGTTGCTGCATCTGCCGCGATGCTCCGCGCGCCAGCTCGGCTTGCTTGCGGCCGAGATCTCCCTGCTGGCGTCCGATCTCTCCCATCTTGCGGCCCCACTCGCCCTGCTCGCGCCCCATCTCGCCGGCTGTCGTTCCCACGCTACGCTGAGCCTCGCCGATCTCTCGCTGAATTTCGCCCATTTGCCGCTGCAAGTCGCCGAGCTGCTCCATCGTCCCGCCTTCGGCGCTCAGCTTCCTCATCGCCTCCTCGACCTTCTGCATTTCCGCGGTCAGGTCGGGCACTTTGACCTTCATATCTTCGAATTTTCTGGCAGCTTCTTTGGCTTGTTTCCCCAACTCTTCTTGTTGTCTGCCGAGTTCTTTCTGCTGCTTTTCGAGGTCTTCATTCGGCTGCCAGATTTGCTTGGCGCGATTGACGGTGGCCGGGTCGCTGATGATGTAAGACTTCTCGTCCCGCTCAAACCAGATAAAATCGCCGCCCATTTTTCGTTTCAGTTCGCGCGCGTGCTCGGCGTCTTCGCGGTCGCCGGAAATCATGAAATCGTCGGATTCCTTTGTGACGATCGCAAATCGCGGACCCCAATCGTAATAGCGTCCCACCCAATATCCGCCGGGCCACGCGCGATAGAAATTCCAGTCGCCGGACATCGAAAGGGTCATGGGCGGCTGGACGACGAAATCTTGCTGCGGCATCGCCGGAAGCGCGCGTGTCTCGATGTGAATCTGCGGAACCGCCACGTGAAGGTTCGGCAGGTCGACATTCACGGGCGGCACATCAATGTGCAATGGCGGGATGGCGGGCATCGGCGGAATCACGACGTGAAACTCCTGATCTTCCGCAGGCGGCGCTGGCGGCTCGGGTGCCGGGGCGGCGGCAGGAGCCTGCGCCGTTGGTGGAGCGGGACTTGCCGCCGCGGCCGGATCGGGCGCCGAGGGCGCCGGTGGTGCAGGGGGTGCGGGAGGAGCCTGTGCCTGAATATCGTCTACTGCTGGATGCAAGGACGCAGTCAAGGCCACCGCAGGGACCGCGATTACAGCAAGCGCCAAAACGAGAATCCTCGCCGGTTTCCTCGACATCGCAGGTCTCCACGCCAGAATTCGTTCCACTCGCTTTTCGGCTTGCCCCGCCTTCGCCATGGAAACTGCCTCCCACCATGTGCGACGCGGCGCAGCCTCCAGTTCGGCGAAAAATTCGAGCAGGGCTTCGGCGTAACGCGTTCGGTCGGCGCCGCCACCCAGCGCGGCTTCGTCGCTCGCCTGCTCGGACAAGTCTTCCAGTTGGCGTTCGACCCACCATGCCAGCGGGTTGAACCAGAACACTGCGCGATGAATCAGAGCCAAACGCCGCACGAGAGCGTCATGCCGCCGGACGTGTGAGACCTCGTGCGCCAGCACAGCGGCAAGCTCGTCCGCATCCCATCGGCGCCAATCTGCGGGGAAAAGAATTACGGGGTTTCGAACGCCCAGCATCAGCGGCGCGGGAATCATTTCCGATTCCTCAAGCGCGGGTTCGCGCCGCAGCCCTGCCGCGCGCACAGCTATCGAAAACGCTTCGAGTGCACGGGTATCCGTGATCCGGTGCGCGCTACGCTCCAGTTTGTGCGCAACGCGCATGCCGATCAGAATGCGCGCGATGAATAGAAGCGCTACCGCGAGATAGCCCAAAGCGGCGATCACGGGCCAAGCAATCTGTCGGCTCATATCCGCGGGACGAACAACTGCAGCCGGATCGCTCGGCTGATTGGTGCTGATGGCGCCCGTCGCGCTGGCGCTCTTCTCAGGCGCCGCAATGGTCGCGTCGCTTTCTGGCGAGGTGGCATGAACCGTGGCGATTTGTGGCAGCGAAATCTCCGTATTTGCCATGTGCTTGCCGAAGTCCGGCAGAGGCACAGCGAACGGGATGGCAGGGCAGAGCACGGTCAGGAAGGGCATCGCCAGAGCCGCCGCCAGCACGCCTCTCCAGATGAGCATTTTCACATGAACGCCCTTGACGCCGAACGCTTCGAGTATGACTGCGAGAACGCAGCCGATCACGAGCGAGCGCACCGCGGCACTTGCGAGAACTGTCAGAAAATGAACGCAGAGTTCGGTCGTTGCTTGAGACATTGCTACTCTTCCTTTTCTGCCGGGCGGCCCCTCGCTCCAGCGCGTGATTTCCCCTTGGACTTTTCCTGCGCGATTCTGCGCGCGATGCGTTCCAGTTGGCCACGGTCGATTACGGCGCTATCGACCATGCCTAGGACGAGTTCCTCTGCTGAGCCACCGCAGAAGCGATCGATAATGCTCTTCACGGCGCGCACGGCGACGTTTTGCCTGCCCTCGGCGGCGCGATAGATGTACGTTCGCCCCTCCACGACGTGCGTGACGAATCCTTTCTGCTCCAGCCGGCGCAGAATCGTGCGCACCGTCGATTCCTTCATCGGGCGCGTCGCCGCGAGCGATTCCCGGCACGCTTCGGCCGAGCAGGGCCCGTGCGCCCAAACGTAATCCATCACCATCTGTTCGACTTCGCCGAGGCCCTTTGGGCGTTTTGCGTGTGCGTTATTCATTGTAGCGTTACAACATGTAACGGATGAGCGCCGACTTGTCAAGCGAAATTTTCTGCGGCTTTGGGACGTCCGGTGAGGCGGGATTTATGGTTCGCGTGTGATGAGCAGTTGCTTATACGCTTCGCGCCGCGTGATGCCCCGCTCGCGAGCCACCTGCTTGAGCGCTGCTTTTCTGTCCACGCCGCGCTCGTGCATGATTTGGTCGACGCGCCTCGCAAGAGGAACTTCTTTCATGGAAGCCGCGCCTTCACCGGCGTGAGCCTCGTGCCCGTCGGGCGGACCGATCAGCAAAGTAATTTCGCCGCGAGGCGGCTTTTTCCGTGCGGCGACAACGAGATCTTCAAGGTGGCCGCGTAGAAATTCCTCGTACACCTTGGTCACCTCGCGCGCGATCACGGCCGGACGATTGCCGAGAATTTCGAGCGCATCTTCGAGGGTATCGAGCAGCCGGTGCGGCGCTTCGTAGAGCGCGAGTGTGCGCGGCTCACTTGCGAGCGCGCGCAGTGCCTTGCGCCTCTCCGTGGGACGCGACGGCAGGAACCCGACAAATACAAACTGCTCGATCGTCATTCCGGAAGCCGCCAGCGCCGCCACAAATGCCGAAGCACCCGGCACGGGCACGACGCGAATTCCGTGCCGCAAGCAAAGGTTCACGAGCCGGTGGCCCGGATCGGAAATGGCCGGCGTTCCCGCGTCGCTTACCAGCGCCACCTTGGCGCCCTGTTCCAGCTCGATCACGATTTCCGGGGCGCGCGTGATTTCGTTGTGCTCGTGATAGCTCACCAGGCGCTTCGAGATGCCGAAGTGTGAAAGCAGCTTTAGCGTCTGACGCGTGTCTTCGCAGGCGATCAAATCCGCTTCCTTCAGAATTCGCAGCGCGCGCATGGAGATATCTTCGAGATTTCCGATCGGCGTCGCGACAACGTAGAGGCAGCCCACCGCCGCATCGCTGGTCACGCCGCCCGTCTTGGCCTTCTTCGGCATATCTTGGATAAGCTCTGACTTGCCCTTTCGATCATTGAGCCTAAGCTCGTAGGCGCTAGCATTGCAAGCCGCGACAGGCAGTCTGGCGGGCTGTGATCGCGACGCGTAAATTGACACGACCTCGTGCGTTCGCTAATCTGATCAATCGCATTTCAATCGCTAAGGAGCACTGAATGGCCCAGGGTACGCCTGTAAAGCACAAGAAGAAAACGAAGTCAGTCCTGAAGAATATTCGCCATGCGGAGCGGCGCGCGGCCATCAACCGCATGAACCGCACCCGCGTTCGCACCGCAATTCGCCGCATGCGCGCGGCGCTTGGCGCGGCAGATGCCGCTGCTGCTGAAAAGCTTGCCTCGGAAACCTATTCGGAGATTGACAAAGCCGTTCGCAAGCGCACGCTTTCTCAGAATACGGCCAATCGCTACAAGTCGCGCCTGACGTTGGCGCTCAACGCGCTGAAGGCGAAAAAGTAATACTTCACGCAGCCGGGATTCGACGCAAAAGAGTGCTCCTAGATTTCGGAGCGCTTTTCCTTTTGTCATGCCGATCTTAGGCGGAGCGCGCGATCGGAGAAGTGAGTCGCGCGACCAGGAATTCCATCATCGCGCGCGGATCGGGATTCGACGATTTCAGCTGGCTATCGGCTTCGGCCAACGCCACGAGGCCCGCCAGCAGATCCGATTTCGGCACTCGATGAGCCTGGTGGATCGTTGTTTCGGCGGACTCGGGCGACATGCCCAATTGCCGCGCAGCCTGAAACTTGTTTGTATGCGCAGGCAGATCGCGCGCCTCAATGAGCTTTCGGTATCTCCATGCGAGCGCGCCGACGATTCCGGCGGGCTGCTCGCCCTCGCGGAGCAAGTTGTCGAGAAATTGGAGCGAGGCGTTGCGCTCGCGGCTCGCGAGCATGTCGGCCAACTGCCAGACAGTATTCTTCCGCGCTGCGACGACCAGCCGCTCGACGTCTGCGGTCGTGATCTGCCGGCCTCGCGCATAGGTCGCGAGCTTTTCGATCTCGATACGCATCCGCGCCGGCGAGCCGTTGAGCGCATCCGCGAGCAGCGCAGCGGCCTCGCGGTCGATTTCCGCACCCGACTCCTTCGCCATCTGTCCTGCGAGAAATGCGGCGGACTCCGGGCCGATCGTCAGTTCGACGACAAGCGCCTTCTCGTGAAGCAGCTTCGAAAACTTCAGTCGCCCATCGAGCGCCTCCGCCTCGATCACGAGAATGGTGAAGGGTGCAGGGGATTCAAAATATTTTTCCAGCGCCTTGAGTATCTCCTCCCTCGACTTTTCGCCAAGCCGCTCGATCGATTCCGCGCCTTCGACAATCACGACCTGCTGCGGGGCCAGCATCGGCAGCGTCTGCGCGCAGCCGAGAATTTCGTCCCAGCCCGCGTCGCGCGCCGAAAGCCGCGCCACGCCCCACTCGCGCGTGCCCTCGGGGACGAACGCATCAATGACCTTCTGGCGGCAGAGCTCGCGAAGATAGACATCGGAGCCTAGCAAGACAACTGCCGGTATCAGCTTGCCGTGCGAGAGCCGTTCAATAAATTTTTGGGGAGATGTCGCCGGCACTAGAAAGTCTCCAGCACGTCCGCAACCAGATGCGAGGCCAGATCGTGCGACATTCGCTCCAGCGCCGGATCCTCTTCGTCGAAGAAATTGCTCACGTTGGAGGAAATCTGATACTCGCCGCGGAAAACCATGTCGTCGTTTTTGTACACCTGCTTCTGCGTCCGGTTGTCGACGAGCTGCACTTTTGCGTGCACGCTGACCAGCATTGTGGTCACTTGTCCGGTCGTTGCTTCAAACGTCGCGGGGTTCGCTTCGATCGAAACGACTTCCCCTGTTAACACCGCATCGGCCGAAGCTTGGTCCTGGATCACGCGATACTTTGTCCGCGTGATGAATTCGCGAATCACGGCCTGGGTGAATCGCTGCTCGATGCGGTACGTCGTCGTATCGTTTTTGAAAGCCGGAATCGCAATCGTTTTCCAGGCGGACGGCAATTGCGCTGCTCGCCCCGCGACGTGATAGCCGCACCCTCCGATCACCAGCGTCGAGAGCAGCGCAATGGCGAACAAGAGCACCGGCGCTTCTCCCCTCTTCAAATTATTCCGTCGATCTGGCAATCACTTCCTCCGCAATGCGAACCGCGTTCGTTGCCGCCAGGCGCAGGTTGTCCGCAACCCCCCAGATCCAGACGCCGCTCGCAACGTTCGGATCGGTCTCAATACGCGCGAGCTGGATTTCGCTTTTGCCCGCCACACTGACGTTCGTCGGCGGCATATCGTCCGGTGCTGCGATCTTTGCGCCCAATCCGGCAAACGCTACCTCAAGCTGCGCCGGCGCGATTGGCGATGCCATCTCTGCGAATGCCGCGAAAGCATACCCGTAAAACACCGGCGCTTGCACCATCTGAATTGCTGGCACAGGAGCGCGTCCGCCCACGTAGCGCGCTACGTCGCGTGCGACCGCGCTTCGCACTCTGCCCAGAGTGGTCGCACTGCCTTCGCCATAGCGCGCGAGCAAATTGAATGCAACCTGCGCATCGAAGACGGACTTCGCGATCTCGCGAAACGAGAGGAGGCTGGCCGTCTGCGTTTCGAGCTCCTCGATGCCCTCCTGTCCTCGTTCCGAGACGGGTGGGAAGAGCAGCACCGAAATTCGCTGCGTTTCAAATGCCTTGAGCGCCGCAGCCAGTGTGCACGTGATGATGACTGGCGCGGACGGTGAACAATACATCCCACGCGCCTCCGCTCCATTTCCGGTTCTGCCGTGCTCTGGCGGCAGCGTGGTCGTGAGTGACGGAATCCAGGAGATTGCGCTCGCAGCAGTTTCCGCACGCGCTGGGAGCGCCCCAGTCATGTCGATCACCGTGGCTCCGGACTTCTGAGCGGCGCTCCAGTTTCGTTCGGCGTCGCCAGCGCTGCCGGCGAAACACGCAAACTGCGCGCCCTCAAAGCTGTCTTCGTCCAGCGCGCGAAAGAATGTAGGCTCGCCGCCGGCCTCGGCAAGCGTCCCCGCCATCACGCTCTCGTCGAGCAGGACGATGTCGCTAGACGGAAAATTGCGGTCTTCGAGAACTTGTTTCAATTCCTTGCCGAGCAGAGAAGAGGCACCAACGATAGCTACGCGGTAGAACTTTCCGGGCCCGGAGGGCATGGCTCAGGCGTGGCGGGAAGCGAGGCGGTGGCGCGCGAAGCGAACGCTTTGCAAGACAATGCCGTGGAGCATATAACTCGCCGCGAGAATCAGAAGCGTGGGTCGCGAGAAAAACCAAATCGCGCCAACCAGAAGCGCCAGCACGACAACGTAAAGCGACGGCCATCGCTTTGTCCACTGAATGTCTTTGAAGCTGTAGTAGCGCACGGTGCTCGACATTAGTATTCCGAGCAACACCAGGAGCGCAAGCCACAGAACCGAAATCCGCGGGTCGGCGATTGGGTTCCTGAAAAAGTGCACAATCGCCGCAATCATACCCGCTGCGGGCGGGCACGGCATGCCCACGAAGTACCGGTTGCTGCCCGGCGCCATACCCTGAATGTTGAAGCGGGCGAGCCGCCAAGCACAGCATCCGAAGAAGAAGAAGCCGACCAGCCAGCCGAGTTGGATCAGATGCGATTCCTCGGGCAATCCGATTGCCGCAACGGCGTGGATGCCCCAAGCGTAGGCGAGAAATGCTGGCGCCATTCCGAAAGTCACCACATCCGCCAGCGAATCAAACTGCTTTCCAAACTCGCTGTCGGTGCCCACCAGGCGGGCCACGCGTCCGTCGAATCCGTCGAAAATAATCGCCAGACCGATGGCGCGCGCGGCGTTGTCCATCAGCGCCGTCGAACCCTCGAGGGTTGCAAGGATCGCATAGTATCCGCAGAGCAGGTTCGCCACGGTGAAAACGCTGGGGAGAAGGTAAACGCCGCGGCGCAGCCTTTGACTGCGAAATGGCCTTCGTGGGCTGTCGTCGTGACCGATTGGATCTAGCTCGTTGAATTCCATCTTGCGATGACCGTCTCTCCGCCTTTTGCGAACTGCCCGCGCCGCACCGCAACCGTCGTTTCCATCGGCAGCCAGACATCGACTCGCGATCCGAATCGAATCAGTCCCACGCGGTCGCCGATCGCCACCGTGTCGCCCGGTTGCTTCCAGCATATCACGCGCCGCGCGACGGCTCCGGCGATTTGTTTGAAGACCACCGTGCCTTTTGGCGTATCGATACAGATCACGTTCTGCTCGTTCTCGCGCGACGCAGCGGGGCGAAACGCGCCCAGAAATTTACCGGGACGGTACACCACGCTGGCGATCCGTCCCGCAGCTGGCGCGCGCTGCACGTGGACATCCCAGATCGAGAGGAAGATGCTAATACGGTGGCCCGTCTTCGAATCGAGTTCTTCATCCACGATCTCGACGACGCGGCCGTCCGCCGGCGAGACCACCAGCCCGGAATCGCTGGGTATCACGCGCTCGGGATCGCGGAAGAAATAGAAAATGAAGAGACCTAAGAACACAAGAATGCCGCCGGGCCATTTCCATCCGAAAACGAAGCATGCCGCGCCAATCAACAGTGGGGGCACAGCAAATCTGTAGGCGTCTCTTACCATGATGCGCAAAGAATCCGAACTGCAAAGGAGTTGCGCGGCGCAGCGCAATTCACCGCGCATCGCTATGCCGCGAATATCGGCTTGTTCGAGTGCAGCTGTATTGTACGACAGAAGTGAATTGACTGCTTGGCCCTAGTGGTGCATCGCCTGCCGGTGCCGCGCGAGAATCAGCTCCATGCGGTCCTTCAGGCGCAGCTTCAGTTTCTTGAGGGCCGCCTCTTGCATCAGATCGTCCGAATTCAGGTAGGAGGATTTGAGGATTTGGTCTAGCTGGGATTCACAGCGGGAATGTTCTTCAGCGAGCTTTCGAAACTCGGGATCGTTTGCCAATAGGGACTGCCGGATTTCCTGGCTTGTCATCGCCATGCCTTCCCTCCCGGTTGTGTGAGACGTTTACATGGCTGTAACAATTACCACAACCGGGTTCTGGAGCCAATAGCCCCTTCATGGAATCTTGCACAGCCCGGATTTGAGGGGAATAGCGCCACGCGCAACAGGGCCGCTCGCATGTTAGGTCACAGCGAGTTGATCAGTTCTGCGGAAAGCAGGCGGGCCTTTTGCGCCAAATTTTGCGCGCGGGCCCAGTCGCCGTCTTTGATCGCGTCGTGAGATTGCGAAAGGAAGCTGCGAATCTTTTCCGCCAGATCCGACTGTGCGGCATTCAACTGTTTGCCGTTCGTTTGCTGCAGGTTGCTTTCCGCCACAGAGATATCATCGCTCGTTTTGCGCTGATACGTCGCGGCGTCGTATGGCGAGAGCTGAGGCGAAATCTGCGGCGCGGGCGGCCGGGTCGGCTGCGATTCCGCATCCGCTGAGGCCTGCTCAGATACGGGCCTGCGCGGCGCGGACGGTTTCGCCGCAGGAATCGTCACGGGCGGCGCCGGCGCGGCGGCAACGGGCACAGCGGGTGGCGGCGCAGTGGCATTTTCGGGTGGCGGCGTCGCATCGGTATCCGGCGCCGTCGTCATGGGACGCATCGCCTCTTCCGTCGGCACGGGCGCCGCAGGCACTGCAGCGTGGACGGTCTTCTCCGAGCACCCACCAAGCGCGGGCAGCGTCGCGCATGCCAGCAACAAGGCCGCAACGCGAATCTCGTTGGATGATCGGCTGGGCATCTATCGTTTCTCAGCGGCGACTGGCTTTCCGAGTTCGCGCACTTTGGGCGTCGCCGTCGCGGCCAGGCGCGCGAGCGGAAGCTCGATGCGAAACGTCGCGCCCCTTCCTGGCTGCGACTCGAATTCTATCCGGCCATTGTGCAATTGCACAAATCGAAAGGTGTTGGCCAATCCGAGTCCGGTCCCGCCGGGCCGCGTCGTAAAAAATAGCTGAAAGATTTTTCTTTGATCCTCAGGCGGAATGCCTTTTCCCGTGTCTTGAACAATGATTACGGCGAATTCTCCCGCGCGTTTGAGGCTCACCGTAATCGACCCGCCCGGATCGGTGAAATCGCACGCGTTCAGGACAAGGTTCAGCACCGCCTGGTGAATCAACTGCCGGTCGGCGAGCACGGTAAGCATCTCGGAGGGCAAGTCGGCCTGCAACGCCAGGCCCGCCTTGGTGACGGTCGGGCGCGCCGCATCCAGCACTTCCTCGAGCAGCCCCTGCAGATCGGTGTCCTCGAGCTTGAGTTCCACTGGCCGGGTGAAACTCAAGAAGGTTTTTACGGCGCGGTCGAGCCGGTCGATTTCGGTGTCAAGCATCTTCACCGCTTGCTGCGGTTCCGGTTCGACCGGCATGTTGGCCTTCAGCACTTCCAGCCACAACCGCATCGAATTGAGCGGATTTTTCACCTCATGCGCGACGCCCGCTGTTTGTCGGCCGAGAACCGCCATTCTCTCGGAAAGCTGCAACTGGCTTCCGATCCGCGCAATCGACCCCACATCGCGCAACGTCACCAGCGTTCCCATACGCGTTCCATGCTCGCGGACCACCTGAACGCTGACGCCGATCCTCTGCGGCCCGCCGCTTCCGTCGAGCGTGATCTCTTTTCCTTCGGCCGGCTCGATCAGGTCGCCTTCGATCTTGAGCACGCTGCGAAGCGGATGGCGCGCCGGAAAAATCTCGGCCACGCGGCGCCCGCGCAAGTCCTCCGCGCGCACTCCCAGAAATTTCTCGACCGATGGGCTTATCAACACCGCGCGCCCCTGTGCGTTGAACAGCACCAGGCCATACTCCAGCCCGCTCATCACTTGATCGAGATTCTCGCGCAGCGTGCTGAACACTTCGCGCACATCGCGCAGTTGTTTGCCAAGGCCGACGATTTTCGTGCTGACGGCGCCCAGCTCGTCGCCTTGCCTCACCACCGGCTCCGCCTCGAACTGCCCGGCCGAAATGCGGTCGAGCTGTGCGGAAATCCGCGCGACGGGGGCCAGCGTGATGGAACTGACGACGAATGCCAGCAGCGTCGAGATCAGCACGGAACCGAGCGCCCAATAACCCGCGGACTCGAGCCCCGGCATGATCTGTCCGCGGATCAGCGCCGAGGAAAGCCCCACGCGAATGTCCCCGAACGGCTTGTCCTGCAGTTGGAAAGCCAGCGAAAATTCGTACGTCTGCGCGGGGCCCCACAGCTCGCGAAGCTGCTGGAAAAAACTGGCTCGCGCGAGCGAACTGATCGCCGGCCGCCGCGCCAGCTTTTGATCTCGCAGGGAGGCATCGCTTGAAACCAGCACCGTGCCGTTCGCGTCGCTGATCGTGATTTCGTAAATCGTGGGAGAGCCGCCCACATCGGATTCGATCAGCGAGTTGAGCGTGCTGCTGTTGTCGAACTCGCGCCGCACGTAGTTGCGAACGTCAGCGGGATCGAGCGAGGACGGTGCATCTCCTCGCTCGGCCGCCTCCTTCAGCGCGTTTCCGCACGCATCCAGAATTTGTGACGCGACGAAGCCCGCCGTATCGTTTGCCTGCCGCAAGGTCTGCCGGGAGAGCCGCGCGAGATAAAGCGTCGAGACGACAGTCACCACGAGCAGCACCAGCAGCGACGTGGCGAGCGTGAACTTAGTTTTCAGGCTGAGACGCATTGACCCGCCCCGCCTCGTATTCCTTCAGCTTGTTGTGGAGAGTCTTCAGGCTAATGCCCAGCAACTCGGCCGCGCGCGTCTTGTTCTGGCTGGTGGCGGCAAGCGTTTGCAGAATCAGTTCGCGTTCGGCGTCGTCCACTGTCGTTCCAACGGGGAAGCGGATTCCGCCCAGCCCCGATGCGCTCACTGCAGGCGCGTGGCCGAAATCGGGAGGCAGGTGCTGTCGGCCGATCGTTCCCCGGTCCGACGCGATCACCGCACGCTCCAGCACGTTGCGCAGTTCGCGAATGTTTCCTGGCCAGGGATAGGAGCGCAGCAGCTCCATGGCGTCGGCGCCGATGCCGGTCACTTTCTTCCCGTGCTTTTCCGACAGTTCTGCGAGCAGGTGCTCGGTCAGCAGAGACAGATCGTCTTTGTGCTCGCGCAACGGGGGAAGATGGATGTGAAACACATTGAGGCGGAAATAGAGGTCCTGACGCAGTTGCCCGCTTGCAACGGCCTGTTCGGGATTCTTGTTGGTTGCGGCGAGAACGCGCACATCGACCGGTGTCTCGACCTTGCTGCCGAGCCGTCGCACTTTGTGATCCTCCAGCACGCGAAGCAGCTTGGCCTGCGTCGGCGCGGGCATTTCGCCGATTTCGTCGAGCAACAAAGTTCCGCCGTGCGCCAGCTCGAAGCAGCCGAACCTGCGCTCTGCCGCTCCCGTAAACGCGCCCTTCTCATGCCCGAATATTTCGCTCTCCATCAGCGATTCCGGAATCGCTGAACAGTTGATGGCCACAAACGGCCGGTTCGCGCGCGGCGAGAGCATGTGAATCGAACGCGCCACGATTTCCTTGCCTGATCCCGTTTCGCCTGTGATCAACACGGACGCCGTCGAAGGCGCTGCCATCTCCACCTGGCGCATCACCTCTTGCATCGCCTCGGACGACCCGACAAGTGCCCCCAGCTTTCCTGCATGGCGCAGTTGCTGGGTCAGGACGGCGACCGCCTGCCGGTCGCGCACGCGCCCCAGCGCTCGGTCGAGCAGCGCCCGCAGCACCGGCGGCTTCAGCGGTTTTTCGATGTACCAGAATGCGCCCGCCTCGATCGCCTGCACCACGCGCTCGTCGCTTCCCCTTCCGGTGATGACAATGACAGGAATTTGCTGGATTTCCTCGCCCAGGTGACGTAACAGATCGAGACCGTTCATGCCCGGCAATTCGACGTCCGCGAGGATCACATGCGGATTGAACTCCGGGAACCGCGCCAGCGCGTCCTCGCCGCTCGCGACGCCCAAAACTTCGCAGTCCCACTTCCTGAGCAGCGCTTCGTAGCCCTTGCGCGCGTTTTCTTCATCCTCGACAATGAGGATCCGCTGCAGCGATGAACTCTCGGGTGCCATCAATCATTTGAATCTACCAGCACTGATCGGGAATTCCAAGGCAGCCCGGCTCACACAAGAGCGCGGAATCCCGAGAAGGATTCGGCTGGCACTCTATTGAACGGGTTCCCTAAGTGCGTCCGAAGAAAAGCGACCGCTCGAGAATCACTTCGAGCTTCGTGTTTTTCTCGAGCGAAATCTCTTGTCCGAGGCTCGCTGCGGCCATGTACGCCGTCACGGCGCCAACCGCTGCCCCCGTCGCGGCTTCCTTCTTGTCCTTTGCGGCGACCCCCGGTGCTGCTCCAGCAAGTGCCGCAGCCAGCGCGGCCTCCAAGGCTTCATTCCGCTTGTCTGAACTGGCTTCGATCTCGCCCTCGCGCGTGTAGTCGACTCGAATCGAATGCACGCCGGGAACGTCATCGACCATCGCGACCAGCGGGATCCACCCGTCCGGCGTACGAATATCGTCAAACGTCAACCAGATCCGGGCCCGGCCCATCTTGTGTGCCTGCTGAATCTTGTCGACATGTCCGCGAATTTCGGCGCCCGGCCGCAGAGTCGTCCCGTCGGCGCTCGCCAGTGGCACGACTGTCAGTGCCGTGAACGGATCGCCCGCCTTTGCCGTTTGGGTGTCAAGCGTGTCCTGCAGGCGGACGAGAAATCGCGTGCCCGAAGAAACCTCGTTGGGCGCTGGAGACCCGGTAGACTGATCCTGTCCAATCGCCGGCAATGCGGCAGCAAACACGAGGGCCAGCAAAGCTGCCACAGCCGGAAGCATAGAAATGCGCTTCATACGCTTCCTCCTTCAATCAATTGGCTTGGCGCTCTCTGCTGGATAGAAAGCGGTACAGCGAAACTAGCTTATCAGATGTTTCTGTGCGCTTCGAGGTGGCCTGTGCCGAGACGGCGAGACTACCCTCGAAAGCTCGACTCGATTCTACGCTCAAATTGCTCGGTGCCAATTCGGGAAATGCGCCCGTTCCACTATTGCATCCAGTTGATAAGCCGTAGCTTGCGCTCGTACGTATTCTTACGATCTTGCCAGTCGTTTCATTTTGGAATTAGAGTGCGCCCTGTCGAGCATCAGTTCTTACGCTTAAGCTTCTTGGTTTCATGGGGTGCTCGCAGCTGAATTGGTTCCCGCTTTGCACTCGCATTCCGAGACGAAGGTCTGAAAGGGGAATCGCAATGTCCGCCACTGGAACTCAGGCCGTCGTGCCAGTTGGACGTCCCACCGCGCTCACGGTCTTGATCGTCGACGATGAAGATGCGACGCGGAATCTCTGTCGCGATGTCGTCGCCGACTCCGGCATGCGCCCCCGCACTGCGTCGACGACAGAGCAGGCGCTCGAATTTCTCGAACAGTTTCCCGTCGATATCGTCATCACCGATCTGCGCGTCACCCAGCTCGGCGGTTTGGAGCTCCTGAAACGCATCAAAGAGGTCTATCCGCAGACCGCTGTCATCGTGCTTACCCAGTACGGCACGATCGAAAGCGCCGTCGAGGCCACCCGCATTGGCGCCGCCGATTATTTGACCAAGCCTTTCCACATTCCCGAGCTTCGCTCCAAACTCGAGCGTGTGATGCACTCACTCGAAATCGATCAGGAAAATCGCGTCTTGCGGGAGCAGCTTCGCACCCGGCCCGGCTTCGGCGGCTTGATCGGAGTTTCGCCCAAGATGCAGCGCGTCTACCGCCTCATCGAAAAGGTCAGCCAGCACAAGTATCCGGTGCTGATTCTCGGCGAGAGCGGCACGGGCAAGGAGCTCGTCGCCCGCTCCATTCATTTCGCCGGCTCCCGCCGCAACGAGCCGTTCGTCCCGGTCGATTGCTCTTCGCTCGCTCCCACATTGATCGAATCCGAGCTTTTCGGTCATGTGAAGGGCGCATTCACCGGCGCGATGCACTCGAAGACCGGTCTAATGGAAGCGGCCGGCAACGGCACACTATTCCTCGACGAAATCGGCGACCTGCCGGTCGATCTGCAAGCCAAGCTTCTTCGCGCGCTGCAGGAAAGGGAGGTAAAGCCGGTCGGTTCGACGGACCGCGTTTCCATTTCCACACGCATCATCGCCGCGACCAATCGCGATCTCGAAGCTGCCGTTCGTCAGAATCAGTTCCGCCAGGATCTTTTCTTCCGCCTCAACGTCGTACAGATCAAGCTGCCGCCTCTGCGCGAACGCAAAAGCGACATTCCGATTCTCGTCAACTCATTTCTCGAAAAATTCAGCGACTCGGGCAGCAGCGTCCGCACGATCTCGGAAGACGCCATGGCTCGCCTGCTCGCTTACGACTGGCCCGGCAACGTTCGCGAGCTGGAAAACGCGATCGAGCGCGCCGTCGCGCTGGGTTCCGGCCCGATCCTGCACGTCGGCGATCTCCCCTCGAACCTCCAATACGGCGCCGGCGAGCGCATGCCGCAGAGCGACGAACTGCTTCCGCTCGAGGAGCTCGAGCGGCGCGCCATCCTCCGAGCCCTGCAGGAGGCCAGCGGCGACAAGCTTGCCGCTGCTCGCCTGCTCGGCATCGGCAAAACCACTCTTTATCGCAAGCTGAAACAGTACGAAGCCGAATCGCACTTGCACTCCAACTGATTTCCACATCCGTCAGGCCGACTCAGATGTTTCCATTTCCATTCGCGCACGATTCCTAGACAGGGAAGGCTCCTCGTCCTTGCGTATCGAACTGGGAACACTGGCGCAGCATCCCGCTCTGCAACACGTCGCAATGCTTTGAAAACACGCTGGTTCCTGATGCCCGCCGCATGGTCAGCGTTATGCAGTGCACACTTCATGCGCTACGCCTCATGGCTCGAATCCAAAATCATCTGGATGGAAATATTGCGGCGCGGTCTGGAATACGCCTTGGCCGTCGGCTTGGCGTTGCTATCGAGTCGCTGGATTCTGCGGGGGAATTGGTAGTGCTGCTGGTCGCGCGCGGAGCGAATTTCGTTGCGTATGGCAGATACGATTGATTCGAGTCGGAGATCCAGTCATCATCCTCCCGCATTTTCCTCGAACCATCTCCCGGCCGGAGCGGCCTTTCAATCCGTCTTCGACACGAGCGCCGAGGCTCTGGTGGTCGTGGATGCCGCTGGCATCATCCATAAAGCCAACCGCCGGGCGCGCGAGCTCCTGCGCCTGAAAGCTGTGTCTGGTCGCGGTGCAAGCCTTGCCGACTTCGTTGTCGATCCGCGCCCGGAGAGCTTTAAGTCCTTCTGGGCGCAGGCGAGTTCGGACGACCGCCATCACCATCTCGACGCGTCGCTTGCCAGTGGTTTTTCAATTCGGATCACCTTGCGCGCCACGCTGCCCGGCACTCATTTCCTGCTGTTGTGCCTTGAGGAGGGCTCCATCGTCCAGCGCGCCGAGGCCAAGTCGCGTCACCTCGAAGCGGAGCTGCGCAGCGTGCTCGACTCGCTTCAGGTCGGCGTGATTCTCCTCGATCCTTCCGGACATATTCGCGGTTCGAATGCGCGTTTCGAGCAGCTTTTCGGGCTCAGCCGGAGGTCCATCCGGGAAGCAGCCGGTTTTGAAGCGCTTCAGGAGCAGATTGCCGCGCGCTTTCGCGACGCCGCAGCCTTTTCAGCTCCCTGGAGATCCTATCTCGCCGGAACCGCAGAGCCGGGCAACGACGAGCTCGAATTGATGCGTCCGGCGCCCCGCATTTTCGAGCGCTTCTACCGGCCCGTGCTCGACGCGGAAGGGCGGTCCATCGGCTGGTTTGAACTCTACGCCGACGTGACCGGCGAACGCCAAATTCAGGCCAAGATGCTTCAGACGGAAAAAATGGCGGCGCTCGGCCAGCTCGTCTCCGGCATCGCCCACGAATTGAACAATCCGCTGACCGCAATCATGGGCTACGCTCAGCTCCTGCTCGGTCACGGCTTGCAGCCTTCTCAGTTCGCCGAAGCGAAAAACGTCTACAACGAAGCCGAGCGCGCGCGGCGAATCGTCAAAAATCTCTTGTATTTCGCCCGCGAAAACAAACCCGAGCGCACGCGCGTCGACGTCAACGAAACCGTCGAACGAACCATCGCCCTCCGCAGCTACGAATTGCGCGTCGAAGATATCGTTGTGGAATGTGATCTCGCGCCAGGCCTTCCGCACACGATGGCCGATCCGTACCAGTTGCAGCAGGTGATCCTCAATCTCGTCGTCAACGCCGAACAGGCGCTTCTCGGGGATCGGGGTCACGGACGAGTCTGGATTCGCACGCGTCATCTGTTTCACGGCGCCGGCCGCCGCACGGGCGAATCGATCGTGCTGGAGGTTTCCGACGACGGCCCGGGCATCCCCCCCGCCATCGCCTCGCGAATTTTCGATCCGTTTTTCACCACCAAAGCCGCGGGTCTCGGCACCGGGCTCGGCCTGTCGATTGTGTACGGCATCGTCCATCAACACGGTGGCGAGGTGACATTCGAAAACAAGCCGGGCGGCGGCGCGAAGTTCACTGTCGAGCTGCCGGTCGTCCACGCGCCCGCTGCCGAGCCCGCTCCGTCCGCGCCGCCGGTCGCGGACTCGACGGGCCGTTCGCGCTCTCGCCGCTTCCTGGTGGTCGAGGACGAGCCGACGGTGGCTCAGTTGATCGTCGACGTGCTCCGCGAAGAAGGCCACCGCGTGGATTCGGTGCTCGACAGCCAGGAGGGCCTCACGCGGCTTTCGCGCGGCGAATACGATCTCGTCATCTGCGATCTGCGTATGCCACGTCTCGACGGGCCTGCGTTTTACGACGCTCTGGTGCGCGCAGGCAGCCCAATGCGCGACAAAATCATTTTCATTACCGGCGATACGCTTGCGCCGCGCTCACTCAAGTTTCTCGAATCGAAGAATCTGCCGTACCTGGCCAAACCGTTTCTGGTCGAGGAACTGAAGCTCGCCATTCAAGCCGTGCTCTCGGGCAGCCACAACCAGCCCGCGGAAATCCATGGGGCGGCGCCGGATCGTACTGCGTCTCAGGGGACATGAACTCCGTGTACGGCGTCGCCCGCAAAATCATGACTCTTCCTGACTACAGTCCCTTGCTCGCAATCGCCGATGAGGTTCTCGCGCAGCATCTATCCCGCGAGATGGAGCGAATCGCGCGGGCCCGGCCTCCGGTGGTTGTGTCGGACCTCCTGAGCCTCTGCGAATTTGCGGGCCGCTTTGCTCCCGGAGTAATCGTGCTCGACGCCGATCTCCCCGGCCGTGAACCACTCGATGGCCTGCTCCGCCAGTTGACGGCTTCCGCGCCTGTGATTCTGATCGGGCCTCCTGAGCGCCAGTTCGAGGCGGCTCGGCTCGTGGCTGGCGGCGAAGTGGAATTCGTCGCGCGGGTGGGCGATTTCGTGCCTTTGGTTGTAAGCCTTGCCGAGCGCCGCTTACGATGGGCGGACATGTCGGCGTCGATGCTCGCACTTCCGTGGGGTGCGACGGACGCCGATCTCGGCACCATCTTTCGCCACGAGATCAACAATCCTCTCACCGGAATCCTCGGCAACGCCGAGCTGGTTCTGGCTCATCGCGAACATCTTTCCGCGATTGATATCCAAAGGCTCCAAACCGTCGTTGATCTCGCGGTCCGCCTTCGCGAAACCGTCCGCCGCCTGAGCAACGCCTGGGAAAATACAACGTCGTCCGCTAAGTCCGCGTAAACGCCGTAACAGGCTTGGGGGGTTGTTCAACTTCCCCCGTCACGACGTCGTAGCAAGTCTTCTTGCAAGACGGCAGGCGCCTAAGCGGCGATTTGATCGCCATCGCAAGCCACCTAGCGCGGCCATGCCGAATACCAACATCGCCAGCGCGCTAGGCTCTGGCGTTGGCACCACGGTCGCTGGTGCAACCGTAACGGAATAGTCTGCGGAAGCAAGCACTGCGCTAGTCACTGAACCATCGTCGGCGCAATATGGGTCCGTCGCGCCGCACAATGCCCCGTAAATTGTGAAAGTTCCCGTTTCCGTCGTTCCCGTCGCCACATCCGAATTCCACGTGAACTGAAACAATCCCAAATCATCGCCAGGATCATAGTCCTGCGTGACTGTTTCTCCCGGAGCAAGGTTGGGAAAATTGAAAATCGACGCGTCCGGAACGCCGTCTGTGGCCAAAAAAAGATCGCTATCGATGTCGCTTATGTCCAGGTAGTCTGTTGTGCTGTTATTCGTGATCGTGTAGCCCCAACCCACAGTTGTCCCTGCGGGCCCCGATACATCAGTCGGTGTCGCCGTGAATGAGACGATGGCGTCCGCTCGCGCTCCACTCGCCACCAAAAACAGAGAGACCGCCACGGCAAAACGCCATCTTGAATTGATCCCCATCATATGGCTCTCCCTTCGGCCTCAGCTCGAATCACGGAATCAGAGATTCCGCGGTCGAATAGTTATAATTCGTCCCGTTCACGTCCTGCACCGGTCCACTCTCAGTCACTGATATCCGCGTCGCTGTCGCCGGGACATTCAGATACAGCTTCGTAGTCGCCCCTGCTCCCACATTTAACGTGCCGATGGCAATCGGCAACGAGGGCGACAAAGCCGCGTCGCATGTCACGATTCCCGCGCCCGTCAGCGTGCGGAACGTCAGAGAACTGATCCGCAGACTTTCCGCATTGCCGGTTCCCGTGTTGGTCAGTACAACGTTCACATAGACTGCTCCCGACGGATCGCTTCCAACTCCGGCAATCGAGCCCGTGATTCGCGGCACTCCGATGGCCACCGTCACCGTCGAAGTCGCTGTCCCAATATCGCCGATCGAATCCTGGAAGCGGAACGTCACGGTTGTTGTGCCAATCGGGAATATGGTCGCGTTATTCACAGAAACGCCGTTCACTTGGGGGGGCAACTGCACCAGCGGCGCACCGGAACCGCCTGTCGCCGTGGCTCCTGCGAGGAAAGCAGCCAGAGCCGGCCATGCGCTGCCCGTCGCGCCGTTGGCTTGCGTTGCTGGTACGGAAATGCTTGCCGGCGGCGTTACTGTCAACGCAGGCGCTGACACCGTGAAGGCCTGCGAAACGGGCGTGGCCGGCGCGTAACTGGCATTCCCCGCCTGCGACGCTGTCACGGTCACAGTCCCCACTCCCGTGATCGTCAGCGTCGAACCGGTCACGCTGGCCGGCCCGGTCACCGAATAGCTCACCGGCAATCCCGAAGACGCCGTGGCCGTCAGGGTAACCGGCCCCACTCCATAGGTCACATTGGGCAGTGGCCCGAAGCTGATTGTCTGTGCCGCGAGGCCTCCCTGCCAGGTATCGGTTATTGTATTACTCGTGGCGCTCAACGCTGTGGCCACGATGTGATCCAGTCCCGGATTTGTTCCGTTGTAACTGAATTGGGCGTAGCCGTTCGCATCCGTGGTCACCGTCCCATTCGCCGAGTTCACGCCCGAGACTGTGAACATAACGGGAGCTCCGCTGATTCCCCCGCCGAAGACGTCGAAGAGTTGCGCCGTCACCGTATAAGTGCCGCCCGTCGTGCTCGTGCCCGTCGGCGGTGAAAGCAAAAGGGGATTGGCGGAATATTGTGATGGCACGCAGACAACGAAAGTCGTGCTCACAATATTTGCGCCCACGGCCATGGCGAATACTTGATGCGTGCCGGGCGATGGCGATGTCCACGGCGTCGAAAGCGTCACGGAGCCCCCTGCCGGAATCGGCGCGCCGGTCGTAGCAGTTCCAACCGCGACGCCGAGCGAGGGATCCCCGTCGAAGAAGAGTACTTGCACGGGAAGCGGCGTCGGCGTGCTGCCCGTGTTTCTTACAGTCACAGTCAGTTGCGCGGAACTGGGACAGGAATTCTGTCCGATGTTGAAATTGGAAAGCGTGATCGCTGGGGGCATGGGCATGTCGCTGGGTGCCACCGCGGGAATCTGCGGCACAACATCCACCAGGTCATACGAACCGGTGGAAGGTAGCGTCGTACTTACATTGAAGATTTCGCCGTCGGGTGTAACTCGAAACAACTGAGGGGCAAAAGGGTTGAAAGAGGCGAAATCGATGCCGACTCCGACGTAGTTTCCGCCCGCATCAACAGTCATGCCATTAAGAATCAGGGCGGGTCGTCCGGGACCCGGCAGAGAAACGGGGAACGTTTCTACATCAAGGTAGCCGTTATTGTTCGTGATCTGCGGAGGAGCGTCCACTCGCCCGATGAAGCCTGCGTAACCCGCGTTCCCAGCTGACGAGACCAGGTAATTGCCGTAGGCGTCCAGGACAAAGTCTGCCTGAGCATCCGGCGTCGGGCTCGCCCACCCCGTGAAAAGGCCGTTCCCACCAAACGCCAGAACAAGGCCTTGGGGCCAGTATCCGTAAATCGGGTCGGCAATAGCGCATCCCGCCGAAGGACTGCATCGCGGCGGAATCAGCTCAGACATCGCTGCCGTAGTTGGATTGATGCTAAAAAGGCCCTCCGCGCATCTCGTGCCATCGCCGCCGTTCACATTACTGACCAGGACGTCGCCGTCGTTAGGATCCACCCGTATAAATCCGCCTCCGTATAGCCCAGCGCAAGGCGTATAGGGATTGTAGATCGGTGTTGGAACTCCGTTTACGATTTCGATATTCATGTAGGGCTGGTTTACATTGTCGAGAAGCGTCGCCGAGCTCGCGTCGGGAGCTACCCGTATCGCCACGCCGAGCCCGGGCCCGTCGACGCCGCAGGCGCTGCTGATTCCGGTCGCCTGACATAGATCCTCCTCGGCGGTCAGGTCAATTCTTCCGCTGCCGTCGATCGCGAAGTCGTTGAGGGTCAGCAGCGGGAGTCCCGTGAGCGCTCCCAATTGCGCGGGCGTGATGGTGGAAAGCAGATCTCCATTGGAATCGTAATGGTTTAGTTCAATGCTATTCAGCACCCAGATGTCCCCGTTGTAGGCAACCTGTAATCTCTCCGGGTAACCGGGAAGAGGCGAGCTGGGCGTAAGCTGAGTAGAACTCCCGTCAGGATGCACATCGTAGATCGCATTACCGCTCACCTGCACGATGACGTCCTGCGAATTTACGTCGCCGATATCGGCCAGCCCGTACGCGACGTTGGTGAAACCGCTGGAATCAGTTACTTTGACGCCGATCGTTCGCGTGCCGGGCGTGCTGTATGTGTATTGCGGTTGAGCGCCCGTGGCGTCCGTGAACGTCCCGTTGCCGTTCAAGTCCCACGCGTAGGTCAGCGTGCCGCCGCTCGGGTCAGTCGATTTGCTGCCGTTGAATGTGATCGGCGTGGCAGGCGGAAAATTGTAATTCCCGCCGGTGTTAGCCGTCGGATATGGCAGGACGATGGGCGAAAGTCCCTCCAGAGCCCGCTCCTGCGGTATGCCGGGCAGCGTCGGATCGTTGGCCTCCTGCCCCAGGTAGACTTGAATATACGCCTGTAGGCCCACGGGTCTGTCCTCGACGGTCCCAATTTCAGGATCGAAGTAAGGCTGAAAGAAATCGCCCATGGGCAACAGCATCGCCCCGATAGTTTGCCGAAGAGTTGGAAGATACGCCGCGAAATCATTAGCGTCTTGCGTGGTTCCAAGTGGGTCTTGCCGCAAGGTCGCATCAGTTGCTTCAAGCGCAGCGTAGGTCCGTAGCATCGAACCGCCGGGACCGATGAGCAGGTTGATGAACTTGTTCATCTGCATAAGCTGCAGCATTCTCCATTCATCGTCATTGGCTTGATCTGCGCCCTCGAATTTCTGCAGTGAGTTCAAGAAGGCATTGCTCGCCGCATCCTGATCGGCCATGGCGTTGGCCAGTGTTCTTAAGGCGCGTTCGAGTGGCGTGTTGGCTGAAAACGACGCGTAATGGATGTTGCCTAATTCGGCGAACTCTTTGTAGTTGGGGTCTGGTGGATCGGCCGCTAATCCTTCATATTCCCCGACGAGATCGGCGCAGTAGGCGAGCGCGGTCTCAAACCAACCCGACAACGCGCCTTCCAGCTTCGCGTCCTCGCCCATATCCTTGAATTGCGAGCACGCCCCCTTTGAGACCACAACTGGCCCGATCGAAATGTCGGACAAAGCGGACGCGTATTCGCTGGCGCTCGTCTTTGTAGGACTCAGATCGATCGGCGGCAAGGTCGCTGGCTCCTGTACGATAAAGCCAATTTGGTAAGAGTCGCCCAAAACCATGTCGCCGCCACCCGGGTCCCAGACCCCAGTCTGGCACGCGTCCATTACAATCCGGTACTTGCCGGCCCCGGTGTTCCCGGCCGGTTTTGTGATCGCTACAACCTCGTCCACGAACGAGCCATCGGAAAGGCCAATGACAGTGTTCGGCGTTCCGTTAATATCGTTGAGTTGCGTCTTGCCAGGAATCAGAGGCGTTCCGTCGTCCGGGATGACGTAAAAGTCCGCCGCTGGAAAAACTTGAATCAGAGGTTTCACATTCTTGCCGGTGGTGAGCATGGAGTAGCAGGCGAACACGAACGGAATGGCACCGTCAACGGCCACCGTCTGCCCCGGCCCGAAGACATACGAACCCGTCCCGTCCGCTATGTTGGATAGTTGCATGAAACCGCCCTGCGATCCTTGCACCGTCTGGCCCTGAGCACGCGAAACATCGATCAGGAAAGCGAACGCAATTACCGAACAGAAAATGACAAAACGGCGCGATTTCGCGACACCTCGGTGCATTACTGATAGAGCAGAAATGCGGGTCGAATGAGACTGGAGGTACGGTCCGTGCACGAGGTCCTCCCTGCGGGGAGCCGTATGCCTATCACCTTTCCGTACATAGCGCATCATCTAAATGAGTGAGATTTCAGGGGAGAAGAGATAGAATCGGCCGTCCACAAGAATCCAGAGTGGAGCTTTCCGTAGTCTTCCGGTGCCGAGGTTTCAGGCTATGGCATCACGGGACGATTTCCTCCGGGTTATAGGCATGATTTACGAGGCTACTCTCCAGCCGGATGGCTGGCCGGCGGCACTCTCGCAAGCAGGGAAGCTGCTGAACAGCAAGTGGCTGGTTATGGCGGCAGCGCGAATTACCGGCGAAATTGATCTCGTGACGCAGGATCAAGATGGGAGCCAAGACCATCTCGATCTCTTTCGGCGGAAATACATCAACCCGGACACAAACCCTGCCGTTCCGGTTCTGCTGGCGAGACGCCCCGGCTTCGTTGTTCTACGCGAAGAGAACGTGAGCGACGCCGATTGGCATCACTGTGGACTCTATCAGGAGATTTATCGCCCCGTGGGCATCTATCATGGGCTGGGCGCTTATGTCCTAAAAACGGACACGCACAGTATCTTGCTCGGAGTGAATCGTGCGAAGCGCTGCGGAGCTTTCACTCAGCGCGACCTTGTCCTGGTGCGGGAAATGCTGCCTCATCTTCAGCAAGCGATGCGCACCTTTCTGCGCCTGGCGGATCTCCAATCGCACAAGACCGCATACGAGGAGTTGTGGAACAAATTGACGCACGGCGTCATTCTCCTGGACGAACTCGGAAAAGTGTTGTGGGCTAACCGGATGGCTACCGACCTCATCAAGCGGGGCGACGGATTCTCGCTGCGGAGCGGGTCGCTTTGTGCCGCAAATCCGCAGGACAACAATAAATTGAGCCAATGTGTTAGGGCCGCGCTCGCGGCCCGCGCCGGAAAAGGTTCCAGGGTCAGCGGTGTCTTTAGCGTATCGCGGCCGTCTCAGGCTCGCTCCTTCGCAGTCTCGATCAGCCCGCTGTGCAAGGGAATCCCATTTGTCCACGCGCCAGCGGCTATAGTGTTCGTGGACGATCCCAAAAGCAAATGTGAGGCAACACCCGACGTGTTGCGGGCCCTCTACGGCCTGACCGTGCGTGAGGCAACTCTTGCCGCATTGCTGCTCCAGGGTTTCGATCTGCGCGAGTCCGCCGAGCAACTGGCAGTCAGCATGAATACGGTGCGCACCTACCTGCGGCTTATCTTTGAGAAGACGGGCACGCACCGCCAAGCCGAGCTCGTCCGACATCTGCAGCGCGGACCGGCCGGGCTCCTCTCGAATTAAGAAAGCTCGTGCCCCGGCGGCTCGTTCGCTGCGGCCACAAGAGGCGCGGTCCTCCTCATAATTCATTTTCTTCGACCAATACAAACAGCAATGCATACCAGTTGAGGAATGCATCCAAAAAACAGATAATCTGTCCGCAAAATCGACCGTCTTTCTGAACGATCCGAAATCAAACTGGGAGCTTTGAATGGCCAACGAAAAAGTGATGGATGTGGACCGCCTGACCGCCATCGACGTGCACACGCACGTCGAGCACGAAGGCGAAGAGACCGCGACGGATGAAGCAGCAAGGAAGTATTTCGGCGAGGGCGCGCCGCGCGGCCGACAGGGCATGGCGGACTACTACCGCGCTCGGAACATCGCCTGCGTGATTTTCACGGTGGATGAGCGCCTTTCCGGCCGGCCGCAGGTATCCAACGATTCGGTCCTCGATTTCGCCGCGCAGAACGCGGACATCATGATCCCATTTATCAGCATCGACCCGACGCGCGGACCGGGCGCGATCAGCGAAGCCAAGCGGCTGCTCGCCACGGGGCAGGTCCGCGGCTTCAAGCTGCATCCGCCGATCCAGCAATTTTTCCCGAACGACCCGACAATCTATCCGTTCTATCGCGTGATCGAAGAAGCCGGCGTGCCGGTCGTGTTTCATACCGGGCACAGCGGAATCGGAACCGGTACGCCGGGCGGCGGCGGCATCCGCCTCAAGTTCGGGAATCCGATGTACATCGACGACGTCGCCGTCGATTTCCCCGACCTCAAAATCATCATGGCGCACCCGTCGTTCCCATGGCAGGACGAAGCGATCTCGATCTGCCTGCACAAACGCAATGTGTTCATCGACCTTTCCGGCTGGTCGCCGAAATATTTCGCGCCAAATCTGGTTCAGTACGGAAATTCGCTGCTCAAGAATAAATTACTCTTCGGTTCGGATTATCCGCTGATCACACCGGACCGCTGGCTGGCCGATTTCGAAAAGGCTGCGTTCAAGGACGAAGTGCGTCCGCTGATTCTGAAGCAAAATGCGATGAAGTTGTTCGGGCTGAAGTCGAAGGCCGCCGCAAGCTAAAATTCCGGACGGCGTCGCGGCCGTTTCGAGTTGTCGAAGCGGCCGCGCTCCCAATCCCCCAGGCTCGACTAACCGTCGACCTGGGGGCCCCTTTCACCACTCCCTACGGAAGAGCAAACGTGTAAATTGCGTTGTGTCCCGTCACAAGTGGGGTGTCGGTCTGCCGTGAAAGCGTCGGCTCCGCGAGATTGTCTCCCGTAATCACCGATACGTATTGCTTGCCGTTGACCGCGTACGTGATCGTGCTCACCGAAATTGGCCCGCCGAGAATCGATTCCCACAGTTTCTTGCCCGTGACGGCATCGAAAGCGCGGAATCTGCGGTTGATGTCTCCGTGGAAGATCAAGCCGCCCGCAGTTGCGAGCAACGAGCCCGTGCTGGGCGCGCGCTGCAAATCGAATTTCATCATCTCGCCGGTCGAGAGATTGATTTTGGCTAGGCCCCCGATCGCGTTGATGTCCGAACCTTCCCGCAGGATGCCGCGCCGCCTGCCGCTCGTAGTTGTTGCCGTCATGTCGAGGCAATTATCGACGTAGCCGGTGTACAGCGAATTCGTTTCGGGAGAGTACGCCGTGGGCCAGTAGCTGCGGCCGTTCCAGTAGCAAATTACGTGATGATCGCCCGGCTTTTTCATCACCACGTCCCAATTGATGGTGGCCTTTCCGGTTTGCCCGTCGACGTTGGAAATCGCCAGGTTCGGTGCGTCCACCGGCACCGGCTCGGCCCAGAGGAATGTCCCGTCCTTGCGATCGAGCACGAACATGATCCCGCTCTCGCCGACCATCGCCGCCACATCGTGTTTCGAGCCGCGCGGAACTTCCGTGTTGTACCACTTCACGGATTTTGGATCGGGATTGAACGTCGTGGTCACGAGCGTGCGCTCGTGCGTGTGATCGGTGTCCCAATCGTCTGCGGGCAGGTGCTGGTAGTACCACTTGAGCTTGCCCGTCTCAGGGTCGAGCGCAAGCGTGCAATTGCTATAGAGATCAGCGGGAGCAGTGCGGGAAACTCCATCCGGATCGCCGCCGTGCCGCGCGAGCCTCTCGTATGGCGACGGATTCGCGACGCCCCAATAGATCGTCTTGCGGACCGGATCGTAGTTTCCAGGAAGCCCCCACGTTGAGGCGGTGAAGTTCGTGTTGTCCGCGCCGTTCCAGGACGCATATCCCGGGTCGCCCGGAGCAGCGACGTTCATGAATCGCCAGAGCATTTTCCCGCTCTCGGCGTCATCCGCCTCGATGAAGCAACTGTCGCGCCCCCGGCCGCACGTTCCGCCCGAGATCACTTTGCCGTCCACGACGATCGCGCCGGACGTATTTTGCGTATCGGTCTTGTACGTTGCCCAGCGCTCTTTGCCGTTCTTCGCGTCGATGGCTACCACGTAGCCATCCGGGGCAGTGAAGTAGACCATGTCGTCGTAGATGGCGATCGCCTTGGTGCGCTCCTGACCGCCGAGCCGCGGGTCCTTGTAGGGCCGCTTGTACTCCCAGATGATGTCTCCGTTGGTCGCGTCGATGGCCTGGACTCCGGCTCCGGGAACGATCGTGTACATCACACCGTCGTGCACGATTGGGATCGTTTCCGTGATTCCGGCGGGCAATCCTCGCACCCAGGCGACGCGCAACTCCCCGACATTCTTCTTGTTGATTTGCTTGAGCGGGCTGTAGCGCTGAGCATCATACGTGCGGCTGAACTGCAGCCAGTCGTCCGGGCTGGGGTTGAGCAGCATCTCGTTGGTCACGGGCTTGTAGTTTTTCACTTCGCCGTGCGCGACCGGGGAAGCGAACATTCCCGGAGCAGGCGGTTGCTGTTCTTGCTGCGCCTGGGCGGGCGCGCCTGGCCGCGCTGCAGGCGGAGGTGTTTCGTTGTCAACCTGCGCGCGCGCCGCCGGCGCAAGCGCCGCAGCAAAGAAGCCAAGCAGACATGAGCATGCCAAAAATTGAGCCTCATTCATCCAGCCCCCCAATGAAATTCGAAATGGATCTGCGTACCTAGTGTGACGCGCAGCGATTCCGGCGCGTTTCTTTTCGACTGATCCCCCGAGCTCGACTGATCTCCCGGGCTCGACTGACCGTCGACCCGGGAGCCCTTTTTTGCGGGGACTCGGGGGCCCCGTCTGGGCGCGCGCGGTTATATCGCAACTGCGCGCCGTCACGCAACGCAGTTCGTCGGCCGTGTTCGAGCGGAAGGAACGCGAATTCAACATTTCGCCACACCGAGGGTTTTTGGCGATTAGCCCTGTGGCCGGCCTTTAGCTTCAGTGAGTTGCATCGTGTCCTACCTGCCGATTTTGGCGATTAGACTCGCCATTCTGAGCAGTTGTGGCGGCGTGCTTCGAAGCCTCCCGTGATGAAGTTGCGGGTCGATTCGATTGGTGGATGATATGCGTCACTGGCGGGGCCAGGCGGCCGTCGGCATCGAGGCGCGCGAGGAGCTCGATGGCGCGAATGACGGAGTTGGCGGTGACCTCGACGGTCATCGCTTGTTCCACGATCGGTGATAGCGCGAGGCGGATGGTCTGCGCGCGACGGTAGAAGAGTCCCGTGGCGTGAGCGTGACGATAGATCGAGGAATGGTCGGCGATTCCGTAGTTCGCGGCGATCTGGTCGGGACTCTGCCAGCTCAAGAAATCCTGCTCGATGGCGTCGCGGTCGCGATGGCGGCAGACGCTGCACTTGCGGCGGTGCCGCGCAAGCGCGGAGCGGCGCTTGGGCCGCGCTGTGGTGAGCCGCGGAGCTCTCTTGCGGTCCGATCGATCGGAGAGCGTGGATTCTTGGCCGCTCTTTGAGAGCCATTCAACGGCTCTGTCGATTGCAGTACGTTTTCTCATATTGGTCTTTTCTCCCAGGCTCGACTGACCGTCGACCTGGGAGCCCTTTCCGGCGCGGCATGCGCTTTCGCGCAGTGCGCGCCTCTTTTCTCCCAAGTTCGACCGATCTCCCGGGCTCGACTAACCGTCGACCCGGGAGCCCTGTTATGCGTCGACCTAGGAGCCCTTTCCGGCGCGGCACGCGCTTTCGCGCTCTGCGCGCCTCCTTTCTCAGGGCCTAAATGCCGCCCCGATTCACGCTAGCAGATAAGAGAACTGGGAATGTCAGGCGAGTTCTGTGGACTTTAGCGTGAGGGGGAAAGCATTGGGACGCACCCTCACACTGCGAGGGTGGGGCACCCGCCGGCGTGGTTTGGAGTTTTGTGTCGCGGGATGAGCGTTGGCGCTCGGTCGCCGCTTAATGCCCGGAAAGGCAAAGAAAGCGCGGGCCACCCGCCGAGCCTTCGTGCAATCTCGTCGCCGTCACACGACGCGGAGGACGATCTTGCCGCGGGTGTGCTTGGTGGCGTTCAATTCCTGCGCGGCGCGGGCGTCGGCGAGCGGAAAGAGTTTTTCGAGGGTGATCTTGAGCTTGCCGGAATCGACGAGCTTGGCAATTTCGCCCAGTTGCTCGATATTCGGCTGAACGAAAACGTGCGCTGTGCGCACGCCGTGCGCCGCGGCTTTCTCAGCCGAGGGCGGCATCAGAATCGAGACGTAGATTCCGCCTTTCTTGATCACGCCGTAGGAGCGGTCCGCGGTTTCGCCCGTGATGCAGTCGAGAACGACGTCCACGTCGTGCACGACCGTTTCGAATTTTGTGGTGTTGTAGTCGATCGTCTGATCCGCTCCAAGCGAGCGCAAATAGTCGTGATTGCGCGCCGAGGCTGTGGCGATCACGCGCGCGCCTTTCAGCTTCGCGAACTGCACCGCAAAGCTGCCGACGCCTCCGGCCGCGCCGTGGATCAGCACCGTCTGCCCGGCCGAGAGCTTTCCCGCATCGAACAGCGCCTGCCAAGCGGTCAGCGCCGCGAGGGGAATCGCCGCGGCATGCACGTGGTCGATCGATTTCGGCTTCAGCGCGACTTCGGATTCCTTTACCGCGACGTATTCTGCGTAGGAACCGTTGCGACCGAGATCCGGCCGGCTATAGACCTCGTCGCCCACCTTCAGCCGCGATACGCCGGGCCCCGCGGCCTCGACGACACCGGAAACGTCCCATCCGGGAATCATCGGCAGCGGATACTTGATGCGCTCCTTGAAAAATCCGGCACGCACGGCGCCGTCGACCGGATTCACGCCCGCCGCGTGCACGCGGATCAAGACTTCGCCCGGCCCTGGCTCGGGCCGCGGTGCGTCTTCATAACGCAACGCATCCGGGCCGCCGTATTCGTGGACTCGTACCGCCTTCATGGTCGCCATTCGCTATTCTCCGGTTTGAAGGGTGAGCTTTAGACCTTCGACAAGCATTGGATGATACTCACGCGCTCGGGTTTCCCAAAACGCTTCCTTTCGTGCCGGACGCGGGGCCAGCGCTGAAAAACGGAATGTATTGAACCGATGCGGCCCATCGTGCTACTTTCCGCGCAATGAGGGGGAATCCGGTGTGTGTCCGGGCGAACTTCCATCGAAGGCTGTGGAGTCTTCATCCGAGCAGCCCGGAAGTGACGCCGGCGCGATAGGGAGGTGTATCCATGTTTGAGGCCCAAAAACAGGAAAAATCAGGCAGTGCAGGCATGTGGATTGGGATCGCCGTCATTTTGGTGATAGCGGTCGCCCTCGGGTGGTACGTGATGGGCCCGAAAAGCGGGTCGAAGACGCAAACGGGTGCGCCTGCGGCGGCCGCCCCGACGTCTGCTGCGGGAGCCGATCCGGTTCACGATCTGAGAATCATCAGCGTGAAGATGGACAAGGATCCCACGGGCACGGTTGCCGTCTGGGCCATCGATCTGCGCAACATGTCGCACACGTATTCGTACAAGGACATCGCATACCAAACGACGTATCTCGGCGCCGATAACAGCGTCATCACTCAGAATACGGGCAAGATCAATCTGAGCCTCGATCCCGGCGACGAACAAACGACGCAATTCCGCGATCTTCTGTATCCGTCCGGCACGGCGATTTTCAAATTTGCTGTGACCGGCGCGTCGTCTTCGAAGTAACGGCGCCTCAGTTGCTGCTGGCTGCGGTCGTCTCGGATTTCAGCGCGAGCACGAGGATGCGCCCGTCGGAGTGAAATTCTCCGCCCGTCGCGGTCTTTGCCTGGGTGAGCAGACCGGACGGCGTCACGTGATCGCGGGCGATCACAAGACCCGTGCTTGAAAGCGTGCTGTTCACGAACTCCCTCTCGCCGTCGATTGCCGGATCGATCTTGTGCGTCACGCTGTTTTTGCGCTGATCGCGCTCGAACCCGATATCGTGCGTCGCCGCGACACACCACACGGTCTTCCCGTTGGCTGAGTACGGTGATTTCCACACGCGCAGGTGATTTCGCGACATCACCACACGCACCGGCTCCGCATGCGCGAAGCCGTAATCTTGCGGGCGGCCGAAAAGAAAGAGTCTGCTCATCGGCATCGTCAGATAGTCTTTTTTCTCAAACGAGTCCAGCAGGCCAGTGAGAACCGTGTCCTGCACCGAGCTATCAACTTGAACCCAGCCTGCGGCCTTGAACGCTCCGACCACCTGATCATCGGTGCCAAGCAACAGCACGTTCACCATGTCGCCCGGATTACCTTGCGGGTCTGAGACTCGCCGCGGAATCTGATCGAGGAGTCCCTGTGTGATCCCGGGTATCCGCGATTCAGCAGGGCCGCCGACTGCGGCTGTTGCCGAGCCTTCGCTTACAACCGCGATCGTGACGTGAAAACTCCCCTGCGCAGATTCGCCGTCCTTCTGGCTCTGGTTAATGCCGAGAAACAGCCGGTTGGCGACGGGCGCCTCAAAATCCGAAGACGCGCCGACGAGAAACGGCTGTCCGCCTGCGTCGGCTGTGCCGAGGCGGCCGATCAGCGCGCCGTGGCCCGCATCGGGCGCCGCATACTGGTGAATCAAATCGGTAAAGCTGCGCGAGAGGCCGTCCGGCCCAAATGACCGCTCCTTCGATTTCGACGACTGGGTCGCCGGATAGGTGATCGTTCCCGTAGCCGTGAAGTGGATTTTCTCGCCTGCGCGCAGGTCGATATTCGTGTCGACCCATTGCTTCGAGGCGTCGATATCAACGTCGTAGGATTTCGAGCTGCTCGCGGAAGCCGCACTGGACGCGCTCTGCTGCGGCTGCGCGTGCGCCGGCGGCACGGCACAACTAAGCGCAAGTGCGAGCGCAATTGGCTTCAATATCTTCATTTCCGCTTGATGATAATCCGCGCGCAAAGGCTGGTGCAACTCCGCGCTTCGAAGGCGGCTGCGCCCGCGGTTCATTAGGCGAAGCAAAGAATTAGTAGTAGAATCCGCCAAACATAGAGCGAGACCCGCTCGTTTCAAGCTCGCACGGAGCTTACGCACCAATGGACGCCGGTTGGCTGGCTCTCTTAGTCGCTGTCGCAATCGTTTTCGTGTTCTTCGTCCTCGTACAACACTGGCAGAAAGTTCTTCGTCACCAGGAATGGTCCGTTCGCCGGCTGATGGAGCGGCTGCGCAGCATCGAAGCGGTTGCCGACCCGCAGTTTCTCGAGCGGCTGAACGAGGCGGCGCCCATGCCGCTCGAGCAGGTCGTCACCCTTTCGTTCCGCCTCGATGATCGCTTCTGGTCCGATGCGGTGCACGCGAGCGAAGACGAGAAGCAATTCATCCGCGAGCACGGCAGCTTCGTCGGTTCGGTGAAACTCGAGCGCTGGCGCAGCCATACGGTTGCAACGATCACGGAAGTTCTGCCCGATCGTAAGGCGGTTGGCTGGCAGACGCGCTCGCTCGACTTGTATTCCGATCCCTCGCGGACGAGCGAAGCATCCACACTGTGGGAGCTGGCGCTTGGCCGCATCGGTCCGTCCGCCGAGCGGCCTCCGTCGCTCGAGCTGCTTTTGCGCGCGAATTCGCTCGAACTGGTCGGGCATCTCGACGGGCGAGCGCAGTCTGGCAACGGCCATGGTCACAACGGCTCGGCAGGCTTTGAGGACAAGCTTTTCTTTCGCGTGCCGCTCGATACCGCGCAACTCGCTCCGTTCCGCAGCCACGATCCGGCCGGCAATGGAAACGGCGATGCCGCGTCGCACGAGCTTGCGGCGCCTGCGAATTCCTGGCAGGCATTCTATTCCGACCGCGACGACGCCAACGGCATCGAATGGCAGCTTCGTCTGCGCGACCTGACGAAAAAATCGGAGTGGGAGCGCTGGAAAATCCTGGAATCGAGCGCCCTGCCTGTGATTGCAGAGCAGAAATAGCCGCGTTCCTTCGGCGCGCGATTGGCTTTAGTGAGAGTGCACGGGAAATCCCAGCCAGGCGTTCGTGAGGCCCATCAGCTCCCGCGCGACCGAAAACGTGTCCTGCGTGTTGCGCCACCAGTGGTCCGCGTCGAATGGGTCCTGAGGCGCCGCGCGCACGATCGCTCGCGGACTTCCGCCCACGAGTTTGCTCCATAGAGTCCTTACGCGGCGCGTGTGCTGCGGTGACGTCACGAGAATTATGCTGGTCTTCCCCTCGCGTCGCATCTCGCGCGAGATTTCCTGCACTTCGTCTTTCGTGTCGATAATCGGGTCCGGCAGCACGCGCACGGCTGCTTCCGGCACGCCGTTGTGAGTCAATACTTCCCGGTTGAAGTAGTCCGCGCCGAGATACTGGATGCCCATCGACGCGAGTTCACCTTGCGGCGCCTCCGGCTGCGTCACCCAGACCTCGCGCGCATCGCCGAGGCGAAAAATCCGCGCCGCTTCTTCCGCGCGCCACGGCATGCTGCCGCTCAGCACCGCGATCACGTCCGCCGGCGCAAGCGCGTCCTGGCGTATCAACCAGCGCCCAATTCCACGAAACGCGAGAACGCCCGCCGCGCACAGCGACAACAACACGATGAGGGCGAAAATTCGAAGGGAAATTCGGCGGGCCATCGCGACGCGCTACGCGCCCGGCTTGTCGATCGATTTGCTTCGCATCAGCAGACCGCGCAATCCGAGCAGGACGAGCCGCGGCTGCTTCAGGCATACGCGCCACACGAGCTTCCAGGCATCGTCGCGGGAGCATTCGCCGAGCGATTTCTTGGCGGGATCGTTCAGCAGATCGACAAGGTGGCTGTAGTCCGCTTGCTCGAAATGGTGCAGCGAGCGCCGCAGCAAAAGATGGAAATCGAGCTCGCGACGCAGCGCCTTCAGTTCGCGGCTCACTCCGCCGTTTAGAATCGCCTCGGCGACTCCGAGCGCTCCGCGGAATCCCGTCACGATTCCGCCGATGGTCGATACCTTCACCTGCGCGGCGGCGTCGCCGACGAGATATACCGATCCGCGCCCGAATTGCCGCCGCACCGGAATCCATCGCCGATACACGGGAATGCGCGCGCCTTGAAACTCCTGCGCATCGAGCTTCCGCTTTTCGAGAAACTGCTCGAGCTGTTTACGGGTTTCGGGTCCCGACTCACCGATCACGCCGAGCGCTCCGCGCGTCGGCGATTCGGGAATCAGCCAGTAGAAATACGGCGTGTCCTGCGGCACAAACCACACGCGCACCGTGTCGGCCGGCATGTCCTTCGGCAAAGGCACAATGGCCTGCACCAGCGGCACGGTTTCGAGCGGCGCCCATCCGGCAGCCCGCGCGACTCGACTCGCTGCACCGTCTCCGCCGATTACGGTCTGCACGCCAACTTCTTCGCGGCTGCCGTCGGCGCAGCGCTCGACCTCAACCGCGAGACCGTCCCCGTTCTGATGCAGAGCGTGAAACCGGCTGCCCAGCTCAATCTGCGCGCCGGACTTCTGCGCTTCGTCGGCGAGACCCTGAATCAGCTTGCGCCGTTCGATGATGAGGTCCGGATCCTGCAGCGCAATCGTGGCGGCGCGACCATCCGTAAAAAGTTCGAAGCGGCGGATTTCGTTGAGAATGCTGGATTCGGCGCCACGGCTCAAAATGCTGCGCATTCGGTGCGTGACGATCAAAGTGCGCTCGGCCGGCTCGAGCGATTCGACGCGCTCGAACACGCGCACCGACACTCCTCTTCGCGCCAGCAGCGCAGACGTAAACAGTCCCGCGGCTGATCCGCCGACTACAGCAACACTTTCTCTATCTGTGCGAGTAGTGGAAATGGATTCGTTCTCTTCTGGACTTGATACGTGCGCCTCAGTGTCGGGGCGTCAGTATAGCGTACCCACGCTTTGCCGCCAACGCAGCGTCCTCAAATATTCGGCGTTGCGCGTGAGATGACGCGGGCTGGCGGGGAAGTTGCTCCGCTGCGCCTATTCCGGAGTGGTACGATAAGGCACTCGCGCTTGGAGCTTTTGGGGGGAAGAGATGGCGAAATTCGTCATTGCGCCGCACATGCGGCTTCACGAATGGGTTGCGGAAGAGAAGGGCTACTTCGCCGCCGAAGGTCTCGACTACGAATTCCACGAAGCAATTCCTTCCACAGAAGCGCGCCAGCACAATCTCGGCGACAAAGTCGGCACCTACCAGACGTTCGAAAAAGGCCGCGGCTCCGATATCGGCTGCGCCTGCCACTGGACCGTAAACGTCTCCGCTTCGGCGGGTCACGGCAAACTTTACGCCGACGCCTATTCCGTTTCTCCCGCCGGAGTTTTTGTCCCGCCTGAATCGCCGATCCACGAGCCGTCGCAGCTCGCGGGCGTGCCGATTTCAGTCGGCTATCAATCGGGCAGCCACTACGCGACGATTCAGGCGCTCGAGCAATACATGAAAACCTCTGACATCAAGCTCTCATTCGCCGATGGGTTGCTCTTCAGCCGCATGGAACTGCTGATCGATCGCAAAGTTCCTGCAGCCTCGCTTTTCAGCGGGCCCTACTATTTCCTCGAGCAGCTCGGCTTCCGCAAAATCATCGACTCGACCTTCATGATGGCGAGCCTGATCCAGCGCGATCCCGACATGGAGGACGTTCGAAAATATTTCCGCGCGCTTCGCAGAGCCCAGCGCGATATCGATCTCCGTCCTGATCTCTACACGCACCACTACAAGAGAGAATTTCCGGTCCGCTTCCACAACATGATGGACACGCGCCGCTGGGGCCCCGGTGAACGCATCGTCTTCGAGCCATACACCAAGGAAGTGTTCGAGGAGTCGTTTCACTGGATTGCCGAGCACCACATTTTCCCTGAAGGCACCATGGGCTCTGGCAACTACGAAAGCTCCTGCGTTTCGCTCGCCTCGAAGTAGCGGCGAGCTCAGTTCAGGAACGAAAGACTCTCTCGTTGTGCCACGCGATCTGGTCAGCCGATGGCTGCAGGGCAGGGCTATCCGGAACCGAAATCATGTTGCCGCGCAGCGAATAGTATTCCTTGCCGTTGTCGAACTCAGACTTGATCCGCCCGCTGACCTCGAGCCGGTAGTCGCGCGTGATCGTCAAATAACCGCGGTCGAACAGCGTGTGCACGTCTTGGCGCAGGAGGAGCCCGTTGCTCGGATCGTGGCTGCCGCCTTTGCCATATGGTCGGATGTGAGCCGCTTCAAGCACGTGGAGTATATGTGAGCCAGTCACCGCGCACCGGCGCTTGTACGAGTCCGTGACAATGACTCGAAACGCTCCTTGTCCTAACCTGGGAAAAACTGTTTGAGGCTCTCCGAAGCGCGGGCCCGAGATCGAGACCACTTCTGATTCTTTGGCGGACTTTCCGTGCAAACGAATTTCAACCTCAGACCACAGCCGGAAGCCTGCTTCTTCATCGGTTGAATAGCTTTTTCCGCGCACAATTTCTCGGCGCCAGTCGGAGGCCGGAATCCACTCGTCTTGTTCGAAGAAAAACGGGCTCTGCAGAAGAATGCATCCAATCTGATAGTCTTCTTCAAGGTTCGGCGGAATTTTACGATAGCGTTCGAGCCTGGACCTCATTTCCTCCTCGGTTTGCGCGCCGTTCTTAATACCGAATGTGGCCCACGCATAGCTTACTGGCAGGACAGTGTAGTGGCTAAAGAAGCCTCCCCCGACTACGAAGTTCCGAGGGCTGTGAAGCTTGAAAAGGAGTGGCTCACCAGGAGAGAGCACGCGAAACGCGCTCGTCGCTGTCGGCTGCCAGAAGTTCAACTCGTCAGGCGCGATTCCCTTTAGGTGCTTAAACCACTCCCAATCGGTGATCGCAACGTAAAATTTCACGTTTCTTCGCGTAGTTTTGCGCCGACGGTACACAACTGTATCAAAGTCAATCTGGCGATTGCAGCTTGACCCGCGAATTCCCGGTTTTCTCAGATCCGGGTGACGCCCCCCGGGCCGCCGCGGCGACGCCGAGTGGTAAGATGCGTTGTCCTGCTAGGATCTGTCGGTGACCATAGAACGCGAAAAACTTGAAGCCGATGTGCTCGTCATCGGCGCCGGCCCCGCGGGGCTCTCGTGCGCGCTGCACCTCGCGAATCTGATCGAGCAGCACACGGCCGCGAAAAAATCTCCGCCACTTTCGACTGAAAATATCTACGTCCTCGAAAAGGCGCGGGAAATCGGAGCGCACCAGCTCTCGGGCGCGATCATGGACCCCCGCGGCCTGCGCGAACTGGTCCCCGACTTCGAGAAATCCGCGCCGCTCGATACGCCCGTCACCGGCGACGCGGCCTACGTTTTCACCGAGAAAGGCGCGCACAAACTTCCGATCACTCCTCCTCCACTCGCCAATCACGGCAACTACATCGTTTCGCTCAACAAGCTCGTGAAATGGCTCGGCGGTCTGGTCGAAAAAAAGGGCATCAACCTCTTCACGCAATTCGCGGGTAGGGAACTGATATACGAAAACCGCGGCATCGCTGGAGTCATCACCGAGGACAAAGGCGTCGACAAGAACGGCAAGCCCAAGGACAACTTCACGCCCGGCTACGAATTGCGCGCGAAAGTCACCGTGCTCGCCGAAGGCCCGCGCGGCTCGCTCACGAAAGACCTCGTCGCGCGCCTCAAGCTCGACGGCCTCAATCCGCAGGTCTACGGCATCGGCATCAAGGAATTGTGGGACGTGCAGCCCGGGCGCATCGACACCGGCTTCGTGGCGCACACGCTCGGCTGGCCGTTCGGCAGCGATCTCTACGGCGGCGGCTGGATCTACGGCCTGCGCGACAATCGCGTTTCGATTGGCACCGTCGTCGGCCTCGAATACAAGAATCCGCTTTTCGATCCGCACGAAGCGTTTCAAAAATTCAAGACGCATCCGTTCGTCGAAAAAATTCTCGAAGGTGGCAAGCTCGTGCGCTACGGCGCGAAGACGGTCCCCTACGGCGGTTGGTATTCGATGCCGCGCAACGAGTTCGACGGCGGCCTGATCATCGGCGATTCCGGGAGCTTGTTGAACTCGCAGCGGCTCAAGGGAATTCACACCGCGATCAAGAGCGGCATGCTCGCTGCCGAAGCAATTTACGACGCGCTCTGCGCCGGCGACACTTCAGCCGCAAAGCTGGCTGCCTACCGCACGAAGCTCGAGCAGAGCTGGCTCAAGAAGGAACTGTGGGCCGTCCGGAATTTCCATCAGGGATTTCACGGCGGACTTTGGAAAGGACTCATCCACTCGGGATTTCAATTCGTCACCGGCGGCCGCGGCCTCATCGATCCGATGCGCACGAAACCCGGCTACGAGGACTACGCGAAACTCGATCGCGATGGCTCACTCGTCGATCAATCGACGCGCTTCAAGGGCGATGGCAAGCTCACCTTCGATCGGCTAACCGACGTCTACCACTCCGGCACGCGCCATGACGAAGATCAGCCTTGCCATCTCGTCGTGCTCGAGCCAAGCATCTGCGGCGATCGCTGCGTGCGCGAGTTCGGCAACCCCTGTCAGTATTTTTGTCCCGCGGCGGTCTACGAGTTGGTCACGGAGAAGGGCGCGGCGAAACTGAAGATCAACGCCGCAAACTGCGTCCACTGCAAAACGTGCGACATCGCCGACCCATACCAGATAATCCAGTGGGTTCCACCCGAAGGCGGCGGCGGCCCGAATTATGAAGGAATGTGACCGTTGCGAATCTCGCCTACGCGCCGCCGAACGCTCGCTTGAGCGCCGCCCAGAATCCGCCTTTCTTTTTCTGCCCCTGTACGGGAGGCTGCGTCGGTTCGCGCACTTCCGGCTTGGGCGCCATCGGCTTTTCGCCCAGCGCCTGCTGCATCGCAGCGGCAAATTCGGGCGGTTCGACGCGCCCTGAAAACTCCCACTCAGGCGAGACACGCGCTTCGCGAACCAGCACGAGCAATTCCTCTGGCGGTCCGGGTCGCGGCAGCGGCGTGCCAGCCATAAACTCAAGCGCGGGCATCGCAATGCTCGCACTCGCCACTGGCACGGGCGGCGCGACCGGCAATTCGACTTTCGCTGACGCCACCATCGGATGCGCCTGATTTCCTCGCTCCAGCACGCTGTATTCGATGGCTGGTGCGGCTTCCGACAGCGGTTCCGCCGGCGCAGCTATCTTGGCCAGCGTCTCCGATACCGCGGTGGCAAACTCGATTCCCGGCTGCGTCGAAGGCGGAACCTCTTGTTGCTCGTCCGCGAGACACTGGCAGCTTCCCGGCTTCCCGGCCACAGGCATCAGCTTTCCGGCGTTCAGAAAAAATTCGCCCGTTTCGGGCACGATGATTTTCTCGCCTGAGAATTGATGCTCAAGCTGAATTGCGCCGCTCGTCGCAAGGACGCAAAGCGAATCGTCGAGATTTAGCCCGACGGTGATGTCGCGCGTCCCCCCGCTGATGTCGATCGGCGTGCCGACGATCGTGGGAGTGAAAATCCGCAGCGAGGTCTTCGCCGGCAACTCCGCGCGCACGTGGCCGAAGTTCAGAGCAATCGTGATCGACTCTCCCGTGCGCAAAACCGTAAATTTGGCCGGGCCGCAGATTTCGAGTTTCCCGCCCGCGAATAGCGTCATCCGCGCTTTGCCCGAATGAACCGTCACGACGTTGCCGTTCGATACGTAGATGCTCGGCGCCACGGTCGGCTGGCCGCTTTCGCCCACGCCGCCTTCAACCGAGATGTCTTTGCCGGTTACGCGTCCAACGGCGCCGCTGGGCGCATCGTCCGCGCGTGCGATGGCCGAGCCGAGCAAGATCGCGCTGAGTAGCGCGCCAATCAGAGCGGACCGAGCCGCCGCAGCAGGGACTGCGGCACGGAATGCGAAATGGGAGTGGGGGCGCATCGCGACCGCCTATACTATACAGCAGTGGACAGCCGCTCGAAATCGGACGCGCCACAGGCCGCGGTCAATTTGGAGGCATCGCCTGCCATCGCCATGCCGCGCCTCTCGCGCTGGCGCCGGATGCAAATTCCGATATTCGCCTGGGCCGTGTACTGGTTCATCCGCCTGATTGGTCCCACGCTGCGCACCGAAGTTATCGGCGTGCACAACGCGATCCAGATTCCGCGCGGAGGCGAGCCGGCGATCGGCGCGTTCTGGCATCGCTGCATTTTTCCCGCGGCTTGGATTTGGCGAGGGCGCGGAATCGTCGTGCTCAACACCGTCAATTTCGATGGGCAGTGGACCCGCCGCGTGATCGAGCGGCTCGGATTCGGCACCGCGCAGGGCAGCTCGACGCGAGGCGCGATCGAAGGGCTCACCGCGATGGCGCGCCAGCTCGAAGCCGGGCGGCACGTCGCGTTCACCATCGACGGTCCGCGCGGACCGCGCTACATTGCCAAGCCGGGAGCCGTGATTCTCGCGCGCCGCACCGGCCGGCCGATTTCCGTGTTTCACATCGGCGTCGAGCGGGGAGTCACATTCAAAAAAGCGTGGGACCTTTTTCGCCTGCCGCTTCCATTCTCGCGCACCGTGATGTTCGTCGCGCCGCCGATTCGCGTTCCCACCGACGGGGATAGTGACGCGATGAAAGCGAAACAGGCCGAAGTGCAGGCCGCGCTCGAACGCGTCCGCGATCTCGCCGAATCGTGGTTTGGGCTAAGCGAAGATGAGCGCGCCCAATTGCGCGACGAGTGGCGCGAGCCGGAAGTAACGAAGCGAATTCGCCCGCCGACTTCTTCAAACGCTCAGGTCGCTGATTCCTAGCGGATAATCTGGTTTTTTCTGCGTTCTTTGCGTTTCCGCAGTGGACCGACGCTTCTCTATCCCTGTCCCAGCCGTACGCGCACGTCCATCTTTTTTCCTTCGCGAATCACCGTCAGCGTCACGGTGTCACCCGGCGCCGCTCGATTGAGCAGGAGATTGAGGTCCATCTGGCTGGAGATGTCCTTGCCGTCGATCGCGATGAGCACGTCCCCGCCGATGGTCAATTGCTGCAAGCCTGCCATCACCGTCTTCGTTCCCCCGCGAATTCCCGCCTGCGCGGCGGGACCGCCGGGAGTGACGCGCTCGATCAAAATCCCGTGATCGACAGGAATGCCGAGCGCCTCGGCCAGACTGGGCCAGATCGCGCGGCCTTCGGCGCCCAGCGTCGCCCGGCGCACGCGGCCTTGCGTGATCAAATCATTTGCCACGCGGCGCGCGGTGTTGATGGGAATCGCAAATCCGATTCCGGCTGTCGTTCCGGCGGGCGCATAGATCGCGCTGTTGATGCCGATGACCTCGCCGTGTGAATTGAGCAGCGGCCCGCCCGAATTGCCGCGATTGATCGCCGCGTCGGTTTGGATCGCTTCGTCGATGAACGTGGTGTCGCTGGTCTGCACCGTCCGCCCGAGCGAGCTCACCACTCCGGTGGTGAGCGTGCTCTGAAATCCGAATGGATTTCCGATCGCGAGCACCCGCTGTCCGACGAGCAGGTTGCGCGAATCTCCGAGCGGCAGCGGTGTCAGCTTGTGTGTGCCCGGATCGATTTTGATCAGGGCAATGTCATTGCGCGTGTCCGCACCGACGTATTTGGCTCTAAAGTGCGACTGGTCGCCGAGCGTTACCTCGATTGTCTGCGCGCCCTCGACCACGTGGTAGTTGGTGAGGATGTGCCCCGCGGTGTCGATCACGAAGCCGGAGCCCGCCCCTTCCACGGGCACGGCGTTGTAGAAAATATCGTACTGCACGGCGCGTGTGAGGATATTCGCCACCGCAGGCGCTGCGTCCTTGTAGATGCGAACGTTTTCCGCTTCCGTGGGATCGAGCTGGTCTTCGGTGTTCGCAGGCCCCGGCAGCGCGCTCACCGACGACGCCGTTCGCTCGCCGAATCGCGTGCCAGCCCAGTAAGCGCCGAGCCCGACGATCAAGCCAATCGCCAGCAGGCGCAGCGCCCGCCGGCTTCGCTGTCCTTGCGTCATCACAGTGAATCCCCAGTGCCTGACTCAGATTCTACGGCTTCGAACGAGGTTGCAACCACCATATTGGTCCGTGCTTGGCCACCCACAAAGATCAAGACGAAATGCAGTCAGGAAATGTTTCGTTGCGTCGCGATCTGTTTCAGTTTTGTAATCAGCGCGTCCACCTGCCGCTCGGTTTCTTCGATCGAGCCCGAGCAATCGATTACGTCGTCGGCCAGCTTCCTCTTCTCATCCATAGGCATCTGCGCGGCGATTCGCTGTCGCGCATCCTCTTCCGAAACTCCGCGATCACGCAGCCGCTTGAGTTGCTGTTCGGGCTTGCACCAACAGACCACGACGCGGTCGAAATTGTTCTTTACGCCCGCCTCGAGGATCAGCGCGGCATCCTCAAAGGCGAAATCCGGACCGCCAGGGCGATCGAGCCGCGCAAACCACTCCGCGACGATCTGTTGAATGCGCGGGTGCATGATCTGATTGAGGCGCTGGCGTTTCTGCGCGTCGGCGAAAACGATTGCACCGAGCCTCTTGCGGTCTACCGCACCCCCTGGCACGAGAATGCCTTCGCCGAATTCGAGCACCACTTCGTTGTAGGCGTCCTGGCCGGGTTCGAGGAGTTCGTGCGCGATTGCGTCCGCGTCGAGGATGGGGCAATCGCGGTCGCGCAGCATCGCCGCCACCGTGGATTTTCCAGAAGCAATCCCGCCGGTAAGGCCAATGCGAAGCATCAGGTCCGCGAGGCCGCGGCCGCCGGAGCGCGCGTGCCGCGACGCATGCGCGCCGCCTTCACGGTGTTGCTCATCAGCATGGCGATCGTGAGCGGGCCGACGCCGCCGGGCACCGGAGTGTAGGCTCCTGCAACTTCGACGACGTCCGGATGCACGTCGCCCGCGAGAATCGAGCCTTTTTGCTTGAACGATTCGAGCTTGGCCGGGAAATTCTTAAAAATCCGCTCGGCCTCCGCCGGATCCTTGACGACAATCTGGCCAACGTCGATAACAGTCGCGCCCGGCTTGACGAAATCGGGAGTCACCATCGCCGCTTTTCCGATTGCGGCGACGATGATGTCCGCGCGGCGTGCGATGCCGGCCAAATCCTTGCTCTTTGAATGGCAAATCGTGACGGTCGCGTTGGCGTGCAGCAGAAGCAGCGCCTGCGGCTTGCCGACGATATCGCTGCGGCCGATTACCACGGCGTTCGCGCCTTCGATCGGGATGTTGCTGCGCCGCAAAATCTCCATCACGCCCGCCGGCGTGCACGCAACCAGAGCCGGCCGACCGGCGACCAATCGCCCGACGTTTACGGGATGAAAACCGTCGACGTCTTTTTCCGGCACGACGGCGTCGAGAATTCTCTTCGAATCGATCTGCTTGGGCAGCGGCATTTGGACGAGAATTCCGTCCACCTCTTCGCGGTTATTGAGATCGTTTACGATTGCCAGCAGCTCTTCGGTCGTAGTCGAGGCGGGCGGCGTGATGTGAAAGCTCGCCAGTCCAAGCTTTTCGCACGCGGCGATTTTGCTGTTCACGTACAGCTTCGACGCAGGGTCCTCTCCCACGCGCACTGCCGCGAGGCCCGGTCGAATTCCCGTTCCGACGAGTGCGGCGATTTCCGCCTGCAGCTCGGAATAGATTTGATCTCGAATGGCGTTGCCGTTAAGAATGCGTGCGGACAATGGCTGCTCCTAGTGTGGATTTCCTGCTCCACCCGAATTCGCAATCATAGCACACGCGGTTTCGGGGCCGGCCGCCACACGCGCCGCAAATCCGGCGTTGTACAATGGTGCCGATGATCTTCGGCGAAATCAGCGAGCGCAAGCAACTTGAGCGCGCGATGCGCGACGCCGGCCGGTTGCCTCCCGGGCAATCCGCGACACTGAAATGGCCCGTGCTCCACGAAGGCTCGGTGCCCCCGTTCGATCCGCAGACGTGGGATTTCCGCATCGCGGGACTTGTCGAAAAGCCGGTGCGGCTCACCTGGGACGAATTCACGCGCCTGCCGATGAAGGAAGTCACCGCCGACATGCACTGCGTGACGCGCTGGAGCCGCTTCGACGTGGGGTGGGAAGGCGTGTCGTTCACCGAAGTGGTGAAGCTTTCCGGCGCGAAGCCGGAAGCGAAATACGTGATGGTCCACGCCGAGCAGGGTTACACGTCGAACGTCCCGCTCGCGGACCTAATGCGACCGACGACGCTCTTCGCGCTCAAGCACAATGGCGAGCCGCTTCCCGCCGAGCACGGCTACCCTGTGCGTCTCGTCGTCCCGCATCTCTACGCGTGGAAAAGCGTGAAATGGGTCCGCGGCATCGAGTTCATGGTGCAGGACGCTCCCGGCTTCTGGGAAGAGAACGGCTACAACATGTACGGCGACCCCTTCCGCGAGCAGCGCTTCAGCGGCCAATAACCCCCCAGGAAAATTGGACGACCGCTTCTACGCTCGTCAGCAATCGTCATGCAGAATCGAGCTACGCTCCAAACAGCAAACGTTCGAGGATGGGGCCGAGAGCGAGCGCCGGCAAATAGCTCAAGGCAGTGAGCGTGATCAGGCAGGCCGCCAGGAGCACGCCGAAAGTAAAGGAGTCGGTTGGAAGAGTTCCCGAAGAGACGGGGGCCTTTTTCTGGCGCGCGAATAGACCTGCCAGGGCCAGAGCGGGGATCGCCAGAAAAAATCTTCCGGCCATCATCGCAATCACCGTGGTGACATTGTAGAACAACGTGTTTCCATTAAGGCTGGCGAACGCCTGGCCATTGTTGGCGAAACAAGTCGCATAGGCGAAGAGAATTGCAGTGAGGCCATGAGGGCCGGTGTTGACGGTAAGGCTTGAAATCCCGGCCTTGGAGGTCACAGCAATGGCGGTGAGCCCCAGGAGCGCGAGCGGCGCGGTCAGGGCATACAGCACAATCATTTTGTTTTCCGGCGGTCCGATCCTTTTGCCGAGATACTGGGGTGTGCGGCCGACCATCAGTCCCGCGAGAAACACCGCGATCGCGGCGGCCATCACCATACCGTAGAGGCCGCTGCCGAGGCCGCCGAAGTTCACTTCTCCCAGGTACATGTTCGTCAGAAGAACCATGCCTCCGAGCGAGGAGAAGCTGTCGTCCACCGCGTTGGCAGACCCGGTAGAGGTGTTGGAGGTCACGGCGGCGGTCAAGGCGGTGCCGGCGATGCCGAAGCGAACTTCCTTGCCTTCCATATTTCCGCCGGCTTGACCGGAATGGTGCGCGGAATCGATACCGTGAAGAAGGGGATTCCCGCGCTGTTCGAAATGATCGACGAAGAACAGTCCGCCAACGAAAAGAAACACCATCACACCGTAGAGAAGCCATCCTTGCCGCGGTTGGCCGACGATTCTTCCGAACGTGTTCGTCAAGGCCGCAGGCAAAAGCACGATGGCGAGCATCTCCAGTAAATTCGAAAGCGGCGTGGGGTTCTCGTACGGATGCGCGCCATTCGCGTTAAAGAAGCCGCCGCCATTGGTGCCAAGGTTCTTGATGATCTCCAAAGCGGCTACGGGACCCTGAGGGATTACTTGCTTCACGCCCGGCACGGTGGTCGCGATCGCATACGGATGAAAGTTCATCGGGACGCCCTGCCAAACCAAGAGCGTGGCGCCGATCAACGCTCCCGGCAGCAAGACCCAGAGCAACGATCGAGTCAAATCCACCCAAAAATTGCCGAGCGTGTTGGACCCCTCGCGCGCCAGGCCGCGAATGAACGCCACGCCAACAGCAAGCCCCATGGCGCCCGCGAGGAAATTGTTCGCGCAGAGACCAACCATCTGGCTGAAGTAGCTCATCGTCGTTTCGCCGCTGTAGGCCTGCCAGGTGGTTGTCGTCGTGAAGCTGACTGCGACGTTTGTCGCCAAGTCCGGAGCCAACGGCGTGGTCTGATACGCGGGATAAGACCAGGGAAGGAATTTCTGGAGCCGTAGAATCGCGTAGAGAACGTGCGCGCAGCAGAGTCCGAACAAGACAAAGCAGCCGGCATACTCGGAGAAAGACATCTCTCGAGTGGCGTCGATTCCCGTGATGCGATACAGAAGCCGCTCGATTGGGCGCAATACGATGTCCAGCGCGGTGCGCTTGCCGGAAAAGACTCTTTCTATATAGCCGCCCAAAGGCTTGACCAAGGCGGTGACGATCACGAGGAAGACCAGGTATTGAATGAGACTGTGGAGTTTCATGGGTGTGGCGCAAGAAGCCGACCTTGGCGCCTTGATTCCGCTTCGGCAAGAGGAACTTTATTCGCGTTTATGCCCTTGTCGTTGGAAGCGCTAACCTAGGACAGATTAGCACTTCCAGCGGCTGTTGAAGGCGATCCCTTAATGAAGGCCTTATGCGAACTTAATGCGACTGCCAGGAAGTCTACAAAATCGGCTGCGCGACGCCTCGGCTGCCGGGAAGAAGGCAGTTGCAATTCCCGCAGCTGCCCCTTCCGCGAGCAGCGCTTCAGCGGCTAGCCAGCGCGATTCGAATCTCAAATTGTCAAAGAGCAGTCGACTCTCGTCGAGAGAGCGGGGCGCTGAACTTCTTTTTCTCGCGCCCATTTCTTCGCCCACGACTGTGCGAGCAGACTAGCACCGGCAAATTTATTGGGTATCGTCCTGAAGTGCAGAATCGATACAAGAACTAGTACACCTGTACGAATCTTGCGGTGCAAATTTTGTCAAAAAGTGGGGTCTAAGGGCCTGTAAGGGTGCAAAAAACTGCAGAAATTGACTTCTCCGCCGAGGGACGAGAAAAGCGTCGATTGGAGAATCTCTTTGTTGTGAGCGGGCACAAAACAAAAGCGCCCCGAAGAATTTCTCGGGGCGCTTCCATTTCACATTTCTAGTTTTTTCCCAAATTTCCGCTAGTAAATATCGTACTGCTCCCAGTGGAGCGTCGGGTCTGCCTGAATGATGATGCTCTTTTTGGTCCAACGCTCGAGCTCTTCGACGAGCGAAGACTCGCGCGTCTTGAGAGCCTTGGCGATTTCCGGATGAACGCGCAGCGTGATGCTGGCGACGTCCATGTCGGGCGCCATCTTGCGCGCTTCGCCCTGAATTTCGTAGCAGAGCGTGGGGACGGATTTCACCATGCCGGAGCCGGTACAGTAGGGGCACGGCTGGCAGAGCGTGCGTTCGAGAGCCTGCTTGGTGCGCTTGCGCGTGATGGCGATCAAACCGAATTCGTTAAACCGCAGCATCTTTGACGGTGCGCGATCGGCTTTGAGCGCTTCTTCGAGAGCGGCCATCACTTTCTCGCGGTTGCGGCGCTCTTCCATGTCGATGAAGTCGATGATGATGATGCCGCCCAGATCGCGCAGGCGCATCTGGCGGACGATCTCCTTCACGGCTTCAAGGTTGGTGCGGACGATCGTGTCTTCGAGGCGCGTCGAGCCCTTGCCGACGAATTTGCCCGTGTTGACGTCGATCGCGACGAGCGCTTCGGTGTGGTTGATGACGATGTAGCCGCCCGACTTCAGCCACACTTTCGGGCGCAGGCCCTTGTCGATTTCCTGCTGGATGCCGAACTCTTCGAAAATCGGCGTCTCTTTCGTGTAGAGCTTGACGCGATTGACGAGCGCCGGCTGGAAACGATTCATGAAATCGACGACCTTCGTATATTCCTCTTCGACATCGACCCAGATCGCGGAGTAGTCCGAGCTGATGTGGTCGCGCAGCATGCGCTCGACGAGATTGAGGTCGCGGTGGAGCAGGGAAGGCGCCTTGCGCTGCTCGGCGCGCGACTTGATTTCGGACCACGTGCGGGTGAGGAATTCGACGTCGGCGCGGACTTCGTCCGGCGAAGCGGCCGAAGCGGCCGTGCGGACGATGAAGCCGCCGCCAGCGGCGCCCTTCGCGTCGTTGACAAGATGGCGCAGGCGCGAGCGCTCTTCGGCGGAAGCGATCTTGCGCGAAACGCCGGTGTGGTCGAGCGTCGGCATGTAAACCAAATAGCGGCCGGGGAGCGCGACGTGACTCGTGATGCGCGCGCCCTTCTTGCCGAGCGGCTCTTTCGCAATCTGGACGATGATCTCCTGGCCCTGCTTGAGCAGTTCGGAGATCAACTGCGGGCGGCGCTGCGGAGGCCGGTGATGATGGCCGCGATAAGGACGTCGACCGCGCTCATCGCGGCGTCCGCGATCGCGTCCACCTCGCCGCGCGGGATGCTGCATGCGCGCGCGGAAATCTCCGGTGACGCGAGCTTGCCACGGCTGCTGCTCTTGAGCGGCGGGGCTCGCCTCGGGAACCGGCAAACCGTCGTCAATCGGCGGAAGACCGGATTCGGCTTCGAGCACGTGCTCGGTTTCTTCGAGTGATTCGATGGCCTCGTGCGCTTCCGCTTCGGCGTCAGCTGCGTCTTCGGCAGCGGCCGCGAGCTCATCGGATTCGTGCTCGGCTTCGAAAGCGCGCTCGTGCGCTTCCTCCGCTTCGGAGGTTGGAGCGATCATACCCTCGGTTTCGGCCTCTTCTTCCTCTTCTTCGACCTCCTGCTCTTCGACCGATTCGGCTTCGGGCGCATGTTCCGGGGAGGCGAGGATTCTCTCTTCGGCCTCGCGTTCGATTTGTTCGCTCTGCGCTTCGGCGACCTGTTCGGCGATGGAGCTGGCTTCTTCTTCCGTCAGATCGGCGGTCAGGTGCTCTTGCAAATCTTCGGCGTGAGCCTTTTCCGGATCCTCGTGAATCACGAGGTGCTCGGCGGACACTTCCTCAACAGGAGGCTCGGCGTGCGCCGCAACGTGCGGCTCGTGATGCTGCGATTTCGAGAGCGTTTCGCCCGGAAGCGGTTCGAGGCTCGATGCGAATCCGCGGGTGATTTCGGGCTCGTAGTGCAGCCCCTCTTCGCGGACGTGTTCGCGGGTCTCAACCGGAGGTGCTGCTTGAATCGGAGATTCTGCTTGCGGCTCAGCGGGAGGTGCAGGTACAGCCGCTTCGCCGTGGGGGTGGAAGCCGGACAAATGCTCGCCGGGAAGAAGCTCGGAAATCTGAGCCTCGCCGCCTGCTTCCGGAGCGCCACCGTCGTAGGGACGATGCGAAGCGAACTTCGAAGAAGGCAACTCGCGGCCAAAGCGACGGTCGCCTCCGCGTCCGCCACGCCCGCCGCGGCCGAATCGACCGCCGCGGCGCCCACCGCGTCCACCGCGGCCAAAATCGCGGCCGTGACCGCCGTGCCGGCCGGCGGGACCAAAGTGCGGACGCTCGTGCGGTGCTGAGGGATGCGGCTGGCCGGGAACGATAGCTGGAGCGATCGTCTCACCGGGCAGCTGGCCGATCGGAGTTACCGCGGCCGGCGCAGCCGGACCTGCTTCTACGTCCGGCGGCTCGACCGCGGGAGCCGCGGGCGCCTCGGGCGCGAAAACGGCGCCGCCTTCGGCCTCCATCTTTTCAATTTTTTCCTCGACAGGAGTCACAGTGGACTCGAATTCTTCGATTCCTTCGAGGAAGTCGCTGACGTAGAGGAAGGCGTCGCTATCGAGGCCAATTTCCACAAAGGCCGACTGCATGCCAGGCAGCACGCGCGTCACACGGCCTTTGTAAATGCTTCCGACTAACGCAAATTCCTTTTCCCTCTCAACGTAGTACTCACAAAGCTGTCCTTCTTCCAAAATCGCGACCCGCGTCTCGTGCGGGTTCGACGAAATAACCATTTCCTTCGACATTGAAAAACTCCTCATGACGCACCCGGCCGCGGCGCGAAACTGCGCGCGCGCCAGGGCCAGCGTGGCGGAAGGCTGTGCCTTCAGCGCGCCACGACGGGCCGCTCAGGAATAAACCTGATTGTTGCGGATTGAACTTGCTCACCCGATGCGTCCTTCGATCCAATCTGATATTGCCCGGTCCCTAATTTGACGGGAGCGGGTACTGAACTTTTGCGAGGCCTAGTTGACGAACCGCCGCATACGGACGTTCATCACCAGCCCCAGTGCCAAAAACACGAAGGCCGTTGCCGACCCTCCGTAGCTCATCAGCGGAAGTGGAATGCCGGTGACCGGCATGTATCCGATCACCATGGAAGCGTTGACCAAAACGTGGAAACCCAAGATGGCGGTGACGCCCATTACGACGTACATTCCAGCGCGGTCTTTCGCTTTCTGCGCGTTATCCACGAGCCGCAGAATCAAACCTAAATACAACAGCAAGACGATGCAAACCCCGATGAAACCCTGTTCCTCTGCCAGCGCCGCCAGAATAAAGTCCGAGTAACGGACGGGCACAAAGCCCAACTGATTCTGGCTGCCCTTGCCGAATCCCTTGCCCCAGAATCCCCCGGACCCCACGGCGATTTCCGACTGCAAAATCTGATAGCCGGCACCGCGCTGGTCCTGCTCCGGGTGAAGGAAAGTCTCAATTCGCTGCTGCTGGTACGGCTTGAGGTGGCGCCGCATGTTCCATGCGAGCGGAATCAGAAGCCCGATAAGCACCACTCCAATGATGAGGTGCTTCCATTCGATACCAGCCAGAAACGCTCCGACCACAGCTACGGGGACGAGCACCATCGCGGTCCCCAGGTCGGGCTGCCTCAAGATTAAGACTACGGGAATCAGAGTCAAAACGCCAATCTTGAAGAGGTCCGCCAGAGTCAGGCGGTCCGTGCGCACTTCCGAGAAGAAGCGCGCCAGCACGATGATTATAATCAACTTCATTATCTCTGACACTTGTAAATTCGCGATTCCCCCGATCGAGATCCAGCGCTTCGCCCCGAGGCGCGAGTAGCCGATCACGAGAACCACGAGAAGGCTGATGACGCCGAACATGTAAAGCGCCGGCGCTTGGTCGAGAAGTGTGTGGTAGTCGATGCGGGAGATCAGGGCCATTCCCACCAACCCGATCCCGATCCACATGAGCTGCTTCCATTGCATGCCGGCCATCGCGCTGGAATGCGTGGAGGAGTAAATCTCGAGAACGCCGATGCCGCTGATGGCACCGACGATGCCGAGGAGTGTCCAGTCGATATCCTGAATGCTCGAATGCTCTTTCATGGCTGTTGCGATTCGGAAGCGGGAGCGGCGGGAGCCGCACCCGGAGCGGGCGCAATATTGTCCGCGGTGGAAACCTGCCGCAGCTGGCCGCTCTTTTTATCGTAATAAGCCTTGACGACGTCGCGGACGATCGGAGCGACCGAGCTGCCCCATCCAGCACCCTGAACCAGCGCCGCGACGACGATTTCAGGATTCCGCCGCGGAGCGATACCGATGAACCAGCCGTTCTCTTTCAAATGCTTGCCGAGCTTGTTCTGCAGCTCGAAGCTTTCGGTCTGGGCAGTTCCCGTCTTGCCGGAGAAGTCGATGTTTTGCAATTTGACGGTCTCCGAAGTGGTGCCATCGGGTTCGTTGACGACGCCCCACATGGCGTCGGTCAATTGCTGAACGGTGTCGTCGGAGAGGGGAAAGCGCTCGGCTGTGAGGCCATTCGCATCTTTCAGCAGATGCGGCGGGATCAGAGTGCCGCCGCTGGCGACGGCCGTGATCATGCGAGCCAGCTGAATCGGAGTGACCATCACAGCTCCCTGGCCGATCGAAACCGAGATCGTCGAGCCGGGATACCACTTGTGGTGGTAGACGCGCTCGACCCATTCCTCCGAGGGAATCAAGCCTGGTTCCTCGCCCGGCAGATCGACGCCGGTGCGGCGGCCGAGACCGAGCGACGTCGCGTAGTGGCTGATCCGGTCGATGCCGAGCTGCTTGCCCACGTTGTAAAAGTAGACGTCGCATGAGGCGACGATGCCTTTGTGCAGGTTGACCTCGCCGTGAGCGTGATCGCAATGAAAGAGCCGGCCGTAGAAAGTGGCGTAGCCGGGGCAATAAACGGTGTAGGTCGCCGGAAGCGCCTTTGATTCGAGCATCGCCGTAGCCATCACGATCTTGAAGACAGATCCCGGAGCGAGCTGGGCTTGAATGGCGCGATTAAGCAGCGGGGTGTTCGGGTCGCTATTGAACGCGGCCCATTCTTGCGCGGGAATACGGACGGCAAAGTCGTTGGGGTCGAAGGTCGGGCGGCTGACCATGGCGAGGATCTCGCCGGTTCGCGCGTCCATGGCGACCAGCGCACCTTCTTTGTTCGCGAAGTCGGCTTCGGCGAGGCGCTGCAAATCTTCGTCGATAGTTAGCTGAATCGGCTTGCCGGGAATGGCGTCGATGTTGTCGAGTGTGCGAATCACTTTGCCGACGCTGTTGACGACGACGCGGCGCATGCCGTCGGTGCCGACAATCTGATCGTTATATTCCTTTTCGAGGCCTGCCTTGCCGACGATGTCGCCCGGGCGGTAGCGGTCCGGACTTTTTTCCAGTTCCTGCGGCGAAATTTCACCGACGTAGCCGATCGTGTTCGCGAGCGTTTCGCCAAGCGGATAGCGGCGGCGCTGGACCATCATTAGCTCGAGAACGGGCAGATCAGCGCGGTGCGATTCGACGAAGGCAATGTCGGCCTGGCTCGCGGCAGGCTTGACGATCACCGGCAAGAATTTGGGTTCCAACTTCGCGGCCTCAAGCTGCTGCTGGAGGTCTTCCTTTGAGATACCGAGGCCGTCCACGATTTGCGGGAGACTTTTTTCGAGCAGTTTAGGGTTGTCGCGCAGCAGCAAAATGCTGAAGGAAGGATAGCTATCGACTAGGACGCGGCCTTCACGGTCCAGCATCGCACCGCGAGGAGCGATGATGGCGATGGGGCGGATGCCGTTCTTATCTGCGAGATCGGCGTAGTGCTCAGACTGGACGACTTGCAGTTTCCAGAATCCTACGAGCACGAAGACGACGAAGGCGGCGGAAATGTAGGAGAAAAGAGCGAGTCTGCCCTGGGGAATTCTTTGGTCGTTAACGTTCCACGGTGCCAACGAGAACTCCTACCTGCCAGAAGGCAGGCCTGCGCGAATCGCGCCCAGGCGCCGGCTCACTCACGCGTTCGGCGCCGCCCAGAAGATGGCTGGGGGTGTGAACTGATCAAGCTATCACCCGGTTGCGGTGCCTGCAAGATGCCCATGCCCTTTTCGTCACCTGTAGCAATGCGTTACGATTGGCAACGTGCAATACTGCGGAAAAGGCGAAAGTTCTTGCGGGAGGGGAATCATGTCAAACATCCTGCGTGCGGTGGTCGTATTTTCAGCCGCCATGATCATGATCCCGGCGGCGCAAGCTGGGGGCAGAGATTTGATGGTTAACTCCACCGAGAAATCAGGTCTCGTCAAAGTGAAGGGAACGGTGACGGTGGACGGCCAACAGAAGCAGATTCACTTCGCCTCGGATACGGGCGAGGAACTGACCGTGCCCTGCGCCGCGGTGACGAATCTAGGATATACGAAAAACTCGAAAGAACTGAAAAAGGCCGTGGCCGCCGAAGTCGCTGCGGCGCCGTTCACAATGGGTCTTTCCCTAATCGGGCTTGCCTTCAAATCGCACGGAAATTTCATGCTGCTTGCGTACGGCGATCAGCAGCAAGCGGTGTTCAAACTCGACAATGAGACATACGCGGGACGAATGCAGGCAGCGTCCGCATGCACCGGAAAACCCATCACCACGATCGGAAAATAGCGAACGCCGATCGGTAAGAAGTTCGAGATTCGCGCAGCGTTTTTCCACAGCATTAAAAAATTTGCACAGGTTTTTTTGCGTTGATGGGATTGACGCCGAACACCGGAAGATTTATTTTGCGCGCCAGATTGAACCGGGAAGCTTAGAGACTGAACGGTTCGGCTCCGAGATCGCGATGTTTAACCGCTAACGCGGTCCGGAACGGAACCGGGAAGTAAGAAGACCCCGCGATTCAGCCTAGAGGCCGCAGGCGCTGAAAGGCGTTTGCGACGCGAGGCTGGCGCGCGGGGCTCGGAGACATAGCGGTTCGGTTCAGAGGTTGCGCGGCCGAAAGGTCAGGGCAGCGCTGGATCGGATAACAGGTCTCCGAGGCTTGGCGGTCCGGATCAGGCGAAGCGGGAGCTTAACGGTTTTCGCGGCGCGTGGACGGATCGAGAAGCTCGTAGGCTGTACGCACCAGTTTGGAGGACCCGGCACGCCGAAAGGCTGTTGAGTCGCCGGATTGAGTCGGAAGCCTGAACTTTACGGCTCGATTTAGAGGGCGCAGTTCGCCAAAAGCGGATTGCGCCTTCAGCTTTTTCCACAGGTTTCCTCAGAGCAATTCACCGATGTACCCGCGTTGAGTGGATGTCCCGAAACTCAAGTTGCCACGGACGAGCGCGTGGCGTGACCATGCAGCCAGAGCGGTTGAGGATTCTTGCGGCGGGATTCTTAGTAGCGCCAGCGGCCGATCGGAGACTTGCGCGCAAGCTCGACGGATGAGTCCCACAGCGCTCTTGCGTCCTGTCTGCCGTAGCGCAGACAGATGTGGAGGACGAGGGCGAAGAAGAGCACGAGACCGATCGAAACGAGTAAAGCCGATGCCATGGCAGCGCTCCATCCGCCACTATAGTAGAGCAAGCCCCACGAACGCAGCGGACGCCGCTTTCGAAATACAGGCTGCCTAATTTCGACAGCCAGCCAACTGAATCGTAAGAAGAACAAGAAAACTGCGTTCGAAATGCAACGGCTACGCCTTCGAGGTTTTTTCTTCGCGCAGGGTCCAGTCCGCGCGCGGAATGCGATCCATTTTGAAGAGGTCTGACGTGCGCGCGTACCAGCCTGTGCCGTGCATACGGCCGATAAGCTTCAGATTCGGTGTGTCGATGTAATTCTTGGCGGGATCCAAGACCATCTCGTCGTGAACGTGCATGGCCAGAATGCGGCCCAGCACGAGGGCGTTGTCCGGTCCGAGATCGACGATCTGAATCAACTTGCATTCCATCGCGACAGGGCTTGCCGCGATGCGCGGCGGCTTGACGTGGACCGACGGCAGTGTGGTGAGCTGCGCCTCGACAAGTTCGTTGACTTGGGATTCGAATTCGATGGCGGTGATGTTCATGGCCGTGGCGGTCTCTTCGGAGACGAGATTGACGACGAATTGGCCCGTTTCGCGAATATTGCGCCGCGTATCTTTCGGGCGGCCTGGATCGTGGCTGCCGATTCCGACGCCGATCACGGGAGGATCGCCGGAGAACGCGTTGAAAAATGAGAACGGTGCGGCGTTGAGCCGGCCCTGCCGATTCTGGCTCACGACCCACGCGATCGGGCGCGGAGCGATGGTCGAAACCATCAGTTTGTAGCACTCTCTTGGCGGAAGTGCGGCGAAATCAAAGAGCACGAGGCCTCCTAAGGCAGCCGATCATTGTACCGACTTTTTGCGAACTTTCGTCGCGAGCGTTCGCGGTCATAAGGCGCGGGGCCGACGTACTCCCGGGGGAAAATTCGTTGTGTCCCGAGCAGCAGGAGCATAGGATGCGCGAGAACGGTTCGAATCTCGAAAATGGAAGATCGGAATTTGAGATTTGGAATTACGAATTTGAAAAAAGGTGAATTGACAACGCCGGCTTGGGATGAAGGTACGGGCATGGGTGACCGTATGAAAAACTCGAGGATTGTCTTTAAGGCGATCATGGGTGCAATTGGCTTAGTGACCGCGCTGGTCGCGGGCGCGAGGGCGCAACAGGCGCCTGCGCAAGCGCCGACGCAGCAGGCACCTTTGCGCGACGGATTTCCCGTCGGGCCGCACGCGCAAATAATGAGCTTCACGGCGAGCCAAACGTCGATTCATCCCGGTCAGTCCGTGACTTTGCAGTGGGTGGTGATCAATGCGGACCGGATCACGGTCAACCGCGGAATCGGGATCGTGGCCGCGCGGGACAGTCGCACGGTGACGCCGGAGCGGACGACAACTTACACGCTAACGGCGGCTCCGTATCGGGGCACGGCGGGAGACATGAAGTCGGTGACGGTGATTGTGCCGGGAACAACTCCCGCGCCGGACGACAATGCGGCGGCGAGCGCGGCTCTGGCGGAAAAACCCGTGCCGCGGATGCCGGACGGCAAGCCCGATTTGAATGGAGTGTATATCGCACCGTTTCATTCGGTGCGGCCGATCGACAAAATCACGCTGAAGCCCGGGGCAGAGAAGTATCACGTCGGGCCCGAGTATACGTTTTCGCTCGGAGAGCAGTGCCTGCCGCGCGGAGTGCCGGACACGATCAACGAGCCTTATCCGATTCAGATCGTGCAGAACTCTTTTGAGGTGGTGATCCTCTACGAGGCTGGCGAATACTTCCGCGTGATTCCGACCGACGGGCGACCGCATCCTAAAGATCTCGATCCGACGTGGATGGGGAATTCCGTGGGTCACTGGGACGGCGACACACTGGTGGTCGATGTGACTGGCGTGAACGACAAAGTGTCGGTGGGCGAATACCGGCACACGACCGCGTATCACGTGGTCGAGCGATTCCACCGGATTTCGTACGACACACTGAAATATTCGGCGACGATCGAGGATCCGAATGTGTTCGCGGCGCCGTGGACGGAGGAAGGCACCTTCACACTGCATCCCGAATGGGATATCCAGGAGTACATCTGCAATGAGAACAATCACGACTACAAGAAGCTTTTCGAGCAGTACAAGCAGTAGCTGGCACAGCGCGCCGAGTTTCGGACGAATAGCGATTCTTCGACTGCGCGTCGCGCCGGCTATCGCCGGAAGAGATAACGCGTCGGGATGCTCTGCTCAGAATGACGGCTCGAATTTCAGCATATTGATGGGTTCGCCCCAGAACGATAAGAAAGACGCCGGCTGAGTGTCGAATTCAGCCGGCGTTTCGCTGATGAAACTTCCGTACGAAATAGGCGCTCGGCTACGGTGCGTTGGGCGGCCCGTCGTGTCCGAAGTTGAAGAGATCGAACAGGTCGCTGATCGCCGGGCTATTGAGCGGCACGTAGGGATTGAATGGGAATGAAATTGGATTCGGGAAGTTGTCGCGGCTTCGCCCGGTCAGCGGCTTCAGATTCCAGTTGCGCTCGATGAACTTCAATATGGACACGTGATCCGCATAGGCGTGGCTGATGTGTCCGCCCATCGAGTAGGGCGAAACCGCAATCAACGGAATGCGCGGCCCATCTCCGAAGAAATCGAGCGGCTGGATGTAACCCGAGTCGTAGAAACCGCCGCCTTCGTCTAGTGTGATGAACAGAGCGGTCGAGGCGAATAGCTCCGGCTGCGCGGTGAGGTGCGCCATGATGTTTTTCACCATCGCTTCGAACAGATCGAACTTAGAGCTGGCCGGATGTCCATCGAGCAAGCCATCAGGCTTGACGAACGACACAGCGGGCAGCGTGTTGTTGTCGATCGCGGCGAAGAAATCCGTCGCGTCCTTGACGTGCTGGGAACGCTGCGCCGGATTGCCCATGATCGAGTTAGCGTAGGATTCGAAGTTGCAGATGTTGCAGTAGGCTGCGCCGATCAGCACCGCGGGATTTGTGCTGGTTGGGTCGTGCTGCAACGCAACCGCAGCGTTGTACGCCCCACCGTAGTACGCCCACGAGATGCCTTTTTCGTTGAGCTCATCGCCGATCGTCCGCACATTGGACGGCGGAACGGAAGCGCCGCTGGCGATGCCCTTGGTGTCGACCGTGCCATCCGGCAGGAACCCAGGGTTTTCGTTGTTGATCAGGTAGTAGTGATTAGGCTGGCAGTTGGGATTGGGATGATACGGAAGAGAGCGGAGATAGTCGACGATCGGCTTGATTCCCGGCTGGGTCGGGTCGGCGCAGTCAGCAAAATCACCGTTGTAGCCGACATCGACCGTATAGACGTCATCGGTTCCGGGAAGCGGATTTGGATTGGCAATCACTCCGGCGGGCGGAACTGTGGGATCGCCGTTTCCGTCCGACCAGAAGTAAGCGTCACCTGTGCCGAGCATAATGTGATTGGCGCCGGTGCCGCCCATAACAGCCTGGTGATAGTTGTCGCTCATCGAGAATTGGTCGGCGAGGCTCTTCAGGACCGGGACGTCACCCTCTTGCATGTTGTAAAACGCCATGGAATTGCTGCCGCCGGCGTCGTCGAATTCGGGAGGATTGTCAAACTGCGTGTCGAGAATGTTGACGTAGTTCGTGATCACGAAGGGATAGAGGTCGCTCAAGCAGCCGGAAGGATTTTGCGGCGTTGCATTCCAGATGCTGCAATCCGATTGCTGCCACATCTCGAACAGGCGGTGTGTTGTGTCGCCGGTGTACGAGTCGTAGGGCAGCAAGGCGCCCTTGAGCGGAAACGGGCCGTTGGGAAGATCGTTGTAGTCCTGCACACGGGTATCCGGATCGGGCAGGAACGCGGTCTCCGTGAACTCGCTCGCGGAGCCGGTGAAAAGCAGTCCGAGATCGGCCGGCTCAAGCGACGGCTCGATTTGCGCTAGAAGCGGTGGTGGGATGATCGGCGGGACGATCGGCTTGATCGGGGCGAAGTTCAGCGTCGGCGTGGGCAGCGTTTGATAGGGCGCCTTTTCAGAGGGGCTCAGGCTGATGAAATATTTCATCTTGAAGGGCGGCGTCGCCTGGTATTGACGGGCTTTGGAGAATCGAGCACCCGGAGTGCCGTCGGCATTGATGATGCCCTCGGACAGCAGGTTGCGGACGTAGGCGCCGCTCGGGGAAACGTAAGTGGCGAAGAGATGATCGAACGTGCGGTTCTCTCCGATCAGCACGATCACGTGCTTGATCGGGCTTTCGGTTTGTCCTTCCTGACGGCCGTTGCCGCCGGGGCTGGCAGGCTGGGCTGAAACAGGAGTCGTGAACGATGTGAGCGTGACGAAAAGCACGAGCGCGATCGCGCGCTCCCGCCAGGATCTTTGCAGGTGCTTCGATTTCATGCTGCCTCCGGTGTGTGAGATGGAGCGTCGGTCTCTCAACCGCTGGGGAGGCGAGCTTCACGCGACGGTGTTGCAACCGCATTACGGCACGATGGCTTTTGAATGAAGCTTGGTGGTTTTCGGATTCTTGAACGCGCGGTTACTCGGCAGTCAAAGGGATTGGGCTTTCGCTCACGAGGTGCGGCGGAGACGATCGAGAAGCGCGAAGAACGCGACGCCAAATGCGGCGGTGGCAACCGAGTTCAGCAACAGCGGAAACGTGAAATACGGAGCTGGACGAGCAAGCAGAACACGCTCAGTGGTCGCGATTACGATTTGATGGAAATGGAAGAAGACGAAAATCAACGCGATGCGGATCGCAGGATTTTCGGTGTCGATGCGCGCGCCGACAGAGGACGCGAGGTAGCCGACCAACGTCTTCGCGATGCCGAATAGGCCGATCGGATTGTCGTGGCTGAGGCCGTCCTGCACGATGCCAACTATCGCGCCGAGCAACAAGCCGCTGGTGGGATTGCGGCGGCTGACTCCGAAATAGACCGTGACCAACAACGGCAAATCGACAAGCTCGGCCCAATGGCCGAACTTGTGAAGGAAGGCCTGCAGAACGAGAGCGAGAAAGCAGACCAGGACGATCGCGCCGCCGTAATACTTGTGGACTTCGATATTCGGTTCCGATTGCGCGCCGGGATTGAGCATGTAGGACATGTCAGTTCTGTGGAGCCTCGGGCGCGTGGGCCGGCGAAGGCGGGACAGCTTGCGTCTGAGACGGTCTCGAATGAGCTTTTTGCACTGGCGCTTCCGGGGACGGAGCAGTTGCGGCCGGTTTTGCGACGTTCGCTGCTGCAGTACTCTTCTCGCTTTGGCGTGCCGAAAGCGCACCGATTTGCACGATGCCTGATGGATTGGCCGAGCCTGCACTCGAATCCGCCGATTCATCGCCTCGCTTGGGCGTAAGCTCCTGCTGCGAAAGCAGAATGATCACGTCTTCGAGCCTGTCAAGGTGGGCTGATGGCTCAATGCGAATCATCTGAAACGGATTGCCGTCGGTGGCGCCGGAAACGGTTCCGATCATCAGGCCTTTCGGGAAGATGCGGTCTTCGCCGGACGTGAGTATCCATTCGCCGACGCGGACCTTTTCATCGTTTACGACGTAATCGAGCCGCGGAACCGGATCGCCGTTGCCTTTGACGACGCCGTGCGTGCGCGTGTCGGCGAGCAGCGCGCCGACTCCGCTATCCCTATCGCTGATGAGCAGTACCTGCGAGGTGTTGGGAAAGACTTCGACGATTTTCCCTACGATTCCATCGGGCGTGATAACAGCCATGTTGCGACGCACGCGATCGTGTTCGCCTCGATTCAGAACGAGGGTATGGGATGCGGGATCGGCGCTGGCGCCAATGACTTGCGCGGCGAGCATAGGCGCTTCCGGATGCGATTCGCGAAAGTTGAGGAGGACGCTCAAACGCTGCGCTTCGGCCGCCTGGCTTGCGAGTTCGCGATTGCGCAGTTCCAATTGGGCGAGTTGACTGTGGAGCCGGACGTTCTCCGCCTTCGCGCCACGAAGGGCCACATAGCCGCTCCATATGCCGCCGAGTTTGGAGAGCGACCAGGTGCCGCCGCGCTCGAAGGGCGTCACTACCGCAGCGGCCCAGTAGCGGATCAGCCGGACGTCGTGGTCGCGCTTGATCTGAAACGCGAGCAGCAACAACTGCGCCATCACGACGGCGGCCAGCAGTGCCAGCGGACGATGACGAGAAATGACGGTGTCGACCACGATCTGTGACTACCTTGTGAGCTAAAGCTCCGACTCCCCGGAAACCAGCGGCCCGAAGGGGCTCAATCAATCGAAACAGTGCGCAAAAGCTTGAAGTCGCTCAGCATTTTTCCGGTGCCGAGCACGACCGACGCAAGCGGATCGTCTGCGATCGAGACGGGCAATCCGGTTTCTTCGCGGATGCGCTTGTCGAGATTCTTGATGAGCGCGCCACCGCCGGTGAGCACGATACCGCGGTCGCTGATGTCGGCCGATAGCTCGGGCGGAGTGCGCTCGAGCGCTACGCGAATGGCGTTGACGATCGTCGAAATGTTTTCGGAGAGCGCCTCGCGGATTTCGCTGTCGTCGATCGTGACCGTGCGTGGAACGCCCTCGATCAGGTTGCGGCCCTTCACTTCGAGCGTCATCGGCTTTTCGAGCGGATAGGCCGAGCCGATTTCGATTTTGATCTGTTCGGCCGTGCGCTCGCCGACAAGCAAATTGTATTTGCGCTTCAGGTAGTGCATCACGGACTCGTCCATTTCATTGCCCGCGACGCGGACCGAGCGCGAGTAAACGATGCCGCTCATGGAAATCACGGCGATGTCGGTGGTGCCGCCACCGATGTCGACGACCATGTTTCCGGACGGCTCCTCGATCGGCAGGCCTGCGCCAATCGCGGCGGCCATGGCTTGCTCGACGAGATAGACTTCGCTCGCTCGAGCGCGGTAGGCCGAATCCTGCACGGCGCGCTTTTCGACGGGTGTGATTTCGCTGGGAACGCCGATGACAATGCGCGGATGGACGAGCACGCGACGGTTGTGCGCCTTCTGGATGAAGTAGGTGAGCATTTTTTCGGTCACCTTGAAATCAGCGATTACGCCGTCCTTCATCGGCTTGATGGCGACCACGTTTCCCGGCGTCCGGCCGAGCATTTCCTTAGCCTCGCGGCCGACCGCGACAACCTCTCCGTTGTTCTTATTGATTGCGACGATCGAAGGCTCGTTGACGACGATCCCTTTGCCGCGCGCAAAGACCAGTGTGTTTGCGGTGCCAAGGTCGATAGCCAAATCGGACGAGAGGAGGCTAAAGACCGACCGCATGCTGTAGCCGTTTTTGTTCACAACTTGCTTCCCCCTGGGATTTTACGACGGCGCTGCCCGAGCGCCGTGACGCCCGCGTGCGTCCCCGCTATTATGGCCGGATGCAAAAGCCCATCGCTACGGAATGACCACTTCCACGCGCTTGATTGCCGTTCCCCCGCGCCGATTCTGTCCCGTAATCACGATCTCGTGGCTGCCCCGCGTCATCGCCTCGGTGAAATAGCGGAACGTGCCGTCCGGCTTGATGTCGGCCACTTCCGCGCCATTTATGATCAGAGCCGCGCCGGGCTCAGTGCGCCCCATTACTTCGACAACATTGCCGTGCAACTGCGTGCCGTCCACATCGAGCCGCATCTCCTGCTCTTTGCCCTGCGCGACAAGTGTGAATTTGTACGGATCGCTCGCATCACTCACCGTATCCTTTTCATCGATCGCGCGGACGCGCCAGAAATAGTCGCCCGGATCGAGTCCGGTGATGTCGATGCTGGTCGCAGCGGTCTTCTTCTCGATCACGATGTGATTGAAGCTTGTCGTGGTGCTCGCCTGGAAGTCGTACCCCTTGGCGGTGGTGGATGGCTTCCACGAAAAATGGATCGGATCGCGCTTTGGATCGGCGACGATGATCGGCTGCAAATTCAGCGGCTGATCGAGTTCGGGCGGCGCAAGCACTTGGCTCTTGACGATGGCACCGCCTCCTGCAGGAATCGTGGCTCGCTCATACGCGCCGATGTCGACGTGCTCGTTCCCGCGGGCCAGTTCCGCGCTTCCGGAATCGACAGTGACTTGCTGCTCGTTGGTCGCGGGATCGCTGCGCACGTCCATGCTGCTATTGGCGCGGGCGGAGGCGACCGCATTTTCGAAAGAAACCTGCGCCGTCGAACCGGGAACGGGCCATGCGCCTGTTCGCAGGTCGACCTGCCCGGAAGTCATGTGAACGGCAACCTGAGTCGGGCTATTTTGCCCGACGAAATTCTCCTCGACCGTTACGTACGTGTCGGCCTTTACAGTGTACGTCGTCCCGTCAGCGAACGCGATGCGGGCCATTCCTTCCGGGCCGGTCTGGATGAGGTCGCCTTTGTCGAGAGTGATTTGATAATCCGCAGTGACCCACTGCACCGAGTTCGCTTTCTTAACCTGGACTTTGCCGTCGAGATTGACGAAGCGTGCCTGACGCGCGGTAATGTTGGCGGCGACGCCGGGATCCGGGTGGCCGACCGCGTCGGATATCGTGCTCAGGAGCTTGCTTGAAGCTTCCGGAAAAACCAGGTAAGTAGATGCCAGCACGATCGCTGTGATGACGACAACGTATAGGATCACGGTGCGGTACTTCACCGTGTGCCAATAGACCTCGACGCGCGAAATTTTTTCCTTCGGCGCGACAGCGGATTTGTTGCTCATCGTGCTCACGAGGGGTCAATTTCAAAATCTAGCATAGGGGTATGGTGCTTTCAACAAACCGCCCGGACAGTTGCGAAACGCTAACCCCCTCGATATTAGGGAGTTTGGGCGAGATGGACAAAAGTTGCTCATCGCCCCGGACCAGCGGTTGCCGCGTGTTTGCGTCCCTCTTGGTGCCATATTGGTGGTTGACCCAACCGGCTGGATTTAGCGAGACTAGTGCTTCAAGTTGGAAGCCTTGCGCAAAACTACGCACAGCCATTGTGGGTTGATGCGTTCGCGGGGCTGCAAGGAAGGCGAAAATGAACGCGCTGAGGGAAGAGAATTTCGGCGAGCTGCTGCCTCCGGAACGATTGATGTTGACGCCGGGCCCGTCGTGCGTAGACCCGCGCGTGTACCGAGCGATGGCCGCGCCGATCGTGGGCCACATGGATCCATGGTTCACCACGGTGATGGATGCCGTGCAGGTGATGCTGCGCCGCGTTTTTCAAACGCAAAATCACACCACATTTCCCATTTCCGCTTCCGGCTCGGGCGGCATTGAAGCAGCCGTAATGAATCCGCTCGACGCGGGCGACGAGTGCATCGTCTGCGTGAACGGAGCGTTTTCCGAGCGCATGGCGATCATCGCCGAGCGCATCCCGGCGAAGGTGATTCGCGTGGAGGCGCCATACGGACGCACTGTCGATCCCGCGGACGTGCTGCGGGCGGGCAAGGGACGCAAAATCAAATTCGTCGGCCTTACGCATGGCGAGACCTCGTCGGGAATCGTGCACCGGATCGCGGATTATCGAAAAGTGGCCGACGAATTGGGCGCTTTGCTGGTGGTCGACGCGGTGGCGAGCCTCGCCGGCGTCCCAATCGACGTGGACGGCGATCGGATCGACATTTGCTTCAGCGGATCGCAGAAGGCGATCAGCGCGCCGCCGGGAATGGCGCCGATCACCGTGAGCGCGCGCGCCGAAGAGGTCATGCGCGCGCGAAAAGAGCCCGTGCGCAGCTGGTATTTCGATTTGACGACGGCGATGAACTATTGGGGCAAAGAACGGCTCTATCACCACACGCCGCCGATTACCTTGATCTATGCGATGCGAGAGGCGCTTCGCGCCGTGCTCGAGGAAGGACTCGAGGCGCGATGGGAGCGCCATCGCGTAAATCAGCAGGCGCTAATTGCGGGCCTCGAAGCGATGGGCTTCGAGATGTTCGTTTCGAATCCTGCGGACCGTCTGGTGACTGTAACAGCGGTAAACATCCCCGCGGGAATCGAAGACGGCAAGGTGCGCAAGCAGCTGCTCGACGAATTCGATATCGAAATCGCGGGCGGGCTTGGCCCCGTGAAGGGGAAAATCTGGCGCGTTGGCTTGATGGGTTACTCGTGCCAGAAGCCGAACATTCTCAAATTTCTTGCGGCGTTTGAAAAGACGCTGCTGGATCAGGGATTCCGCCTGTCGGCTGGAGCGGGTGTGGCCGCCGCGATCCGAAGCTACGAACAGAGCGCGCAGCCCGCGACCGTGGCCGCAATAAAGTAGGAGCGGAGATGCCAAAAGCTGCGGTGTACCCTACGATTCCGAATGCAGGGGCGATGAGCGAGTTCATCGGCGCCTTCGACGTACCGTCGAAGGTGACGGATTTCGTTTATCACTGTCGTTTCTCGCACTGCTGGAACGCGATCGCCACTCGCCATGCCGACACGATGGACTGCAAGTTTTTCGTCGATGGCAAAGGCGTAGTTCTTGGGCTGGCGCATACGGGATTCGTGAAATTTCGCGAGCGCACGGGACGCAATCCGAGCGATCGCGAGGCGAGTTACATCGCGGCCGAATATCTTCGCGAGCGGCTCGAACAGGAAGACGAACATTCGCTCTACGACGTTTCCGCCGCGGACGTCCTGCGCATCATCGACAAACTCGGAATTCACTGATTTCCTGCCGAATCAGCCCGCTCGGACGCCGCCGTTGTTGGGGGCGCGCCAGCGCCCAAGCCAGCCGCGCTCCCTCACCCCTTCCTCTTCAAGCTGGCGATTCCAGGCGCTAAAGACGCTGGAACGGATCAAGTAACCGACCATGTGGTGCGGATTTGCGCGCGTGACCACTGGCATCCGACCGATATTGTGCTGCAACATGCGATGCAGCGCATCCGCCACAGGCTCGTCGGGATACGCCACGATCAGTGAAGCTGACCCAGCACGGGCGAGGGTCATCTTTCCTTCAGGGTCTTTTTCCAGCGCCCGCAGGAGATCGCTCTGCGTGACGAGACCAACCAAGCGTCCATCCCTCGCGATGATCGGCAGGCCGTCGGCGACGCTGATCAGCGGGTTGCTACCATTCGTTCCCGCGATAAGCTCCGCAACCCTCATGTCCTGCAGTACCGGCTGCACGTCTTTTTTCATCACGTCGCCAACTTTGACGACGTTTAGCACTCCCACTTCGTAGTCGCCGGGAACGGTGAGGCCGCGGCGCGCGAGTTTCTCCGTCATGATCGAAGCGGGCAAATAGCGCAGCGCGATCAAATCCGCGATGACGCATCCGAGCATTAGCGGAAGGACGGCGTTGTAGTCGCGCGTGATCTCGAAGGCGAACACGATGAACGCAAACGTGGCGCGCGATGCGGCGCCGAAAACCGCGGCCATTGCGACCAGCGCGTATGCGCCCGGAGAGAGATGCGCACCTGGAAACAGGTGATTTACGCCGATCGCGAAAACCCCGCCGAGAGCGGCGCTCGACATGAACATCGGTGCGAGCAACCCTCCCGAAGTCCCCGAGCCGAGCGAAAGCACGAGCGCCAGCGCTTTGAAAACGGCGATGAGGATCAAAAGCTTCAGCGTCAGGTTGTCATTGAGGATGTCGGAGATCGTGTCGTAGCCAACTCCCAGAACGCGCGGAACGAAGAAGCCAATGACTCCAAGAGCGAGAGCGCCGATTGCTGGATGCCAGAGCTCGTCGATGGGAAGACGATCGAATTGATCTTCCACCCAATACAGGAGCTTGGTGAAGCCGATCGCTGCCGCACCGCAGACCACACCCAAGACCACGTAGAAAGGCAGGCCGTGCAGGACATCAAAATTGACATTTCCCATGGTGAACATCGAGCGCTGACCCAGCAGCACAGCGCGAACGCTCGTCGCAAGCGTGGTGGCGATCACCAGCGGGATAAACGAGCGAGCACGAAATTCGAAGAGCAGCAGCTCAATGGCGAGAATTACTCCGGCGATCGGCGTGTTGAATGTGGCGGCCATTCCCGCGCCGGCGCCGCAAGCGAGCAGAGTCTTGCGCTCCGCAGCGGTTGTCGAAACGAGCTGACCGACAAGCGAGCCGATAGCGCCGCCGGTCTGAATGATGGGGCCCTCGGCGCCGAACGGCCCGCCGGTACCGATGGCGATCGCCGCCGAAAGTGGTTTGAGAATTGCGACGCGCGCTTCAATCCGGCTGCGGGATGTGAGAACAGCTTCCATCGCTTCCGGAATACCGTGACCTTTGATTTTCGACGAGCCGAATTTCGCCATGAAGCCGACGATGATGCCGCCGATTACCGGCGTCACGATGATCCATAGGCCGAGCGTAGTGTTCTCGGGGCTGCGGAAATGGAAGGACCACTCGTGGTAGTACGCCAGGTTTGTGAAAAGGCCGATCAGATCGTAAAGAATGTACGCGATGATCCCCGCGAGAATCCCTACGAGCGCTGCGAGCAACGATATCCACCCGATCCGGAACGCGGCAGTAGGCGACGGGCTGCCGCCGCTCGCGAGCGGCCGTCCCGATGCTTCAGGCGATGTCAAGGATCTCCTCCCGCAAACGAAATTCCTGTCGCGATATGTGCCTAGCGACTCCCGCGCAAGCCGCTTGCAGCGAGCCTGCGCGCAGCCCCGCGGCTAGCTGAGCCGTGAGGCGACCGCGAGGACCTGTCTTGCGCAAGGACCGACTGGAGAGCGGCAATCAAACGGGGCCCGGCGGTTTCTAACTCGTTGCGATGCGAAACGGAAAGTCTTTGGAGCAATTGTTCGCCGCGGCGCGTGATGCGGAGATCCACCCTGCGGGCGTCATCGCGGCTGCGGGAGCGATGAATCCACCCGTTCGCTTCCAGGCGATGGCTGAGCTCGACGGCGGAATGATGCCGAATTTGCAAACGCTCCGCGAGTGCGCCGACCGTGGTCTCGAATTCCGATGGGCGGCCGGCGATTGCGAGAAGTGCCTGATGCTGCTGCGGCTCGATGCCCGCTGCGTGCGCCGCTTTTTCGCTGAAATTCAGGAAGCGGCGAATTTCGTAGCGAAAGTCGGCCAGCGATTTGTAGTCGATCTTGACTGGAGACCTCGTTTTCACCGATCCATTATATCGTGAGACGATATAAAATGTAGTTCGGAGATTCATCGCAGGTTCTGTGCCATTTGTTGACGTGCGGGCGAGGCCGCCATAGAATCCCGTCACTTTACCGGCATGCAAACGGCGGCACAGTCTGCAGAGGCTTCGCCTGCCCGCGAACGGCGAATCGCGTGGGCTGATATCTACCGCGAATCAGAGTTGATCAAGGCGGCCTTGCGCGTGTACACGAAGCCGCTGTTCGCCTGGCGCAAGGCGCTTTCGGCATCGAGCGACGGACGAAGTCTCTATGATTTCGCGCGGTACGGACTGAGGAATTTGGAGTCGATTCATCGGGCGCTGGTGCACCGCACATTTCATTTTCGGCCGGGACTTGCGCTCACCTACAACTTCAACGGAAAACGGCGCACGCTATATGTCTATCCCTGGGAAGAGCGAATCGTTGACCTTTTGCTTTACAGATTGCTGGGGAAGCGCCTCGACCGATATTTCTCTCCGCACTCTTTTGCGTACCGGCCGAGCGGCTACGGCGTGGATCGGTGCCAGCGTCAGATTGCGCAGGCGCTCACGGTGGCTGAGGGCCCGCGCTATGTGATCAAGCGCGACATCGCAAACTACTTTCCGTCGATAGCACACGATCTTCTTGAGGCGCAACTCGAGCGCTGGATCGAGCGCGGTGACTACCTGTGGGATCTCGTAGCGGAGCGAATTCACTTTCGCTACATGGATAGCGGATCGGAGGTCACGGCGGCGCAGGGCATACCGTTTGGCACTTCCATCGCATGTTTGTTCGCGAACGTGTATCTGGCCGGAGTAGATGAAGCGGTTACGAGCGTTCCGCGAGTTCACTACTTTCGATACGCCGACGATTTTCTGCTCTTTTCATCCGACCGCAATGCGGCTGCCGAAGCAGTGCGGCGGCTGGACGAGGGACTGGCGCGGCTTCGACTCCAGAGCAAGCCGAGCCATGAACAGGACTTGCTATTCTGCGCGGAGAAACTAGACGACGATCGGTTCGTGTGGACCCCAAAATTCCGCCATCTCGGACTCGAGTTCCGCGCGGGCGGTCCGACGGGTTTATCTCGCGACAAATTTCGAAAGATCTGCAACCTGTTTCGATTCGAATTCCGACGCGGCCGCGCGAAGCTCGCGCGGATCAAGGATTCGCAAAAACGGCTGCGCCTGGCGCTGGAACTCGCTCGGCGGACCATCGACCGGGGCGTTCGCAACATCGCGATCATTGATTACTATCTGAAGCACGTCGAGGATGAGGAGCAACTGCAGAGGCTCGATCGGTGGCTCGCAGAAGAAGTGCTTTCGATCGCGTTCGGCGGCCACCGCAGAGGCCACTTCAAGCGAGTCGGCTTCGACCAGTTACGCGCGATGGGATTGCCGTCGTTGGTGCACCGGCGCAGGTTGCTGAGGCACGGGCGGCTCGTGTCGCCTTTTTTCATCTGGACGCGCTATCAGGAAACGAAGAGTTCCAGGGGGTCGGCTGCCAGGCTGCGCAGACTGCAAGGACTGTCCGGCGCGGCTTTCTCTCCGCACCCGGAAGCAGCAGTCGAAAAAGCCTCGTGAGAGAGAGGGACTGCCTGTCGACGGGCGTTATGGAAGAACGCAACAACAAGTTGTTGCGTTCGTTTCTTGAGCCGCCCCCTGGTTCAGCTGTGCAGGAGTCGCGCGATGAGCCTGTTTGATTGGTTTGGGAAAGAGTGCAGTTGCCCCGAATGCCGCCAGCGCGTTGCAAAGCAGTTCATGGGCAAGGTGAAATGCCGCAACGTGAACTGCCCCAACTACGACCGCGAATTCGCGCAAAAGTCGCCGATGCCGATGGGCTCGACGCAAGCGCCCACACCGCTGCCGCGATTCTCGGGAAACTTCGATCCTGGATCCAACAGGATTGAAATCCGCTACCGCAATTTTCGCGGAGACGAGCAAACGTACGTGGGAGACCGGCGCACGTTGCGGCGGCGAGGGCAGCACGTCTCGATTTGCCTCGCGCCCGCCGGCAGGCGCGCGACGTTTGCGCTCAAGTGGGTGATTTCACCCAGCGGATTGGAAGGGATGGCCTCAGCATCCGAGGCGGACGGACCAAATGCGAAGGAGCGCCGCGTGCTTGCCTACCACGAGAAAAGGGGCACCACATCGACGCTCTATGAAGCTCTTCGCAAAAAGTATCCCGACTTCTGAGTCAGGGTTCGTTTTCGCGTTCGGTTATGGCAGGGCGTAGACGTACAATGAATCGCTGGCGACGATGGCGACGTACTGCTTGCCGTCTTTGCCTTGATACGTCATCGGATCCGCGTTGGCGTTCTTCCCGATTTTGGTGACCCACAATTCCTTGCCCGTCTTCGAGTCGAATGCGCGGAAGCGGTTGTCCGTTGTTGCGCCGATAAACACGAGCCCGCCCGCGCTAGAGATCGGCCCGGCACTGCCCGCGCCACCCGTTTTCTGCTTTCCTTCAGGAAGGCCTTCCGAGATGCCCAGGACGGATTTCCAGGCGATGTCACCCGTGTTCGCATTCACGGCGATCAATTGGGCCCACGGTGGCTTCTGGCAGGGCCAGTTTCCAAGCACCTTGCCATTGGCGTCCTTAACACTAGCGCTGAAGCTGAAGTACGGGCCGGGACCGTCCACGCTTCCGCGATCGTAGATTTGCGTGGAGCCTTCGTTGCCGCGCCCGTAAACCAAGCCGGGCTTGCGCTTTTCGAGCCAGCCAATCAGGGACACGTCGTGCGATTGCACGATGACGTAGTTAGTAGTCGGATCGGTGGTGCTCCCGCCCCAGTTCACCCCTCCGGTGCCGCCGGGGAACTGAATCGTGGTTTTCGGCGGAGTGCCGTCTTCATGGTAGAGCCAGCCCGTGAAGGGACCGGCGTTATAGAGGGTGCCGCCATTCTTTGCGAGAACGTCCTGGCAGGCCTTGACATGTTCAGGGCTCGTATCCTCCGCCGTGACCATATCCTCGGGTTTGTAGCTGTTTCGCGCGAGCGGCGGAGGCTTCAGCGGGAACGGCTGCGTGGGCGAATACCACTCGCCCGGCACATCGCCTTTCGCCACGGGACGCTCTTTGACACCAAACACCGGCTTCCCTGTATCGCGATTCAGGATGTACATCATGGCCTGCTTGCTGATGGCGACAAGAGCGGGAATCGTCTTGCCCTTCTGCTTGATGTCGACGAATCCGGGACCGGGCGGCAGATCTTCATCCCACAGCGCATGATGCACCGTCTGGAAATACCATTTCAGCTTCCCGGTATCCGCATCGACCGCAACGACCGAGTTTCCAAACAAGCCGTTGCCGGGACGATCTCCGCCGTAGTAATTGGGCGACGGCCCGCCGATGGGCATGAAGAGAGTATTGGTTCTCGCATCGACGGTCATGTACCAGCCCCAGACGTTTGTGCCGGACCGGCCTTTCCATCCATCGTTCAGCCACGAGTCGTGGCCGACTTCACCCGGCTGCGGGACGGTGTGGAATGTCCACAGAAGTTTGCCCGTGACCGCGTCTAGGGCGCGTGTATCGCCGGGAGGTCCTACAGGCAATTCGCCCACGCTCGCGCCAAGGAAGACAAGATTTTTGTAGATGGTGGGGACGCCGTTGTATCCGACTTCGAGATCGACGACCCCGTTGTTCCCGAAGCTCGGAACGATGTTGCCGGTGGCGGCATCGAGCGCCATCACCTTGCGGTTGAAAGTCGTGAAGATGATGCGAGGCGGATTCTGCTTGTCGCCGGGCCAGTAGGCGACGCCGCGCGTCGGCGATGACTGAACGTCGAAGTGCCAGATTTCCTTTCCCGTCGCGCCATCGAGCGCGTAAATCTTGCCTGTGCCGGGAAGATACATGACGCCGTTCACGGCGATCGGGGTCACCTCGAGGCCGCCGCGCTCGGAGAGCGTGAACGTCCAGGATTGCGCGAGCTTCGTGACATTCTCAGTATTGATCTGGTTGAGCGCGGAGTAACCCATGCCTTCGAGGTCATGGCGGTAATAGGGCCAATCACCCGGCGCAAATTGCGCGCGGCTTCCCGTGGCCGAAAGCACCAGCAAGATTGCGGCTCCAAGCAACTTCGTCAGCCAATTGCTGCACATGGATCGAATCCCCCTCACAAGTCGCGCAGAATACTACCAACAAACCCCATGAGACGCGCGAGATTTCGCACTGGTTACCTTCGCGGCCTACATCAAGCGGGGCAAGAATGCCGGTACGCGCCGAGCGTAGTCGTCGAATTTCGCGCCGAACGTGGCGCGCAGAAGACTCTGTTCGGTCCGAATGCGAATGAATGTGCCGCTCAGATACACGACGGCCGCCGGAAGAATCGCCTGCCAGCGGCTCACCGCAAGCACGGTCGCGATGAGCATCCCGAACATCGCCAAATAGATCGGATTCCGTACGACTGCGTAGGGCCCCACTCTGATCAGTTCGTGTCCTTCAATCACCCGCGCCATCAGCGCCCACTGCTTGCCAAGCGTTCGTGCGGCGGAGTAGCAAAACCATGTCGAAGCAAGCGCGAGGATAATTGTAAATGCGGCGAAAATGATTTCACTCACTTCTGACATCGGAAATAGCGAAGAAAACCGCGGGCGGAACAGAGCGAAAGATACGCCGTAGCCCGCTCCTTGGAGCAGGATCCCCAGCGTTGATTTCACGTCGCGCCGCTGCGCGCTGGGCGCGGAGCCGCGTTTGCCGATCACTAAGATCGCGCCGAATCCGAGCCAGCACGCGAGCACGATGAAATAGACGGTCTCGGCGATGGCATCGTGGTGGCGCGCGATCACGTGCACGGCACCTCCATCAGGCGATGGCCTTTTTGAGGATTGCGATTTGGCCGGCGTGGTACAGGTCGTGTTGAATCAGACCGTGCAAGACCACGTACCGAGAAGCATTTCCACCGCTGGTTGGTTGATCCGTCAGATCAAGTTGATCGTCCTGCAACCGCGCGACGACGGAGCGCAACCGCTCGCGGTTTTCCGACAAATTGTCGAGAGCGCGCTTCCACGCCGTGTCGCTCACTTCCCACACGGGCGGCCAGTCGCGCTCGGCCGTCACTTCAACTGAGTCGCTTTGCAGCCGATGCAGCACGATCGTGTACCACGAGGCCATATGGTGGACAAGTTCCCAAATGGAATGCGCTCCGGGCACTGCGTGCTTCGACGCGTCCTCAGCAGGAATGCCTTCAAGCAGGCTCATCAGCGACGGACCGTGCCAGGCGTCGCCCGAAAACGCTCGGTCCATTTGATCGAGGATTCTGTCGATTTCGCGCATATCGATCCCCTGCTTGGAAGCGTAGGACAGCGCGTCGGGAGTAGCAAGTGACCGCCGTCGCTAGAAGAGATAGCTCGAGTCGAGAAGGATCGTGACGGGGCCGTCGTTCACAAGCTCGACCGACATGTGCGCCTGAAACACGCCGGTGTCGACGCGCAATCCGGGCGTCATTCGCAGAGCGCGCACGAACTCCTCGTACAACTCCTTGCCTTTGTCTGGCGGAGCGGCATCCATGAAGCTCGGGCGGCGCTGACCGCGAACATCTCCGTAGAGCGTAAACTGCGAAACTGCAAGCACCGCGCCGCCGGTATCGAGCACCGAGCGATTCATCTTTCCCTGTTCATCATTGAAAATGCGCAACTGCAGAACGCGCCGCGCCATGTGGGCGGCTGTCTCCGCCGTGTCATCGCGGCCGACGGCAATTAGTACGGCGAGCCCCGGACCGATTTCGCCCGTGACGTTGCCGTCGACGAAGACTCGCGCTCGGCTCACGCGTTGAACTACAGCTCGCATCGGCCGATTCTATCTTGACTAGGTCGGTTTGCGTTGACGTTACGCGCCGCTTAGGATTAGCGCGCGGATGCACGCGACATGAACGAACGGGATACTTCGCTTTCATCGAAGCGCTGGCTGACGCGAGGCGTACTCGGAATCGGGCTCGCGAGCCTCTTCTCCGATTGGGGGCACGAGGCGGCGACGGCAATTCTACCCGTGTTTCTCGCGAGCCTCGGCGCGCCGGCGGCTGCACTGGGAGTGATTGAAGGCGTTTCCGACGGCTTCTCAAGTTTCGCGAAACTCGCTGGCGGGTTCATTGCAGATCATCCGGGCTGGCGCAAACCCGTGGGCATCGTCGGCTACCTGGCGACGGCCATTACGACGTTCGCGTACGCGTTCGCGGCGAGTTGGCCGGCGGTGCTGTTGCTGCGCGCGCTCGGCTGGATCGGACGAGGCGGGCGCGGCCCATCGCGCGATACGCTGCTTGCCGATTGCGTCGCATCAGGCCAGGAAGGCCGCGCCTTTGGGTTCGAGCGTGCGATGGACACGCTGGGCGCGGTGCTAGGTCCGCTGTGCGCAACGGCGCTGCTCGGCTTGCTCGGTCCTCGGGGTGTCTTGCGGTGGACGCTCGTGCCCGGAGCGACCGCAGCCATAGCTTTTGCGCTACTTGCGCCGGCAGGCAAGAGAACCGAACACGACACGCCGGCCAACAGCCCTGAGGGACTGCGCGCGAGATTCCCGCAACTCCCGAAATCGTACTGGCATTTTCTCGCCGGCGTCTTCGCACACGGCATTGGAGATTTTGCGCCGACGCTTTTCATCCTCCGCGCGAGCCAGATTCTCGCGCCGCAAATCGGCGTCGGCCGGGCGGCGACAATTTCGGTGGCGCTCTACACGTTCTACAACATCGTGAATGCCGCTGCATCGTATCCAGCTGGCGCGCTGGGTGACCGCATCGGCAAGCGAGGATTGCTCGCTGCGGGTTATCTGGTGAGTGCCATCACATGCGCGGGCTTTATTCTGGAGCGGCCGACGATTCCCGTGCTGGTCATCCTATTCGGGCTCGCGGGAGTGCACGGTGCGTTTCAGCAGTCGCTTGAGAAATCTGCGGCGGTCGATTTATTGCCGCGATCGGTGCGCGGTTCCGGATTTGGCGTGCTGGCGACTGTGAATGGAATCGGCGACATGGTCTCGAGCGCCGCGGTGGGCGCTTTATGGTCGTTCGTCAGTCCGGCGGCAGGATTTCTCTACGCGGGAGTCTTCGCAGTGATCGGAGCAGCCCTGGTTTTTTGCTGGCGCTAGAGCGGAAGCTGGACCGGCGTGCCGCGCTCTTCATTGATGCGATCGGTAGACTGCGTGTCGACGTCCGCCAGAGCCAGAGAGCGGCGCAAGCCGTCGGTGGTGATGTAAACGATTCGGTCACCCGAGCGACTAAACGCCACGGCCTGAATCTGCGTGCCGTTGCGAAGCACGAGCACGAATTGGCCGACGTCCTCCGGCAACGACTGGGAAGCCGATTGCTGCCCGCCGGGTGCGGACGCTTCAGCGGAGCGCTCGGGCCGTTGCTCTTGGTCGACAGCCGGTTGCTGCGCTTGCGGCTGCTGTTCGTTCTGGTCAGTCTCGCCCGTGTCAGACGGCGCTTCGTAGTAGCCGCCATCCACCAGATAGAATCCGGGGCCCGAGAATGCCGTGCTGCCTAGATACTTTTGTGCCTCGAATAGACGCCATTGCGTGGCCGGGTCGATGGCAGCTTCTATGGCCCAATTTCGATTCTCTAGGCCAGAACTGAAGAAGCCAAGGCTCGGCCCGAATCCCATTGACCCGATTGGATTGAACGGTGCAAACAATCCGCTGCCGAAAAATGCATTCGCCGAAGTTTGCGATCCCGCGCGAGTCGACACGGTTGCAGTGTTTCTGTGCATCGGTCGCGCAGTCGTCACAGTCCTGGCAGGTGTGGATCGCCGATGGGCGATCGTCACGTGGGAGGCGACAACCATTGTGGCCCGTTGCGCTCGGGCGGAGCTTCCTCCGAGGAAAACCGTGATCCCGAAGAGCACGGTGTACAACCGAATCCGAAGATTGTCGGTCATGGGACCCCCGTTCTTCCTGATGAGACGCCCTGAAAGCGCCGAGGGTTGCAGCCGCGGCCCGTGCCGCACTCGGGGACTTCCGGTTTGCTTTGACCAATGGGAACTATGTGCTATAAACGACGCTCCGAGGAGCCCGTATGGCACAACCGGAGGCGGGCGCTACGCCGGCCCAGGCGATAAATGCAGCGAACTCGGGTCCGGCAACTCGCGTTGGCAGTGAGGACGCCGGCCTGGCGATGAACTACTGCCCGCGATGTTCCGCGCGTTTGGCGTCGCGGAGCTGCAAGCTGATTTGTCCTGGGTGCGGCTATTACATGTCCTGCTCGGACTTTTACTGAGGAGATCGGCCTGTCGCAGCCCTCGTGGCTGCTTTCTCACCCAAGAACTCGAAACAAATTTCGAATTGTCTAGGAGGCACGAACGTGGCACTGCGAATGACCGAAAGGGATGTCAGTGGAGTGAGCGTGCTGGATATCGAGGGGCGCATCGTGCTTGGCGAGGAGAGCAACTCGTTCCGCGAGAAGGTGAAGAGCTTGCTGGCGGCCGGCAAAAAGAAAATCATTCTGAACCTCGCGAACGTGAGCTACATCGACAGCGCAGGCTTGGGCACGCTCGTCGCCACGTTCCACAGCGCGCGCTCCCAGGGCGCCACCTTGAAGCTCACCAACCTCGGATCGAAGTTTAAGGAAGTGCTGCAGGTGACGAAGCTGATGACTGTCTTCGATACTTACGATAACGAAGCTGCCGCGATCCAGAGCTTCGGGAAGTAGCTTCCGGCCGGTAATGGCGGGGCTCAAGCCCCGCCTTTCCTTTCGTTTCCCATTTCCAGAAATCGGCAATAGCTTTAGCCCCGCAGCGATCACTTTACATTTCTCCTAATCGCCTATTTGTCCTTCCACGCGAAAGATCGCAAGTCCGCTCAGGAGTTTTGGGTAGAAGTCCGTTGATTTTTGGGGCAGGACGTCCCCGCCGAGCGCAATCTTCATCACTTGCTCAACGCGAACCGGGTTCAGCAAAAATGCGATCTGCGCCGAGCCATTATCCACCGAGGCAATGGCTGAACTCATGTCGCGCTCGTACCTGACGTTTGATTCTGCGGCGACGGCTTCGGCGGTAATACCCAGCCCTTTTTCCAGAACCAGCCGGTGCAGAAGCACGACATCCAAACCGCGCTGCGCTTCGGAAAGATCAGGCAGCAGGTCTTCGAGATCGATTCCCCGCTTGAGGACGAAGAGATAAAACGCGCCGACATTCGGTTCGATTGTGCCAGGGTAGGCGCCGACGGTGCGGCGATCCTCGTTCAATTTTTCGAGGTCTTTCGAAAACTCATCGAAAGCGGCAGCGCGTTCTTCTGGTTTCGCGAATGGATACGAATACCAGTCGAAAAGCTGTGCCAGATTTTTTCGAAGCCGATCGAAACTGAAATCGCTCAAGCTCGAAACCAGGCGGTGCGTCGCGAGAATCGTCAGGCCTTTCGAGTGCGTATTGATGAACGTCGCCATTGCAAATTCCGATGCGCCGAGCGGATCGGTTCTACCGGCGCGCGCGCGGCATTCGTTGCGATACGCGAGCGCCGTTTCGTAGCGGTGATGGCCATCGGCGATCACGATCTGCTTGTTGGCCATCGCGCTTTGAATCCGTTTCACAAAAGCGATATCGGCGACGGGCCACAGCTTATGAGCGACGCCGAATTCATCGCGCAGTTCAACTTGGGGGCTCTGTTTCGCCGCTTCATCCAGCAACGAATCGATCTGCCGCGCCGGATCGTCGTAGAGAAGAAAAAGCTGGCCGGCCTGGGCGCGGGTTTGGCGGAGCAACTCGATTCGGTCGGCCTTCGGTGCCGAAAGCGTCCGTTCGTGGCGAAAGACGACTTTGTTTTCGTAGTCCTCGATGCGCAATAACGCGATGAAGCCGGTGCGAACGCGCCGCGTCTGCGTCCCCGGCACGAGAAATTCTTGCGAGTAGACGTAAACTCCCGGCGCCGCGTCCTCTACCAGAATTTTTTCGGCAATCCATTGGTCGATCGTACGCGCCGCGCGCGTGTAGACGTTGTTCTCCGGCGTGTCGGTCGGCAGAACTCGGCCCTTTTCAATCGCGACCAGGTTGTAGGGGCTCGCAGCGTAGTAGCGGTCCTGCATTGCGGGGGTGATTTTGTCGTAGGGCTGTGTGAGCACGTCCTGCGGGGAAACGCGATTCGTGTCGTAGCGGCAAGCGCGAAAAGGTCGGATTTCAGCCATGCGGGCCTCGGCGTGAATTTGTGGACTCGGCGGAGACCGATCATTGTAACAGCGCAACAGGCGAGCGCAACAAATTGAGGAAGATGTGAAACGTGGTTACGGACGGCGCCAGAAATCGGGCGTGGGTGAAGAAAACGAAACGCCAACGCGCGCCTTACCCTTGATGCGCTGCCCGACGTGAACCACTCGGCATTCGAGTTCGGCCTGCGTGCGCATGTTGGTGAGAAACAGTCTTTGACCGCGCACGACGACCGTTTCGAGAGCGAGCAGGCAGCCTTCGTCGTTTGCGTCGAGAGTTTCGGTCTCTTCGTGAAACGGCTGCTTATCGACGTCCGAGCCATAGACGAGCAGCGTTGCCTGGTGTGGATGCCGCAGATCGCTGCGCCGATCGGAGTCTTCGACACCGCGGTGGGTGGGGCGAGAGGATGCTGCGTCACGCCCGCTCCCGCGCGCCCTTTGACGCTCGGCTTGCTTCAATGCTTCCCAGATGCGGCTCAATGCAATCTCCCGAGTGCTCGCAGGCGCATGCCCGCCTGACAACAATAGCGGCGCGAGCCGCCCGCGCCGCGAAAAGCGTCGGCTGAGTTTTCGTTTCAGTAACCGCCGCGTTGTCCCCGGGTGGGCGCGTGACATGAATTCATGCCGCGCTTACAATGGAAATTTGAGGACGTCGACGCGAATCGAATGGGAGAGGGTGTGGGCAGCGAGAACGGAAAATTTTCAGGCGTGCGTGTGCTGATCTTCGACCTCGACGGAACGTTGATCGATTCGAAGCTCGATCTGGCTCTCGCGGTCAATGCGGCGCTCGAGCATATGGGCCGTGCGGCGATCGCGCACGAGCGTATCTATGGCTATGTTGGTGATGGCGCTCCGATGCTGGTCAAGCGAGCGCTTGGAGATGGCGCCACGGACGCGGAGGCCGAAGCCGGGCTCGCGTATTTCTTGTCGTACTACCGCGCGCACATGCTCGACAACACGGTCACGTACCCCGGCGTCCGCGAGGGACTCGAGTTGCTGCAAGATCATCCGATGGCCGTTCTCACCAACAAGCCGGTGCGCTTCAGCCAAGCGATCCTTGAGGGACTGGGAATCGCCGGATTTTTTCGATACGTCTATGGTGGGAACAGCTTTCAGACGAAGAAGCCCAACCCTGAAGGCGTCAATGTGCTTCTGCGCGACCTCGCGATTGCGCCCCGCGAAGCAATGATGGTGGGGGATTCCGCGGTCGACGTGAAGACTGCGCGCAATGCAGGCACCTGGGCCTGCGGCGTCAGCTACGGCCTCGGTGCCGAAGGCCTGCGCACCCATCCACCCGACCTGATGCTCGATAGCCTCGTCGAGCTGCCGCCACATCTCACTGACAAAGCCAGCTGAAGTAAGAATGCGGCCCTTAACGCTGCAAGGAAATCGCGGAAGCAGCAGCCGTCGTATCTCCGGATGCGATCCGCGAAGAATCGAATGTGTACGCGGTTTGATCTTTCGTAAGGATCAATAATTGTTTGCCGTCCTCGCTGAAAGCCCACAGAGCGACAGGCGAAGAAAACACCAACTGACCTCGCTTCTCGAATGAAGGCATTGCGTACACGTCCACCCGCCCGGGTTCGCTCTCGATCCCCAGGATACCGGCTGCTGGCGAAAGCAGAGACCGCGTGCCGAAGAACGTACCTTTCTGTTCCCCGGTTGATACCGAAAAGAGCAGAGTGCGCCCTTCCGAGTCAACGACGACCGCCCAATCGCCGATGGCGTAAGCCTGGGCGATCCGAAACGATCCCTTGCCGGTATCGACGATGAACTCTCCGGTTTTTGTCCCCGTGCGTGCATCGAGAGCTTGCAGAAGATAGGGATTCTTGCGGTCGCGTATGGCGGCGAGGCGAGCTTGTAACGCAGGGTTTGACTTCAGTTCCTCTTTTGCCGCGTCTTCGTCGACACGCCATCCCAAAAGCACGCTAGCCGCGCGCGGGTCAAATGTCATCATCGGAACGCCCTTTGGAAAGGCGCGGGTCCACAGCAATTTCGCATCGCGAACATCGCGTACTTCAATGGTTTGGGCCCCGCTTTTTCCGGAGGCCTTCTCGGCAACCAGAAACTGCCCATGCTGGCGCACGGACGACTGGTCGTCGACCGGAGCACCCGTATCGATCGAGTTCGCTCGGAGATCGAAGCGTGCGATTGATCTCGCCTGTGGTTCGAATTTGGGGAAGTCGGCAAGCAGCGAGGTATCCCCGTCGAAGTAGGCGCCGTGAAAGCTACGGGTATAGTACATACGCTTCGCCGACGTCATATCCCATACAGCACCGCGTGTCTCGCCCGAGATGGCGACCCATTTCAAGTCTGGCGAAACCGCTTCGGCTCGCAGCGTACCGAGCGGCGAGAGAGAAATGGGAGTGTGCGCTCCATTTTTCCGATTGTCGAGATCGAAGAAGACGATTTCGCCGTCCCGCGCCTGATAGACTCCAGTTCCTTCGTACGCGTCGACCGCGTACGTGTCCTTAACTCCGAACACGAACCTCCGCAACTTCAAATCCAACACGCCGGTCGGAAAATCCTTCAGCGGACCGACGACGACGTAATCGCCGTGTGATGTTCCACGCCACCGTTCGCCGCCAAGTGGCAGTCGGCTCTCGACTTCACCCGAAGGAAACTTCAGAATTGCCGAGTTCTTCTCATCGCGGGAGTTGATCGCAATCACGCGATCTGGAGTCAGGAAGCAAAAGCCTCCCCTCGCCAGTTCCGGAAGTGCGCCGTGCAACGCGACTGCGGTACGGCTTGCAACATCGACCGCGACAGAGCCGCTCAGATTCGCAGCCAGCAGAGTCTTCCCGTCCGGTGAGAAGCCCATGTGGACCCACTGGAATTCACCGCCGAGAGAGAACAGAAATTGACGAAGGTAAGCGAACCGGTCGCTATCGTTCGGTTCGAAGGCGTGCTTCTTGGTGAAGATGACTTCTCCCTTCGAAACGTCGTACAGCAAGAGGTCGAAGGCGTCGTTGATGCAAGCTAATGTGTTCCCGTCAGGCGACAACCACGTCTGATTGCACCCTCCCGGCGTGGCGATTTCGTGCGCGCTCTCGCGCTCCGCATTGGATATATTCCATTTCTCGATGCGCATCCCGCGCGTGTCGAAAACGATGCTTTGGGAATCCGGTGAAAACTGCGCCGCGTGTGAATCCGGGGCGTCGGCGCGAAACAACAAGCGCAGCGGATCGCGGGAAAGTACGAAAACGCTGGCGTCATCCTGAGCCAGCACGTATCTTCCGTCGGGGCTGAACGCCAGATTCGTAACATCATTGCGAAGCGGCGGGTCGAGAGTCTTCTTGGCGAGCAGACCGGCTAGCATCTCCTTTCTGCCCAGACCTGAATACGCAATGACGTCCGATTGCCACCGAAGGAACTCATCGGTTGCGGTTCCGACCGGCGCGGTCCGGCATGCCGCTGGCATCCCGTCAATGTCTTTGTAGATCACTCGCAACCGCTTTTGGTCCGGAGTAGTCACTCCGAAGAGATCGGACATCCACCCTCCGGTCTTGCCCCGAGTCCGCGCGAGACGGTCAAAGAAGTCGGCGAATGATTGCGGCGCGTACCCAGCGTTCGCAATCGCGTACAAGCCCACATGGTCTGCCTGATACTGCTCCGGCTCTTCCTGTTTAGCTTGTTGTTCAAGAAGTTTCGGGTCCCGCGCGTAGTTGTCGATCAGCCGGTTGAATTTGTCGAAGATGTCTTTGCGGTCCCCCACCGATGTAACACCGAGGATGTCATGTAGCTGGCGCGTAATTTCAATTGCGCTCTGATGGGAAAGAATGTGCCCCATTTCGTGTGCGAGCAAGCCCGCGAGGTCGTCGTCGTTGCGGATGAAAGCGACCATTTTCCGCGTGACGTAAATTCGACCCCCCGGCAGGCTGAAGGCGTCGACCGACGGATCGTCGAGAAGGGTCACTTGGAACCGCAGACCAGTCGACGGTATCTGCACTAGGATGCGACCCAGGAGCGAGTTCATGTGCGCTGCCAAGGCATCGTCGTGAATGATTTTCGAGCTGCGTTCGACTTTCTCTGCCAGCACATCGCCGAGGTCCACTTCCTGCTGAGCGCTGAAGATATTCGGTGCGGAAGAAGCCATAAACGCGGTTGGCGCTGGACACTTTTCCTGAGCGAGCGACGCGGTAGGAACAAAGAAGAAAACACACAGCAACCACACAGCTTGGAGAGTACGAAGTCGATTCATTGCTTTTATAGGCGATATATCACATGGCGGTCCATTGCGGAAGAGCCGCGCTCGCCGTCAATCCCAATTCCCGGAATTCCGATCTCGAATATGCGCCGGGCGGTGTAGAATCGCGGGCGCTGCTACGGACATCGCGAACCGGGAGCTTGTCATGAGGGTGATTCGGATTCTGGCGATTTGCGCCTTGCTGGCGGGAGCTGGGACGCTCGGGCGCGCCGAACAGAATCAGGTTTGGACGGGCACGCTTGTCGATGCGTCCTGCTACGCCACCGATACGACGCAATCCGGCAACGATCACCTCGACATGAAGAAATGCGGCACGGCCTGCCTCAAGATGGGAAAGCCTGCAGGCATCGTGACGTTGGACAAGAAGTTTTACATTTTGCTCGCGCCGTCGCCGGACATCGCCGATTACGTCGGCTTGACAATTCGCGTGACGGGCAAATGCAGAAACGGCGCGATCCTGGTCGACAAGCTCGAAGTGAAACACGGGGCGGGCTGGATTACAGCGAAGCTCAGCACGATGATGTGACGATTTTCACCGCCGCGGGCGCGGATTTGTTTGACGCCATCATAAATAAACCTTCCCGCGCGATGATGCGTCCAAGATATCGTGCCGCAAATCTTGCATTGCGGTCTGTACGACATCACTTTCGAAAGGCATTTGGATGAGCGTGCGTAAACTCGTGGCGTGGGTAGCTCTGATGTTCGCGATTGTCGCTTTGGGCGGGCTCGTCTATCTGCGGCTGACGCGGATTCCGGCCAACGTCGCCTACGTGACTGAGGAGGACGGCGGAATCTCCGTCATCGACCTATCGACCTTGCAGGTCGTCAAGCGCGTGCATCCTAAAGACGTCGCGCCGCGCGGAATCGGCCTCACGTTTGACGGTCAGTATCTGATCACCGCGAACAAAGACACGGCCGACGCGACCGTGTTCGACACGCACGGAATGAAATTGAGTCTCGTACGCAGGATTCCGGTCGGCGACAATCCTGAATTCATCAAGATGTTTCCGACCGGCCAGTGGCTGTTCGCCTCATTTGAGCCCGGTTCGGAAGCTGGGCCGCCGAAAGAAACCGCTGTCGGCGAGCAGGAGGAAGAAGAAAACGAGCAACCCGCGCAAATCGCGTCGTTCAACGTACAGGATTGGTCGCGAGGGACTGTGTTCACAGCCGGTAAGGAAACCGAGGGCCTTGAATTTTCATCGGACGGCAATGTGCTCGTCGTCGCCAACGAGGCACAAGACAATCTCGGCATCTTCAACACGGCAACGGGCCAGCTCATCAAGAATGTCGACATTTCGAAATACGGCAAGCGGCCGCGTGGCGTAAAGCGTTCGCCGCAGGGAGATTCCTACGCGGTTACGATGGAAGGTTCGGGCACGCTCTTGCTGCTCGATCAGAATTTCAATGTGATGAAGACGACCACGACCGCCGCGAAGCCGTATGGCGTCTCGTTCGACCGCGCCGGGAAAAGAATTTTTGTCGCGGCCGCCGCGGCTCAAAAGTTGCAGGTATTTTCAGCGGACTCGCTGCAGCAAATCGCGGAGGCTCCAATCGGGAAGCGCTGTTGGCATTTCACGTTTACGCCTGGGGATTCGCGATTGCTGCTCGCCTGCGGACGCTCGAATAGTGTCTACGTGATCGACGCCAACACCTATCAGCCCATCACCGTGATCGGCGGATTCCAGACGCCGTGGGGAATCGTTACCTATCCGCGCGCTTATGGCAGCCTCGGTTTGCCGTGAACGCCGTCCCCCGTCCGCGCTTACCAGTTCGGATTGCCGCACGTGAAACTGGCGGCGTCGAGCGGATCTCCCCTGCCGTCGTAGATCGCCGCTTTCGGATATGGGCACGCCGGATGTGTGCGGTCCACTTCTCCTCCAACGCGATGCGAAGCCACAATCTTGTCCGGTGCGACGCCCGTCGTGCGCCACTTCATCACCACGTCGAGCGCATCGAACGCGCCGTTGCCGCCCGTGCCAAAGCCGGGGCACATTCCGAATCCCGGCACCATGAATAGTCGAACGAAATTGCGCGTCTCGTCGGAGTCGCCCATCGTGGTCAGCACGCTCTTGTAGTAGTCAATCATGCTGCGCGGGGGAATTGCGGTTTCTTCCCACGCCGCGTAAATCAGCAGTTTCCCGCCGTGCGCCTTGAACGCGCTCAAGTCCGGATTGTGTGAATCCACGACGGCGCCATATTTCGATTCTGCGAGCTTGGTATCGCGGTCTACATCGAACGTGTGGTAATCCCAGTTGGGATTCTCATACACGACGCTTTTGAAAAATCCGTTGTTGATGCTCAGCGGATCAGGACCCGTGATCATCACGCCCCAGGCCGATTCGCTGCCCGGTTCAAATCCCGGGTAGATCTGCTTTCCGTCCGCGAATTTCGAGCCTTCGTAAATCTTCTTCGCGGTCTCGACTTGTGGTCCTGTCAGGCACGAAGCGTAATCCGCCTTGCCGGCGCAGCGAATCGACTCCGGATCGAAATGGCAGCGCGTCGGGACTTCGATGAAACCGTCACGCACGCCGTCGAGCGCATCGCATTTGTCGAGCACCGCGCGGTGAATCACGGGGAATTTGCTCGGTGGAATGTAACCCGGCCCCTTCACGCCATCCTTGACGTTCACCCAAGCGAGATATTCCGAGCCAGCCTGAAGATGCGAGATGTAGTAGGCGGGATCTCCGGCGGCGATGCCATCGTAGTCGTTCGGATATCTTTGCGCTTCGGTGAGAGCCTGGTTGCCGCCTTCGTGGCAACTGCTCCAGAAGGAAAGTTTCTGTGGCTTGCCGTAGTACGCAAGGATTAGCGCCTTCGCCGCGACGGCTGTCTCATGGACCGCGCGATGCCCCCAGTCCGCGACTTTTTCGGGATGGCCGATCGCCCACGCGTCCGGCGCTTCGCTGGTTGGATTGATGTCGGAGTGGCCGGTGTCAGTCGACGCCGCAGCGGAGCCGCGCGCGACCTCTCTCGCCATTCCGCCGAAGCGAATGTCGCCGATAAACCCGGGATTCCCGATGCCGATGTAATTGCCGTTCCAATTCTCGGGAAGGGGCAGCCAAACCTCGAAGCCGATGTGCGAATCGTTCGTGGGCGCCGCAAAGCCCGCCACCCGGCAAAACGGCACCGATACTTTCAGTCCCGGAGGAGTGCCGAAGCGTCCCGGCGTGCTCGGCACGTCGAAATCCGGCGGCGTGTGAATCGACGTCGCCGTTGTGATCGTGACATTCGGAATTTTCAGTGACGCGAGACTCTCGCACGATTGCTGCGCCGACGCACTCGCGGGCGTGAGCAGCACCGCAGCAACCAACGCCAGCGATACCAGCGCGAACGAACGATTCCTCATGGTACCCCCTTGCCCGCAGCCCGATTTCGGTGGCGGATTATACACCTGTGTGGTGGACCAGGCGGCTGGCAAAAGCACAGTGAGCACCCTAGCGTTTGAAGGAAGAGGCTTGTCGCCGGATCAAGGCTTACGCGCAGTGAGTTTGCTTGCGGCGTCGCGGAAGCGCGGAAGGCGCGATTGTAGATCGGCGTCTTGAGGGTCGAGCTTTATGGCTTGATTCTCGGCAGCGAGCGCTTCAGCAGGTTTGCCATTCAACAACAGCGCCTCCGCGAGCGTATCGAGAAACGCAGGATTCGGCGTGGCCGACGACTCAACGGCCTTACGGGCGAGGACAAGGGCTTCGGACGGATTTCGGAACTTCGTATTCTCTGCGGTTGCATAGAGCCACGCGAGGTTGTTCTCCGCCAGAGGGGAATCCGGCTGGATCTCCAAGGCAGCTTTGAGCTCCTTGATGGCGCCCGGCGTGTCTCTCATCTGAATAAGAGCGTACCCGAGCGTGGCGTGGGCCTCCGGATCCTTGGGGCTTTTCTCGATGGCCTGTTGCAATCGATCCATTGCGGCGTGTAGGTCGCCGTTTTGGGCTAGTGCGGCACCAAGATAAATCTCGGTGTGGGGATTGTCTGGATTGATTTCGAGCGCTTGGCGAAATTCACTGATAGCGCCATCGAGTTCTTTCCTCTGGGTTAGGCATAGTCCGATGTTGTGATGCGGGGATGGGTTGCGAGGATCAAGTCCTATGGCTTCGTCATATTCGCTGATGGCTTCATCAATTCGATGCTGATCGGCAAGAACGGTGCCATAGTCGTTGTGAAGTCCCGAGTCATCGGGGTAGATGCGAAGCAAAAGGAGATACTGCTCGGCGGAAGCGTCCAGGTCGTGGTTGTCCTGAAGGAGTTCCGCCAGACGCCGCTCATCATTGTAGCGTGCCTCCACTAGTTTGGCTTCGTCGCTGAACATGGCAGACGAGGCCTTGAGCGACCGACGCAATTCCTGGATAGCCGAGTTAGCATCCTTTCGACTGAGATAGAGATCGATCAGGCTATCACTGACGTCCTCATCCGTCGGACGCAGGTTGATTGCCGTTTGTAGTTCCGCGATGGCGTCAGCAGTGCGTCCCAGCGCTTCGAGTTCAGTGGCCACCGCAATGTGCTGATGGCTCCCGTAGGGAACGATTCGAGCAGCCTCACGGAGTTCGGTCAGGGCTGCCTCCTTGTTTCGGTAATCGTGATAGAGGAGCGCCAAACGGGTGTGGAGGTCAGCGTTGTCCGGCTCCAAACGAAGGGCTTCTCGGAGTTCGTATTCCGCCATTTCGAAGTTGTGAACTTGATCATCGTAATCGTTCGCGAGTACGAGGTGATTGCTGGCAAGATCGGGCTCCATCCGAATGCGCTCGATTGTTAGCGAATCAATGGTGATGGACTGGTCGGACGTGGGGCCAAAGTCCTTGGCAGGACTATGCGAACCAGCAGCGTACGGCCAAACGTAGCCTTGGCTGCCCCAGATGTCTAGCCCAACCTCCAGTTGTACATCATCCAACGGTGGAGTTCCCTGGACATCAGAGAAGGAGAGTGGCCGTCCTTCGAAAATGGCTGCCGCTTCACGGGTCGCCGCCAAGTCTGGAGCAAGAGCAATAGCTCTTTGGACAAGCTCGAGTCGTTTCGCCTTTTGGTCTTGGTCGGCACTGGATGGATTGTCCTCGCTCTGATCGGATGGAATCAACTTCGCGTTCACGAGCAGGGGCCACGGACTCTTCGGATCTTCTCCAATGGAGTCCCGGCATTCTTCCTCGGCGAATTCGATATCTCCAGTGTGGATCAGTTCTGCGCATCTGCCGAAATGCTCGACCGACTCATCGGTTTCGTTGAACGGCGACTTGGCGGAAGACAAGCGTTCTGTCAAAATTCCGTCCCCACCGGCAAGCTTTACAGCGACGAGAAAATCGGGTGTAGCAGAAAAACTGACGCCGCGGGTCTTGACGAGATGGGCGATATAGCTGGGTGGATAGCCCATCGCGAGACGACCCAGGATTTCTGCTTGATCGAGAGGGACAGCCTGAGAAGCGAAGACGCCCCTCGGCGCGAGAAGCAGGCTAAGGGACAGTGCGATCAAGTGCACGCGAAGTTTCATGACTATGGGAGTGGACACCGAAAGCCGGGAATTGGTGCCTCCGGACACTATTCAAAGCGCGCGATGTTTCGTTGGCAATAAACCACTAGTACCAGTGCCCAGCGAGTAAAAGGCATGAACGAAGGAATGGCGCCAGGCGAGCCGACGGCCTTGAATGCCCGCAGCTGCCTTAATGCCCGGTATCGCGGTTTTCCGGAATCGTCCAACGATGAATGGGGTCCGCGCCTGACAGTCGCGAATTCGATGTAATCATCCGCGAAGCATCAAACAAATTTCTTGCGGGAGTGGAAGCAAAATTGGTCTCGGCGTTGTGTCTTGCGGCGGCAATTCTGCTTGCGCTCGCTCCGCGCGCAAGCGCGGAAATCCCTCGCGATCCCACGCCGGTCGCTCCGGCAGCGACGAAGGAAATTTCTTCGCGCTTGACGCCGTCACTGGCAAGCCGCTGTGGGACATTTACTCGGGCTCGTCACTGCGGTCGAATCTGGTGACGTATTCGGTGGATGGCAAGCAGTACGTCTTCGTCACCGCCGGCACGACGTATTTCGTATTCAGCCTGCCTTAGCGATTTTCTGCCCGCGGCAAGCGTTCTGCTAGCTACGACAAGCGGGTCTCTCGTCGTGGGTTTTTCCCTTCACTCTGCGCCCGCTCGACGAAGAGTTCGCCGAAATTTTCAAAATTAAAGACGGCAAGATCCAATCGATCATCGCCGTGATAACCGGCCTGCCCTACGGCGACACCTCCGGCTGGCAGTAACAGTCGTCAGACGTTACCCTCCCGGCGTGCCCTCGCGCCTCGCGCGAGCATGCCCTCGGCTATAGTCGATCAAAGACGGCCATGGTCTCGAACGGCTGCTGCTGTGCGTCGATCCCCGAAACGCTAGCAATCAGCGTGGCTTCGTCCCCGGAAACAACGTAGCTGGCATTCCCGACGACGCTGCCCGCATATTTGGTTACCACCTCGATGGCATTCAAGGTGGGACGGGACATCGCCGCGCATAAGCCCGGAGAATCTGGCACAGCGTGATCCTTGCCGTCGAGGATGAACGTCGCCGGCCGTTCCTTCACCACGTTCCCATCGCCTTTAACTCCTTCGGCGGTCATCCGGTAGCCCTCCGACGTTCGTTCCCAGTGCATCGTTGCACTGGAGGGCCGGTGGTTCGGATCGAGGTTGGACTTTTCGGGATTGAGTTTCCATCTGCCGCTGAAAGGATCTTCTCTGTTCATTGTGAATCGCCTCCTTGGCTCGCTCAAAATTGGGCATCAATATGTGAATTGACATTCACATATTGGGTGCCTAATGTTAATCCCGATTCACTTTATGTCAAGGAGAAAAGTCGCCCGCATGCCTCGCAAACCAGCACACCTCCCGCCGGTTCAGGAACGCAGCCGGGAATCGCTGCGTCGGATGTTGGACGCCGCTGAAGCGGTACTCGCCAGGTATGGCCTTGAGGGCACAACGCTGCCGCGCATCGCGGCGGAGGCGCGAATTTCGGCCGCAAACGTCTACCGCCGCTTCCGCGATAAGGATGCATTGATGGCTGCCGTGTTCGAGCGCATTGGGAAGCGCAGCGCGGCCGAGACTGCCGCGCAAGTCGATCCGGCGATGGTGAGGCCCATGGGACTTGTCCGGTTCTCGCGCAACATCATCGAGGGAATGATCCGAAACTTTCGCGCCGACGCCGGCTTGAGCCGTGCGGCGGTTCAGTATGCCGAAGCTCATTGGCAGGCGGACTTCGTACGAAAAACCCGCGCGTCCGAGGCGCGCTCCTTTCAGTCCATGGTGGACACCTTCATGATCTGGCGTGATCAGATCAAGCATCCGGACCCGGAGCGCGCCGTTCGATTTGGGTTCATCGTGATCGCGCTCGCTTTGCGGGAGCTGATTTTGTTCGGTCGCGCGCGTGTCTTTGAAGGGGTTCTAAAGCTCGACGACGAGACACTCGGGCATGAGCTGCCACGAATGTTTCTCCGCTACCTCGGCGTGGAACCAGAGGCAGACGTCAGCGCCGCACCGGCCCATAAATAGCGACGGAATTGACATTCCTAGGTACCGTGACTATCTTGAGGGCGCTTGCAGCGAATCAAGGTTTGGAACGCGCCGGGTGGGCGAGATCGGGGAAACAACCGTGAAACGGAATTCGAATTGGTTTTTGACGGCCGCGCTGGTCGTCGGCGGACTGTTTTATGCCGCGACGGCTTCCGCACAGGTGACGCTCGAAGTGATGAATCCGCGCGGCGAAATTCCTCCGCCGAAGACTCTCGGCATAAGCCCGCGTGGAGGAACCCTCGACGGCAAGAAAATCGTCCTGATCGACAACGGCAAATATGGCGCGAGCAATTTCCTCGACGCGCTCGCCGACAAGATCAAGGAAAAGTATCCCAAGGCGATCGTCGTGATGTATCCGAAACCCGCGGCGCAGACGATTACGGACCTTCCCAAGTGGTATCCCACGGTGAAGCAGCAGGGCGATCTTTTCGTTTTCGGTGTCGGTGATTGAGGGAGCTGCACGTGGTGGGGTTCCCACGACACAATCGAAATTGAAAAGACAGGATTGCCCGGAGTTTATTTCACGACAACCGAATTTCTGGACGACGCCAAGTCTGCGGCGAGTGATCGCGGCATGCCCGGCATTCGCATGCTCGCTCTTCCCGCCGACAAATATTACGTGGCGCGCTCGAACAAGCAGGAAGTCCAGGAAATCGTCAATCAGTTTTTCGATAGGATGGTCGACGATCTCACGCGCCCGCTGACGGCGGAGGAAGCGCACCCCTCACAGGCGCGGAAGCTGCTCGAAAACGCGAATATCAAAGTGACGGGCAAGGACTACGTCGACGCAGCGCAGAAGGTGAATGATCTCTTTCTCGACAGTCGTTGGGCCGATGGATTGCCGATCGTCCCGCCGACTCCTGAACTCGTGAAGGCGATGGAGGCAGGGACCACACTTCCGCCGGACAAAGTGATCGGGCAAGTGGCAGTAAAGGGCGGCACGGGAACGGTCGAGAAGATCGCGATCAATTCCGTGATGGCGGGAGCGAAGCCGGAATATTTCCCGGTGATTCTCGCGGCGATGGAAGGCTTCACGGACAAACACTACGATCTGACGCACGTGATGGCTTCCACGGGATCGTTCACGCCGGTCGTGATTGTGGACGGTCCGATCGCGAAGGAGCTCAACTTTAATTCCGGCATCGGCATGCTGGGAATTGGATGGCGAGCGAATAGCACCGTCGGGCGCGCGCTGGAACTCTCGTTGCTGAACATTGGGCAGACGTGGCCGCAGGTCAACTTCATGGGCCTCACGGGGAGGCTCGAGGGCTACACGTTCTACACATTTTCGGAAGACACGGCGAAGAGCCCGTGGGAACCGTACAACGTGAGCCAAGGCTTCGAGAAGGGAGACAGCACGGTTACAGTGTCTTCAGCCGGAAACCCCTCGGTCTTCGGCGGCGGCGCAGTCGCTCCGTGGACAGCGCAGGGCGTGATCGACCAGATGGTCGCGTCAATTCGCAATCGGGGCGTCGCTTGGCCGCACGCGCAGAAGCACATCATTGTGCTGCATCCGGATTGCGCGGTAGAACTCGCAAATCACGGCTACACGCGAAAAAGCTTGCAGGAGTATTTCTACGAGCAGACCCGCGTGCCGTACGAGAGGCTGGTCGGCGGGACGGCGGCGTTCGGGGAAGGCTCGGAAGAGGCGCTGATCCGTGCATCGGTCGCCGACGGCCGGATCCGGCCCGACCGCGCGCAGATCTTCCTCGACAATCTGAAGCCCGGCGGGCGCGTTCCTGTCGTTCAAAGCCCCGACGATTTTCATATCGTCGTGGCGGGTGGCTCACCCGGTTACGATCTGCTCTTCACCTATCCGGGAACGAACTGGGCTCACCAGACGGTGAAGATCGCTGGCGCGACGCTGACCCAGGCCGGCAAATAGCGACATCCGGATTGTCGAATGCTCTTTGCGAAACGTCTTCGGGACGGAATCCGGAGCGGTGAAATCACGTGCACGGTCCGAATCTGGATGCGGCCGCACGTCAAAGTGGGTGGCCGA